>JADZEE010000011.1 GCA_020850735.1 Gammaproteobacteria bacterium | reverse complement strand
GGATGCTCACGTCCCGCTCCGCGTGCACGTCTTCGCGAGCCGGGCCGCAGGCACGGCGTGGCGAACCATGCGGCCTCGACGAGCAGCGCACGCGATGGATTGCCACGGCGCCTGCGGCGCCTCGCAAGGACGGCGCAGGCTCTGCAACGCCGGGCAACGACGGAGTCCGGACCGCGGCGTCCGATCTTCGCTCACGGAGTGCCGGTCGACGGCGGATCGAAGATGACCCGCATGTCCATGGTGAAGCTCATATGACCGTCGGGCCGGAACTCGCGCATCTCGGCCGTTTCGATGAAGGTGCCGGCGCGACCGGCGAACTCTCCCGTGCCGGCGACGACGTAGCCACGCCCGTCAGCGCGCGGGCCGAGCGTGTTGACGTTGCGCCAGGGGCCGTGGAATGCGCGCTTGCGCAGCAGTGCCGGACCGATCACCCGGGTGGCGAGGATCCAGTTGTCCTCCACCTGGTACAGGACGATGCCGCCACGGCCGGGCAGGATCGCCGACCAGGTGGTGTGCGTCATGATCCGGCCGCGCAGCAGATTGCTGCCCGGATGCCCGGCCTCGAGCTCGGTCGCGACGCCGACGATGTTGCCACGGCCGTCATGGACCCGGGTCACGAGCGCGAGGCCGGCGTTGATCGCGGGTTCGGACAGCAGGCCGATGCCCGGTGGGGATGGCGCGAACGGTCCGTTGCCGCCATGTGTGATGGACACCGGCGTGCCGCTGCCGTCCACCTCGCCTTCGAGCACCAGCCACAGATCGAGCGCCTGCTCTGGAAATTGCGCGAGCATGCGCGCAGTACGGTCCACGTGCGCGAACGGGAAGAAGTACAGGCCGGCCAGCACGACCAGCGCACCGAGGACGAATCCGGCCAGCGCCGCCAGCAGGTGTGCCAGCGCCCGCATCACGGCTCGCGCAGAACGTCGAGACGGTAGCGCACGCCCGCCTCGGGACGGGCGTGTTCCGCGAAGCGGCCGCGCACGCCGGCGAAATCGATCGTCCCGCCGATGAGGCGCCCCGCGCCGTCGACATCCGCCTGCGGCACCTCGGCGGCGAGTGTGCCGCGGGTGCCGAGCACGAAGGTCCACAACGCCGCGCGCGCATCCGCTTCCGGTGCGATCAGGCGGCTGGCGACGCCCACCACGATACCGTCGCGGTCACGCAGCTTCATGGTCGCGACCCCGGTCGCGGCGAGCCGCTCGTCGGCCAGCCGGGCGATCCCGGGCGGTCGGGGCGGATCCGGATCCTGCGGGCCCGCGGTTACCGCGAGCAGATCCTCCTCGCGCACCATCCACTGCTCGAGATGCCCGCCGTCCGCGGTGCTCTCGATAATGGGTGCAATCGCGGGCACGCTCGCGATCGGAACGATCGCGAGCGCCGCAAGCGCGAGCGTGGCGCCGGCGACGCCAGCGACGACGCCGGTGCGCAGCACGCCGGACGATGACGACGGCATGTCCGCGCGGCGATCAGAAGCGATAGATCCCCTGCAGGAACCACTCCCGCGGGCGTCCGTACCAGCCGACATTGAAGCCCAGCGAGTCGCCGACACTGACGCCGGACGAACGGTACCGGTCGTTCGTGGCATTGGTGACGCCGGTCGCGATGGTCCAGCGCTCGTCGGCGCTGTCGAAGGCCGCGCGCAGGTTGACCAGGCCGTACCCCGGCTGGGCCACCGACTCGACATTGAGCAGCTGGAAGTAGGTCTTGGCGCGGTAGCTGTAGTCGGCGCGCAGGGACAGATTGCCCCAGTCGATCACCGGGATCGTGTACTCACCGCTGACCGACGCGGTCCACTTCGGCGTGCCGATGAGCTTGTGCTGCAGAGTGAGTCCGCTGGCCGCTGCGGCCGGGCTGATTCTGACGTACTCGGCATCGAGATGGCCGAGCGACGCGTTCAGGTGCACGGCATCGAAGGGCACCGCGTCGAGCTCGATCTCGAAGCCCCGGATCTCGCCATCGCCCGCATTTCTGGTGATGATCGTCTGCGTCCCGGTGGCCGGGTCCAGTCCCTGCTCGGTGAGCTGGATGTCGTCGTACTCGTTGTAGAATCCGGCCACGTTCAGCCGCACGCGCCGGTCGAACCACTCAGACTTCATGCCGATCTCGTAGCTCAGGATCTTTTCCGGATTGAAACCTTCGAGCTCGGCCGTGTTGCGCGCCCGGCCGTTGAACCCGCCGCTCTTGAAGCCCTTGGCGATGGAGAAATACATGAGCAGATCTTCGGTCCACTTGTAGTCGAGACCGAAACGCGGCGACGTGTCGCTCCACGAGTCACTCTGCTCGCTGAACGGCAGCAGCGGAATCGGCGTGCGCAGGCGCAGCGACTGCGTCGTGAAGTCCTTCTCGTCACGCGTGTAGCGAACTCCGAAGGTACCGGTCAACTGATCCGTGAAGGCGTAGTTGCCCTGGGCATAGATGGCGTAGCTGTTGGTTTCCTGTGTACCCGTATTGCGCTGGGGCAGGTCGAAGATGACATTGAACGGGTTGCCCGCACCGCCCAGGCACGGCAGCGGTGAGCCCGGCGGCTGCGGGCAGGCCCAGGGCCCGAGCGGGATGATCGGCGCCGGCAGGCCCTCCAGGGCCGGAAACAGCTGGGTCGCCACCATCACCACCGAGTCCGAGTTCGATTTCTCGTTCATGAAGTAGAAACCGCCAACCCACTTGAGCCGATCCCCGAGCAGCAACCCGCTGAGCTGCAGCTCCTGGCTGATCTGTTCCTGATCGATCCGGTCGACCTCGTCGATCATCTGCTCGGGCGAGCCGTCGGGATCGATGCCGATGATCTGGTCGAGGTTGCGGTACGCCGTGGTCGACTTGACCGCCACCGGGCCCGGGTCCCAGTTGAGCACCGCCGACACGCCCCAGATGTCGTGCTCCATGATGTTGCTGCCGTCGGCGAAAGTGACGTAGGGGTCGTGCGAGTAGTAGCGGCTGTCGAATGGACCCATCGCCACGCCGTGCAACCCGGCCAGGGGCGGCGAGGCGAGGGCGTTGTACAGGCCGACGAGCGGAGGGTTCGTAAATTGTTCCACGTGATGGACGCCGAGCTGCGAGTCGACGCGCGTGTAATCGAACGACACCAGGGCGTCGAAATTTTCCTGCGGCGTCCAGCTGAGCTGGGACTGCACCACGTTCGCATCCTCTTCGCCCGGGTCGTCGCCCACCCGCGGGCGCACACCGTAGCCGTCGGCATTGCGCGTGCCGACCGCAATCTTGCCGGCGAGCTGGCCGGCGATGATCGGGAACGAGACGTTGGCGCGGGCGTTGACGCGGTCGTAGCTGCCGGTCTTGACGTCGACATAGCCGGCGAGCTCGCCCTGCGGTTTGCGCGTGATGACATTGATGGCGCCGCCGATGGTGTTCTTGCCGTACAGGGTGCCCTGCGGCCCGCGCAGTACCTCGATACGTTCGACGTCGACGATATCGAGCAGGTTGCCCAGGCTGCGGCCGAGGTAGACCCCGTCGATATAGACACCCACGCCGGGATCGGCGCTGAAGTAGTAGTCGAACTGACCGACACCGCGGATGTAGGCCTGGCCGGAAGTCGAGCCCATGATGCCGCTCGGGAAGAAAGTCAGATTCGGCGTAAAGCGCTGCACGTCGTTGAGCTGGGTGATGCTGCGTGCGTCGAGATCACTACTGGTGAACGCCGATACCGCGACCGGGGTCTCCTGCAGCGACTCCTCGAGCTTGCGTGCGGTGACGATGATCTCCTCGAGCTCGGCGGCGACCGACGGCGCCGACCCGATCGCGAGCACCAGCCACATCGCCCCGCGCCACGCCGACGCCGGCCGGTATCCCGTTCCCGACCGACTGCCGCAACGGCATCGGATCGCGCACTTATCCATCATCACGCCCTCCCGAGGTGTGTAAGCCACACTATTAAGACACAAAATCCCACACGCCGCCATGAGTCATTTAGCTCAGGTTTTCCGTGCGGTTGCACAATAGAGCTCGGGTACGTCGTTCGGCACCCGGACCGGGACTGTCGCGTGGATGCCGGACGGCGCTTGAGCGCGCGGACAGGCCGCACTAGGATCCGGGCCAGGGCGGCGCCAAGACCGCGCGTTGGGTATACCGGGGGAGTCATCGTGCAGCCACTGCTCGAAGCGGCGGACTATCAGGACATCCTGGCGTCGGGCGCGGATGTGTTGCATTGCGGCAACGACAGCGACTTCCGGCGCTGCGCCATCGAGCACTGTCGCCGCCTGTACCCTGCCAGCACCGTCCTCGCCGCCTCGGTCCGCGACGCCCGGACGGGCCGGCTCATGGACGCGGGCCAGGTCGACAGCTGGGGCCGATCCGGCGACTACCCCGAGCTGCAGTCGCGTTACTGGCGCGCGGATCCCGGCCTGCCCCATCTCGCCCGCGCGTGGGCGCAGGGCCGTTCCACGGTGCTGACCTCGGACACGCTGATGAACGATCCCCGCGTGGCCCGCGGCTGGTATTACCGCAAGCTGCTCGAGCCCCGCGCCATGCACCATGCGCTCGCGCTGGCGCTGGTCGCAGCCGGCCGGCCGCAGGCGCTGGTGGCCGTCTATCGCAGCCGGGAGGAAGGCCCGTTCGAGGCCGCGGACGTCGCCAGGGCACAGGCCCTGCTGCCGTTCCTGACCGCCGCCCTGGCGCAGATCGACAGCGCGCGCCAGACGCGGGAGCGTGACTGGGTGATCGAGTCCGTGCGTGGGGACAGCGCTTGCCAGGGCCTCGCCGTGCTCGATGAAGGCCTGACGCTGGTGTATCGCGACAGCGGCTGTCCGGCCGCCCTGCCCGGCTGGTTCGACGCGCCGGCGCCCGCGTCCAGCGACGGCGCCGCGCTACGGCGGCTATGCCGGCGGTTGATCGGCTGCGCGCCAGGCACGACCGCCGCGGTCACACTGCGTGGCCTGCAGGCCGGCGCCCACGAGGCTGCCGTCGTCGAAGTGCGCTGCGCGCGCAACGGCAGCGCCGCACGCCTGGTGCTCAGGTTCGCGCCCGGTGCCGCGCCGGCCGGGCCCGCCGGCGCGTTCGATGCCCGGGCGTTCACCACGCGTGAGCGAGACGTCGCCGCATGCGTGCTCGAAGGGCTGGCGAACGCCGAAATCGGCGCACGTCTCGGCCTTAGCCCGCGCACGGTCGGTAATCACCTCGCCTCGGTCTATCGCAAGGCCGGTGTCGACAACCGCGCCGCGCTGGCCGCGCACCTGGCACCGCCGTCCGCGCCGACGAACCGGGCCGACGGCCTCACGGCACGCGAGCGCGAGATCCTGGCGGCGCTTGCGGAGGGATCCAGCAACAAGAAGATCGCCGCGCGCTTCGAGCTGAGCGCGGCGACGATCGCCAGGCACGTGTGTTCGATCTATGCCAAGCTCGGCGTGCGGAACCGCGCCATGCTGATCCGCCATCTGCGCGGCTGAGCGACTGCCGCGCCGGTCAGCGTCGCCCGGCGCCAGACCCGCCACGCGCGCCCGTCACACAAACTCTTGAGGAGTTCACGCATGTCCGCAGGCAATCGCCAAATCGTGCTGGTACGCAATCCGAGCGGGGAATTCGACCCGGACACGTTCGAGATCCGCCACGCGCCGATCCCCCGGCCCGGGAAAGGCGAATTCCTCGTGCGCAACCTCTACCTGTCGCTCGATCCGGCTAACCGGCTGTGGGCTGCGCCTTTCGACAGCTACGTCGAGCGGGTGCCGCTCGGGCAGGTGATGCGCGGCTTCACCGTCAGCCAGGTGATCGAATCGCGCCACCCGAAGTTCAAGGCCGGCGATCTCGTCCAGGGCATGGACGGCTGGCAGGACTATGCGGTTTCCAACGGCGTCAATTACAACCAGGAAGGCAAGATCGATACCTGGAACATCCGGGGTATCGTCAAGGCCGGATTACCGATCTCGAGCGCGCTCAGCGTGCTCGGCACAACCGGCTTGAGCGCCTGCGTCGGCATGCTCTCGCTCGGCATGCCCAGGCGCGGCCAGACGGTGCTGGTGTCGGGCGCGGCCGGCGCGGTGGGACAGATCGCCGGCCAGCTCGCGAAGATCCGCGGCTGCCGTACGGTCGGCATCGCCGGCGGCCCGCAGAAGTGCCGGCTGCTGCGCCGGGTGTACGGCTACGATGCCGCGATCGATTACAAGCGCGGCGATCTGGACGCGGCGATCGCCAAAGCCTGTCCGCGCGGCGTCGACGTGTACTTCGACAATGTCGGTGGCGACACCCTGAACGTCGCCCTCACCCACCTCGCGATGGCCGCGCGGGTCATCATCTGCGGCGCGATCTCGCAATACACCACCGCCGAGACGCAAGGCATACAGGGCCCCTCGAACTACACCTACCTGCTGTTCCGGCGCGCGCGCATGGAAGGCTTCATCGTTCTCGATCATTACGTCAAAGAGCGGGCGCGGATGGAGGCCGACCTGATCCGCTGGATCCGCCGCGGCCGGCTGCACTGGCGCGACGAGATCGTCGACGGCCTCGAGAACGCGCCGGTGGCCGTGAACCGGCTCTACCGCGGCGCCAACATGGGCAAGCTGACGGTGAAGATCGCCGATCCGCAGGAGCTGCCCCGCGGCCCCGGCAGGGCCGCGGTCGCAAAGCGCAAAGCGACGAAGAAACGACTGTCCCGGGCGGGCGCCGGACGCTGACACCCGGCGCCGCGACCGGCCGCCGCCGTCAATCTTGCGCCGGCAGCGCCCAGGCGATGACGTAGTCGCCGCGGGTGCCACCGAACAGCGCGTGGCCACCGGCGGCGATGACGAGGAACTGGCGGCCGCCCGCGCTGTAGGTCATGGGCGTCGCCTGACCACCGGCGGGCAGATCCGTTTGCCAGCGGAGGGCGCCCGTTTCGGCGTCGAAGGCACGCAGCTTGTCGTCGATGGTCGCGGCAATGAACACCAGACCCCCGGCCGTGACGATCGGACCACCGCCGAAGGGCGCGCCCCACTCGAGCGGGATCGGCACCGGCAGCATCTTCTCGATGGAACCGAGCGGCACCTGCCAGCGGATCGTGCCGTGCACGAGATCGACGGCCGACAGACGCGCCCACGGCGGCTCGGTGCACGGCGCACCGAGCGGCGAGGCCAGCAGGGTCGTCTCGACCCGGTAGCGCGAGCCACGCTGGGGAAAACGCACACCGGCCTGCACGTCGATCTCGGGGCCGAACTCGAGCACGTCCCCGGCTCCCTGCGATTCGGGCGCGCGCGGCACGAGCTTCACCACGCCCGGGACGTGCAGCGTGTTGACATACAGCAGGCCGCTGGCCGGATCGACCGCGCCGCCGCTCCAGTTGGCACCGCCGACGAACGCGGGCATCTCGATGGTGCCGGCGAGGCTCGGCGGCGTGTACACCGGTCCGTGGCGCAGCGACTCGATCTGGCGGCGGCACAACCAGCGGTCGATGAACGTGAAGCCCCAGGCATCGTCGGGCGTGACGCCCTGGGCGACCAGCGGCGGCGGCGCGCTCGGAAACGGTTGCGTCGGCGCCAACCACTCGCCGTCGACGCCGTCCTGGGGCACCGGCCGCTCCTCGATCGGAAACAGCGGCTCGCCCGTCTCGCGGTTGAATACGAACACCAGACCCTGCTTGGTGAGCTGCACGACCGCGGGGATGGTCGTGCCGGCGCGTGGCAGGTCGACGAGGATCGGTTGCGCCGGCAGATCGTAATCCCACAGATCGTGATGCGTGGTCTGGTAGTGCCACACGATCTCGCCGGTCGACGCGCGCAACGCGACCAGCGAATTGGCGTAGCGATTGTCCCCCGGCCGGTCGCCACCGTAATAATCCGGGCTGGGGCTGGTGGTCGGCAAAAAGATCAGATCGCGCGCCTCGTCCGCGGCGATCATCGACCACACGTTCGCGGCGCCGGCGTGCGCGGCGCTGCCGTCATGCCAGCTGCGCATGGCGGGATCGCCGGCGTCGCGTGGCACCGGGTCGAACTCCCAGCGCAGCGCGCCGGTACGCACGTCGAGCGCGCGCACGCGCCCGCTCAGGGCATCGCTGCGCACCGAATCGCTGATCGAGGATCCGAACACGGCCACATCGCCGACGATCACCGGGGGCGAGGGGATCTGGATGAATTCATCCGCATCGAGCGCACGGCCGGGATCGAGCGCGACGCGGCCATCGTCGCCGAAGCCCGTGCAGCGCCGGCCGGTGCGCGCGTCGATGGCATAGACGGCGAAATCCCAGTTGCCGTAAATGATGCGGTGCCGGCAGGCGGCACCCTCGGGCAGGGTCTCGTCCAGCGCGTGGGCAACGCCGCGACACTTGGGCAGCTTCGCCTGCGCCGGCCGCGGCTCGGGATTCGGATCGAACACCCAGCGTTCACGCCCGCTGACCGGATCCAGGGCGATGACGCGACCGAAGGGCGTGCACACGACGAGGGAACCGTCGACCAGCGTCGGCGTATTCTCGAAGGAAGCGGCGCGCCCGAGCTGCTCGCCGCGCCGCTCGAGCTCGCCGGTGCGATAGGTCCAGGCGACCTCGAGCTCGGTGACGTTGGCGCGGTCGATCTGCGCGAGCGCCGAGTGGCGCAGGCCGGCCTGGGTCGCGCCGTACCACGACCAGTCGTCGGCGCAGGCGCCGGACGCGAGCAGGCCGAGGGCGGCTGTGAGCCAGCCGCCCCTCGTCCGCGCGCGGCTCACATCTGCACCGGCGCGAAATTCACGCCCGACATCACCACCTGCGGCCAGAACCCGTCCATCGGATGCGGCGTGAAGTCGCACTGCACGTCGATCACGGCCGGTTTGCCCGAGTTGCGCGCGCGCTCCCACGCCGGCGCGAGCTCGCCGAGCTGCGCCACTTTCTCGCCGTGGCAGCCGAATCCTTCGGCGATTTTCGCGAAGTCGACGTTGGTGAGCTTGGTCCCGAAGTTGTCGTTGCGCATGAGCATCTCGGCGAACGGCCGGTACATGCCCCAGTACGAGTCGTTCATGACGACCGTGATGGTCGTCAGGCCGTAACGCGCCGCGGTCTCGAGCTCCTGGATGGTACAGCCCATGCCGCCGTCGCCCGTGACGAGCACGACCGGGCGATCGGGGTTGGCCGCCTTGGCGCCGTTGGCGAAGGGCTGACCCATGCCCAGGTGACCCATCCCCGGGCCGAAAACGAAGCGCTGCGGATGGCTGGGCTGTATGAAGGTGTGCGACCACTCCATGGTCTGGCCGCCGTCGAACACGACGATTGCGTCGTCGGGAATGAGGCGCGCCACCGCGCGTGCGATCGCAGCCTCGTTCAGCAGACCCGTGTTCGGCGTGCACACCGCGTCGGCGATGCCCTCGACCTCCTCGCGATAGCGCGCCTTTTCCGCGAGCATCTCCTTCAGCCAGGATGCATCGGCCGCGTAGCGTGCGCCCGCGAGCGCCGCGTTGAGCAACTCGATACAGGTGCGTGCATCGGCGACCACGCCGAGCGACACCGGCACGTTGCGGCCGATCGATTCGGCATCGATGTCGATCTGCACGATCTTCTGGCCCTTGGGCACCGGATAGGACGGCGGCTTGTTGACCGGGATCATGCTCGAGAACTTGCAACCGAAGGCGACGACGAGATCCGCCTCCCCGAGTGCGCGCACCAGACCACGTCCGCCGAATACACCGGCGCCGCCGAGGTAGCTGGGGCACCCTCCCGGCACCACACCGAAGCCGTTACAGGTGGTGGTCGCGGCAAAACCCGTCAGGCCCACGAGCGCGCGGAATGCATCGGTGGCACCCGAACGCACCACGCCGCCACCGGCGATGAGCACGGGACGTGCGGCGTTGCGGATCAGATCGACCAGGCGGTCGAGATCGGGGCCGGACGGCGCCGGCCGCGGCGGCGCAATGGTCGGGATGCTGCCCAGATCGTGCGTGCACGGCGCAGCGCCGATGTCGCAGGGAATGTCCAGATGTACCGGGCCGGGGCGACCGGAACGGGCCATGTGCAGCGCCCGCTCGATCAGCTCCGGTGCGCGCTCGGCATAGCGGATACAGGCATTCCACTTGGTGATGGCGCTGTACAGCTCGAGCTGGCGCGCGTTCTGGAGCAGATCCCGGTTGGGTTCGATCAGCCAGGACTGATTGTTCGGTGTCAATGCGAGCAAGGGCACGTTGTCGGCCCAGGCGCAGGCGACACCGGGCACCATGTTGGTCGCACCGGGGCCGACGGTACCGAAGCATACCGCCATCGAGTCGGTGGTCTTGGCCACGGCGTGCGCCATGTGCCCGGCGGCCTCCTCGTGGCGGGTCGTCATGTAGCTGAACCACGGATCGCGCCCGGCGCCGTCCATCACCATGCCGATCTGCGCGGCCGGCAGGCCGAAGACGTGGCGGATGCCGTGCTTTTTCAGGATCTTCAGCAGTACGCTCGAGACGGTATCGTTCATGCGGATCTCCGTGGACGGTTGCGGTTTGCGGCTGCCCCGGATGCTACCGACACAACCAGGGGTCATGCACGGCCATGTTCACCGCCGTCATGGCGGCTGTGGCAGCGGTAGAAAAAATATCGTGCCCGGACCCACGATCCGGTCGGCCCTGCCCGGGACCGTGTCGCCGCCCATGGGTATGGCGCCGACCGTTCGCGCGACCTTGCGTGCCGGCCGGTCCGGTTAGCGGCCACACGCGGCGTTTGTTGCATTGCGTCATCGCGGTTACCGGCCGCGCAATCTTATCGCCCGGCGATTTCGACTACGATAGCCGCCGATCGCTCGATCCGAATTGTATGTTTCTCGGATACGCGGAGGGTTGCATGGCGGCACGACCGGAAAAGGGGTTTCTGTTCTGGCGCTCGCGTTTTCTCGCCGGGCTGGAAGTCGTCACGCGCAACGTGCACGTACATCATTACCGCCTGCACGTACACGACCTGCTCGAGATCACCTGGGTGCTGTCCGGCCGGGGCGACGTGAGCTGGCTGGACCGCAGCGTGATGCTGCAAGCCGGAGATGCCTTCCTGGTCGCGCCGCGCGAGCCGCACGCCGGCGGCTCGCTGCCGGACGTGCCGTTCAGCTACCTCAGCCTGCACGTGCCCGCCGAGCTGCTCGATCGCATCGTTCC
This sequence comes from Gammaproteobacteria bacterium, assembly GCA_020850735.1. Lineage (GTDB taxonomy): Bacteria > Pseudomonadota > Gammaproteobacteria > JADZEE01 > JADZEE01 > JADZEE01. Next base: position 24,282 of record JADZEE010000011.1, on the reverse strand, counting down.
GGCGCGCGACCGCAGTACCGCCGCCCTGCCGGCGTTCTCGACCTGGCGCGACATACTGAGCGTGTGTGATTTCACCATCTCGGCGCTGCAGAGCGCCGCCGACGGCGACGCGCAACTCGAGGTCCTGGCACGCATGCTGCAAACACTGCTCACGCTGCCCGAAAACGAGGCCGCCGAGAGCGGCGCCACACGCGCGAGCGTGCATCCGGCGGTGACCCGCATCCGCACGATCCTCGATGCGAGCGGCGAAGAGGACGTGCCCGTGAGCGAGCTCGCCAGTCGCGTGCGCCTGCACGAGCGCTACCTCATTTCACTGTTCAAGACCGCGACCGGGCTGCCGCCGCACCAGTACCTGCTCGCGCGACGGCTGGAAATCGCGCGGCGCATGCTCGCCGATGATCTGCCGGTGAGCACGGTCGCGGCCGCCACCGGCTTCACGGATCAGAGCCATCTCACGCGTCACTTCAAGCGCCTGTTCGGCATCACGCCGGGCGCGTACCAGCGCGAAGCGTCTGCGTGAGCGCGTGACGGGAGAACAGATCACCGGCCGCGTGCGCGCCGGCGCCGGCGAAGCCGCGACCTTCACCGGTCTCGACTGGGTCCGCTCGCAACTGGTGCGCCAGGTGGGCATCGATCCGGCGCCGGGCACGCTCAACCTCATCGTGGCCGACGCCGCGCGCGAACGCTGGCTGACATGGCGGGAACGGCTGCCGATCCGGCTCGATCCCCCCGATCCCGCGTGGTGCCCGGGCCTCGTCCTGCCGGTACGGATCGCCGGCTGCGTACCGGGCGCGGTGATCTGCCCGCAGGTGCCCGACTATCCGGATGAGCGCATCGAGATCGTCGCGCCGGTGCACCTGCGCACCGCCCTCGGCCTGCGTGACGGCGACCCGGTGGTGATCGAACGACTCGCCCCGCTGCCGGCGCGCACCGTGCTGTTCGACCTCGACGGTACCCTGGTCGACTCGTTGCGCGCCTACCGCCGGATCGCCGAAGCGGCCGCCGCGCCACACGGCCTGGCGATCACCGACGAGCACATCCACCGCGCGCTCAGCGGACAGCACGTCAATTTCTGGGACCTGGTCGTTCCGGCCGACCACCCCGGGCGCGAGGCGCTGTTCGACGTCCTGCACCGCGAGGCGGTGCGCGTCACACCGGCCATGATCGACACGCATGCCCGTGCGTTCCCCGAGATCGGCACGACGCTCACCGATCTCGCCGGACGTGGCTTCATGCTCGGCATCGTCACCGGCTCGGGCGGTCACGGCATGGCGCTGCTCGAAGCTGCGCGTCTGCTCGGCCACTTCCGTACCGTCGTCACGGCGTACGACGTCGAGCGCCGCAAGCCCGATCCGCAAGGCCTGCTGCTCGCCCTGGAACGGCTCGGTGCGACCGCCCGCGACAGCGTTTACGTAGGCGACAGCGAAGTCGACGTACTGGCGGCCCGTGCCGCGGGCATGCAGGCCGTCGCCGTCCTGTCGGGCGGCGGCGATTGCCTGCGCCTGGCGACGCTGGGTGCCGACCGCGTGCTGACCGATCACCGCGCGCTGCCCGCGATCCTGGCTGCGATCTGAGGCGCGGGCGACGCCCGCCGGTCGGCGTCGCCCGCGCCGGTTCGCGGTCGCCCACGGGCTGGCGATGGCAGCGCTCAGCCCCCATGAATTCAATGGCTTCCGCGTGTTCGCGGCGCGCGCGCGCGGGGCTGCGACCGGATTCCTGCCGGCAAACTCCAAGTAGCTGATAAAATTGACCATATCCTGGAGCACCACGAGGACACATGAAGGCACTGTCGACTGCCGGCGCGACACTGTTCGCGCACGCCGAGGGAGAAGAAGTGGCGTCGCTGCCGCTCGCGGGCGGACACGCCGCCGTCGCCTCCTTCCGCTCGCCGGACAAGGACACGCCGAACGAGGACTGCGCCCTGCTCGTGGCCCTGACCGAGGATGCCGCCGTGATTGCGGTCGCCGACGGCCTGGGCGGACTGCCGGCTGGCGAGCAGGCGTCGCGGGTCGCGCTGGAGACGCTCGCCGCGGCGCTGGGCCAGGCGCGCGCCGACGGGCTGGAAACACGCACCGCCATCCTCGACGGCATCGAGGCCGCGAACCGGGCGGTGCTCGCGCTGGGCACCGGTGCGGCGACCACGCTGGCGGTCGTTGAAATCGAAGGCCGGCGCATCCGCCCCTACCACGTCGGCGACTCGATCATCCTGCTGGCCGGACAGCGCGGTCGCATGCGCTGGCAGACCGTGCCGCATTCGCCGGTCGGGTTCGCGGTGGAATCCGGTATGCTCAACCAGAGCGACGCAATGCACCACGAGGATCGGCACATCGTCTCGAACGTGATCGGCTCGAACCAGATGCGCATCGAGATCGGGCCGCCGCTGGCGCTCAATCCCTTCGACACCCTGCTGGTCGCGAGCGACGGTCTGTTCGACAATCTGCACCTGGACGAAATCGTCGAGCGCATGCGCAAGGGCCCGCTCCAACAGGCGGTCGAACGTCTGGTCAGGGACGCGCGGACACGTATGACGGACGGCGCGGCTGGCGCGCCATCCAAGCCCGACGATCTGACCGCGGTCGCGTACCGGCTGCCCGGTAAACGGCACGGCGCCGAACGGAGCACCTGAAGCGTGCCGCGACCGAACACGGACGGCGCCCGCCGGCGACGGCGCACGGCTCACTGAGGGAGCGCACAGGGACGTGGACGCAGACGCGGCCGGCGACCGAGCGGTCGAAATCCGAATCGAGAACGTGCACAAGGCCTTTGCGGCCCGGCCCGTGCTGCGCGGTGTCGACCTCACCGTCTACCGGGGAGACTGCCTCGCCATCGTCGGCGGCTCGGGCTGCGGCAAGACCGTGCTGCTCAATCACATCCTCGGTCAGCTCCGGCCGGACACCGGGCGTGTCTACGTGGCCGATCACTCCGAACCGGGTGCACCGCTCAAATTGCTCGACACCGTGGACGACACCGATCGCGACGAGATCCACGTCCACTGGGGCGTGGTATTCCAGCGCAATGCGCTGTTCTCCGGCACCGTCTACGACAACATCGCGTTGTGGCTGAAGGAGGTCAAGCGCCTCGAGGATGCGGCCATCCTGCCGATCGCCCGGCGTGCGCTCGCCGACGTCGCGTTGCCTACCGACGACGAGTTTCTGCGTCGCAACCAGGAGCAGCTCTCCGGCGGCATGGCCAAACGCCTTGCCGTGGCGCGCGCGCTGGCGATGGATCCGGCCGTGCTGTTCTACGACGAGCCGACCACCGGGCTCGACCCGACCAGCTCCGCCCAGATCCACGATCTCATCCACGAGACGCACCATGCACCGGGGCCCGGGGGCGAGGCACGGACCACGATCATCATCACCCACGACAAGGATCTGCTGAGCCGGCTCGAGCCGCGCACGGTGATGCTGCACGAAGGTCGCGTGTTTTTCGACGGCCCCTTCGCCGGGTTCCACGCGTCCACCGAGCCGGTGATCCGACCCTACTTCGAGGTCATGCCCATTCTGCACGCCGCCCGCTGATCACCACCGTCGCAGCCCGGCGGGGCGGACGTCGGTCACGCGTCGAGGTCGATGAGCGCGCGGTCGTAGGTCGTGATGTGCTCCACGATCCAGTCCCGGACGCGCCGCGCCAGCGCGGCGAAGTCCGCTTCCGGCGTGTCGGCGCTGAAGTCCGCCAACGCTTCGCCGATTTCGTCGAGGAACGCATCGTGCACCTGCTTGTGCACCACGTAGGTGGGGCACTTGAGGTCGCGCATGTTCTGCTCCTCCAGCGCGAAATGCGCGGCGAGCCGCATCTGCAGCTTGCCGATGCAGTCCTCGACATCGTCAGGCCCGCAGCGGGTGGTGCATTGCTCGTACAGCGCGTTGATGCATTCGAACAGGTCGCGATGCTCGAAATCGAGGTGCCGTATACCCAGGTCGTAGGCATCGTTCCACTCCAGCAGTGCCATAGGTTGCACCTCCGCGGCTGCACCCGTGCGCCGTCGCATATGTGCCGAAGGATGCGCGGCGCGCACACGGCCGGCTTGATCCGGATCAACCATCACGCGGTGACCGGTCGCGGGGGTGCCGATTGACCCGGATTCGGCGGCCCCGCCGGGCCCGGGTACCCGGCCATGTCCGTCGCTCTGCGCACCAGGCCCGGTGCAGGTGAACCGCTCCCGGCGCATGCGCGGCGCCCGACCGGCACGGCGATCGACGCGCAGATGCGCGGGCGGCGGCAGGCCCCGGTTTCGCTTGATCCAAGTCAAGACCACAGGGCATACCACCGTGCTAGCGTTTTTTAGGATGCGTGCCCTGCCGGAACGTGAGGGGACCGGTGGCAGAATTCGCGGTGTTAACATAGGCTCGTCAATCGAGTGCCGGCCGTCACCGCCGGTGCGGCGGTTCGTTCACAAGCACTCAGCTCACATTGGCGCGATGCGGGGCATCGGCGCAAAGGAGGCCACGGATGCAGGGCACCCAACTCGGTTTTTCCGGGCTCGCGGCAGGACTGTTGCTGGCCGCCAGCGTACACGCCAACGAAGTCGACGACTCGTTCCATCCGTACCGGAACGGCTTTCCGACCTACCCCGGACTCGAGCCCGGGATGACGATCGACAAGAGCAACGTCGCGCAGTTCAAGGAGATCCTGGACGACGCCACGTACCGCTACATCGACAACGGCTGGTACCAGTTCCCGGTGATCCCGACGGCCGAGTTTCCGCTGCACCCCGGCTACATCGAGGCGAGCCGCGCCAACCCCGGCAAGGTACAACTGGACGAAAACGGCCTGCTGGTGAACTACACGGCCGGCCGGGCGTTTCCGAAAGAACCCGATCCGAACGATCCGCAGGCCGGGCAGAAGCTCGTGTGGAGCTACCAGTACGGGTTCAACTCCGGCGACAGCGAGACCATACACCCGTTCTGGTGGACCTTCCGCGAGCTGACCTCCGGCAAGGTCGAGCGCCAGCTGCGCTTCGAGTGGCATTTCCTGAACTGGGCGCACCGCGTGCAGTTCGATCCGAAGCCGGCCTTCGACGACAACCCGGCCGGGATCTACCGCTCGATCTACGGCCACGTGCTCGAACCCTTCGACATTGCCAACACCCAATTGCTGATACAACGCTACCAGAACGACCAGAAACGCGACGACGCCTGGCTGTACCTCGGCTTCCAGCGCCGCGTGCGGCGCTTGGCCGCCGGTCAGATTACCGACGCGTTTCTCGGCACCGATCTGATGATCGAGGACTTCGAGGGCTACAACGGCCGGGTGTCCGACTACAACTGGGAGTACGGGAAGACGCTGAACATCATGGCGCCGTTCTACTACCACAACGACATCGCCGATCAGCTCGAACCCGAGGATCCGGGCACCGACGACGGCTACAAGTTCGTGCGCTTCGCGGGACAGGGCGGGTGTTTCCCACAGGTACCGTGGCAACTGCGCAAGGTGCACCTGCTGATCGGCAAGCCCAAGGATCCCAACCACCCGCTCTCTCGCCGCGAGATATTTCTCGACGCCGAAACGATGGTGATGCCGATCCTGCGCGTGTTCGACAAGAAGGGTGATTTCTGGAAGAACTTCTACATCTGCAAGAGCCACGCCGATCACCATCACCCGCGCAACAAGGGGGTCGGCGTACCGGTGGAGACCTGCGCCGTGCTGCTGGACGAGCAGGCCAAACACTGCACGACACTCCAATTCCGCTCGATCATCAATCCGGAAGAGAACCCGCCGTCGCTGTTTGCGGTTCAGAACCTGCGCAAACGCGGACGGTAAGCGCCCGCCATCTCACCCACGACACGACAGTGCCCGCACCCGCGCCGTTGCAACGGCGCGGGGCCCGGCCGCCGCGCCGCGAGTGCACGGCAATCGGCTCAGCTGGTCAACCGGCGGTAGATGTCGGCGATCCGCAGCGGCAGCCTGTCGACCCGGTCGATGACGGCGTAGCTGGCCGGCCCGTACATATGCGGCAGGTAGTCGCCGCCTTCGCGGTCGATGGTGATGCAGTACGGGTGGATGCCGCGCCGGCGCTGCTCGAGCAAGGCATGGCGGGTGTCCTCGACGCCGTAACGGCCCCGGTAGCTGCGGTAGTCCTCGGGCTTGCCGTCCGAGAGCGTGACCAGCAGCTTGGTGCGCGCCGGGACGCCGTCGAGCAGGTGGCCGAGATGGCGGATCGCGGCCCCCATGCGGGTATATCCCTTTGGCCGGATACCGCTCACGCGCGCCTGGACCGCGGCGGCGTAGGGCTCGTCGAAGCGTTTCACGCGGTAGACCTCGCAGCGCTTGTGGGTACGGCCTGAGAACCCGTAGATGGCATAGCGATCGCCGAGCGTCTCCAGGGCCTCGCACAGCAGCACCAGCGCCTCGCGCTCGGCGTCGTTGACCCAGCCCCTGGTCGAACCGCTCATGTCGACCATGAACATGACCGCCACGTTGCGTTCGGCGCGCACGAGGCGGGTGTAGACCCGGTCGCCGGGCTCCACGCCGCGCCACGCGTCCACGTGCGCTTCGACCAGCGCGTCCACGTCGACGTCCTCACCCTCGGCCTGGCGCCGCACGACCCGAACCTCCCCGACCATGGCCTCGAACGTGCGCCGGATGGAACGCACCAGGCCCGCGTGCCTGGCCAGTGTGCGCGTGACGAACTGCGGATCGCCCGGCTCGACGTCGCTCTCGCGCAGGCTGCAGTAGTCGGTGCGAAAGCGGCCGCGCACGTGGTCCCACTCCGGGTAGGTATACCGCCCCGTGTCGTCGAACAGGGCATGGTAGTCCGGCGCCGTGCCGGTGCGCTCGTTCGCACCGGCGTCATAGACCGCCGGCGCGGACACGGCGAGGTATTCGGGCGGCAGGTGGCCGTGATCCTGGATCATCGAAACCAGCAGACCCCTGAGCTCGTCGGGGGGCTCGAGCCTGCGCCCGTCGGCGCGCAGCTCGAAGCGCAGGTCTGCGCGCCCGGCCTGCCCGCCGCGCGTACCGAGCTGGAAGCGCCCGCCGCCCGCGCGGCCGGCGCGTAACGAACGCCCGGGCTGTGCCCGATCCTGTTCCTCGGCAAGCTTGCCCAGTACGACTGCCAGGCGCTGGCGCTCGCGGTCGATGCGTGCGGTGAGCACGTCCCAGACCGGGTCCGGGAGAAAGCGGCCGTGGTAGCAGGCCGGCGCCGGCAGGGATGTATCGGCTGCCGCGGCGATCAGACGCAGGCTGTCCTCGGCACTCGCCCCGTGACGCCGCAGCACGGCGGCGAACGGCGCCCAGCTGGCCGGCTGCGGCGCGGCGCCATCGCACTGCGCGCGCAGCCATTGCATCTCACGCGCAAGGCCCGGCAGCTCGCGCGCGACCCGCGCATCCAGCCGTTCACGCTCGAGCGCCGCGAATACCGCCAGCGCGCGCTGACGATCGGGAAAGCGGCGCAGCGTCGCGAGCACGGCTGGCCGCCAGCTGCCGTGTACCGTCTGCGCCCAATGGTGCGCCACCATCGCTTTGTACAGGCGGAAATTTTCCTCGCGCTCGGGCAGGCGTGCGAGCAGCGCCGGCACATAAATGGCGGCGGTGTCGGTGTAGGGATACGCCGCGCTGCGCAGCTCGAGCCGGCGCCCCCCCAATCCGGCGACAAAGCGTTCGAGCACACCCGACACTTCATCGAGCGGCAACCCGTTGCGGCGCTCGAAGCGCTCGCTCGCGAATCGCTCCCAGCCTTCGAGCACCGCAATCGCGGCACCGAGGCCGCGCCGGTCGAAGGTGTGCATGGCCGTATCGATCCAGACGACCAGGTCCTCACGGTCCATGCGTCGCCGGGCGTCGACCGCGCGGGCGGCAAGCACGCGCGCGAGCTCGGTATCGCTGTCGGCGACGACGTCGATCCAGTGCCGCAGGAAACCTTCGTCGTCCGCGTCCGGTCGCGCGAGCGTAGCAGCGTCGTCCGTGCCCGTCACGGCGGGCCGCTGCGTCACCATCTCCCGCAGGATCCAGCGCGAATCCTTCTCCATTGCCGGTGCGCCGCGTACGGGAGCTCAGCGCTCGTGAAACCTTCGCCCGCCGCAGCGAGATGGTTCCCGGGCGTTCCCGGCCAGGCGCGGGGGTGCACAAAATCGCGCGCGTAGCGGACCTGCGGAAAGGATGCTGGGGTCCCCGCAACGCGGCCAGGGGCGTCCAGGGGCCGTCGCAACCGGCGCGGTGAGGGTTTCACGAGCGATCAGAACACGGCGGCAGCCAGCTCGGCGATGGCGGCGAGCACGTCGCGGTCGTCGCTGAGCGCCTCGCCGACGGCGCTGCGGCAGGCGACCGCGGGGGCTATCCCGCTGCGCATCAGCTTGGCCGCGTTGACCAGTAGCCGGGTGCTCGCACCCTCGTCGAGCCCCTGGCCCTTCAGATTGCGCGTCGTGTGGCCGAATTGCACCAGGCGCCGCGCCACGTCCGCGTCGATCTCCGCCTCGTTGGCGATGATGCGGGCCTCCAGCGCCGCCTGCGGGTAGTCGAATTCGAGCGCAACGAAGCGCTGGCGCGTGCTCTGCTTGAGATCCTTGAGCACGCTCTGGTAGCCGGGGTTGAACGAAACCACCAGACAGAACGCCGGCGGCGCTGACAGCACTTCGCCGAGCTTTTCAATCGGCAGCAGACGCCGGTCGTCACACAGCGGATGGATGACGACCGTCGTATCCTTGCGCGCCTCGACGATCTCGTCCAGGTAGCAGATGCAGCCGGCGCGCACGGCACGCGTCAACGGCCCGTCGACCCACACCGTCTCGCCGCCCTTGACGAGAAAGCGGCCGACGAGATCGGCGGCAGTGAGATCGTCGTGACAGGATACGGTGACGAGCGGCCGCCGCAGACGCCAGCTCATGTATTCGATGAAACGCGTCTTGCCACAACCGGTGGGACCCTTGAGCAGCAGCGGCAGACGGTTGCCCCAGGCCGCAGCGAACACCTCGACTTCCGCGCCGACGGGCTCGTAGTAAGGTTCGCTGTCGAGCAGGACTTCCTGCGTCCGTACGCTGGTGACGGTCATGGGACCGACGATAGCACCCGCGCGCCGGCGCTGTCAGGGCCTGCGCACCGCCGGCCCGCAGACCCGTGTCAGGTGGCGTCGGCGGACGAAGCGTCGCGGCGCTCTGCCCAGGCCTGCAACTCGCGGATACGGCTGTAGCCCCCGCTGCCCTCGACCACACCCTCGGCGCGCGCATCGTGGATGCAGGCGATTGGACACATGGGGATGCAGAATGCGCAGTCGATGCAGTCGTCGAGCCTGATGATGAAACGGCCGAGAAAGTCCTGCTCGAGCCGTTCGATGGCGTCGACCTTACCCGGGCAGGCGTGCTCGCACGCGCCGCAACCGATACAGGTCTCGTCGATGTAATGGTGTCCGCTGCGCTTGCCCATGCGCGCAACCCTCAGCGAAAGTCCGTGACGAAGTGCGCGGACGCGTTGACGAACTCCTGCAGGCTCTGGTTGTAACGGAAGTACAGGTCCATGCGCAGCGGATCGTCGGCGACCACGCGCATCGGCGTGCCCATGTGGCTCAGGCGATTGAGGCTGAACTCCAGGCCCGGCCGGCCACCGCCCGCGGCGATGCTCTCGATCATCGCGCGCCAGGTGGCGAGGTCCGCCTGGAGACTGAAATCGCCCGCGCCCGCGGCGCTCGTTGCGCGCACATCCGTCGCCTCGAACTCCTCGAACGTGACCAGGACGGTGAACGGCCCGCCGTCGGCGGCACCGTCGGTGACGGTGAAGTCGGCCACGCAGTCCACGTAGCCGAGTTGCTCCTGGCGCGCGCGGTTGGCGTTCATCAATGCCGCCAGATGGCGGAACCACTCGAGCGAGGGGAACGGCACGTGCTCCATCGCCGCGGCGACGGTCCCCGGGGCGCTCATGCCGCCCACACCGCCCGGGCCGGGATCTTGCATCGCGCCCGGCGGTCGAAGCCGGCGCGGGCGCAGCGCTGCAGGTACTCCTCGACGAACATGGTCCACATGTGCGCGAGTCCGTCCATACCCTGGTCGATCTTGTTCAGACCCCCGCCGAGCAGGATTGCGACCGGTTCGATGAACCCCGCCTCGACGAACGCCGACAGCACCACGAGCTCGCCGACGTCGGCGAAGCGGTGCATCTCCTCGAGCGCCGCGTCGCGATCCGGATGGTTGTCGAGATAGTTCTTGAACTGCATCACGCCGTAGGAAACGTGGCGTGCCTCGTCCTGCAGACAGCGGCGGAAGATCTCCTTGTCGACGTGCGTCTTGGCGATCATCTCGCCCGATCGGAACACCGACAGGATGAGGCCTTCGCCGAGCAGGTTGAGCAGGAAGGTGCCCATGGTATGGGTCGGTGCGTCGAGGATCGCGGCCAGCGCCCACTCGAAACCGGGCGCCGAATGCAGCAGCCCGCCGCCGGCGAGGGCGCGCTTGCGGAATACTTCCTGGTGGCGCGCCTCGTCCATGATCTGCGTCGACAGGAAGCTCTTGACCTCGAGGAAATCCTGTGGGATGCGGTACATCCACTTGGCCGGGAAGTCACCGGCAACAAATTCGACTTCGGTCAGGAAAGTGCACAGCTGGCAGGTCGCCTTCTCGAGGTCCTCGGGCAGCGGCTCGAGCTCGCCCCAGGGAATGTCACGGGTGGCGTTCCATTGCCGCGCCTTGGCCTCCTCGTACAGCGTCTCGACGTTTTCCGCCCACACGTCGTCGCGGTTGAGCACGGTGTAGCTCTCGCAGATCGGCATGCGCTCGCGGTAGGGCTCGCGGATCGAACCGCGCGGGGCGAAATTCTTCCAGGTCGCGATCGCAGGCATCCTGCCGCTCTGTTTGAGGCGGTTGACGTCGGTGTAGGTCAGCCCGCGCGAGGACGGCTTGGCACGCCGCTCGCCCCAGCCGGAGGTACCGGTATCGAGCCAGTGCAACGAAGGCCGGCCGCTCGCCAGGCGCGCGCTGCTCTCCTGCAGCAGCTCGGCCCAGATGCCGGCGCGCGCGCGGAACGAGTTCTCGTAGGCGGCCAGAGCCTGTTCGTGCAGCAGACCTTCGAGCGGCGGGGTCGGGATGTCCTTGGCCTCGATATTGAGTGCGCTCATGTTCAGGCTACCTCCTCGTCGGCGGCTGTGCTTGTCCTGCGTTCAGACTGAGTCTAGACTTTACTGATAGTTCTATCAATAGTGTGTTGCGACGGCCGTGCGGACCCTGGTCCGGCGCCCGCGGCGCTGCGCCAGGGCCCACCGTTGCGGCCGCCACCGTGCATCAGAGTACGCCTATGCCCAAGCCCAGGCTCGTCCGCGCAGCACCGCCGCCTGCAGCCACGCCGGCCCGGACTTCGCGCCGGCGCCTGCGCCCGGCCGCGCGCCGCGCCGAGCTGCTCGGTCACGCCCTCGCCGTGTTCGCGCGCCGCGGTCTCGGCCGAGCCGGTCACGCCGAGATCGCCGCCGCTGCGGGCGTGGCGGTGTCCACCGTGTTCGTGTACTTCCCCACGCGCGCGGATCTGGTCGATGCCGTGCTCGACGAAGTCGACCGCTTCCAGACCGAGCTGGCGCGCAGCATCCACGCACGCGCGGCGCCCGCATCCGAGCTCGTACTGGACCACATCCGCGCCTTCACCGCGGCGGTCGCCACCCACCCCGACCATGCCCGCGTATGGCTGGACTGGAGCACGGCGATCCGGGACGAGGTCTGGCCGCGGTATCTGCGCTTCCAGGACGGCATCGTCGCCATCATTACCGTGACGCTGCAGCGCGGTCAGCGCGAGGGTGACATCCACCCGTCGGTCGATACCGATGCCGAGGCCCGGCTCATCGTCGGTTCGGCCCACATGCTCGCGCAGATGGCCTTCAGCCGCTGTCCGCCCGAACGCCTCGAGCGCTACATGCGCACGCTGCTGGCGACTGCGGTCGGACCGGGCCCGCAGGCAGCGCAGGATCCGTAACGCCCGCGTGCGGGCGCACGCGCCGGGCTCACAGGCGCCGGCGCCGCCACCAGGTCACGATCCCGAGCGCCAACAGCGCCTCCGGGATCAGCAGCGCGATCGACTGGAACGCGCCGATGGTGCGCTCGGGCTGCAGCGGGTACTGGTACAGCTCGGCGAGCTTTGGCCGGATGTCGATCGCCTCGTCACGCGATGCGAGGTGGTTCACCGCGTTGAGCAACAGATCTTCGTTGTAGAGCAGGCCGATGCGGCCGTTGCTGGCAATGTCGGCGTCACCGAACACGATGACCCGGCCCACGCGGCCCTCGCCGGCGTCACGCTCGGCGATCGCGACCAGCGGGATGGCCGACGGCCGCGCTGCCGGCGACGCCGGCGACGCCGGCGTGGCGGCATCCGCTGCGGGCGCGCGGATCGAGGCCGACGTGCTCGCCCACACCAGCCCGCGCGGCCCGGCGCCGTGCAGCGCGAGCGGTCGCGCGCCGGCGACCAGAACACGGGTATGCGCATCGAGCCCGCGGGTGACGGGGTGGGCGGTGAAGCGGCCGATGAGCGGCTCGGAGCCCGGGGTCTGCGCGCCGTAGATGCGGCCTTCGGGATCGATCACGGTGCCTTCCGGTGCACTGATGCCGGCTTGCTCGAGCAGCGCCACCGGCTCGGCGGGACGTTCCGGTTCGAGCAGCACCAGCACGCGCCCGCCGCCGTCGTAGTATCGGTTCAGGGCATCGCCCTCTTCCGGCAGCAGCGCCCGCTGCGGCGCCGCGAGGATCACCACGCCACAATCGGCGGGTACGTCCGGCGCACGCGCGAGTATCAGCGAGCGCTGCGTGTATCCCTCGCGCTCCAGCATGCGTGCGAATACGCGCAGGCCGCGCGCACCGGCGTCGTCGGCCGCCAGCTCGCCGTGGCCGTCGACAAAACACACGTTCGTGTGCGCCGGTGTCACCAGCTGCAGCAGCGTCTGGGTCACGGACCGCTCGCTGACACCGGTGGCGCGCGCGGTCCGCTCGCCGCTGCGCAGGTACCGCTGCACCCCGCCGGCGGGACGTCCGGACATGGGATCGAGCGCCTGCGGTGCCGCCAGCTCGAGATGGAAGTGCGGACTCGCCGCCGCGTACAGACGCAACAGCATCTCGGACTTGCTGCCCGCGCCGCTCACACCGACGAGTACGGCGTCGACGTCGGTATCGAGACGCGCGAGCAGGCGGCGCGAGTAGTCCGACAGGGTGTAACCCGTTTCCGGTGTCAGATCCCAGCGGCTGCCGACCTGCGAGCTGGCGTACAGGAGCACGCCGGCGAGCACCAGGGTCGCCGTGACCCGCGCGACGACGCCCAGCCACACCCGCCGCGCGAGCCCGGCGTGGCGGCCGTGCGACCGCATCGCGACGCCGATCACCGCGGCGGCCAGCAGCACGCCTGCGAGGGCGAGATTGGCACTCGCGGTGGTACCGAAGCTGTCGGCGAAGTACACCCCCGCGAGACCGAAGCCGAGCGCGAGGCAGCCGAGGGCGATCAGCAGTCCGCTCACGCCCGGCCGCTCACTTGAGACGTTCCAGCTCGAGCGCCGCCCGGGTGAGGAGAAAACCGGTCAGACAGATGACGGCGAAATAGCCGACGTCCGCCAGCGGGATCACGCCGCGCGGAAAGCTGGCGAAATGCGGATGAATGGCGAGCAGCTCGAGCGCGTGTGCCAGCCATTCACCGGCCAGCGGTTGCAACCAGCCGAAGTCGAATGCCGCCGACGCCAGCGCATACGCGGCCAGCGCCGCGACCAGCTGGTTGCTGGTCAGCGCCGAACAGACCAGGCCGACGGCGGCCAGGGCGAACGCGAGCAGCAGCAGTCCCAGCGCCGAGGCGAGCACCGGCCCCGCGGACAGTCCGGTGTAGGCCACGGACACGACCGGCAGCAGCACCGTGACGCCCACCACGGCGAGCAGGAACACGTAGGTGGCGAGAAACTTGCCCGCGACGACGGCCGTGGTCGGCAGCGGCAAGGTAAGCAGCACCTCGTCGGTGCGGCGCACGCGCTCTTCGGCGAACACACCCATGGTGATGAGCGGCACGACGCCCAGAAACACGAAGGCGGTCTGGATGGCGGTCGGCACCATGACGCGCTCGATGAGGTTCAGGTCCGGCGGCACCTCGCCGGCCATGAGATCGGAGAACACCGCCTGGGCCTGCATCATCGACACCTCCGCATTGAAGGCGCGCAGGTTGTCGAAGAAGAACAGGCTCATCGCCAGCGCCACCCCCGTCAACGCGATGTAGGCGATCGGGGAGACGAACAGTCCGGCGAGCTCGCGGGCGGCCACCGTCACGACGGCCCGCCCGGGACCCGGCGCGTACGTGGCTCGCGCCGTACCGGGTTCGGCCGCGCTGCCCGAAGCCGCACTCATGCCGCACGGCCCGTCGCCACGCGTTCCCGCGTGTCCCGAAACACCGAGGCCACGCCGTCGACGCCGCCGAGCTCCTGCAGCGTGCCCGCGCGCGCCACGGTGCCGCGGTCGAGGATGAGCACGCGCGAACACAGCGCACCGACCTCGTGCAGGTCATGGCTCGACAGCACGCCCGCGCAGTCCGCGGCCAGCGCGCGGATGAGCTCGTGCGTGCGCACGCGCTGTTCGGGGTCCAGGCCCGCGCCCGGTTCGTCGAGAAACAGCACCGCCGGCTGGTGCAGCACCGCTGCGGCGAGCGCGACGCGGCCGCGATATCCCTTGGAGCAGTGCGCACACAGGCGGTCGATCACCGCACCGAGCCCGAAACGGGCCGAGACCTCCTCGATGCGCCGTTCGCGCCCTGCGCGTGGCAGGCCGCGGGCGTCGGCGACGAAACGCAGGTAGCGCCGTACCGTCAGCCCGCCGTAGAGCGCGGGATCCTCGGGCATGTAGCCGATGGCGCGTTGCGCGAGCCGCGGGCGAGCGAGGACGTCCACACCGGCGACCCGCACGCTGCCCGCCGTGGGCAGGCGCAGACCGGTGAGGATCCGCAGCAGGGACGTCTTGCCGGAACCGTTGCGACCGAGCAAACCGAACACTTCGCGGTCGTGTACGGCGAAGGTCACGTCGGCCAGCGCCTGCACGGCGCCGTACTCCTTCCACAGATGCTGGACGTCTATCATCGCTCCGGCGCGCTCGCGTACGGCCGCGCCACGGGCGGCGGGCGCGGCACATGGTAGCAGAACGCCGCCGTGAGCCGATGCCGTAGCGCGACTATTGCAGACCCGCGGCGCGGGGGAAGGTTCCGCGATTCACCGGCACCGGGCTCGCTCCGGCGTACGCGCCAGCGAGCAGTTCGCCCGGGCGCATCAGGCGTTCGGACTCATGGCTGCACGACCGGCGCGCCCGCCACTTTCCACGCGTCCACACCGCCGGCGAGGTGGCACACACTCGCGAGCCCGGCCTGCTGCGCCATCTCGACGGCCATGGCCGAACGCTCGCCGTAGGCACAGTAGAACACGAGCCGTTTACCGGTTGCGGCGACCAGCTCGTGCAGCACACCGCCCTTGCCGACTTCATCGGCGATGCTGGCGTAGGGGGCGTGCAGTGATCCGGCGATGACGCCGTGTCGCGCGCGCTCGGCGCGATCGCGCAGATCGACGAACACCACGTCCGGGCGCCCCAGCAGGGCGAGCGCCTCGGCCACCGACACGACCCAGCCGCGCGCTTCGATTTCCTGCTGGGGCAGGCCGATTTTCATGTTGCTCGGCACCGCCACGTCCATCATGCGCGGATTGGGAAGGTTGAGCCCGGCCATCAGCGCGGCGTACTCGTCGGCGCTGCCCACCTGCAGGCGCGGATTGTGCCGCCTCTCCTCCCAGATGGTGCTCACGCTGTCACCCTTGTAGTCGTGACCCGGGTACACCAGCGTGTCCTCGGGCAGCTTCAGCAGACGGTTGAACAGCGAGTCATACTGGGCGCGCGCGTCGCCGTGCTGAAAGTCGGTCCGGCCGGTGCCGCGAATCAGCAGGGTATCGCCGGTGAAGACCATATTATCCAGCCGGTAGCAGTTCGAATCGTCGGTGTGTCCGGGCGTGTACATCACCTCCAGCGACAGACCCTCGCAGTCGATGCGGTCGCCGTCGCCGACGCGCATCGCCACGACGTCGGCCCGGCTGTGCTGCCCCATCACCGTCACGCAGCGCGTGCGGTCGCGCAGGGCCCCGAGGCCGGTCACGTGGTCGGCGTGCAGGTGCGTGTCGATCGCCTTCACCAGCCTGAGGTCGAGTTCCTCGAGCAGCTGCACGTAACGGTTGACGCGATCGAGGACCGGATCGATCAACAGGGCCTCCCCACCGCGCCGGCTCGCCAGCAGGTAGGTGTAGGTGCAGGACTCGTGGTCGAACAGTTGGCGAAAGATCACGGTCGTCTCCTAGAGTACGCGCACGCAGGCCGCATCGCGGCCTTTATACCGCGCGCAGCGCGGATTATCATCCAGATACGCGTACGCACGCATCAGGCTCCCAGCCGAGCACCCGCATCCCTTTCCGGCATACCCTGCGCGCGGAGAACTGCCATGAGCACAGCCGACGGAGCGCGCAGCGGATCCGGACCAGCGCGCGTTGACGCCGGCGCGCGCGCCGCGCGGGCCGTCCCGGCGACCACGCGCCGCCGGCGTGCGTACGCCTTGCTGAACGATACGGCCACACACCATCACGGCAGCCGCGTCGTGGAGGTGGCGCTGGTCGCGCTGATCGTCGGCAACGTCATCGCCGTCATGCTCGAATCTGTCCCGGCCCTGGGCCTCAGCTACACGATCTGGTTCCGCACTTTTGAAATCGTTTCCGTGCTCCTGTTCAGCGTCGAGTACCTGTGCAGGCTGTGGACATCGGTGGAAGATCCGAACGGACATTACGCGCACCCCCTTCGCGGTCGCCTGCGCTACGCGCTCACGCCCCTGGCGATCATCGATCTGCTGGCCGTGCTGCCTTTTTTCCTCGGCATGATCCTGCCGCTGGATCTGCGCTTTCTGCGCGTCGCGCGGCTGCTGCGTCTCGCCAAGCTCGGGCGCTACTCGCGCGCCATGACGGCGCTGCTCGGGGTGATTTACGAGGAAATCGATGCCGTGCTGGCCGCCTGCGTCATTCTCGTCGTTGCCCTCGTACTCGCCGCGGCCGGCATCTACCTGTTCGAACATCGCGTACAGCCGGAGCACTTCGCCAGCATTCCCGCAGCCATGTGGTGGTCGGTGACCACGCTCACCACGGTCGGCTACGGCGACGTCACCCCGATCACCACTGGCGGGCGATTCTTCGGCGGTTGCGTGATGATCGTCGGCATCGGCATGGTGGCGCTGCCGGCGGGCATTCTCGCCTCGGCGTTCTCGGAACGGCTGCGCACGCGCCGCGAGAGTTACGCCGTCATCGTCGACCGCGCGCTCGCCGACGGCCGGATCACCGAGGACGATCGCCATCGACTCGAGCAGGCCAGGGACCAGCTCGGTCTGTCGCGCGAGGAGGCACTGCGCATACTCTCGCGCGTCGCGCGCGAAATGCTGGTCCACGAGGGGGTGTGCCCGCATTGCGGTCACGTCATCGGCCGGCGCCGGCAAACGACGGGACCGGGGCAGGCGGCCGTGGACGCGGACGGACCCACGCCCTGAACGCCGGGACGGTAAGCGCCGCCGGAGATTTCAGTCGTGGTGCTCCCGGGCGGACGGCGACTGCGGTTGCCCGGCGGCGGCGAGCCGGTGCAGGGCGGCATCGAACGGTGCCCGATCGCCGTGCAGGCGCAACACCGGCAGGGCGAAGCGGCTGCCGCGCGGCCGGTGCGGCAGCCCATCCGCCGCCGCGGTCTCGATCATCAGGCCCTCCACCTGCAGGACCTGGCGCAGCGCTGACAACAGCTCCTCGGCCTGCAGATCGCCGCGCAGCTCACGGTCGATGAGCACCGCGAAAGGTGCGTAATCGATGGCTGCGTAGATCGCTTCCCGGCTGGTGCCGACCACGGCCGCGACGCCGTATCCCAGCGCCTCGACGTGCGCGCACACCGCCGCTGCGACGGCCGGATCGCCGGTCACGATCACGACTCGATTCGAGGACATCGGGCACTCCCGGCGGCCTGCGCCGGTAACATCCGGCGCCGCGCCTGCCGCGTGGCCATTCGCCGCAGAGTATGGCCGCGCCACGGCGAACCGGAACATTGCCGCATCCCTGAATCGCGACCCGGCATTCCCTCAGGCGGCGGTCACCGAATTCAGGGAATCCCCGATTGCTTCCGGCGCCATTGTGCGATCGGGTCCGCCCGCCCGTGGCGTTCCGCTGCGACGATCGCCGCGAGGCGGCTCCTCAGTCACCGAGGCCCGTGAGCCCCTCGCGGATCGCGAACTTGGTGAGCTCGGCGACGCTGCGCAGCGCGAGCTTGTCCATGATGTTCTTGCGGTGGCTTTCCACGGTCTTGACGCTCACGTGCAGATCCGCCGCGATGTCCGCGGTGGGACGGCCTTCGGCGATGAGCTGCAGCACTTCGCGTTCGCGCGTGGACAACGCCGTGGACTTCAGCGGCTGCGCACCCGGGCTGCGCTTGAGGAACGTGTCGATGACGGCGCCGGCAATGCCCGGGCTCAGGTAGACCTGGCCGCCGGCGAGGGTGCGCACCGCCAGCCCGAGCTCCTCCACGGCCGAGTCCTTGAGCAGATAACCGGACGCCCCCGCATCGAGGATCTGCATCACGAACCGGCGATCGGCGTGCATGGACAGCGCCAGCACGCGGGTGTCGGGCACGGCCTCGAGCACCCGCGTGGTGGCGTCGATGCCGTTCATGTGCGGCATGCTCACGTCCATGATGACGACCGCCGGTCGCAGCTCGCGCGCCATAAGCACCGCGCTGCGGCCGTCACCGGCCTCGCCGACGACGGTGATGCCCTGGCGTTCGAGCAACGCCTTCAGCCCGGCCCGCAGGAGCTCGTGATCATCGGCGATGAGGACTGAAACCGGCATGCAGACAGCGGCCTGGCGATTCGGACCGGCACATTCTTCCGTCATTCCGGCATCGCCCGACACCAGGGGTCCCCTGATTGTGCCAACCCGGGCTCGTGACCGGCGCCGTTGAACGGCAGCGTCACCTCCACGGTGGTGCCCTGGCCGGGTTGCGAGCGCACGTGCAGATCCCCGCCGAACAGATCGAGGCGATCATGGAGACTGTACAGACCGAACTTCTCCCCGGGCGCGTGCAGGGTCTGTGCCGCGGTATCGAAGCCGCAGCCGTCGTCGGCGACCGCGAGAGTGAAAAGTCCGTCGCTCACCGTGCACGAGACCGTGACGTGGCCGGCATCGGCGTGTTTGCGAACGTTGGCGAGGAGCTCACGCGCGGTCTGGAACAGTGTGACCTGCTGCTCGGTGGACAACGGTGCGTCCGCGCCGTGACGGCAGAATTCCGTCGCGATCCCGGTCGCGGCGCTGAAACGCTCGATCAGCCACTCCAGCGTCGCCCCCAGACCCAACTCGTACAACACCGGCGGACTGATCTCGAACATCAGCGTGCGTGCCTCGCGCACGGTCTTGTCGAGCAGCGCGCGCAGCTCCTCGCAGGCGGCGCGCGACGCACGTCCGCGCGGTGGCGGCAACTGCCCGAGCGTCAGCTTGGCGAGCGCCAGGTCCTGGACGACGTGATCGTGCAGCATCCCGGCGAGCTCCCTGCGCTCCCGCTCCCCCGTCAGGGCGAGCTCGGCCACGGCGCGACGCAGCTTGTCCTGCATCTGCCGGCGTTCGGTGATGTCCTGGAAGGAACTCAGCAGCGCGGGCCGGCCACGGTACTCGATCGAGCGGCAGCGGGCGTCGATCCACAGTGACTCCCCGGCGTCTTCGCCGAGCACGCGCAGCTCGCTCGCCCAACTGCACGACGCACCGGTCTCGATCCGTTCGAGCCCGGCCTCAATCTCGGCACGCAGCGCCGCCGCCGTCAGCGCGCTGAGCGGCACACCGACGAGCTGGCCCGCGGCGTAGCCGAGCATGCGCTCCGCGCCATGGTTGGCATACACCACGCGGCCGTCCTGCACCACGGTGACACCGTCGTGGATCGCTTCCAGCACCGTGCGATATCTGGACTCGCTCGCCCGCAGCGCTTCCTCGGTCGCCAGACGTTCGAGCTCGGCCGCAGCCCGGGCGGCGAAGATCTCGATGATGCGTCGCGGCTGCATGCCCTCGTCGAACGGCGCGCGCGCGAGCACCGCGATCAGTCCGAGCTGCACGCCGCCCGATGAGCGCAGCGAGGCGCCGAGGTAACTGTCGCAGTCGAGCAGTCCCAGCACCGGATCACAGGGAAATTCGCGCTGTGCGGTCCCCTGGTAGAAACAGGTTCGACCGGCGACGACGGCTTCGCAGGGCGTGCCCGCCAGGTCGTACTCGACGGCGTCCAGATAGCGACCATCGCAGAATTGCGACAGCGTGCGCACACGCCCGGCGTCCGGCGCGACGAGCGAACCGACCATGGCGTAGCAAACGCCGAGTGCGTGGCACAGCTCGCGTGTGAGCGCGTCGAAGAAAGCCTGCCCGGTGCCGGCCGTCCCGGCGGCGAGCGCCTCCAGCGCAGCCTCGATACGGCGCTGATGGGTGACGTCGCGAAAGCTCCACACCCGCGCCACGGGGCGGCCGTCGACGAGCTGCGGGCGGGAACATCGTTCGATGATGCGTCCGTCGACCAGGCTCAGCGTGTCGCGTGACTCGGCCAGGGGTCGCTCGTCGATCGCGTCGAGGCGCTGTTCCCACCCCGCCCCGTCGGCGACCAGATCCCTGAGCCCGGCGCGCAGCCGGGCGTAGCTGGCCCCTGCGACCGTTGCCGGCGCCACGCCCCAGATGTCCAGGAAACGCTGGTTCCAATGCTTCACCTGCCCGTCGAGCCCGATCGACAGGATGCCGTCGGCGGTCGCCTCGAGGGTGGCGTGCAGCGCCGAGACGTGGTCCTCGAGCTGCGCTTCCACCGCCATCCGCTCGGAAATGTCGCGCACCGCACCGATGACCAGATGCTGGTCGCCGATCCGGTAGCTCGAGGCGTGCACCTCGACCGGGAACTGCGTGCCGTCGGCACGGCGGTGGCGGCAGATGCGCCGGTAGGGAAAGGGCCCCTGCAAGGCAGCCCGGGCGACCTGCTGGTCCACCGATACGGTCACCACCGAACGCCCGAGCAGATCCTCGCGGCGCCAGCCGTAGATGCGTTCGAAGGCCGCATTGACGTCGAGGATCCGCAGGCTGTTGCGGTCGGTGACGCACAGCGCGTCCAGGGACGCATCGAACAGGCCGCGGTAGCGGGCCTCGTTCAGGACCGCGTCGAGCTCGGCCCGCTTGAGCTCGGTGACGTCGAGCAGCGTCCCGGTCATCGCAACGGCACCCGTCGCCTGGTCGCGCGCGACCACGCCGTCGCTGCGCACCCAGTGTTCCCGCCCGCCGACCACCAGTCTGAACGTGTCCCGCAGCGGTTCGCCGCTCGCCAGCGCATGCGCGAGCGCCGCTTCGTGGGCGGGGAGATCGGCCGGATGCACCAGCGCGCGGAACGCCGCGCTGGTGGCCTGTGCGGACAATGGCGGCATCGCGCTGCGGAAGTATTCGAAATTCCAGCGCACCGCGTCGCTGGCGACGTCCCAGTCCCAGGTCGCGAGCCCGGCCGTCTCCATGGCTACGCGCGCGCGCCGGTCGCTCTCCGCCAGCGCCGCGAGCGCGTGACACTCGGCGGTCACGTCGCGCACCACGCCGGTCACACACGACGTCCCCGGCATGAGCGAGACGTGCGCCCGCCGCCAGCGCACCGAGCCGTCGCGGCACGGCACACGCAGCAGCTCCGAGCCACGCCCGCCACGCGCGGGCAGATCCGTGCACAGTGCGAGCAGCCGTGACCGGTCCTCGGGATGGATCGTGGCCAGCGCCTCGCTACCGGTGGCCGGCAGGCGCCGATCCGGACCGACGTGACTGACGAACCGCCAGTTGACCGCATCGGAACGCGGATCCCAGTCCCAGGCGCTCAACTCGCCCGCGGCCAGCGCGAGGCGCAGGTGCTCCTCCGCGACGCGGCGCGCGGTGATGTCGATCACCACGCCGAGGAAGCGCGAGGGCAGGCCGGCCCCGTCGCGCTCGATGCGCCCGCGCGAGGTCAGCCAGCGCACGCCGCCGCCGGCACCGCGGACGCGGAAATCGACTTCGAAGCGCTGCGCACCTTCACGCGTCCAGCGCGCGACCGCCTGGCGCAGGAGCTCGCGGTCTTCGGGCAGGGCCGCGTCGAGGACATCGTCGAACCGGGTGATCGGCGCCGCGAGGGCGTACATCTGCTGCAGGTTGGGCGAGCTGTGCTGCACGTTGCTTTGCGGAAACCACTCGAAGGTCGCGACCTCCGCGATACTTTGCGCAAGGCGCAGGAACTGCTCCTTGTCGCGCAGCGCCTGTTCGGCGACCTTGATGTCGGTGATGTCCCCGGTGACGCCGATGACGCGCTCGGCGCGCCCGGCACCGTCGCGGAAGATCCGCGCCGAGGCACGGATCCAGCGCACCGCACCGTCGCCGCGGACGACGCGGCAAACGTCGCAGAATTCGTCCGCGTCGGTGACAGCGCGCCGCAGCGCGCCCTCGAACCGGGCGCGGTCATCCGGGTGCACACATTCGAAGAAGATCGACTCGTGGACCACGCCGCCTTCCTGCACCGGTACGCCGAGGAGGTCGAAATGGGCGCGGTTCCAGACGATGGACCGGCGCGGGACATCCCAGTCCCACAGCCCCATGCCCGCGGCGTCCAGTGCGAGCCGCGCGCGGCGCTCGGCCTCGCGCGTCGCCGCTTCGGCCCGCTTGCTGTCGGTCACGTCGATGGCGACTCCGGCGAGCAGGATCCCGCCGTCGGGGGCCGGCAGCGGAAACTTCGATACCAGGAACTCGCGCGGGCCGGTGCCGAGATCGACGCGCTCGTGGAACAGCGTCGCGCGGCCCGAATCGAGCACGGCCCGATCGTCTTCCTCGAGCGCCGTCGCCGTCTCCGGCGCCCAGATCTCGGCCGGGAACCGGCCGAGATAGGGCCGGTCGTCGCCGAACAGCTCGCGCAGGGCCCGGTTGGCGTACAGGTGCCGGCCCGCGCGGTCCTTGATGAACACCGGCATGGGTGTATGTTCGAGGAATGCGCTCAGACGCGCCTCACCGCGGGCGAGCGCGTCGCGGGCGGCGTGCTCGGCCGTGACATCCTTGCCGACCGCTTGGATCAGTCCCTCGTCCGCGTCGTACTCCGCCCGCCAGCGCACCACGCGCGTGCCGCCGTCGGCGCCTCGGTAGCGATTCTCGTAGCGCTCCAGCCGGCCGGCGGCAAGGCATGCGGCGACCTGCGCCTCGGTATCGGCGAGATCGGCCGGACAGACGAAGGCTGCGAGCGGGCGGGTGGTCAGCTCGACCGCGCTGTAACCGAGCAGATCGCTGAATGCCGGGTTGACGATCAGAAACCGGCCGGCGCGCGGATCGAACACCGCGAGCAGGTCGTTCGCGAGCAGGAAGAACCGGCGCAGCTGGTCCGGGCTCGGCAGGGCGCCGGCTGGCCGTTCAAGCATCGTGCTCATGCAGACTTCCCCCTTGCGGGCGGCCGGGATGCGCCGCCTGTCCCGCCGGGGCGCCGTGCAGCCGATTGTCCACCTCCGGTCTATCGTGCCACAGCGCGCCCGGCGTGCCGAGCATGACCGCGCGGCGATCGGCGCCGACCCGGTGCGACGGCTTCCGCCAACCGTCCCGCCCCGCCGGTATCGCCGCACGCACCGGCAGCACCTGAATTACCGTACGAAACGCGCCGCGCCCGACGCTCCGACCGGTAGCCGTCCAGCGCTTGCCGCACGCGGTTCCAGGCGGACAGTCGCGCACAGCGGCCACAGCGGCGGCACCGGTTTCAGGCCGGGATGGCAGATCGATCCGCATGGAGGCGCCGGGACACGGTGACGTGGGTTTGTCAGCAGCGCGGTTGTGAATTCCGTTGCAACCGCGGCCGTGCTTGCCTGCCCGCGGTTGCACGGCATAATGCCGCGCCCATGGGCCAGGAAATCCGTGCCGCGCGCTTCACGCCGGCAGACGTGCGGCAGTTCGAGCAGCGGCTGGCGGCGGAGACCGATCTGCTCGCCCGCTGGCTCGACGCCGGTGCCTTCGACGCCGGCGGCCACGTCGGCGGCTTCGAGCTCGAGGCCTGGCTGCTCGACCGGCATTTCTTCCCCAACCCCATCAACCAGGCCTACCTGGCGCGTCTGCACCATCCGCTCGTCGTCCCCGAGCTGTCGACCTTCAATGTCGAGCTGAACGGCACACCGCAGCGGCTGGGCCCGGGCGCCCTGCGGGCCCTGGAGGAGGAACTCGACGCCACCTGGCGGCGCTGCGTGGCGGTCGCGCACGATCTCGAGTCCACCCTGATCATGATCGGCATACTGCCGACCATTCGCGAATTCGATCTGAACCTCGCGCACATG
>JADZEE010000010.1 GCA_020850735.1 Gammaproteobacteria bacterium | reverse complement strand
TCTCGTTGAGGGACCGAAGCCCCGCCGGCACGGCTGGATCACCCTGCCCCTGACCGGGAGGCACAAACTCGGCCACGACTTCCCCCCGGTCGGTGACCAGGAGGCGCTCCCCCAGCCGCACCCGGCGAAGATATTCGCTCAACCTGTTCTTGAGCTCACGGACACCTACGGTATGCATGCAGGTCAATGTAGCTACATGAAGCTACCGTGTCAATCGTTACGGATTGGCTTCCACTACTGTCCTAACATTGCGGGCCAAGGTCTCTGCAACTATCTGATGACACGGGATGAATCGCCCATTGGCGCCGGTCTCGATGTGAACGTCGACTGCGGCAAGCTGGCGCTGGGCTCTGCCTCGCGCCGAGGCTGCCGTGCACGCTGGCCAACGCCAACGCTGTGCGCGCCGCAGCGCTCTTCGACACGCGTGACAAGCGGCGACTGCGCTTTCTGCAGCGCCTCATCCATGACGCGCAGCGCCCGATCTCTGTCATCGTCGATGGACACCCGGCGCATCGGGCCTGCCCGGTGTCAGCGGGGTCAGCGGCTCAGAGGCAGGTCAGGGCATTATCGGCGTACAGCGTGGCGCCGGTCATCGAGCGACATCCTCCACGCGCGAGGAATACCGCGAGTTCCGCGATCTCCTCGGGCTGGGCAATGCGTCGGGTCGGCGTGGCCGCCAGCAGGGCCTCGCGATGCAGCTCGAGATAACCCTTGGCCGCCGGCGTCTCGACAAATCCGGGGCAGATGGCATTGGCCTCGATATTCTGCGGGCCGTAGTCCACCGCCACGGATTTCGTCAGCATGACCACGCCGGCCTTGGCCGCAGAATAGGCGTGCAGGGCCGGTGCGACGACGGAATGACCCACCGACGCCATGTTGATGATGGCGCCGCCGCCGCTGTCCAGCATTAGCGGCAGGGCGTACTTCATGCACAGGTATACGCCCTTCAGATTGACGGCCAGCATGCGGTCGAAGTCCTGCTCGCTGAGCTCATGCAGCGGCACCTGCGACACCTGCGTGCCCACGAGGCCGCCGGCGACGTTGCACAGCACATCCAGGCGGCCGAACCGGGCGCGTACCGTGTCGAACGCCGCGGCCATCTCGCGCGCGGACGAAACGTCGGCGCGCAGGGGCCAGGCGCGCGCGCCAAGCTCCGCGGCGGTCTGCACCTCGCTGCCCGCGACGTCGAGGATGACCACCGTCGTGCCCTCGGCGTGGAGCCGGCGCGCGATGGCACGTCCGATACCCCCTCCCGCCCCGGTGACGACTGCGATCGCCCGGCTCAAGTCCCGCATCGCCCCCTCCCTCGCGCCGAAACACTGGATCATTGGAGCGCAAGGGCTCCGCAGCCGCACCTGACATTACTGTCAGGCGACGCGTGCCCGTTCGCTGTCACGCATCCCGCTCGGCCGGCTGGGCGAGGTCGAGGACCTGATCGGCATGGCGATCTACCTGTTCTCTCCGGCCGCGGATATCTGCACCGGACAGGTGATGTACGTCGACGGCGGCCTGACCGCCGGGCTGAAGCGCTTGCTCCGCGTCAAGTGCCGGGGCTTACTGCTCGCCCTTGAGGAAGCCGCGCGTGAACGCGCGCACCATGAAGGCGTTGCGCTTGGCGATCATCGAATGCGAATACATTGAGCGGCCGAAGGCCGACTTGGCGAAGGGCTCGATCACCGCCGGGCCGATGAAGTCGAACAACATGTAGAGCGCCGCCCATTCGTGGTCGACGCCAGGCTGGAGAAGGCCGCGTTTCGCGTTGACCTCAACAAACTGGCGCATGATGCCGAGCATCTGATCGAACAGGACCTGGCTCCCCGGCGTGCGCTCCATCAGTGCCATGCGCGCGTACATCAGCGCGTGGCGGTCCCTGGTGATCCACTCGACTGCGTCCTCTACGGCCCGCTGCAGTGCCTCGGTGCCCGAATGATCGAGGACGGTCGCGTACAGCGTCTTGATCTCCCCGAGCACGTGGGCATCGATCGCCGCACGCAGCCCTTCCTTCGAGCCGAAGTGCGTGCGCACCAGGCCGAGGGACACTCCCGCCGTTGCGGCGATCTCCCGCAGGCCGACAGCGGCAAAGCCGCGCTCGGCGAACAGGCGCATGCCCGCGTTCAGCAGCTGCCGCCTGCCGGGCGCGACGTCCTCGCTTCTGTCGTGCATGGACCGGTTCCTCCCCAGATCCTCCACGTCGCGGGTGGCCGACTCACCGCTCTATACAAATGTATAGCACGCGCTATACACTTGTATAGGTTGGTGGCTCGAAATGGCGCCAACGACACATATATCTTGCATCAGCACCGGGCGAAGGGGGAGGGGATCAGCATGAGAACGGATAGGCGTGGAGCGGCTTGGACACTGCTCATCAGCGCGACACTGGTGGCCGGCACCGGCAGCGCTTGGAGCGCCGCGGAAGACGGCGATGGCATCGAGACGATCGTCGTCACGGCGCAGCGGCGGGCCCAGTCGATCCAGGAGGTACCGCTCAGCATTACCGCCCTGGGCGCCGAGGAGATCGAGCGCGCCGGCGTGGCTGAGCTGCAGGACTACGGCGTGCGCATCCCGAATCTGGTGTTCTCTGCGGCCAGCTCCAGCTCCACCGACGGCGCGATGTCAATAGCGATCCGCGGTGTGTTCGGCCTCAACACCACCGGCTTCTACATCGACGATTCGCCGCTTCTTGGGGCGCTAAATCCACGGGTTATCGACCTGGAGCGCATCGAGGTGCTGCGCGGCCCGCAAGGCACGCTCTACGGCGCCCGCTCGATGGGCGGCACGGTGCGCCTGATCACGACGCAACCGGACCTGCAGAAGGTCTCGGCTCGCGCCCACGCGCTGGGCTCCTCGACGACCGACGGAGAGTTCAATTACCTCATCGACGGTGCTCTGAACATGCCGGTCGTCCCGGGCGTCTTCGGCCTGCGCGCGGTCGTCTATCATAGCTATGATGATGGCTTCATCGACCGCGCGCCGCGGTCCGACGCGCCGGTGAGCTTCCCGGTGCGCCACGACATCAACAGCGAGAAGGTGAGCGGCGCGCAGCTCGCAGCGCTATGGTCGGCGATGGACGGTCGCCTGACCATCACGCCGCGCGTCATGTATGAGCGCGTGAAGCGCGACGGCCGCACGCAGGCAGACTTCTCGGCCGACAACCGTGTCAACCTGCGCGAGTTCGACATCCCCGAGCCCAGCGAGAGCAAGTGGTGGTTGACGACGCTGACGGCGAGCTACGACGCCGGCTTCGGCTCGTTCCTTGCCGCGTCATCCTGGTTTAAGCGCGACTACAGCGACACCGAGGACTTCTCGGAGTGGACCACGGCAGTACTGCAGTTCCAGGGCGCTTCGGTGACCTACTCGACCACCGACCAGTCGATCTTCAGTCAGGAGCTGCGCTTCGTCTCGTCGTGGGACGCGCCGGTGGACCTGACCGCGGGATTGTTCTATCAGCGATCGAAGTCGACCTGGAAATTCCCGTACACCAGAATCGACGGCTTCTCCGACGACGCCTTCAACCTCGATAACCCGACCACGGTCAAGGAGCAGGCCGCGTTCGCCGAGGCCACATGGCACGTCATGCCGGACCTGCGCCTGATCCTTGGCGGCCGTGCCTTCGAGAACAAAGTCGACTTCCACCTGCGCCAGGGCGGCGACTTCATTGGTCCGGACCAGGTGTTCGACGGCAAGCAGGAGGAGTCGGGGTTCACGCCGCGGCTGGGCGTCCAATACGATCTCGGCAGGGACGCGATGGTCTATGCGACGATGTCAGAAGGCTTCCGCATCGGCGGCGTCAACTTCTACGCCGACTCGCTCTGCGCCGCAGAGATCCGGGCGCTCGGGTTCGGCGACGTTTCCACCTACAAGTCCGACTCGCTGCGGAATTACGAACTGGGGCTGAAGTCCCAGTGGCTCGACCGGCGACTGACCGTGAACGCGGCGGCCTTCCAGATCGACTGGGAGGACCTGCAGCAGCGCCAGGGCCTGGCCTGCGGCTTCACGTTGAACGTCAACGCCGGGAAGGCACGGCTGCGCGGCACCGAGCTCGAGATTCATTTCCGGGCAGGTGAACGGGGTCATGTGACCGCAGGCGCGGGCTACGTCGACTCCAAGATAACGGATAACGGTGGTCTGGGCACGGTCACCGAGGGGCAGCGCGTGCAGAATGTACCGAAGCTGACGTGGAACGTTGCCTACGAACAGGGCTTCCGGCTGTTTGAACGGCCCTCGTTCCTGCGCTTCGACTACGGCTACACCGGTTCCAGCCTGAGCGGCAATAACAGCCCGACGAACTTGCTGCGGCGTCCGGCATTCGGGATCACCAACTTGCGCATCGGTACCGAGCTCTCCCTCGGCGAGCTGTCGCTGTTCGCCAAGAACCTGTTCGACGAAGCTGCCAACTTCGGCGATATTCCGCCGCTCGGCGTGCAGACGCCCGGACGGCCGCGCATCGTCGTAAACCAACCGCGTACCATCGGACTGGAGTGGCGACGGCGCTTCTAAGCGCCGCTGGCCCCCAGAGACGATAGCATGCCGCACTCCACACCGCGCCTAAAGGCAGCGCTCATGCGCTTGCGCGAGCGCACGCCGCGCTCCCGGGCATTGCGGCCGCGGGCCGAGCGGCTCTTGGCGCTCGAGGCGGTGCCGACTTTCTCCCTGCCGGTGCCGCTGTACGTTGAGCGGGCTGACGGCGCCTGGATCACGGACGTCGACGGCAACCGCTTCCTGGACCTGGCGATGGGCTTCGGTGCGCTGATCCTCGGGCATCGTCCGCCGGAAGTCGTCGACGCGCTGCGCGCACAGATCGACAGGGGTTGGCACATGATCGTGCCAGGAGAGGCGCAGTACGAGCTCGCCCAACTAATCGTCGAGGCCGTGCCCTGCGCCGAGAAGGTCCTGTTCCAGAACTCCGGCACCGAGGCGACGATGTACGGCATGCGCCTCGCGCGCGCCTACACCGGCAAGCTGCGCGTCGCCGTGTTCGGCGGCGCCTACCACGGCACCCACGATTACGCGCTGGTCCAGGAAGATCCGCTCAGCCCGGCCCGTGAGCCAGGCGCCAAGTCCATTGGGCGCGGTATACCCGATGTGGTCCGCGACCAGGCGATGCTGGTGCTGCCCTATCGCGATCCGGCCGCGTTCGACTTGATCCGCAGGCATCGCGACCAGCTCGCGCTGGTGGTCGTGCAGCCGGTGCAGAACACCACGCCGATCGAGGATAACGGCGCATTCCTCGCCGGGCTGCGCGCCGTGTGCAGCGAGTGCGGAGTGCTGCTGATGTTCGACGAGGTGGTCAGCGGCTTCCGCCTCGCCTATGGCGGCGGGCAGGAGTATTACGGCGTGACGCCGGACCTTGCAACGCTCGGCAAGATCATTGGCGGCGGCACCGCGGTAGGCGCGCTGTGCGGGCGCGCCGACATCATGGAGCTGTTCGCGCGTCCAGGCTCGGCGGGGGTGTTCGCCGGTGGCACCTTCAGCGGCAATCCGTTGACCATGGTCGCGGGCGCCGCCACACTGCGTGCGCTCAGCGCACGCCGGGCGGAGATCTATCCGCGCCTCGAGCGCCTCGGCGCACAGCTTGCCGAAGCAGTGCAAGCGCACTGCGAGCGCCACGACATGGCGGTGACGCTGATGCACGTGGCCTCGATCCAGTGCCTGCACTTCCGGAAGGGCCCGATCGGCTCCTTCCGCGACACGCACCCGGCCAACCGCGCGGCGGAGGCGGCCTTCTACGCCCTCGTGCTGGATCGCGACGTGCTCGTTCCGGGCGTCCATGTCTACTTCCTGTCGACGGCGCACTCGGAGCGGGCCATCGAACTCGCAGCCGCGGCCTTCATCCAATCGCTGGACGACTGCCGCGCCGACGGGCTGCTCTGAGGTGCCGCCGGTGACAGTGCTGGAGTACGATGGTTTCGCATGGGACATCCTTGCCGCGCGCACGGCGGCAACGCCGCATAAGGATTTCCTGCGATTCTACGGGGAATCGCTGACCTACGAGCGCCTCGCGGCGCTGAGCAGTGACTACGCGGCACGCCTGGCGCGTTTTGGTGTGGCGCGCGGCGAGATCGTGCCGACCTTCTTCGGCAACAGCGCTGCGGCGGTCGCGACCTGGTTCGCGCTCATGCGGCTCGGTGGCGTATGGGCGCCAATCAACACGGAATTCCGCGGCGAGCAGCTCATCAACGCGATCCGGCTGACCGGTGCCTCGCTGCTGATCGTCGACGCGCGAAATGTCGACGGCATTCGTGCGGTACTCGGCCAGCTGCCGCAGGTGCGCCGCATCATCGTGCACGGCAGCGCGCCGCCCGCATCGTCCGGTACGGTCGAGTTTTCGCGGCTCGAGGAGTTACCGGGAGGATCCCCCCCGGCGCCGGTGCGGCTCGAGCGCGCGAACCTGGCAATGATCCAGTTCACGTCAGGATCGACCGGCGTATCCAAGGCCGTACAGCTCTCGCACGGCTACCTGGTGGGGCAGGCACGGCTTACTTCCCAGTACTTCGACCTGCGCGCCGACGACGTGCTGTACAGCCCTTTCCCCTTGTACCACTGGGATGCCGCGATCGGTACCGTCATGGGAGCGCTGGTGTGCGACGCGACCGCGGCGCTGGCCGAGCGGTTCAGTGTCTCGCGCTTCTGGGATGACATCCGCGCCTTCGAGGCCACGATGTTCGACTACATGGGCGCGACGCTGGCGTTCCTGTTCGACCGGCCTCCGAGCCCGCGTGACCGCGAGCATCGCGTGCGTCTCGCGTGGGGCATCCCAATGCCGGAATTCCGCGAGGCGTTCGAGGCGCGCTTCGGTTTCCCGTTGCTCGAGGGCTATGGGAGCACCGAGGGCGGCGTGTCCGTGTTCCAGAGCTTCGGAGAGAGCTACCCGAAGGGCAGCTGCGGTCGCGCAGCGCCGGAGTATACGCTCAAGCTCGTCGACGATGATGGCAACGAAGTGCCGGTCGGCGAGGTGGGCGAGATTCTGACGAAACCGCACGATCCGACGATGATGATGAGCGGCTACCTCAACATGCCGGAGATCAACGCCGAGCTGATCCGCGACGGCTGGTACTGCAGCGGTGACCTGGGGCGGCTCGATGCCGCCGGCAATCTCTATTTCTCCGGCCGCAAGAAGGACATCATTCGCCGGCGCGGCGAGAACATTTCGGCGCTCGAGATCGAGCGTGAGATCGAGTGCCATCCGTCCGTGCTCGAGGCGGCGGCCTTCGGCACGCCGAGCCGGTTCACCGAGGAGGAGGTAACGGTGGCCGTGGTCCTGCGCCCGGGTTGCACCCTGCCGGCCGCAGAGCTGCAGGCCTACTGCGCCGGTCGCATGGCGCGGTACATGGTTCCCGAGCACGTGCTGTTTCTGGGGCGGCTGCCGCGTACGCCGACGGAGAAGGTGGCCAAGGCGGAGCTCAAGCGGCTGTGGGCTCAACGACGCGGGGAGCCCTCGCACGGATGAACGCACCGGCGCTCCGGCGTTCGCTGCGGCCGGCGCATCTGGCCGCGATCGGCATGGGTACGACGATCGGCGTTGGCTGGATCGTCGTGACCGGCGGTTGGATCGTCGGCGCGGGCCCCGGAGGGGCCGCGCTCGCGTTCCTGCTCGGTGGCCTCGTGATGATCCTCGTCGCAGTGTGCTACGCCGACGCGGCGACACGCCTGCCGGAGGCGAGCGGGGAATACGGCTACGTGTCCAGCGCCTTCGGGCCCGGCTGGGGCTTCGCGGTCGGCTGGGCGGTGCTGCTCGGCTACACCGGTATCTGCTGCTTCGAGGGGCTTGCGCTTGCCTGGCTGTTGTCGGTCCTTGTGCCAGGCCTCGCGGGGTCGGTGCTGTATACCTCGCTGGATACGCCGGTGCGCGCGCTCGACGTTGTCGTCGTGAGCGGTAGTGCGGCGTTTTTCACGATCCTGAACGTGCGCGGGGCGCGCGAGTCGGCAAGCGTGCAGGTCGCCGTTACGGTGGGAAAGCTGGCACTGAGCTTCACCTTCGTCCTCCTCGGGTTGTTCGGCGGACACGCTGCGAACTGGGTGCCGACCTTCGAGCCGGCGGGCGGCGCATGGCAGGGCATAGCTGGCGTGCTGGTCGTCGTGCCGGCCTGGTTCTGCGGTTTCAATGCCCTGCCGCAGGCGCTGCGCGAGGCGGAGCGCCGCCCGACCACCGCTGAGTTGGCGCGTCTGCTCGCCGGCGTGATTGCGCTGACGACGCTGTTCTACGTCGCGGTGATCAGCGCCACGGCGGCGGCGGCACCGCGCACGGCGCTGCACGCGGCGGAACTGCCGGTAGTGGTTGCCATCGAGGCGGTGGCTGGACCGTGGGGCGGCCGTATCGTGCTGGTCACGGCGATCGTGGCGCTGTTGAGCGCGTGGAACGCGGCGCTATTCGCTGCCTCGCGGCTGGTGCACGCCCTCGCCGGGCAGGGCGCGCTCTCGGGTACGCTGGCGCGCGTCCATCCACGCTTCGGCACGCCGAACGCCGCGGTGATCTTCGTCGGTGCGATCGCGCTGGCCGGCGGCCTCATGGGCCGGGGCTTCATCGATCCGCTGATCCGGCTGGGCAGCATCGGATTCGCCATTGCCTTCGCCTCGACGTGCGCGGCGAGCCTGCGGCTGCGCCGGATCGCGCCCGCGCAGGGCGGCCGGCGGGTCGTGGGCGCGGCGGTCGCCGGCGGTCTGCTGCTCTGCGGGATCATCGGCCTGTCGCTGAACACGTTGCTCGCACCGCGCGCCACATGGCCGGCCGAGGTGACCGCACTCATTGCGTGGGTCGGCATCGGCGCGCTGCTGTGGAGGCTCGCCGCCCGACGCCGGCGCGCCACGCGAGCGACCGGGACATGACGGACCACGTCGCCTGCCCGGTCGCCACCGCCACGGCATGGGCGCTCGTGCTGGCGGCTTGCAGCGCGGCGCTGCTCTCATGTACGTCGGTGCAGCCGCCGCCATTCGCCGCGGCGGCGACGCCCGAGGAACCGCCGGCGCGCGTCTCATCTGCGTCGCCGGCGGAGCGGCCGCGCGGCTGGAGTGATTGCTCCTACTACCTCGCGATGCGCGATGGCGTCCGACTGGCCGTGAGTCTCTATTTCCCGGCAGGGCGCGCGCCTGCGACGCGTGCGCCGACGATTCTCATCCAGACGCGCTACGGCCGGGCCAAGGAATCACTGCGGGGTGGTGAGCCGCGCGACGTCGAATTCTTCCTGGGTCGCGGCTACGTGGTTGCGATCATCGACACGCGCGGCTCCACGAGCTCCTTCGGCCCGCGGGATGTGGAGATGGGACCGGACGAGCGTGCGGACATGGATGAGATCATCGCGCACCTCGCCGCGCAGCCCTGGTCCGACGGCCACGTCATTGCATACGGCGTGTCGTACATGGCGGATACGGCGGTCTTTGCCGCGAGCCGGCCGGCGCCGGCGCTCGTGGCGGCGATCCCGCGGGAACTCGACTTCGATGCCTATGCGCACGGATTTCTGCCGGGCGGTGTACTCAACGAGTTCCTGCTGTATGTGTGGGGGCGCTACACGGCAAGGATTGACAGCGGGCGTTCGCCCGGGGACGAGGGGCGCGATTGCCCCGCGCGCGTCGAGGACTGCGCGGCGCTATTTCCGTTGCTCCAGCCGATCGACGAGGACGCAAGCTATACGCTGCTGCGGGCCGCTGTCGGTCAGCGTCGGCGCTGGACGCCGGAGGACTACCTCGATGCGCCGTTCCGCGATGATGCCGGGCGCAATGGCTGCTCGATGCTGGCATTCTCGCCGGCCGCCGAGCTCGCCGCCCTCAGGCGCGAGAGGAAGCCAATGATGGTCTGGGGCTCGTGGCTCGACGCTACGACAGCGGAGGCGGCACTCGCGCTGTTTCGTTCCGCGCGAGGCGTGCCGATGGAGATCTGGATCACCGGCAATAATCACGCCAATGAGATCAATGCGGACCCGTTCTTCCCCGAGCGGCGCACGCCCGCGCCGGAGCGCTTCGCGCAGTTCGGCATGATGCTAGATTTCGCGCGGCGTGTGCTCGCCAGTGAGCGCATCCGGCGCAACGTCCACTACTACGTGCTCGGCCTCGGCGAGTTCCTTGAAACCCCTGTCTGGCCACCGGCCGGCGTCGCATCCAAGCGCTATTTCCTCACCGCAAGCCGGGCACTCGACGGTCGTATAGCGGCGGGCGAGGACGTGCTGCGTTACGTCGTGGATTTCAGCGCCGGTACGGGTAGGAACACGCGCTGGTCGACTCAGTTTGGGCCGCCACCGGCGTATCCGGACCGGCGCTCCGCGGACGCGAAGCTGATCATCTTCGACACGGCGGTGTTCGACGCGGACATGGAGCTCGTGGGTACGCCGGTCATCGATTTGTACGTCGCCGCGCAATCTGCCGACCCGGCGTTCTTCGTCTATCTCGAGGACGTCGGGGCCGACGGGCGCGTCACCTACATCACCGAGGGTCAGCTGCGTGCCATCCATCGCGCGCCGGCTGATCCGAGGCGACTGCCGTACGACCAGGGACCGGCGCCGCACAGCTTCGCGCGTTCCGACGCTCTGGCGGTCGTGCCTGGTGTCGTGATGAACATCCGCTTCGCACTGAACCCGACGGCGGCGCTCGTCCGCCGCGGGCATCGCCTGCGGGTCGCCATCGCCGGCGCGGACGCCGACGTGTTCCGGCGCCATTCCGACGGGGGCCAGGACGCATTCGATCTTCATGTGGGCGGCGCGCGCGCGAGCGCCGTGGAAATTCCGCTGCGTCCGCTGAAGCATTGAGCGCAGTGATTTCTTCGCCGGAGGCCGTTATGGATCAGCAACCCTGCGTCGTCGGAGTCGGTCTGGTGCCGTTCGCGAAGCCGGGTGCGAGCGAACCGTATCCGGTTCTGGCGCTGGCCGCCGTGCGCGCGGCGCTGCGTGACGCAGGTCTCGAATACGCGAGGATACAGCAGGCCTACGCAGGCTTTGTCTATGGCGACACCGGCTCCGGCCAGCGCGCGCTGTACGAGGTCGGCATGACCGGCATCCCGGTGGTGAACGTCAACAATGCCTGCTCGACCGGCTCGACGGCGCTGTTCCTCGCTCGCCAGGCCGTGGCGTTCGGCGCTGCGGAATGCGTGCTGGCGCTGGGTTTCGAACAGATGAACCCTGGGGCGATCGGCATGCTGTTCAGCGACCGGCCGACGCCGCTGGATCGCTTCGATGCGGTCACTGACGCTCTGGTCGGCCATGGCGAGATCCCGCTGGCGCTGCGCTACTTCGCCGGCGCAGGCCTCGCCCACATGCAGCAGTACGGTACGAAGCTGTCCACCTTCGCAAAGGTGCGCGTCAAGGCGAGCCGGCACGCGGCCAACAACCCGTTGGCGCTGTTCCGCAAGATCGTGAGCGAGGAGGAGGTGCTCGGTTCCCCCACGATCTGGCCGGGCGTGATGACGCGCCTGATGGCCTGCCCGCCCACCTGCGGCGCCGGCGCGGCAGTGGTCTGCTCGCGTGCGTTCGCCGAACGCAATGGGCTGGACGCTGGCGTGCGCATCCGCGCGCAGGCGATGACTACCGACCGCCCGGAGACCTTCGCCGCGCGGGACATGCGCGAACTCGTTGGTGTCGGCATGGCGCGGGCGGCCGCACTGCAGGCGTACGAGCGGGCCGGCATCTGCCCGGGGGATATCGACGTCGTCGAGCTCCACGACTGCTTCGCGCAAAACGAGCTGCTGAGCTACGAGGCCCTCGGCTTGTGTCCGCCGGGTGGCGCGGAGCAGTTCATCTGTGACGGTGACAACACCTACGGCGGTCGGGTCGTCACCAATCCCTCGGGGGGACTACTCTCGAAGGGTCACCCGCTCGGTGCCACCGGCCTTGCGCAGTGCGTCGAGCTGGTCGAGCAGCTGCGCGGCAACGCCGGTGTGCGCCAGGTTGTCGGCGCACGGCTGGCGCTGCAGCACAACCTGGGCCTGGGCGGCGCCTGCGTCGTCACTATCTACGAGCGCGCTCACTAAAGCAGCCCATCGATCGGCAGTCGCGACAGCAGCCACACGCCCAGGCGCTGCCAGCGCGTAGTGCCGGGCTCGCTCGTGTGCACCATGCGGTCACCGCCGTGGCCTTGCGTCCATTGCACCCCCCCGCTGGGCCGAGGCCCACTTCATAGCTGAGGGCCGGGATGTCCGTCGCGAAGGCCGCGTCGATGGCCCGCGCCAGCGCCGGACTGTCGATGAGGAAGCCCATCTCGGTGTTGAGGCGAGCGGAGCGCGGGTCGAAGTTGAAGGAGCCGACGAACACCCGCGCGCCATCGACGGCAAAGACCTTGGCGTGCAGGCTCGAGCGGGACGAGCCGTGCAGCCGGTGATGGCGACCCGGCGGCCGCGGCGTCGTGCGCCTCAGCTCGTACAGC
>JADZEE010000009.1 GCA_020850735.1 Gammaproteobacteria bacterium | reverse complement strand
AGGCGAGCACACGCGCCACACCCTGCGGCTGGCTCAGCGTACGCTTGATCTGGCTCTGTGCTCGCACACCGCCCACAGTAGCGGCGCGAGACGCCTTTGTCCAGCATCAGATGTGGGTATAGGGCAGGGCTAGGGTGATACGTTGCATTACGGAGCAAGCAGCGTGAAGAGCTGGGAGGGAAGCGAACTAGACTGTTTGATGGCGGCAAAGTTGGAACCGCCACAGTCGCTTGTCACCCAAATTGAACGTCCGCTGGCGCTTGGGGCGTTGGAAGATGCGCGATGCGCCCGGCTTACGTTGCTGGTGTCACCTGCCGGATTTGGAAAAACGACACTGCTGGCACAATGGCGTACTGTCGTTCGTACCAGTGGTGGCATTGCCGGATGGGTTTCACTGGATGAGGATGATGGTGATCCTCTGCAATTTCTCGCCACACTGGTCTTGTCTTTGGTTGCGAGCGGCGCCGAGCTCGGCGAGCTGGAGAAAACGGCCGGACAGGGGTTCACCGAAGTCCCGCTGACCGCTGCGGTGGCCGGTTTTCTCAATAGCGTGGCTCGTCTTGGGGAACCTATCATCCTGATCCTTGACGATTACCACAGAGTGCAGTCAGCACCGTTGGACCAGCTGATAGAGGGCATTCTCAACCGTGCCCCCGACAACCTCCACATGGTGCTGAGCAGTCGGGAGCGTCCTGCGCTGACACTCGCCAAGCTCAAGGCGAGGGGGATGTTACATGAGATCGGCATAGAAGCTCTGCGCTTTCGTATAGAAGACGCCCTGCCGCTTTTCGATGACACGCTGGACCGTGATGCCATCGTGCGCCTGGTGGAACGAACGGAGGGCTGGGGCGTCGCCTTACAGCTTGCCAAGCTGTGGTTACAGGGTACCGGTAACCGTGCCGATCTCATGGAAAGATATTCGGGTCGCACTGCTGACCTGGCGGATTATTTCGCCGAGCAGGTTTTTCGGGATCTCGACAAGGACGCGGCGGCCATTCTCCTTGACACTGCGGTCTGCGAACGGATCAATGGCGATCTGGCAAATGCCATGACCGGGCGCACGGATTGCAGGAACATTCTCGCCTGGCTTGAACGATTGCACGTACTGCTCATTCCACTGGACGGGGAGCGGTACTGGTTCCGTTGTCATCTGTTATTCCGTGAATTCCTGCTCGATATCCTGCAGCGACGTGCGCCCGAGCGCATTGCCGCGTTGCATCTTTCCGCATCTCGCTGGTTTGAAGATCAGGGTTTGACAGTGGAAGCAGTGCGCCATGCCCGTGTGGCTGGAGACTATGATCGGGTAACCAGTCTCATTGCCGCCGCCGGTGGCTGGGAACTGATCCTGTTCGGTGGCATTGGCATGCTGCGTAGCCTGCTCAGAGGCATTCCACAAGCGATCTGCTGCCAATACGCAGCGCTGCGTTATGCCAGGATTTACCTGCACATCAAGGATGGTGAGCTGGGTGAAGCACGCGCGCTAATTGCTAGTGGAATGCCCCAGGACCTCCTGGCCCCGGCGGAGGATTCTTATCGTAACCAGCGTGACGGCTTGCTGATCGGCGGCGTGATTGACGGCTATGAGGACAAATGGGTCAACGAAGACGATTTCCGGCGCCTGACTAAAGCCACCGAAGCGTTTTATCCGACCGATCATATCGGGCTCGGAGCCCTATACGAATCAATCGCTGTGGTGGCTCTGCGTTTGGGTGACAGTCCAGCTGTTGAGGACGCGGCCATCAAGGCCGTTCACCACATGCGCACCGGCAATTCGATCCTCGGACTCAACTATGCCTATTTTCACTTGGGTCAGGTGCAAATGATTTCCGGCCGGTTGCGTGAGGCGGAAGCGACTTTTCGGGAAGCACTCGCTACAGCTGAGGAGAATTTCGGTGTTGACAGCGGGCAGAAGGCCATCGCCGATGTGTTGCTGGCCGCCGTACTCTATCTGAAAAATGATCTTCAAGCCGCCGAAGCCCACCTCACCGGCTCGCTCACGCACCTGGAGGAAAATGACAGCTGGTTCGATATTCTGGCGACCGGTTATGAAACCGCGGCGCATTTGGCGCTTGAACTGCACGGTCTCGATGAAGCTATTGTCATTCTCGATCGCGCAGCCGCAACGGCGCGGCGTCGTGGGCTTCGTCGCCTGCTCCCGTTGATCGCGGCCGAGCGGATCCGCATTCTTGTAGGCTCGGGTGAACTAGGTCAGGCCGAAACCGTCCTGCAGTCCAGGGATTTCACTTTTGTGCTCGGTGATTGGCGTTCGAATCGCCATGTCTGGCGCACACATCACCAGTCTGGCATTGCACTGGCCAGCTGTCATATTGCACACGGCGCATGTGCAAACGCGCTGGAAGTACTTGAAGACGTCCGCACACTCGCCGAGGATGGCAAGCGCCTATTGCACCTTGCCCAAGCAGATGTCATGGAAGCCGTGGTACTTCGCATGCGTGGGGATGTCGATGCTGCAATCGACAAGCTGATGGGTGTGATCCGGCTTGCGATTCCCGAAGGAGCCAGTCGCATCGTCCTCGCCGAGGCCAGTGCCATGGAGCCGCTACTTGCCCAGGCGCTCCGTCAGCAGCGTGCGCAAACTGTCGACAGTCTCGTTCGGGTAGAGATTGCCAGGCTGTTGGACACCATGAAGCAGGCGCGTATCCGATCGGGCGTCACGACGAATCACAATTTCAGCGCGCGCGAGATCGAGGTGCTGAATGAACTCGCCCACGGTTATTCGAACAAGGAAATCGCCCGCGCCCTCAACATGACCGAAAATACGGTCAAGTTTCACCTCAAGAATATTTATACCAAACTCAAAGTCGATAAGCGCGGCGGCGCAGTGGCCAAGGCCCGAGCCGAGGCATTGATAGTCTAATCTACCGGCCTACCCGTTAGGGTGGGTATTACCACCTGCCGGTTTGTCACCCACCCGAATACGGCCGTAAGCCACCCTCCGCGGGCTTTGACCGTAATCATCTGACTATACATGCTTGGAGTCCTCGGTAGACCAGGGTTGCGGTAGCGCACCATGCGCCTCGGTGTTGATGTGGGTGGAACGAACACGGACGCCGTCCTGATGGATGGCCGGGACGTGGTTGCGTTCACCAAGTCACCTACTACGGAGGACGTCGGCAGCGGAATCATTGCCTCGATTGGCACAATCATGGAAAAGTCCCGGGTCGTTCCCGAAGCGATCGACGTGGTGATGATCGGCACCACGCACTTCACCAACGCCTTTGTCGAGGCCAAACGTCTACTTGAAGTTGGCCTGATCCGAATTTCGCTGCCCTCCGGCACCGGCATCCCGCCACTTATCGACTGGCCAGACCGCCTGCGTCAGGCGATCGGCCAACATGTCTACCAGGTGGGTGGCGGTTATCAATTTGACGGGCGCGACAATGCACCGCTCGACGAGATCGCGGTGGCGGAAG
Source organism: Gammaproteobacteria bacterium (assembly GCA_020850735.1). Classification (GTDB taxonomy): domain Bacteria; phylum Pseudomonadota; class Gammaproteobacteria; order JADZEE01; family JADZEE01; genus JADZEE01. The sequence goes on along the minus strand of JADZEE010000009.1, from coordinate 99,542 downwards.
CAGCGCGCGACATGCGCCGTAAAGGGCTGCGGTCCGTCGCCATTGCCGGGGTTTTCAGCCCCATCAACGCGGATCAGGAAGAACGAGCCGCCGCGATTGTCCGGAACGAAATCCCTGACGTTCTTATCAGCCTGTCGCGAAACATCGGTCGTATCGGTCTTTTGGAACGGGAAAACGCCGCCATCATGAACGCCTCTCTGGCGGAGATGTCGATCAATGTGGTGCGGTCGTTCCGTAATGCACTCACAAGCCTCAAAATCACCGCGCCCTTCTATATAAGCCAGAATGACGGCACGCTGATGATCGCCGCATTCGTGGAAAAATACCCTGTGCTGACGTTCGCGTCCGGCCCCACCAACAGTATGCGCGGGGCTGCCTATCTCTCTGGCGCAATGAACGCCATCGTCGCCGACATCGGCGGCACTACGACCGATGTCGGTGTGCTGGCGAATGGGTTCCCGCGGGAATCGTCCCTCACTGTTGACATCGGCGGGGTGCGCACCAATTTCCGCATGCCCGATATTCTGGCGATTGGCCTTGGCGGCGGCAGCCTCGTTGCCGGCGATGGCATGAGCGTGGGGCCGGAATCGGTTGGTTTCCGTCTGACTGAAAAGGCATGCGTGTTTGGCGGTGATACCCTCACGGCGAGCGATATCGCGGCTGCCGCCGGTCAGGTTTCAATGGGTGATCCAGGTCTCGTCAAATGCCTGGATACGAGGCTCATCAATTGCGCCCTCGACACCATTCACCGGAAACTGGCCGAAGCAGTCGACCGCATGAAGTCGAGCTCAAGCGCGGTTCCGCTCATTCTGGTGGGCGGTGGGTCCGTCCTCATCTCGCGACCCATTCCAGGCATCAGCGAAGTTGTCATCCCAAACCATGCCGCGGTCGCGAATGCTATCGGCGCAGCTTTTGCCCAGGTGGGTGGCGAGGTGGACCGGGTCTTTTCCTACGAAACGCTCGGACGTGAACGAGCAATTGAGGACGCGCGAGCGGAAGCAACCGCACAGGCTGTCGCGGCTGGCGCAGAGCCCCAGTCCGTCGAGGTCGTTGATGTAGAGGAATTCCCGCTGCAATACGTTCCCGGCGGCGCGGTGCGGCTGCGTGTGCGTGCCGTCGGCGAACTCAGGATCGAGACCCATGGCGGGCAAGGGGAACGCGTGGCATGAATCTCACCGTCGAGGACATGGTCGATTTTGCGCGCGGCGCTGCATTTCTTGGCGCTGGCGGCGGCGGTGACCCTTATTGTGGACGCTTGTTCGCCCAGCAGATGATGCGGGAATACGGTGTGCCGAAAGTGGTCGACGCAGATGACGTACCAGACGCCGCCGCCTGCTTTATCGTCGCCATGCTGGGCGCGCCTACAGTGACCATCGAAAAGCTGATGGACGGTAAGGACGCCGATCTCGTCATAGATACCATGGAGCAGGTAACCGGACGCAAGGTTGAATATATTCTTCCGGCGGAGGTCGGGGGCATCAACTCCACCTTGCCCATAGCCATTGCCGCCCGGCGCGGGCTTCCGGTGATCGATGCCGACGGCATGGGGCGCGCCTTCCCGGAAATCCACATGGTCACCTACCATGTCTATGGCGTTCCGATCTCGCCGGTGGTCATCGCCAACGACCACATGGAAAGCGTGGTCGTGCGTTCTGCCAGCTCAAAGTCGGCGGAGGACATCAGCCGGGCGGTCGCCATGCGCATGGGACTGTCCGTGATGATTTCGGCCTATCCCATGACCGGGGCCGACGTGAAACGGACGGCTGTGCGCAATACGCTCAGCTTAGCGCATGGGATCGGCCGGGCGATTGCGCAGGGTCGCCACGGCGATGGCCCGGTTGATTCGCTCCTCGATTACCTCCGGACTTCGGCCTATTACAACAAGTGCGCCGTTATCTTCGATGGCAAGATCGTCGATCTTCTGCGCGAGACTACGCACGGCTTCTCGATCGGGCGCGTGGTTCTCGAAGCCCTTGACGGCGGCGGCAGGCGCATGGATGTCAGGTTCCAGAACGAACATCTGATTGCGCGTGATGAGACCGGTTTGAGAGCCATCGTTCCCGATCTTATCTGCATGGTTGATCGCGAAACGGCCGAACCCATAACCACCGAAGGCCTCAAATACGGTCAGCGCCTGAAGATCATCGGGGTCAGTGCGCCGCCGTCCCTGCGCACCAGCGAAGCGCTTGCCTGTTTCGGACCACAAGCATTTGGTCTGGCCGAGACGTTCGAGCCCATCGAAAAACTGCTTGCTCTGTAATCAACACTCAGGAGTAAGGAAATGAAACCTGCAATCTTTTTGCGTTACCTGCTCTCCGGCTTCACGGCACTGGCCATGGACGCGATGGGCACCGTCGTTGCCGATGAGGTCGGGACTCTGGAGGAAATTCTGGTCACCGCGCAAAAACGTGAGGAGCGGTTGCAGGACGTGCCTATCCAGGTGACGGCTTTTACCGCCGATCGTATCGCTGACGCGGGTATCCATACCACCCAGGATTTCGTCAACCTAGTGCCCAATATGTCGCTGGATGACAGCTTCACCTATCTCAATACCTTCGTGGTGGTGCGCGGCGTGACACAGATAAACAATGCCGACGCGCCCGTTGCCATCGTCATCGACGGCGTGCCGCAGAACAACCAGAAGCAGTTCAAGATGAATCTGTACGACATCGAGCGAATCGAGGTTTTGAAGGGACCACAGGGCGCTTTGTATGGACGTAACGCCATCGGTGGCGCGGTCAATATTGTAACCCGCCAGCCAACCAACGAGTTCGAAGGTTTTGCCAACGTCAGTTATGGGCGCGGTGATGCCTGGGACTTCACTGCTGGCATTTCGGGACCCATCGTCGATGACAAGGTCATGTTTCGTGTCAGCGGTTATTACAAGGAAGACGACGGGCGTATCCGTAACACCTTCGTTGGTGACAAGGTCGATTTCATAGATCATGACGGCGGGATGCGTGGCCGTCTGACTGTGGTGGCGAACGAGAATCTCGTACTTGATTTTCGCGCCTCCTATCAGGATTTCGAGGCAGGCGGGCTGTATGACAGCGTCGTCCCCACCACCAATGCCAACGACATCTTCGCCCCGCGTTCCAATATTGTGGGCGTGACCTCTGGCGACATCACTGAATTGACTTTCAAATTCGATAATGACTTTGGCTTTGCCACGCTTACTGGCATCACTGGTTACACGGATCTGACCGAGATCAACCGGGGCGACCTGGATTTCAGCAACCCGGTGGACTCGCCCGGTGGCTTCTTCGGCTTCGGTTTCCAGGCAGGGCAGGGCCAGGATCTGGATGTGAAGCTGCTCAGCCAGGAACTCCGGCTGGTGTCCCGCTCTGATCAACGTTTGCGATGGATCGCGGGTGCATACTACATCCACACCGATCGCGAGCTTCTGACCCGTGCCTTCTTCGACCTCGACGGCACCACCGGGCAGATTGAAAACCCGGCACTGAATTTGATCACGTTGACGGAAGACAACAGCAACGAGGCCTACGCGGTATTCGGTCAGTTGGATTTCGATTTCAGCGACAGTTTCACTGTGTCAGTTGCCCTTCGCTATGACAACGACGAGCGCGAGCAGACCAACCTTGCCAGTGGACTGACGCGCCAGCATTCTTTTGATTCCGTGCAGCCCAAAGTGACCGCTACCTACCGCCTCGAAGAGGACAAGATGGTTTATGCGACTTATTCCAGTGGGTTCCGCTCAGGTGGTTTCAATGCCCCGGGCATCCCGGTTTTCCAGGACGAGACGCTCGACAACTTTGAGGTCGGTTTCAAAACCACATGGTTGGATAACCGTCTGGTTGCGAATGGAGCCGTATTTCTCCAGAACGTCGACGACTTCCAGTTCTTCAGAGTTGATGCTGCCACCGCCAGTCAGATTATTTCCAATATCGACAAGGTCGATATCTGGGGCGTCGAATTGGAGGTTCAGGCTCTGGTGACTGATGGCCTGCAGGTTTTTGGCGCAATTGGCACCACGGACAGCGAGATCAAGCGAATTACGACGTTCCCCGGCAATGAAGGCAACCGCACACCCAAGAACACAGCCTGGACGGCGAACGCCGGCTTCCAGTATGACTTCAGCATAACCGGAGCCCTGGGTGGCATGCTGCGATTGGATTACGAGCACCGGGGCAAGAAGTACTGGCAGTTGGACAATGTCCAGGTCCAGAAGCCGTTAGAACTGATCGACGTTCGCACTGGTGTGGAAGTCGATAAGTGGGGGTTCTACATTTGGGGCCGAAACCTGACCGATGAACGCTATTACGCAGATTACAACCCCAGTCTGTTTAGCGGTCTGCCGTTCGATATCGGTTTTCGGGCCCAGCCCAGGAGCTTTGGCGTCGAAGGTCGTTTCACTTTCTGATGAGGCCGGTCAAGCGGTGGCTCGCTATCACCAGTTAGGGCCAAAAATGCAGGGCACCGCCTTACCAATGCCTTAGCCTTCAACCATGCGGGACCCAAGTGGGAATGGATTTTGTCGAGCCTTGTGAACCTGCGGTTGTTCGCTGTTCTGTTTACCGGACTAGGGGCCGTGATGGTTATCGGGCTTAAGCCCGCATTGATCTCGACCTACATCGCGTATTTTTCCTTGAGTCCGTCGCATGCAGGCGTTGTAACGGCGGCGGAGATGGTTGGCGCGATGGCCGGCACGGTTGTCGTCGCGGTTTCGATGCACAGGATTGACCGCCGCCTGGTGGCTTTTGCCGGACTTGCACTGGTACTAAGCGGCAATCTTCTGTCGATGCTAATACCATCCTTCGAACCGCTGACGGCCCTGCGCTTGATGACAGGTCTCGGTGTGGGACTGGCCTCCGGCGTGATGGCGGCAGCTATAGCGGGGATGACATCTCCAGATCGTATTTTTGGTGGTTTTACGGTGATGACGCTGCTCGTAGCGGCGGCGGGGTTCGCCATCATCCCATGGCTCACGGACATTGCGGGACCCTATGCAATATTCCTCCTCATAGCCTTTGTGACCTTGCCTGGGTTGTTGCTCGCAGCCTGGTTCCCGGTATCCTCGGGAAGTCCTGGGAGTGCTCGTTCAAACCGGATACCGAAGCTGTTTCTGACGCGCCCCAACGCAATGGCCATCGGTGGGACCATTGGATTCTATCTCGCTGTTGGCGGTGTCTGGCCTTATATTGCTGAAGTGGGTTTACAGGCAGGCTTTCGCGCCCAGCAGGTCAGCAACGTATTGGCCGGTTCTCAGGTTTGGGGCGCAGTTGGCGCCCTGGTGCCCTTGATAATAGGGTTGCGCTATGGTCGCGCATGGCCGGTAGCAATTGCGCTCATGTTGATGGTAACTGGCCTGTCCGCAATTGCGCTGGCGCCACGTTCGTTTCTGGTCTACGCCGTGGTCGTGCAGATCTACATGGGCATGTGGCTGGTTTTCTTTCCTTACATGATGGGGGTGATGGCCGGATTGGATCATCACGGTCGTCTCGCGAGCTTCAGTTATACATTGCAAAGCATCGGCTTCGCTGCCGGCCCCGCTCTGGCAGCAATGGTGGTGGTTGGAGGACGCTTTGCGCCTCTGCTGTGGTCTGGTGTGTTCTTCCATCTGGCAGCATTTGTTCTTATGGTACCGGTAGCTTTCATGGTCGATGGAGCTGACCGCAGGGTCAAGTTCGAGCGAAGCGACAGCTAGAGGTGAAGCGGCAAGAATGAACTGTCGCGGGCCCCCTCAGACACCCGCGAAGCGAGTTGAATTACCGATCCGGCGATCCACCAGCTTGCTTGCCTGGTGAGGCTGCTCGGCCAGCATGCGATTGGCAACGGGCGGGATGCGTTTCAGCAGCAGGCGGTCACGCGCCAGGTCCGCGGCGCGGAACTGCAGCATGCCGATCTGTCTTGCGCCCAGCGCTTCCCCAGGGCCACGCAATTCAAGATCGCTTTCGGCGATTTTGAAGCCGTCACTGGTCTGGCGCATGATGCCGAGCCGTTCCCTGGCCATCGCGCCGGCGCCTGGATCGAACAGCAGAACGTGCGTATTTCACTGATGCCGGCTGCTGATTTCACCGCATGTCGGGCCGGCTTTCAACAGCACACGGGCCGTTCGGGCGCTGGATTACGTCGATGCTCCGAGCATCATAGACCGCTAGAATCCGTTACGTGCGCATTCTGCTGATCGGAGCCAACGGTTTCATCGGGCGACATCTGCTCGTCGCCTTGCGCTCGGCAGGGCACGAGGTGGTGGCGGCGGTACGCCGGCCCGACGGGCTCGAACGGATGTTTCCGGAAGTACGAGCCATCCGGGCCGACATGAACCGCGATCTCAACTCGGACGTGTGGCAAGCGCGGCTGACGGGAATCGATGCCGTCATCAACTGCGCGGGCGTCATGCAAGGCACGGGCTTGCAGGACATCGAGGCCATCCACCATCTCGCGCCGCGGGCGCTGTTCGAAGCCTGCGCGAGAACGGGCGTCCGGCGCGTGATTCAGATCTCCGCGGTCAGCGCCGATCCCGCAGCGGGAACTCGCTACGCGACGAGTAAGCACCGCGGCGAGGAGGCCCTGCGCGCGCTCGATCTCGACTGGGTGGTGCTGCGGCCCTCGCTCGTATACGGGGCAGGTTCGTTCGGAGGCACGAGTCTGCTTCGGGGGCTGGCCGGATTTCCGGTCATCGTGCCCGTGGTGGGAGATGGCGACCAGCCGTTCCAGCCACTGCACGTCAACGATCTCGCCGCGCAGGCCGTCAAGCTGATCGAGCGCCCTCAGATCGCGCGCGTAACACTGGAACCGGTGGGGCCCGAGGTCTTGACGTTGGAAGCAATCCTGATCGCTTGGCGTGCGTGGCTGGGTTTCGGGGCTGCGCGGATCGTGCACGTCCCGCGCGCCTTGGTTGCCGCAGCCTGCCGTATTGGAGACCTGATCGGCGCGACCTCGTTCAACACCAGCGCGCTAGAGCAGCTCGAATACGGCAATGCAGGTGGTGGTGAGGATGCGGCGGCCGTGACCGGCATCCAGCCACGACCCATGGCGCAGTGGCTCGCCACGCGCCCTGCGGAAGTGCAGGACCGCTGGCACGCGCGGCTGGTGTTCCTGCGGCCGCTGCTGCGCCTCTCGCTCGGCGCGTTGTGGATCGGATCGGGGATCGCGGGCCTGTTTGCCTCACCCGTCCTGGTTGCCGAGACCGGAAGGCTTCTCGGACTCGGAGAGCTCGCGGCTGCAGCGGGAACGGCATTCAGCCTGCTCGACCTGGCAATCGGCGTACTCGTCCTGTACGGTTGGCGCCCCGCCGTCCTCGGCACCATCCAGATCGCGCTCGTCGCCGGCTACACGATCGCGCTGACGCTCGCCATACCGGCGCTGTGGATGAACCTGTTCGGACCCTTGCTCAAGAACCTGCCCGTCCTCGCGGCCGTCGGAGTGTGGATGGCCATCGAGCCCGACCGATGAGCACTTACTTGCTCGTCAAGTGGCTCCACATCGTCAGCGCCACGGTGCTGTTCGGCACGGGGCTCGGCACGGCGCTGCACATGTGGCTGACGCACAGGCGTGGCGACGTACACGCCATCGCCAGCACGCTCAAGAACGTCGTGTGGGTGGACTGGGTGTTCACCGGCACCTCGGGCGTCGTGCAGCCTGTGACCGGGTTCCTGCTCGTGTACATGGCAGGCTACGACGCGCTCGCGCCGTGGCTGGTCGCGACCTATGTGCTGTACGTCATCACCTTCGCGTGCTGGGCGCCGGTAGTCTGGCTGCAGATCCGGTGCCGGCACCTGGCGCAGGCGGCAGTCGCGTCCGACAAGCCCCTGCCGGCCCAGTACCATCGCTACATGCGCCGGTGGTTCTGGCTGGGTTGGCCGGCGTTCACGGCCTTGCTGGTCGTTTACTGGTTGATGGTGGCTAAGCCCGTATTGGGTGCCCCATAGTCTCTTGAGTCCATATCCGACTGATGTGCGATGACTATCGCGGGAAGACTTCCACTGCGCGCGGGCATGGTTTCATCTACTACGGTCAAGGTCTTAACAGGTGACGGAGGTCTTGTTGGATGTTGGGTGTCCTTCGAGGATCGACAGGATCTTCTGGGACATCGCTCCGGGCGGATTACCACCCACTATTCGTACCGCGAGATCGGGCAATTGCTCGACGCCGCGGAGCGGGTGTGTGAGCTGGTGCCGGAGGCGCCGGCGCTGATCGTGATCAGCGGTACCGCGACGCATTAGCGCCGCCGAGTCCCGCAAGACCCCCGCACGGTGTGCGGAGCGGCAGTGATGAGTTGGCGTAAGTGTTTGAATAATCTGGTGGGCCCGCCAGGGCTCGAACCTGGGACCAAGGGATTATGAGTCCCCTGCTCTAACCAACTGAGCTACGGGCCCGCAGCCGGCATTCTACCAACGCCCGCGAGTCAGCGTCTCACGCGCAACACGCGGAGCGGAAGAAAAACGCGGCCCGCAGGCCGCGTAGTTCATCGTGCGGGCACTGGCTGCGTTCAGTCGAGGAAGGTGCGCAGTTGCTCCGAGCGGGACGGGTGGCGCAGCTTGCGCAGCGCCTTGGCCTCGATCTGGCGGATACGCTCACGGGTGACGTCGAACTGCTTGCCGACCTCCTCGAGGGTGTGGTCGGTGTTCATGCCGATACCGAAGCGCATGCGCAGCACCTTGGCCTCGCGCGGCGTCAGCGACTCCAGCACGTCCATGGTCGCGCGACACAGCCCCTCGAAAGTGGCCGCGTCGACGGGGGGCAGGATGCTGATGTCCTCGATGAAGTCGCCGAGGTGGGAGTCCTCGTCGTCGCCGATCGGTGTCTCCATGGAGATCGGCTCCTTGGCGATCTTGAGCACCTTGCGGACCTTGTCCTCGGGCATCTCCATGCGTTCCGCCAGCTCTTCGGGTGTGGGCTCGCGACCTTTTTCCTGCAGGATCTGGCGCGAGATCCGGTTGAGTTTGTTGATCGTCTCGATCATGTGCACCGGAATGCGGATGGTGCGCGCCTGGTCGGCGATCGAGCGGGTGATGGCCTGGCGGATCCACCATGTCGCGTAGGTCGAGAACTTGTAGCCGCGCCGGTATTCGAACTTGTCCACGGCCTTCATGAGGCCGATGTTGCCTTCCTGGATGAGGTCCAGGAACAACAGACCACGGTTCGTGTACTTTTTCGCGATCGAGATGACCAGGCGCAGGTTGGCCTCGACCATCTCTTTCTTCGCCCGGCGTGCTTTGGCCTCGCCGATCGACAGGCGCCGGTTGATGTCCTTGATCTCGGCAATGGTCAGGCTGCTCGCGGCCTCGACCTGGGCGAGACGCCGCTGCGCCGCCTCGATCGCTTCCTTGTGCTCCTTCAATGCCGGCACCCACGGCTTGCGGGCGCGCAGCAGCTTGGCGAGCCACTTCGGGTCGGATTCGTTGTTGAGGAAGCCGCTGACGAAGTCCTTGCGCGGCATGTTCGCGTGCTTAACGCACAGTTCCATGATCGACTTCTCGTGCGTGCGGATCTCATCGACGATCGAGCGCACGTGGACGGTCACCTGTTCGACCAGCTTGGGCACGATCTTGAAAGTGAGAAACGCCAGCGCGAGCTCCTGGCGCAACGCGACCGTGCGCTGATGATCGCGGCCGTTGCGCTTGGTCGACGCGGCCACTTTTTTCACCAGCTTGCGGAAATCCTCGAAGCGCGCGGCTACCTCCGCCGGGTCGAGCTCCTTGGACAGCGGATCGGCGTCGTCGCCCGAATCGGTATCGTCCTCCTCGGACTCGTCGTCGCCGTCCTCGGCGACCTCCCTGCGGCTGTCGGTGATCTCCACGACTCCCGGGGTGTTGTCGGCCTCGTTGTCGACGAATCCGGCAATCACGTCGCTCAGCTTGATTTCGGCGTTCTCGACGCGCCCGTACTCGCTCAGGAACAACTGCACCACCTGAGGGAAGTCCGAGAGCGCGGACAGTACCTGGTTGAGGCCTTCCTCGATGCGCTTGGCGATCTTGATCTCGCCTTCGCGGGTGAGCAGATCGACCGTGCCCATCTCGCGCATGTACATGCGCACGGGATCGGTCGTGCGGCCGAACTCGGTGTCGACCGTCGCGAGGGCGGCGGCGGCCTCCTCGGCGGCGTCCTCGTCGGCGACTGCGGTGTCCGGCAGCAACAGGGCGTCGAGATCCGGTGGCGTTTCGTGCACCGTGATGCCCATGTCATTGATCATATTGATGATATCTTCGATTTGCTCGGGATCGACGATATCGTCCGGCAGGTGATCATTGACCTCGGCGTAGGTCAGGAAGCCCTGCTCCTTGCCCTTGGCAATCAACTGCTTGAGCTGCGACTGTTCGTCGGCGGTCTCGAGTTCTTCGGTGATTTCCATTGGCGATCGATACCCTTGATTCAAAAACCTGGTCTGGACGAACCCGTCCCGCATGCAGGGCCGGGAAACGCGCGCGGGACGCAAACAAACTCAACATTTTATAGCAGATAATCACCCTGTCGCCAGTTCAGGCGCTCGGTGGGTCCTCCTTGCGACCGCCAAAACGTGCCCGGAGTTCCGCCTTCTCACGGTCGCTGAGCTCACTCGGGCGGGCATTTGTAACGACTTGTTTTTGCGCTACTTTCAGCGCGAGCGCGCGAAGCTTTTCCAGGGCCCCCGCGAACTCGGCGGCGTAGCCGTCGGCCGGGATCTCCGGCGCGCTGCCGAGCAGCCGGGTGAGGTGCTCGCCGTGGGGCGAATCGCGCCAGTGCTCGAGCAGCACGCCGCCACTGACCTGCGGCCGGCCGCGCGCGAATTCGATCAGCTCCGTCAGCAGCTCGAGCCCCGGCAGCCCGGCGCCGCGCAGCTCCGCGGCCGGTGGTGCGGTGGCCGCGAGATCGGGGCGGTGCAGCAGCAGAGTAATGGCGGTGCGCACGAGTGAGCGCTCACGTACCTGCGGCCGGGTCGGCACGCTGCACGGCCGGCCGCCAGGTCGCGGATCGGGACGAAAACCGGTCAGATCGCCCAGGCGCTCCGCCAGTGGCTGGCGTGCGGCGACGGACGGCAGCTGCTCGATCAACGGCCGCGCGAGCTCGACCAGGCGGCTGCGGCCGTCGACCGTGGCCAGGTTCACTTGCGCGGCGAGACGCTCGAACATGTACTCGGCCAGCGGCACCGCGGCATTGCGATCGGTGAACAGCGCCGGGCCCTGCCGGCGCACCAGCGAGTCCGGATCCTCGCCCTGGGGCATGAACAGGAAGCCGACGCTGCGACCATCGTGCAGCAACGGCAGCGCAGCTTCGAGGGCTCGCCACGCGGCGCGCCGTCCGGCGGTGTCGCCGTCGAAACAGAACACCACGTCGGAGACCACCCGAAACACGCGCTCGAGATGCTCGCGCGTGGTGGCGGTGCCGAGCGTGGCGACGGCATTGCCGACGCCGTGCTGGGCCAGCGCCACCACGTCCATGTAACCCTCGACCACGATCAGCTGCGCCAGCGCCGGTTCCGCACGCCGGGCCTGATACAGGCCGTACAGCTCGTGGCCCTTGTGGAAAACGGGTGTTTCCGGCGAGTTCAGATACTTCGGTTCCTCGTCGCCGAGCACCCGCCCGCCGAAGCCGACGACGCGCCCGCGCTGATCGTGGATGGGGAACATGATGCGGTCGCGGAAGCGGTCGTAGTGGCCGCCGCTGCGCGGGATCAGCAGGCCGGCGTCGGCCAGTCGGGCGGCAGACTCAGGCTGGCTGCCGAGCGCGCGCAGCAGGTTGTCCCAGCCGGGCGGGGCGTAGCCGATGCCGAAAGTCGCCGCGATCTCGCCGGTCAGCCCGCGTCCCTTGAGGTAGTCGATGGCCCGCTGGCCCTGGGGATGCTCGCGCAACTGGCGCGCGAACCAGCGCTGGCTCTCGGCGAGCGCGTCGTACAACGGGGCGAGATTCGCGCGCGGCCGGCCATCGCCCTCGTCCCCGGCCGGTACGGCGAGGCCGACACGTCCAGCCAATTCGGCGACTGCCTCGGGAAAGTCCATGTGCGCGTGTTCCATCAGGAACCCGATCGCCGAGCCGGAGGCGCCGCAGCCGAAGCAGTAGTAGAACTGCTTTTGCGGGCTCACCGTGAACGACGGCGTTTTCTCGTTGTGGAACGGGCACAGGGCTTTCCACTCGTGCCCCGCCTTGCGCAGTGGCACGTACTGCTCGATGACGTCGACGATGTCGGCGCGAGCGAGCAGATCGTCGATGAACTGCCTGGGGATCTGGCCTGCCACGAACGCCCGGTGAGTCTAGCGGTCCTCTGCGGTCGCCGCGCGCCGGCGGTGCCGGAGCGGCGCGCTTGGCGAAAGTATAGCCGCGCGCGGGCGGGTCGCGCTCAGCCGAGCCGGCTCTTGACCAGAGCGCTGACCGTGGTCATGTCCGCGCGGCCCTGCAGGGACCCCTTGAGCAGGGCCATGACCTTGCCCATGTCCTTGATCGAGGTGGCGCCGATCGCGGCGATGGCATCGGTCACGGCCGCTTCGAGCGCGGCCGGCGGCAGCGGTTCGGGCAGGTAGCTCGTGATCAGATCCAGCTCGAAGGTCTCCTGGGCGACGAGGTCCCCGCGCCCGGCCCGTGCGAACTGCTCGATGGATTCCCGCCGCTGCTTGGCGAGCCGCTCGAGCACGGCAAGAATGTCGGCATCGCCGAGCTGAACCCGCTCGTCGACTTCCCGCTGCTTGATGGCCGCGAGCACCAGGCGCAGGGCGCCGACACGCGCTTTGTCGCCGCCTTTGAGAGCGCCCGTTACATCGGCACTGATTCGCTCCTTCAGGGACGACACGGGGAGCGGGGCAAGGGGGGAGGCGTCAGTGGGTGCGCTGGAAGCGCATCTGCATCCGTGCGAGCTTTTTCTGCCACCGCTTCACGGCGGCTGCGGCCTTGCGCTTCCGTACCTGGGTCGGCTTCTCGTAGTATTCCCGCCGGTGGACCTCGGCGAGGACGCCGGCTTTCTCACAGGCACGCTTGAAGCGCCGCAGGGCGACGTCGAAGGGCTCGTTCTCGCGAACTTTCACACTCGGCATGGTGTTTCCGACTCTCCCGATGATGTACCCGGTCAAACCGCAAGCGCGGCCAAAGGGCGGCCATTGTATGGACGCGCGTGGCCGATTGCAAAGCGCCCCACACTGACATGCTGGTCCTGGGCGTGGAGAGCTCCTGTGACGAAACCGGCGTCGCCCTGTACGACGGCGGGGACGGTCTGCTCGGCCACCGCCTGTTCAGTCAGGTCGCGCTGCACGCCCCCTACGGCGGTGTCGTGCCCGAAATCGCCTCCCGCGACCACGTCCGCCGGATCGTTCCCATGGTGCGCGATCTGCTCGCCGGCTGCGGCCGCGCGGTGGCGGACATCGACGCCGTCGCCTATACGGCCGGGCCGGGTCTGGTCGGGGCGCTGCTGGTCGGTGCCGCGGTCGGGCGCGCCCTGGCCTACGGCCTCGGCGTTCCGGCGCTGGGCGTGCATCACATGGAGGCGCATCTGCTGGCGCCGCTGCTGGAATCACCGGCCCCGGAGTTTCCGTTCATCGCGCTGCTCGTGTCCGGCGGGCATACCCAACTCGTCCGGGTCGACGGCGTGGGCCGCTACCGGATGCTCGGCGAATCGCTGGACGATGCCGCCGGGGAGGCCTTCGATAAGACCGCCAAGCTCCTCGGTCTGGGCTATCCGGGCGGGCCGGCCGTCGAGCGCCTGGCCGCGACCGGGCGCGCCGGGCGCTATGTTTTCGCGCGTCCCATGACCCAGCGCCCCGGGCTCGATTTCAGCTTCAGCGGCCTGAAGACCCAGGTGGCGCTGACTGTGGGCGCGGCGGGCGACGGACCGCAGACACGCGCCGACATCGCGGCGGGTTTCGCCGTCGCCGTGGTGGATACGCTGGTCATCAAGTGCCGGCGGGCGCTGACCCAGACCGGGCTGAAGCGGCTCGTCGCTGCGGGAGGTGTCAGTGCGAACCGCTTGCTGCGCGAGCGTCTCGACGAGATGGCCGCCGGCATGGACGCCGCGGTGTACTACCCGCGACCCGAGTTCTGCACCGACAACGGCGCCATGATCGCTTATGCGGGCTATCGGCGCCTCGCAGCCGGCGAGCACGGCGGACTGGGTATCGAGGCCCGTGCGCGTTGGCCGCTCGAAACCCTGCCCGCGATCACCGCCTGACCGCGCCGCGTCGTCCGTGCGTTCCGAGCTTGGATTCGCGGCCGGCGAGCAGGTTGCGGATATTGTCCCGGTGGCGCCACACCAGCAGCACGACCATCGCGCTCACGCCGGCGATGCCCGCGGGCGGCATGCCGAGTACCGCCGCGGCGAACGGACTGGCGGCGGCGGCGACGAGGCCGGACAGGGACGAGTAGCGGAACAGCGCCGCCATCACCACCCACACGGCGACGAAGGTGACCCCGATGGCCCAGTCGATGCCGAACAGGGCGCCGGTGTAGGTCGCAACGCCCTTGCCGCCGCGAAAGCCGAAAAACACCGGGTACAGGTGGCCCAGAAACGCGGCCGCGCCGATCAGGGTGAGCACGCTCTGGTCCAGCCCCAGCCACGCGCCGAGCAGCACCGGTGCGTAGCCCTTGAGCACATCGCCCGCCAGCGTCAGCGCCGCCGCGCCACGGCCGAAGTGGCGCAGCACGTTGGTGGCACCCGGATTGCGTGAACCGACCTCGCGCGGATCGCCCTGGTGCAGCAGGCGGCACACGAGCACGGCCGACGACAGCGATCCGGACAGGTAGGCGAGCGCAACGAGCGCAATCACGGGGCCCATGACGAGCATTGGAATGCCGGCGGCGCGGGCCGGTCAAGCGCAGCCGCTGCGGGCGCTCCCGGCGTGTGCTAACCTGCCGGCGCCTGCCAGGATCGCCCGGCTCTGCGTATGGACATCGTCTACATCACGGATCTGCGCATCGAGACGATCATCGGCGTGTACGCCTGGGAGCGCCAGGTCAGGCAGACGCTGGTGATCGACCTCGAGATGGGCACGGACATTCGTCCCGCGGCAACCTCCGACGACATCGCCGACACCCTCGATTACAAGGCGGTGACCAAGCGGGTCATCGCCTATACCGAGACCAACCACTTCCAGCTCGTCGAAACGCTGGCCGAGCGCCTCGCGACGCTGCTGCGCGAGGAATTTTCGATTCCGTGGCTGCGGCTGCGCATCAACAAGCAGGGCGCCGTGCGCGGAGTGCGCGACGTCGGCGTCATGATCGAACGCGGTGAGCGTGAGTGAGATGGCGCGCGCGTACGTCAGCGTCGGCAGCAACGTGGATCGCGAAGCCAACGTGCGCGGCGTTCTGAAGACGCTGCGTCGAAGCTTTCGCGGGCTGCGTGTTTCCACCGTTTACGAAACGCCGGCGGTCGACATGGATGGCGACGATTTCTACAACCTGGTCGTTGCTTTCGACACCGATCTCGCGCCGTCGGAGCTGGTCGGCGCGCTGCACGCCATCGAAAGCGACCACGGCCGCACCCGCGGCGGATCGCGGTTCGTGCCGCGCAGTCTCGATCTGGACCTGTTGCTGTACGATGACCTCGTGTGCCATGAAGGCATGGACGTGCCGCGCGAGGACATCGTCCGCTATGCCTTCGTGCTGCGGCCGCTCGCGGAGCTGGCCGGCAGTGAGCGCCACCCTGAAAGCGGGCGCACATTCGCGCAGCTGTGGGAGAGTTTCGACGGCGAGGTAATCGATATGCGACCAGTTGTGATGACAGGCGCGGGCGAGTCATGAAGCCCGCAGGCGCGCGTCAGCGTTTCGTGCGGCTCGTGGTGGTGATCGCTGTGGCGCTCGTCGGCGCGTGCACCTCTATCGGGACGGAAAAGCGCATGACGGCGCTGGACGTGAGTCTCATGACGTACGGCAAGCTGCTGCGCTGGGGCGAGCTGGAGGAAGCGGCCAAGTACATCGAATTTCGCGACCGCGACCCGGTGGCGCCTGATTATGGCGGTCTGCGCGATTTCCGCATCACCTCCTACGACGTCATCGACCAGGGTCTGAATACCGACGGGGACGAGGCCAAGGTGCGTGTGCGCATCGGCTACTACCACGAAGCGAGCGGCGTCGTGCGCAGCGTCGACGATCTGCAGGTCTGGTGGTACGACGCCGAGCGCAAGCGCTGGTTCCTCGACGGCGTGCTGCCGGATCTGCGCCGTGCACGGGCTCCCGATCGCTGAGCAGGAAACTTTCCGGTCATGTCCTGGGCTTCGGGGTCTGCACCGGCAGCTTCGCTGCCGGCGCTCGACGCGGCTGGCGTGGCACACGCCGGGCGCGTCGCCGCGATGCTGCGCAGCGCCATCGCCGCCGCGGGTGGCGTGCTGCCGTTCGACGAGTTCATGCGCCTGGCGCTGTACGCGCCCGGGCTCGGTTACTACCAGGCCGGACGCTGGCGCTTCGGCGCCGGCGGGGATTTCGTCACCGCGCCCGAGCTCTCGCCGGTGTTCGCGCGCTGCCTGGCGGTACAGGTGGCGGAGGTGCTCGCTCGCCTTGCGCCCGCGGCCGGCATCCTCGAGCTCGGCGCCGGCAGCGGGCGCCTCGCGGTCGAGCTGATCGCGGCGCTGGTCGCGCTCGGCCGGCGGCCGGGCGCTTATTCGATCCTCGACGTCAGCGCGGATCTGCGGTCTGTGCAGCGCGCGAATCTGGCCGCGGCGCAAGCGCCCGTGCAGTGGTTGGACACGTTGCCGGCGACCCCGTACGAGGGCGTCGTCATCGCCAACGAAGTGCTCGATGCGCTGCCCGCCGCGCGGTTCCGCAAGGTCGGGGACAGCGGCGTGGAGGAGTTGCTGGTCGCGGCCCGGGGTGACGGTTTTCACTGGCAGCCCGGTCCCGCGCGACCGGCCGTCGTGCGCGCCGTCGCCGCGATCGAGACCGAGCTCGGTTACCGCCTGCCGGACGGCTATGTGAGCGAGGTCAACCTCGGCTACGGGCCCTGGCTGCGTGCGCTCGGCGAGTGTCTGGACCGTGGCATGGTGCTGCTCATCGACTACGGCTACACGCGGCGCGAGTACTACCATCCGCAGCGCACGGACGGCACGCTGATCTGCCATTACCGGCATCGCGCGCACGCCGATCCGTTTCTGTGGCCCGGGCTGCAGGACCTCAGCACGTCCGTCGACTTCACGGCTGTGGCCGAGGCGGCGCTGGCGGCGGGCTTCGCGATCGCCGGTTACACCACCCAGACGCAGTTTCTGCTCGGTTGCGGCCTGACCGGGGTGCTGGAAACGCTCGCCGAGCGCAGTCCGCGCGATTACCTGGCCCATGCCGCCGGGGCGAAGCAGCTGGTGCTGCCGGGCGAGATGGGTGAGCGCTTCCAGGTGCTGGCGCTCGGTCGTGGGCTGACGGACTACACGCCGTGCGGATTCGCTGTGCGCGATCGGCGCGCGCGGCTCTGACAGCCCGTGCAGCGATGGCCGCCGCGGCTCCGACCGTCTCCCCGCCCGTGTCCGGCGGACGATGGTTACCCAGACTCTGAGGCGCCGGCCGTCCGGCGACGAGGCAGACGAGATCGATGGAGCTCATGTTGCATATCGCGGTGCTGGCCCTGGTGCAGGGATTCACGGAATTTCTGCCCATCTCGAGCTCAGCGCATCTCATCCTCGTGCCGGTACTCACCGGCTGGCAGGACCAGGGCCTCGCCTACGACATCGCGGCCCACCTCGGCACCCTCGTGGCCGTGTGCGCTTATTTCCGTCGCGACCTGCTCGCCATCGCGGGCGACTGCTGGCGCCGCGCCGGCGGCGGGCCGGAGACCGCGGCGAGCCGCACGGGCTGGCTGCTTCTGTGGGCGACCGTCCCGGCCGCCGTCGCCGGGCTCGTACTGCACGACGTGATCGAGCGCGAGCTGCGCAGCCCGCTGGTCATCGCCGCCACCACCGCCGGCTTCGGACTGTTGCTCTGGTGGGCGGATCGGATCGGCCGGCGCGGTCGCGGCGAAGGCGAGCTGCGTCTCGCCGATGCGCTGCTCATCGGCTGCGCCCAGGCGCTGGCGCTGGTACCCGGTACGTCCCGTTCGGGTATCACCATCACGGCCGGGCTGTTGCGCGGCTTCACGCGGCAGGCGGCGGCGCGGTTCTCCTTCCTGATGTCAATCCCGGTCACGGCCCTGGCCGTGATGCTCGAGCTGTGGGATCTGCTCCAGGGTCAGGTGCACGCCGCGTGGACGGGGCTCGCCCTCATCAGCGTGCTGTCGTGCGCGAGCGCGTGGCTGTGCATCTACCTGTTCCTGCGCGTGCTCGACCGCATCGGCATGGCGCCCTTCGCGGTCTACCGGCTCGCGCTCGGCGCCGTGCTGTTCGCGATGTTCTTATGACGGCGGTGCGAGTACCGCGGCGACCGCGGCAATGCGCCGTTGCCGCAGCTTGTCACCGAGCGCTGCGCCGGTGACGCCGGCGGCCACCAGATCCGCGGCGGCGACCGCGGCCGCCGCATCGCGTGCCAGGCGCAGTCGCCCGGCCTGCGGGTAGGGGCGTTCGGCGCGGCCGGCGCGGCCGCGGGCGTCGGCCTCACAGGCGAGCAGAAACAACTCGAAGCGTTCCGGCCTGCGCAGGGCGTCGGTGCGCTCGATGAGCTCGACAACCGTGCCCGGCCGCAGCTCCGCGGCGCGGTGACAGTGACCGTGAAAGCGCGCCGCGAGCAGCGCCAGCTCGCGAAAATCGCGCGGCGCGCGCAGGCGCGCGCACAAGGTCTCGACCATACGCGCCCCGGCGTCCTCG
Source organism: Gammaproteobacteria bacterium (assembly GCA_020850735.1). Taxonomy (GTDB): domain Bacteria; phylum Pseudomonadota; class Gammaproteobacteria; order JADZEE01; family JADZEE01; genus JADZEE01. The sequence continues at coordinate 80,904 of JADZEE010000009.1, read as the reverse complement.
TGCCCGACGTGGCGCGGCCACGCATCGCGCGCAGTGAGGCCCTTGCCGAGATCGTGCACCAGGACCGCGAAACGCACGCGCGCGTCCGGGCTCAGGCGGGCCGCCTGGTCGAGCGCGAGCAGCACGTGCACGCCGGTGTCGACCTCGGGATGATGGCGCTCGGGTTGCGGTACCCCGAACAGGCAATCGATCTCGGGCAACACTGCTGCCAGGGCACCGCATTCGCGCAGCACTTCCACGAATCGACGCGGCGCCTGCTCACCGAGCGCGCGCTCGAGCTCGCTCCAGATGCGTTCCGGGCTGAGAGTGCCGAGCTCACCCGAGGCGCTGATGCCGCGCATCAGCGCGAGGGTCTCTTCGGCGACGGTGAATCCCAGACGCGCCGCGAAGCGTGCCACCCGCAGGACGCGCAGGGGATCTTCGACGAATGCGGGCGAAACGTGACGCAATACCCCGGTGTCCAGATCACGTTTGCCGCCATGGGGATCGATGAGTTTGCCGTCCTCGGTTTCGGCCATGGCGTTGATGGTGAGATCGCGTCGGCGCAGGTCGTCCTCCAGCGTCACCCGCGCCGCCGTGTCGAAGCTGAAGCCGGTATGACCGCGCCCGATCTTGCGCTCGGTGCGCGCCAGTGCGTGCTCCTCGCCGGTGCGCGGATGCAGGAAGACCGGAAAATCCCGCCCGACGGGCTTGTATCCGAGCGCAATCAACTCCTCGGGCGTGGCGCCGACGACGACCCAGTCGACGTCGGCGACGGCGCGTCCGAGCAGGCGGTCGCGTACCGCACCGCCGACCTTGTACGTCTTCACATCGTTGGCGCCCGGCGCCCGGTCAGGCGACGCAGTCGGCCATAGCGGCCGCCGCGGCGCTCACGATGGATGTAGCCCGGCACGATAGCCTCGACCGGCGTCGGCACGATACCCAGGCGCGCGAGCCCTGCTGCGCCGGTGCACACGGAGTCGAGACCGAGGGAGCGGAAATTGTCGCGCGAGAACGGCTTGCCGGGCGCGAACTCCAGCAGCCTCGCCTGCAGGCGCCCCGCCCAGTCGGGCAGCGGTACGATGACGCGGCGCAGATCGAGCAGGCGGGCGGTATAGCTGACGATGTCGCCGAGCGTGTACACGCTCGGACCGCACAGATCGTAGGCCAGACCGTAGCTCTGCGGATCGGTGAGTGCGAGCGCCATGGCCCTCGCCACGTCACCGACGTACACAGGTGCGAAGCGCGCCTGCGCCCGAGCCAGCGGGAACAAGCCCGGTGCCAGCATCAGCAACGTGGCGAAACGATTGTAGAACTGGTCCGCGGGTCCGAAAATGACCGACGGACGAATGATCGTCACCGCGAGCGTGTCGCTCGCTGCCGCGCGCACCAGGGCTTCGGCCTCGCCCTTGCTGCGCAGGTAGTGACTCGGACCGGCCGGATCGGCATTGAGCGCGCTCATGTGCAGCAGGCGGCCGATGCCCAGCGAACGGCAGGCGCCGACCACCTTGTGCGCGAGCTCGACGTGGGCGACCTGAAAGCCACGGCCGTCGTCCCCGTCTTCGTTCAGGATGCCGGCGAGATTCACGACTGCGTCGCAACCGGCGAGGTGCGCGCCCAGCATCGCCGGATCGTGCACGTCCGCTTCGATGAGCTCGAGCGTCGGCATCACCAGCAGGTGCTTGTTGCGTTCGCGCCGGCGTGTGAGCACGCGCAGCCGGTAGCCCGAACGGGTCAGCTCGTTGGCGAGGCGGGAGCCGACGAAGCCGGTGCCGCCGACGATACCGATGGTACGAATGATCATGCGGGCTGACCTCAGCAGGTGCCTTGTTTTCGACCGTCGCGCGCCGGTATTGCCGTCAGGCGCGTGTCGAGGGAGTTGACCTCCAGCGCGAGCCGCCACTCGTAGATCACGGTATTGAACAACGCCTGGCGCACGTAGCGACGGGTTTCGTTGAACGGAATCAGCTCTATCCAGTCCTCCGCCGCCTGGCAGGCAGTGACCGGTTGCCAGGCGCGCACGCGTGCGGGACCCGCGTTGTAGGCGGCCGCGGCCATGGCGAGGTTACCACGGTAACGTTCGAGCATTCGTTGCAGGAACGCGCTGCCGAGGGTGATGTTCGTGCGCGGCTGGTAGAGCTCGCTTGCATCGGCCAGGTGCATTCCGATGCTGTGCGCCGTTTCGCGCGCCGTCGCTGGCATGAGCTGCATCAGGCCGAGCGCTCCGACCGGCGAGCGAGCATCAGCCATGAACGCGCTCTCGGCCTTGATGATGCTGTAGATGATCGCCGGCGCGACGCCGCGCTTGGTGCCGTAGCTGGAGACCAGCTCCGCGAAGGGGATCGGGAAACGCAGCGCCAGGTCGTCGCTGGCGCCGGAGCGGGCGAGCGTGAGTATCGCCCGATCGTGCCAGCCCAGCTGGTGCGCGAACGCCGCCGCGAGCGGCAGATCGTCCGGATGCATGTGGCCGATCTCGTAGTGCCACTCGCGCCGGGCGTCGTAGATCATGCCGAGAGCGTATAGCTCGCGCGCGCGGGCGAGGCCGGGTCGCGCCGCGATCTGGGCCTGTTCGCGCGGCCCGAACGGTATCGGGTGATCGCGCATGGCGTAGTCGACGCCGAGCCGGTCGGCAGCCCGAAAGCCGTAATAATCGCGTTCGCCGGCAAGTTGCCGCAACAGCACCACGGCCTCGTCCTGGCGGCCGGTTTCCTGCAGTGCCCGCGCACGCCAGTAGCGCCAGCGCAGCGCCTCCGGTCCCGGAACCGGTTCCTGTTCGGTCCAGCGCACGAGCTGCTGCCAGTCGCGGGTGCGGATGCCGGCGCGCAGGCGCATGTTCTGCACCTTGTCGTCGACGTAGGCGTCCGGGACTGCATCGAGCAACGCGATCGCGCGCGGGTGTTCTTCGAGCTCGCCGGCCACGGCGAGCGTGACGGCCGCCCGACCCAGATCGGCGGCGCCGAACGCCTGCCTGTCGCGCAGCTCCTGCCACAGTGCCAGCGCGCGATCGAGGTCGCGGCGTGCCAGCCGGTCCAGCGCGTACAGGGCGATCTGGCGCGCCTGCGGGGCATCCTCGGCGAGCGCGGGCGATCGCAGCGCGCGCGCCGGATCCGCGCGTGCCGAGAGCCACACCTGGACCCAGCGGCGCTCGCCGGCCGGCAGGCGCCGCCCGAGAAACGCTGCGATCCCCGTTTCGCCTTCGCCCATGGCCAGCCCGATGCGCTGCCATATCAGTTCGGCGGACAGCAGCGGGCTCGCGTAGAGGCGCTCGAATGCCGCGTCGCACTCTTTCGCCTGCGAACGTCCCACCATCCACAGCGGCAGCGCGTCATGCTCGACGCCTTCGAGCTGCCCGATGCGTATGCGTGCAAGCAGTTGTGTGCAGCGCAACTGCGGGTCCGACTGCGGCCGGTAGGCGTCGAGAAATTCCTGCCAGCGCTGGTTGCGGGCGAGATGCTGCAGCCACTGCGTGCGCAGGCGTTCGCCGATGACCGAGTCTTCGTTGGCGATCAGAAACTGCCGGACCTCCGCGCTCGCAACCCGGTGCAGGTGGGTACGCAAGTACTGGTAACGCACGTAGGAATAAAGCGGGTAGAGCTCGAGCCCGACAGCGAGCTGCTCGGCCTCGGTCGTGCGGCCGGCCACCATGGCCTGGTAGGCGCGCTGGAACTGCGCCCGCTCGCTGCCCTGCGCCGCCGGTGCCGCCGCCGCGACGTGCGCGAGCCACACGAGCAGGGCTGCAATACCAAACCGGACGTGCCTGCGGGACATGCTGGGTAGCTCGGATCGGGAACGAGGGTGCAAGTGCAAGTCGGCGAACGGAAAGGCATTCTCCGTGCTTGCGGGGGAGCGTGCAACCACGCCGGCTTTGCCGGGACGGCGCGTTACAATGCGTGCGGCGGTGCACTCGTGCCGCCTCAAAGAGCGCGGCGACATGTTCTTTGCGGCCTATATCGTACTCGGCGCGGTCGCCGGCTATCTCGGCGGTTTGCTCGGACTCGGCGGCGGCGCGGTGATCGTGCCGGTACTGTATTTCCTGTTCCGGGCGCAGGGACTGGACCCGGCCGTGATCATGCATCTCGCGGTCGGCACGTCGCTCGCCGCGGTCGTGTTCACCGCGGTCGCCTCCACGCGCGCGCATGGCCGGCGTGGCTCGGTGAGCTGGCCGGCGTTCCGCGGCCTGGCGGCCGGGCTCGTGCTCGGATCGCTCGCGGGCGCCGCGATTGCCGATTTCCTGCCCGGCCGGGCACTGCGGATTTTTTTCGGTGGCTTCGAGCTGCTCGTAGCCGCGCAGCTCGCCTGGCGGGTGGCGCCACGCCCGCAGCGTGCGCTGCCCGGAACGTACCCGCTGGCGCTGGTGGGCACGATCATCGGCATTCTGTCGACACTGCTCGGCATCGGCGGGGGCGTGTTCAGCGTGCTGTTCCTGCTCTGGTCGAGCGTGCCCATACGCACCGCTGTCGGTACCTCGGCCGCCTGCGCGCTGCCGATCGCGGTCGCCGGTTCGATCGGGATGATCATGGCGGGCTGGGAGCACCCGGGATTGCCGGCCTTCAGCGCCGGTTACCTGTACCTGCCGGCTGCGGCAGGCATGGCCCTGGCGAACTCGTGTACGGCTCCGCTCGGCGTCGCGACCGCGCACGCGCTGCCGATCGCGTCGTTGCAGCGTGTGCTGGCGCTGGTGCTGGCGCTGGTGGGCGTGCGCATGCTCTTGGGGTGATCCGGGCGGCGCCGCACGATGGCATTTCGCGACCGTTACGCCGCTGACGGCCTTCCCGCCGCCGACGTGCGCGCCGCCGAACGCCCCGGGCGTGGCGACTGGCTGCTGTGCGCGGCCTGCGACGCGCGCATCGCGACGCTCGCCGCCGCCGTGTCGGTCGCCGGCTGCCACCTGCACACCTGCACCAATCCCGCCGGCTATGTGTACGTGATCCGCTGCTTTGCGACCGCCCCGGGTTGTAAGATCACGGGCAGCCTGAGCGAGGAATTCACCTGGTTCCCCGGCCACGCCTGGCAGATTGCATCGTGCCGGGAATGCGGCGAGCATCTGGGCTGGCGATTCCGGGCTCGCGACGGCGGCGGTTTCTTCGGCCTGATCCGCGAGCGATTGCGGAGCGCGTCGTGAGTCCACTCACCCCCGGCGGCACGGAATCGTCGACATGAGCGCTGCGTTCAAGGACCTGATCCGCAACCGGCGGACCGTCCACAGCTTTGCCCCCGGCGTCCCGCCGCGGGCGCTCATTGTGGATGCCATCGAAGCCGCGTCCTGGGCACCCAACCACCGGCTCACGCAGCCGTGGCGGTTCTACCTGCTCGGCCCGCAGACGGCCGCCGCCATCGCCCAGCTGAACGCCGCGCTGGTCACGGCGAGCAAGGGCGCGCCGGCCGGGGCGGCCAAGCTCGAACGCTGGCTGGGGATGCCGGGTCACCTCGTCGTGACCTGCAGCACCAGCGACGATCCGCTGCGCGAGCGCGAGGACTACGCCGCGTGCTGCTGCGCCATCCAGAACCTGCAGCTCGTGCTCTGGAGCGAGGGTGTGGGAATGAAATGGACGACCGGAGCGGTCGTCCGTGAATCGCGATTCCTGGAGCTCATCGGCGCCGATCCGGCGACCGAAAGCGTGGTGGGCATGTTCTGGTATGGTTATCCCGCCGAGGTGCCGCGCATGACACGCAAGCCGATCGAGGCCATCTTGAAGGAGCGGCCTTGAGCGCACGCGCCACCGCGGGGGCGCGCCGGCACCACGTGCCCGATCGGCGCGCCGCCGGTTGTGATCCACGGTGCCGGGAAATCTGATGACGGACGCGGTTTTCGGGCACGTGCCGCTCGCGGTGCTCACCCGCGGGGACGCGATCGAGTCCGTGCACTATGGTTCGATCGCCGTTGTCGACGCCGACGGACGGGTCGTCGCCGCGTGCGGCGATCCGCAGGTGCTCACGTTCACGCGTTCGAGCCTCAAGCCGCTGCAGGCGCTGGCGCTGCTCGCGCACCCGCGATTCCCCGATTTCGGTCTCGATCTCGGCGCGATCGCCGTGCTGTGTGCCAGCCACTCGGGCGAACCGCGCCACGTTCAGGCTGTGCTCGAGGTCCTCGCCCGCGCCGGCTGCCACAAGGAACAGCTGCGCTGCGGCACGCATCCGCCGTTCTATCTCGAGGCGCTCGGGCAGCGGCCGCTGCAGGACGATGTCTACACGCCGCTGCAGCACAATTGTTCCGGCAAGCACGCCGGCATGCTCGCGCTCAGCGTCCTGCTCGGCGCGCCGACCGAAAGCTATCTCGCCGTCGACCACCCGGTACAGCAGTGCATCCGCGACGCGGTCGCGGACATGACCGGCGTGGCCGCGGCGCAGCTCGCCTGTGCGACCGACGGTTGCGGCGCGCCGAACTACGCCGTCCCGCTCGCCGTGCTCGCGCGCGGCTACGCGAGGCTGGTCGGCGGCGCCGGGGACACCGCGATCGCCCAGGCCGCTGCGCTCGCGTGCAAGGCGATCGTGACGCATCCGGAGATGGTCTCCGGCCTCAGGCGCCTGGATCTCGCCCTGACGCACTGGGGACAGGGCGACTGGATCGCCAAGTCCGGAGCCGAGGGAGTGCGCGCGTTCGCGTGTCGCAGCCGCGGCCTGGGCCTCGCGGTGAAAATCGCCGACGGCGCGGCGCGCGCCCGTGAGGTCGTCAGCGTGGAGCTCCTGCGCCAGCTCGGTGCGATCGAGGACATCGACGCGACACCGCTCGCCTGGTTCGCACATACGCCGGTGAAGAACTGCCACGATGAGATCGTCGGCGAGGTGCGGCCGGTGTTCACGCTGCGCGAGCCGGCACGACGATGATCGTGCAGGAGGACCTGCGTGTGCAGACCCGCGGCCGCGGGACGGTGAACCTGACCCCGCAGATCGAAGCGCTGGTCGCGGCCAGCGGTGCGCAACAGGGTCTTTGCAACGTGTTCATCGCTCACACGAGCGCGTCGCTCATGATCTGCGAGAATGCAGATCCGCAGGTGCGTACGGATCTCGAGGCGTTCATGCGCCGGCTGGTTCCCGATGGCGACCCCTTGTTCGTCCACGTGACCGAGGGTCCGGACGACATGCCCGCGCACGTGCGCTCGATACTCACCCAGCACGAGGTCACGGTGCCCATTCGCGACGGGTGCTGCGCGCTCGGCGCCTGGCAGGGGATTTATCTGTGGGAGCATCGCCTGCAGGCGCAGCGCCGGCGGGTGACGGTCACGGTTTATACCGATTGAAACCCGGGTACGCGCCGGGCTCAGCGCGGCGCGCCGAGCTTCCGGGCGCGTGCCGCGGCTTCGCTACGTGCCGTGGCGGCGGCGGCGGGATCGTAATCCTGTTCCAGCTCCGGCCAGCCGCGCATGTGCCGCAGGGCGAGCGCGGTGAGGGCCTGTGCGTGCGTGGCGCTGTCGTTGAGGGCGGGGATGTAGCTGAAACGCTCGCCGCCGGCTGCCAGGAACAGGTCGCGGTTGAGCATGGCGATCTCCTCCAGAGTCTCCAGGCAGTCGGCGGCGAATCCGGGACAGATCACGTCGACGCTGCCGAGCCCGCCGCCAGCCCATTCCCGCAGCGTCTCGTCGGTATACGGGCGCAGCCACTCGCGCGGGCCGAAGCGGGACTGGAACGCGACCTGCCAGTCGCTGCCGGGAAGCGCGAGCGCTTCCGCCACCAGGCGCGCGGTCGCGTGGCACTGACAGAAGTAGGGGTCGCCGGCAAGCAGATATTCGCGCGGCAGACCGTGAAACGAGAACAGCAGACGCTTGCCACGCCCGTGCGCATCCCAGTGCTCGCGCACCGAGTCGGCCAGGGCGGCGATGTAGACCGGATCATCGTGATAGCCGCCGACAAAGCGCAACTCCGGCACCCACCTGTGCGAACGCAGCGCCTTGCTGACGGCATCGAAGGTGGAGCCCGTGGTCGTCGCCGAATACTGCGGGTACAGCGGTAACACCAGCAGCCGCCGCACCTGTGCCGCGGCCAGGCGTTCGAGCACAGAGCGCAGCGATGGCTTACCATAGCGCATCGCGAATTCCACGCGCACCGGCGCGCGGCAGCGCGCAGTGAATTGCGCTGCGACCGCTTGCGCCTGGCGAGCGGTGATACGCAGCAGTGGCGAGCCCTCCGCCTCCCAGATCCTGGCATAGGCGTGCGCGGACCGTCGCGGCCGCAAGGGCAGGATGCCGAAGTTGAGTATGAACCACCACGGAATGCGCGCGACTTCGATGACCCGGGGGTCGCTCAGGAATTCGCGCAGATAGCGGCGCACCGCGGCAGTGGTCGGTGCATCGGGCGTACCCAGGTTGGTGAGCAGCAGACCCACCGCAGAGGGGCGGCCGTGCTCGAAATCGGCGCTGTTCGGGTGGGTCGGCATGCGGGAATTCTACGCACCGGATCTGCGGCAGGCGAGGGGGAGACTGTGATGCTGGTCAGGCGTGCCGCGCAGTGTGAAGAACTCACCGCCGGCGACGAGTCGCGCTTACGCGAGCTCCTGCATCCGCGCAACGATACGCCGGATCTGCCGTTCTCGCTGGCGATCGCTCGCGTCGAGCCCGGTGCGGCGACCGTACCGCACCGCCTCGCCGCGCACGAGGTGTACTACGTACTGCGGGGCTGCGCAGTGATGCACGTCGCTGCCGAGGTGGTGCCGGTGGCGGTCGGCGACGCCGTGCACATTGCGCCGGCGGTCGTGCAGTGGATCGAGAACCCCGGCGACGAGCCCCTGGAGTTCCTCGCCATCGTCTCGCCGCCATGGCGGGCCGAGGACGAAACTGTGCTCGCGCACGGACCGGGGAGGGCATGAAGCCTGCGCGGCGCCTGCCGGGACGGGTAGCCGATGCCGTGGTGCCGGCGCGGCTGCTCAAGTACTCGATTGCCTGGCGCAACTGGCGCCGCGGCGAGGCGGAAATCCATCTGCTCGGCACTCTCGTGGACGGGCGGCGCGACGCCGTGGACGTGGGTGCCTATCGCGGCGCGTACACCTTCTTCCTCGCGCGGCTGGCGCGCGCCGTTCACGCCTTCGAGCCGCAGCCCGACTGCGCGCGCTTTCTGCGCCGGGCGTACGGTAGGCGCGTGCAGGTGCACGAATGTGCGCTGGCAGACACGACCGGCAGCGCCCGTCTGGAGCTGCGTGGCGGTCCGCAGAGCCAGGCCGCGCGCCTCGGTGCGCCCGCGGCCGCCGGCATCGACGTAACGCTCGAGCGGCTGGACGATTTCGGGCTCGACGACGTCGGCTTCATGAAGATCGACGCCGAGGGCGCCGAGGAGCGCATCTTGCGTGGCGCGCGCGGCACACTGGCGCGTTCCCGGCCGGTGCTGCTCGTGGAAATCGAGCAGCGGCATCTGGACAAGCCGATCCAGTCGGTGTTCGAGTACATACAGGATCTCGGCTATCACGGCTGGTTCCTGCTCGCCGGCGAGCTCCACGATCTGGCGCAGTTCAGTGTGGACTCGCTGCAGGCGGCCCGGCTGCGCGGGGATCGCAGCCGTCCCTACGTCAACAATTTCATATTCCGGCCGCAGTGAGCCGGCTGCGTCCATGAATCTTCCCCGACCCGCCGGTGATCCGGGGCGACGCTGCTGGTTCATCCTCACTACCGGTCGTTCCGGCTCGTCCCTGCTCAGCGCCGTCCTGGCGCACGCCGGCGCCGATTTCGGGCTGCCCGTGCCCTCGATCTGGGATGCCGATCGCGGGGTGCTCGAACATCCGCAGATCATCCTCGCCGCGCGCTACTACCGGCGCGGCTTCGAGGCGTTGCACGGGCGGTCCCTGCTGTCGCCGCGCCTGGAAGCGGCACTGTACCGGGCGCGCGCACGGCGGCGATTGCGACGCGCGTTGGCGGCGGCGAATTTTTTCAAGATCGGGGATCTCGACCTGGTCGTGCAGCCGGCGTTCCGCCTCGGTTGCGATCCACGCGTCATCCTCAGTTACCGGCGCTTCGAGCCGAACGCGACGAGCCTGCTGGTCGGCCGCACCTACGATCCCCCCGAGAGCCTCGCGCGGGACTACGTGCGCCTGTATCGCAACGGCCTGAGCCTGCTCGACACCTTCGGGGGCTGCGTGGTCGCCTACGACGAGCTCATGCACGCGCCCGCCGCGGCGCTGCGCGCGCTGGCCGGAGTGACCGGGCTCGAGGCCGGCCGGCTCGAGGCCGCATACGCCGCGCTCGCCCGGCCACGCGAACGCGTGACCGAACCTGCCGGCATCGTCCATACCGATGCGCAGGCCGTGTTCGCGGAGCTCGAACGCCGCCGCGGGCAGGTCGTCGAGCCCAGCGCGCAGGCATTGCGAAAGCTCGCACGGCGGTCGGATCCGGCGCCCGGCGGCTGACGCCGAAAGCGCCGCCGGCGCGTCGCGGCCGACGTGCCGGGCGCTCCGCTCACAGCCGGCGCAGAACGACTGCGGCCGGTGTGGTCAGCACCGGTCGCATGCCGAGCCAGCCGACCAGGGTCACGGCGACGCTGCCGGCGGCGACGGCGAGCGGCCACAAGCCGTAGCCCGGGCTGTAAGGCAGATCGAACACGAAGCGGGCGAGCGCGTAGCCGGCGGCCGTGGCGGTTATCGCGGCCACCGCACCGCACAGCGCGCCGAGCACGAGCAACTCGACGACGATGCCCGCACGCACCTGGCCATTGCGGGCGCCGAGCGCGCGCAGCACCGCGGCTTCACGGATGCGCTCGTCATGTGTGGCTTGCAGCGCCGCGTACAGGACCAGCAGCCCCGCGAGCACGGTGAAGCCGAACACGTACTCCACCGCGAGCGTGACCCGGTCGATGATGCGGCGCACCTGGCGCATCATCGCATCGACGTCGATGACCGTGACGCTCGGAAACGCGCGCACCAGCTCGACCAGCCTGGACTGCGCGCCGGGCTCCAGGTGGAAGGCCGTGATCCACGTCGCCGGGAAGCGCTCGAGCAGTCCCGGTGGTGCAAGCACGAAGAAATTGACGTTGAAGCTGTCCCACGCGACCTCGCGCAAACTGGTGATCCGGCCGCTCACCGGCTCACCGGCGACGCTGAAACGCAATTCGTCGCCGAGCGCGAAGCCGAGCGTGAGCGCGATACCCCGTTCGATCGAGAGCTGTTCGAGGGGGTTCGCGGTCGCGCTCCACCAGCGACCCGCGACCACTTGATTGTCCTTCCCGGGTACGGTGGCCCACGACAGGTTGAAGTCGCGTTCGGCGAGACGTCGGGCGCGCGGATCGTCGTAGCCGTCGACGTCCACCGCCACGCCGTTCACGTGCGTGAGCCGGGCGCGTACCATCGGGTGCAGCGCCGGTGGCGTGAGCTCGCGCGCCGCGAACCAGCGTCGCAGGGCTTCGCGCTCCCCGGTCTGCACATTGACGAGAAAATGATTCGGTGCCGCTGGCGGCAGGCTCGCGCGCCAGCCGGCGAGCAGATCGCCGCGCACGATGGTGAGCAGCAGCATCACCGTCAGGCCCAGGCCCAGCGTCACGGCCTGCAGCACGCTGGTACCGGCGCGCCGGGTGATGGCCGCCAGGCCGATACGCCACACGCCCGTGGCGTGCGCGCGCAGCCGATCCGCACCGCGAACGAAGGCCCAGCCCGACAGTGCCAGCAGCGCTACCGCCGCCACCGATGCGCCCACGACCCAGGCCGTGAGCTGCGGCTCGGCCAGTGACTTGGGCGCGAGCAGGACGATCACGAGCACCGGCGCGCCGAAGCTGATCCAGCCGCCCAGCGACGGTGGTTCGAGATCGCGACGCAGCACCCGCGCCGGAGGCACGGCGCGCAGGCGCAGTAATTGCGGCAGGGCAAAGCCGACCAGCGCGAGCATACCGGTCAGCAGCCCCTGCAAGGCCGGACCTGCGCCCGCCGCCGGCAACGCCGCGCCGGTGATGCGCCCTGCGGCGGCGGCCAGGCCCGACTGGGCGATCCAACCGGCGACGATGCCGAGCGCACCGCCGAGCAGACCGAGTACGCCGAGTTCGACGCCGATGATGGTGAGCACGGCCGCCTGCGTTGCGCCCACGCAGCGCAAGATAGCGACGGTGTCGAAGTGGCGGGAAACATAGCGGCTCGCCGCGGTGGCGATGGCAATACCGGCCACGACGACTGCCACCAGCGCCGCCAGCCCGAGGAACTGTTGCGCGCGTGCCAGCGCTGCGCGGATCTCCGGCCGGGCGTCGTCGACGGTGCGCAGGCGCAGTCCGGGCCGGCCCGTGTCGCCGGCCTCCTTGCGCAGCGCCTGCACGCCGGCTGGCGGCCCGGCGAAAAGCCAGCGGTAGGTCACTCGGCTGCCGCGAACGACCAGACCGGTGCGCGCCACGTCGTCCAGATGCATGAGTACGCGCGGCGCAATGTTGAACAGATCGCCTCCGCGGTCCGGTTCGATCTGCAGGACGGCGGCGACGACGAACTGTGTCGCACCCAGCCCTACGCGATCGCCCACCGCGACGTCCAGCGCCTGGAGCAGGCGCGCTTCCACCCATATCTCGCCGCTCGCCGGTACATCGCGGGTCTCGCGGCCAATGCCGAACGGCGCATCCGCGACCACCAGGCTGCCGCGCAGCGGATAGCGGCCGTCGACTGCCTTGATCTCCGCGAGCTCGAGCCGGTCGCCGGCCACGGCCACGCTGCGGAACGCAAGCGTGCGTGCCACGTCCAAGCCGTGTGCCAGTGCTGAATCGAGCAGGGCCCCGGGCAGCGGGTCGCCTGATTCGACCGCGAGATCACCACCGAGCAACGCGCCGCTCTCGAACGCCAGCGCGCGCCCGATCCGGTCGGTGAAAAAGCCGACGGCGGAGGTCGCGGCGACTGCGAGCACCAGCGCGCCGAGCACGAGTGCGAGTTCGCCGCTGCGCCAGTCACGCACCAGGCTGCGCAGCGCGAGCCGACCCAGGATCCCGGCACGCGCGCCGGCGTGCTTTCGCTCAGCTTCCGGCACCGGTGGCGTCCAGAGAGGCGATGCGTCCGGCTTCGAGCACCAGCACGCGGTCGCAGCGCCCGGCGAGGCGTTCATCGTGGGTGACCAGCACGAGGGTCGTGCCGAGCTCGGCTCGCAGCGCGAACAGCAGATCGACGATGCGTACCGCGGTGCCGCGGTCGAGGTTGCCGGTGGGTTCGTCGGCCAGCAGCACGCGGGGACGGGGCGCGAAGGCGCGGGCAATGGCCACCCGCTGCTGCTCGCCGCCGGAAAGCTGGCGTGGATAATGGGCCTGGCGGGCTCCGAGACCGGCGCGTTCGAGGATCTCGGTGGCCAGTGCGCGGGCGTCGCTGCGCCCGGCGAGCTCCAACGGCAGCATCACGTTTTCGAGTGCGGTCAGGTTGGCGAGCAGATGAAAGGACTGAAACACGAAGCCCACCGTCCCCGCACGCACGCGGGCACGGCCGTCCTCGTCCAGGGTGCCGAGATCGATGCCGTCGAGCTGTACTCGCCCGCTGCTCGGCAGGTCCAGGCCTGCCAGCAGCCCGAGCAGAGTCGACTTTCCGGAGCCGGAGACGCCGACGATGGCGAATGCCTCCGCCGGTGCGATCGTGAAGCTCACATCCGCTAGGATCGCCAGCGGACCCGCGGGGCTCGGCACGATCTTGCCGAGTCCGTCGGCCCGGATGACTGGATCCGCCGCCGGATTGTTCATGCGCATCTTGCTCTTGGTATGGCTGGCAATCGTCGGGTTCCCGGCGTGCGCCTCGGGATCCGCCACGCTGCTCGTCCTCGGCGACAGTCTGAGCGCGGCCTATGGTATCAGCCCGGAGTCCGGCTGGGTCGCGTTGCTGGCGCGCCGGCTCCTGATCCGACCGCGGCCCCTGACCGTGGTGAACGCGAGCGTGAGCGGCGACACGACCCGGTCCGCGCTGGCGCGTCTGCCTGACGCCCTGGCTCGCCACCGGCCGGAAGTGGTCGTCGTCGAGCTCGGCGGCAACGACGGCCTGCGTGGCCTGTCGCTGGAGGAGTTCGGCCGCAACCTGCGCGAGATCGTCACGCGCGCGCAGGCAAGCGCGGCGCGGGTTCTGATCGTGCCGGTGCGCATGCCGCCCAACTACGGCCCCGTGTATACGGATCGTTTCGCCGCCGTTTTCGGTGACGTGGCCGCGGCGACCGGCGCGGCAATCTCCACGCCCATCCTCAGCGGTGTCGCCGAAAACCCCGAGCTGATGCAGGACGACGGTTTGCACCCGCGCAGCTCAGAGCAGGCACGGATGCTCGACAACGTCTGGCCGGCGCTCGAACCGCTGCTGTGAATCGTGCGTGCGGGCCGTGCGCACGAGCCCCTGGCGCCCATGCACGTCGGCGCACCGTGGCATAATCGGCGCGCATGAAGTTCTGCTCGAACTGTGGCGCCCCGATCGCGCGCAGGATCCCGCCCGGCGACAACCGCCAGCGGCACGTGTGCGATTCCTGCGGCATGGTGCACTACCAGAATCCGCGCATCGTCGCCGGTTGCATCCCGGAATGGGAAGGCCGGGTACTGCTGTGCCGGCGCGGCATCGAGCCGCGTTATGGCCGCTGGACGCTGCCCGCCGGGTTCATGGAAAACGAGGAAACGGCCGTCGAGGCGGCGGCTCGCGAAACCCTCGAGGAAGCGCGCGCGCGGGTCGAGGTTCTGGACCTGTACACGTTGTTCAACCTGCCGCACATCAATCAGGTCTACATGATGTTCCGCGCCCGCCTGATCGATCTCGACTTCGCCGCCGGCGAGGAGACGCTCGAAGTCGGTTTGTTCGACGTCACCACATTGCCCTGGGACGAGCTTGCCTTTCCAACCATCCATCACACGCTGCGCTTCCTGCTCGAGGACCGTTCCATCGGGCATTTCCCCATGCGCATGGGCGACATCGTCGGCCATGATGAGCGGGCGGGCTTTTTCCCCCGCCGCAATCGGCGTCAACTCTGACTGCGATCACGGAGCGAATCATGGCCGACACTCTGTTCGTGAAGATCATCAACCGCGAGATCCCGGCCGACATCGTCTACGAGGACGATCAGTGCCTGGCATTTCGTGACATCAACCCGCAGGCGCCCGTGCACGTCCTGGTCGTTCCCAAGACGCCGATCGCCAAGCTTTCGGACGCGGTGGATGGTGATGCGCCCATGCTCGGCCACCTGCTGCTCGTCGCCGGCCGCGTCGCGTCGGAACTCGGTTACGGCCAGAATTTCAGGCTGGTCGTGAACAACGGCGCGGACGCCGGACAATCGGTGTTCCACCTGCACGTGCACGTGCTTGCCGGTCGCCGTCTCGGTTGGCCGCCGGGTTGAGCGGCAGGGGCGCGCAACGCCGGCGCCCGCGGGAATGACCGGACTGCGGCGCGCGCCTGGCGCGATGCGGGGTCGGTGCGAGCGCCTCAGCGGCGCATCGAATCGAAGAAGTCGGCGTTGTTCTTGGTCGCCTTGAGGCGCTCGAGCAGGAATTCCATCGCCTGCAGTTCGTCCATCGGGTGCAGGAGCTTGCGCAGGATCCACAGCTTCTGCAGTTCGTCCGGCTCGGTGAGCAGCTCTTCCTTGCGGGTTCCCGAACGATTGATATTGATGGACGGGAACACGCGTTTCTCGGAGATCTTGCGCTCGAGGTGGATTTCGCTGTTGCCCGTGCCTTTGAACTCCTCGTAGATGACGTCGTCCATGCGCGAGCCGGTGTCGATGAGGGCCGTCGCTACGATGGTCAGGCTGCCCCCTTCCTCGATGTTGCGCGCGGCGCCGAAAAAGCGCTTCGGCCGTTGCAGCGCGTTGGCGTCGACGCCACCGGTGAGCACCTTGCCCGAGGACGGCACCACCGTGTTGTAGGCGCGCGCGAGGCGCGTGATGGAGTCGAGCAGGATGACCACGTCACGCTTGTGCTCGACCAGCCGCTTGGCCTTTTCAATCACCATTTCGGCGACCTGCACGTGCCGGCTGGCGGGCTCGTCGAAAGTGCTGGCGACGACCTCGCCCTTCACCGAACGCTCCATTTCGGTGACTTCCTCCGGCCGTTCGTCGATGAGCAGCACGATGAGGTAGCACTCGGCGTGATTGGCCGCGACCGAGTGGGCGATGCTCTGGAGCATCATCGTCTTGCCGGCCTTCGGCGGCGAGACGATGAGGGCGCGCTGGCCCTTGCCGATGGGGGCGACCAGGTCGAGCATGCGCGGCGTCAGGTCCTCGGTCGTCCCGTTGCCGATTTCGAGCTTCAGCCGCTCGTTCGGGAACAGCGGCGTCAGGTTTTCAAACAGGACCTTGTGCTTGGCGTTCTCCGGCGTCTCGAAGTTGATGTCATTGACCTTGAGCAGCGCGAAATACCGCTCGCCGTCCTTGGGCGGCCGGATTTTGCCCGAAATGCTGTCGCCCGTGCGCAGGTTGAAACGCCGGATCTGCGAGGGTGAAACGTAGATGTCGTCGGGGCCGGCGAGGTAGGAACAGTCCGCCGAGCGCAGAAAGCCGAAACCGTCCTGCAGGATCTCGAGCACGCCGTCGCCGGAGATGTCCTCGCCTTTTTTCGCGTGAGCCTTGAGGATGCCGAAAATGACGTCCTGTTTGCGCGTGCGGGCGACGCCCTCGAGGCCCAGGCCATCGGCGAGGGCGATGAGCTCGTGCACGGGTTTGCGTTTCAGTTCTGTCAGGTTCATAGGACTTGTGGGGCCGTGCAGGGGGGCCCGTTCGCGCGGGTCATGCGCCCGCGGTATCGAGCAGGAAATCTTGGGTTTGGAGAACAGCCTTGGGAAGGCGGTTACTTCAGCTGTTAGCGTGGAACGATAGCACGCGCCTCCGGGTTCGTCCAGCGTTGCCGGCGCACCGATCCGGTCAGATATTGCTGTCGATGAACGCGGTCAATTGCGACTTGGACATCGCGCCGACCTTGGTCGCCGCGACGTTGCCGTCTTTGAACAGCATCAGGGTCGGGATCCCGCGGATCCCGAACTTGGGCGGCGTCGCGGGGTTGTCGTCGATGTTCAGCTTGGCGACGCGCAGACGGTCGGCGTACTCGGTCGAGACCTCGTCGAGGATGGGAGCGATCATCTTGCACGGACCGCACCATTCAGCCCAGTAGTCCACCAGGACCGGCACATTGGACTTGAGGACGTCTTCTTCGAATGAATCGTCCGTGATGTACATGATGGAATCACTCATTTAACGCCGGGCTCCCGCGACTTGACGGAAAAATCGAGGCCATTCTCGGCCGAACCGGCGCGCGTTTGCAAGCCTGCCGTAGCGACCCCCGCCGGGCGAGTACGCGTCACCGGGGCGAAATTGCGCTATCCTGTTCCCCTGATGCAACAAGACCTTGTCACGAACACCCCCTTTACGGACCTGCCTCTGCTCCCGGTGCTGATCGAGGGTCTGAGCCGCGTCGGCTTCACTCACTGCACCCCTATCCAGGCCGCGGCCCTGCCGCTCGCGCTCGCCGGCCGGGACGTCGCCGGACAGGCCCAGACCGGCACCGGCAAAACCGCCGCGTTCCTGCTCGCGATCATGCAGCACCTGCTGTCCAGACCCGCCGACGAGCGCCGCCGGCCGAACGACCCGCGCGCCATCGTGCTCGCCCCGACGCGCGAGCTCGCGATCCAGATCCACAAGGACGCGTTGAGCCTGGGTGGGCATACCGAGCTGAAATTTGCGCTCGTGTACGGTGGCGTGGACTACGACAAGCAGCGCGACGCCATTGCCGACGGGGTCGATGTGCTCATCGGCACGCCCGGGCGCATCATCGACTATTTCAAGCAGCGCATCTTCGATTTGAAGTCCATCGAGGTCCTTGTCCTCGACGAGGCCGACCGCATGTTCGACCTCGGTTTCATCAAGGATATCCGTTTCCTGCTGCGGCGCATGCCCAAGGCGACGGAACGGCTGAACATGCTGTTCTCCGCGACGCTCAGCCTGCGCGTACACGAGCTCGCCTACGAGCACATGAACAACGCCGAGGCTATCGAAATCGAGCCGGACAAGGTCACGGTCGACAAGGTCACGCAGCTTCTCTATCACGTCGAGAGCCGCGAGAAGTTCCCGTTGCTCATCGGTGTGCTGCAGCGCGAGGCGCCGACCCGCACGCTCATTTTCGTCAATACGCGCCGCGGCGCGGAGCAGGTGGAGGCGGTGCTGTGCGGCAACGGTTTCGAGGCCGCCCGCCTGACCGGCGACGTGCTGCAGAAAAAGCGCCAGAAGCTCATTCACCAGTTCGCCACCGGCGAACTGCCGATACTGGTGGCCACCGACGTCGCTGCGCGCGGACTGCACATTCCCGGGGTCAGTCACGTCATCAATTTCGACCTGCCGCAGAACGCCGAGGACTACGTGCATCGGATCGGCCGCACCGCCCGTGCCGGCGAGACCGGCGACGCAATCTCGTTCGCGTGTGAGCAGTTCGTGTTTTCCCTGGCCGAGATAGAGGAACTCATCGGTCACCGTATCCCGACCCTGTCGCTCAGCGACGAAATGCTGGTCAAGCCTGCGCCCGCGGCCCGGATCGAGCGCGACGACCGCGTTCCGCGGCGGCGCGACGGGGGCGGCCCGGGCGACGGCCGTGGTGGCGGCCGGCGCCGCCCGGGCCGTCGCAGCCCGCGGTCCGAGCCCACGATCTGAGCGGCGGCCGGCGGCGCCCCGGCTGTGGTATTCTTGCCAGCCTGCGGCGATCGAGGCCGAGCTTCCGTAAGCACCACCACCATGCGTGTCCCTGCCGTCGTCGCCGGCCTGTCTTTGTTGGTGCTGCTCGCCGTCCTGGCCGGCTGTGGCCAGAAGGGCGACCTGTACCTGCCCGACCGCCCGCAGGACCAGCGTTACACTTCACAAGCCCTCTGATGTCCGAATTCGGGTACCGCGACGACCGGCTCTTCGCTGAAGGGGTCGCGCTGGCTGATGTCGCTCGGGCCGTGGGCACGCCTTGCTACGTTTACTCCAGCGCCGCCATCCTGGCGCGCTACCAGGCCTTCGCCGCGGCGTTTGCGGGCCGCCCGCACCGCGTGTGCTACGCGGTCAAGGCGAACGGCAATCTCGCGGTTCTGAATCTGCTCGCCGGCGCCGGCGCGGGTTTTGACATCGTTTCCGCAGGCGAGCTCGAGCGCGTGCTCGCCGCCGGGGGGCGCGCCGATCGCTGCGTTTTCGCCGGCGTCGGCAAGCGTGCCGACGAGATCGACCGGGCACTGCGGGCCGGTGTGCGCTGCTTCAACGTCGAGTCGGCCGCCGAGCTCGAGCGCATCGAATCGATCGCCGCAGAGCTCGGCGTGCGCGCGCCGATCGCCATCCGCGTCAACCCCGACGTCGATGCGAACACGCATCCCTACATCGCCACGGGCCTGCGCGAGAACAAGTTCGGCGTACCGATCGAGTCTGCGCCGGCCCTGTACGCGCGTGCGGCCGCGTCCGGACACCTGGACGTCCGGGGCGTTGCCTGCCACATCGGCTCGCAGCTGACCGGGCTCGAGCCGTTCCGGGACGCATTCGGCCGGGTTGCCGCGCTGGTCGCGGCGCTGCGCGCCGGCGGTATCGGGATCGAGCACGTCGACGTCGGTGGCGGAGTCGGGGTGCGCTACAAGGACGAGTCGCCGCCGGCGATCGGCGCCTATGCCGAGGTCGTGCGCAACGCTTTCGCGGACGAGACCCTGGAAATCGTGGTCGAGCCCGGGCGTGCGCTGGTCGCCGAGGCCGGCGTGCTGCTCACGCGGGTGGAATACCTCAAGGACGGCGCCGAGCGCGGCTTCGCCATCGTCGATGCTGCGATGAATGATCTCCTGCGTCCGGCGCTCTACGACGCCTGGCACGACATCGTCCCGCTGCAGCGACGGCACGCCGGGACCCGTGGTCGCTGGGACGTCGTCGGGCCGGTGTGCGAGAGCGGCGACTTCATCGGCCGTGAACGCGAGCTCGTGCTGGTACCGGGAGACGTGCTGGCGGTGTGCACGGCCGGCGCTTACGGGTTTGCGATGAGTTCCAGCTACAATGCCCGGCCGCGTCCGCCGGAGGTCATGATCCGCGGCGAATCCTGGCACGTGGTAAGGCCGCGTGAGCGGCTCGAGGCGCTGTATGCCGGTGAATCGGTGCTGCCGCAGATCTGAGCTTGTGAAACCATCACCGCGCCTGCTGCGACGGCTCCTGGACGCCCCTGGCGGCGTTGCGGGGACCCCCAAGATCGTTTCCGTAGGGCCCGCTATGCGCGCGATATTGTGCACCCCCGGGCCTGGCCAGGAACGCCCGGAAGCCGTCTCGCGACGGCGGGCGAATGTTTCACAAGATCTGAGCGCGGCGATGTCCGAATGCACTAGAATGGGGCGTCGACATGACCTCGACGCACTGCGGTGGTGCTAAAGCGCAGGCCCGGCCCGGGCAGACCGGCGCCGGAGATGCGTGATCCGTCATGGCATACAAAATGCACTCTGATGGAGCGCGTTGTCGACGCAGCCAGGCACAGTCTTGTCGAATCCCAACTCAAAAACTGCCGGAGGAGTGGTTATGTCCGCTGACGACGTTCTCAAGCGAATCAAGGACGAAGGCATCAAGTTCGTCGACCTTCGCTTCACCGATACGCGCGGCAAGGAGCAGCACCTCACGCTGCCCGTGCGCGCGGTCGATGCGTCCTTCTTCGAGGAGGGCAAGATGTTCGACGGCTCTTCGATCGCCGGCTGGAAGGGGATCAACGAGTCCGACATGGTCCTCATGCCGGAGGCCGACACGGCGGTCCTGGACCCCTTCTTCGAGGAGCCGACGCTGATCGTGCGCTGCGACGTGCTCGAACCGTTGACGGGGCAGGGCTACGAGCGTGACCCGCGTTCCCTCGCCAAACGGGCGGAGGTCTACCTGAAATCGACCGGCATCGCCGATACGGCCTACTTCGGTCCCGAACCGGAGTTTTTCGTGTTCGACAGCGTGCGCTGGGGCGCCGACATCAAGGGCTGCTTCTACGAGATCGAATCCGAGGAAGCGGACTGGTCGTCCGAGCGCGCCTACGAGGATGGCAACATCGGCCACCGGCCGAACGTCAAGGGCGGTTACTTTCCGGTGCCGCCGGTCGATTCGCTGCAGGATCTGCGCTCGGCGATGGTGCTCACCATGGAAAAGATGGGCCTGGAGTGCGAGGTGCATCACCACGAGGTGGCCACCGCCGGGCAGTGCGAGATCGGCACCAGATTCGACACCCTCGTCAAGAGGGCCGACTCACTGCAGATCCTGAAGTACTGTGTGCACAACGTCGCGCACGCCTACGGCAAGACGTCGACGTTCATGCCCAAACCCCTGGTCGGCGACAACGGTAACGGCATGCACGTACACCAGTCGCTCGCCAAGGGTGGCCAGAACCTGTTCGCCGGCGACAAGTACGGCGGCCTTTCCGATCTTGCGTTGTGGTATATCGGCGGCGTTCTCAAGCACGCCCGCGCCCTGAATGCGTTCACCAACGCTTCCACCAACAGCTACAAGCGCCTGGTCCCCGGCTTCGAAGCACCGGTCATGCTTGCTTACTCGGCCCGCAACCGCTCCGCGTCGATCCGCATTCCCTGGGTCTCCAGCCCCAAGGCACGTCGCATCGAAGTGCGCTTCCCGGACGCCGCCGGCAACCCGTACTTCACCTTTGCGGCCATGATGCTGGCCGGACTGGACGGCATCTTGAACAAAATCGATCCGGGTCCGGCGTCGGACAAGGACCTGTACGACCTGCCGCCGGAGGAGGAGAAGCAGATCCCGACCGTGTGTCACGCGCTCGACATGGCACTCGACGCCCTCGACCGCGACCGTTCTTTCCTGACGGCCGGCGGCGTGTTCAGCGACGACCTCATCGACGCCTACATCAAGCTGAAGATGGACGAGGTCACGCGCATCCGCATGACCACCCACCCGGTCGAGTACGACATGTACTACAGCGTCTAGAGTGACTGCGGCCCGGCCGTGCAAAGCCCCCGCAAGGGGGCTTTTTTTTGCCGGAGGCCCGGTTGTGGGGGCCCGGGGCCTTCGCTATGCTCATCGCATGCAACGGCTCCTCCTGCTCGGACTGGCGCTGCTCGTGGCGACGGCAGCACACGGCGCGATCTACAAATGGACGGACGGTGAAGGCAACGTCATTTACTCGGATCAGCCGCATCCGGGCGCCGAGCAGCTCGAGGCGGTCGGGGTGCAGACGCTCGACACCCCGCCGCTGCCGCCGCCCCCGCCCGCAAACCCCGAGCCCCCCAAGCCGCTCCCGTATACGGAACTCGTCATCGGGACCCCGGCCAACGACGCCACCCTGCGCGACAATACCGGCAACGTCCAGGTCTCCGTCCGACTGAGCCCGCCTTTGCAGACGCCCTTCCGGCACGCCCTGCAGCTGTACGTGGACGGGCAGCCCTACGGCGATCCCGGGACGACGACCTCCTTCATGCTCGTCAACGTCGATCGCGGCAGGCATACGCTGCGTGTCGCGGTAGTCGACGGTGAGGGCAGCGAGGTGAAATCGAGCCCGCCGTCGGTTTTTCAGCTGCACCGCGCATCCGTGCTGCATCGCCCCTGAGCCGCGACTTGCCGCGACGTCGCGGGTGACCCCGCGTGGTCCGTTTCTTGCATCTGCTACCCGTGCAACCGCGTGGCAGCCGCGTCGCGGCGCCGCTACGTACCCGTCGATGCCGTTCCAGGCCGTTGCTTGCGTGAGGCCGGCGACGATGCCCGGAGTCAGGGCCGAGCCCGGCCTCAGACGATTTGCACCAAGATGGTGCGGGAACGATGATGCCGGCATGCACGAGACCAATGACGCGTACCGACTGCTGGACAACCTCAACACCGCGGTCCTGCGCTTCGACGGCGCGCTCGAACTCATCGGCATCAACTCGGCGGCCGAAGCCCTGCTGTCGCTGTCCAAACGCCAGGCCGTCGGACTCGGGGTGGACGCCCTGGTGTCGGAATCGCCGCTGTTCGCGACCGCCGTGCGCCGGGCGCTCGCGGATCGGTGCGTATTCACCGAGCGCGACATGCACGTGCGAGTCGGTGATGGTCGCAACGTCGTGGTCGACTGCACGGTCGTGCCCATCGTCGACGGCGAGGAAATCGGCGAGGTGCTCGTGGAGCTCACCGACGTGGACCGGATGCACCGCATCGTGCGCGAAGAGAGCGCACTCACGCACAGCGCGGTGGCCAACGCGCTCATCCGTGGCATGGCGCACGAGATCAAGAACCCGCTCGGCGGTATTCGCGGCGCCGCGCAGCTGCTCGAACGCGAGCTCGAGACCCCGGGACTGAAGGAATACACGCGCATCATCGTCGAGGAGGTCGACAGGTTGCGTAGTCTGATCGACCGCATGCTCGCGCCGCGCACCAGTGCCGAGCCGGACGGGCTCAATATCCACGAAGTGCTCGAGCACGTGCGCGGGCTGGTGGAAGCCGAATGCGACGGCGCGCGCGCCATCGCCGTGGACTACGATCCCAGCCTGCCCGAGATCCGGGGCGTGCGAGACCACCTGGTGCAGGTTTTTCTGAACGTCGTGCGCAATGCCGCCGAAGCGGCGCGGCCCGGCGGGCGCGTCGTCATCCGCACGCGTGCCCAGCGCCTGGTGACGATCGGCGCGCGCCTGCACAAGCTGGCGTTGCGCGTGGATGTCGTTGACGACGGGCCGGGCGTCCCGGTCGAGCTGGGTCAGAGCATCTTCTACCCGATGGTGTCCGGGCGTGCCGACGGCACCGGCCTTGGACTGGCCATCGCCCAGTCCCTCGTGCACAGGCACGGCGGCATGATCGAGTTCGAGAGCCGCCCCGGCGAGACCGCTTTCACGGTTTACATCCCTCTGGAAAATGAGCACTAGCAAGAGCAACATCTGGATCGTCGATGACGACCGCTCCATCCGCTGGGTGCTGGAACGCGCGTTCAGCCAGGCGGACATGGTGCCGCGCAGCTTCGAAAGCGCCGACGCGGTGCTGCGACAGCTGCAGCGAGAGCTGCCGGACGCGGTGATTTCCGACATCCGCATGCCGGGAACCGACGGTCTGCTCCTGCTCGAGCACATCCGCAGGCTCTACCCCGGTCTGCCGGTCATCATCATGACCGCCTACGCGGATCTGGATCGAGCGGTTGCGGCCTATCAGGGCGGCGCGTTCGAGTATCTGCCCAAGCCGTTCGACATCGACGACGCGGTGAGCATCGTCAGACGCGCGGTGAGGCGCCATCATCCGCCGAGCGAGCCTGCGGCGCAGCTGGGGGGTGTCGCGCCGGAAATCCTCGGCGCCGCGCCGGCCATGCAGGAGTTGTTTCGCGCCATCGGTCGATTGTCACGTTCGCACATGACCGTGCTCATCACCGGCGAGTCGGGTACCGGCAAGGAGCTCGTCGCGCGTGCCCTGCATCGCCACAGCCCGCGTGCGGGGCGGGCCTTCATCGCCCTGAACACCGCCGCCATCCCCCGCGAGCTGCTCGAATCGGAGCTGTTCGGGCACGAGCGCGGCGCGTTCACGGGCGCGACTCAGCAGCGGATCGGCCGATTCGAACAGGCCGATCGCGGCACGCTGTTCCTGGACGAGATCGGGGACATGCCGTCGGAGCTGCAGACGCGATTGCTGCGTGTGCTCGCTGACGGCGAGTTCTATCGCGTCGGCGGGCACGAACCGATCCGTGTGGACGTGCGCGTCGTCGCCGCCACCCACCAGAACCTGGAGGCACGGGTCCAGGGCGGCGGTTTTCGCGAGGACCTGTTCCACCGCCTCAACGTCATTCGCCTGCACATCCCGCCGTTGCGCGAGCGCAAGGAGGATCTCCAGCCGCTGGCACGGCATTTCCTCGCCAGCGCGGCCGAGGAGCTCGATGTCGAAGCGAAAGTGCTGCTGCCGGAGGCCGAGGCGGTGATCGAGGCCTACGACTGGCCCGGCAACGTCCGCCAGCTCGAGAACGTGTGCCGTTACGTCACGGTGATGGCGCCCGCGCGCGAGGCCCACGCGGAGGACCTGCCGGCCGAGGTGCGCAAGACCGCCGGCGACGAGCCGGGCGCGGCCGTGGACTGGGAGGAGCAGCTTGCGCGCTGGGCGTACGCGCGCCTGCAGCGGGGCGAGCAGGGCTTGCTCGACGACGCCATGCCCCGGTTCGAGCGCATCCTGATCGAAACCGCCCTCAAGCTGACCGGCGGACGTCGCCAGGAGGCCGCGCGCCTGCTCGGCTGGGGCCGCAATACGCTCACGCGCAAGATCGTCGAGCTGAAGCTGAACGTCTGAGCGGCCGTGCCGGCGCCGGTAGCTGCCGGCCCGCGCGCCGTCCGGGCCCTCAGCCTTCCCGCAGCCAGGCGGCTGCACGCTTGGCGAAATAAGTTAGCACGCCATCGGCGCCGGCGCGCTTGAAGGCGCCGAGCGCTTCGAGGATACCCGCACGCTCGTCCAGCCAGCCGCGCTCGATCGCGGCCACGATCATCGAATACTCGCCGCTCACCTGGTAAGCGAACGTCGGCACCGCGAAGCTGTCCTTCACCCTGCGCACGATGTCGAGGTAGGGCATGCCGGGTTTGACCATGACCATGTCGGCACCCTCGTCCAGGTCCAGTGCGACCTCGCGCAGGGCCTCGTCGCCGTTGGCCGGATCCATCTGGTAGGTCTTCTTGTCGCCGTGACCGAGGCTGGCTGCCGAGCCGACCGCGTCGCGGAACGGGCCGTAAAAACACGATGCGTACTTGGCCGAATAAGCGAGAATACGGGTGTGGACATGGCCGGCGCTCTCCAGTGCGTCACGGATCGCGCCGATCCGGCCGTCCATCATGTCCGACGGCGCGACGACGTCGATGCCGGCTTCGGCCTGGGTGAGAGCCTGGCGCACGAGCGCCGCGAGCGTCGCGTCGTTGACGACGTAGCCGCTGACGTCCACCAGGCCGTCCTGGCCATGGGTCGTGTAGGGATCGAGCGCGACGTCCGCGATGACGCCCAGCCCGGGTACGGCCTGTTTGAGCGCGCGCACCGCGCGCGGCACGAGACCGTCCGGATTCCAGGCTTCACGGGCGTCCTCGGACTTTTTTTCGACCGGCACGCTCGGGAACAGCGCGATGGCCGGGATGCCGAGCGCCGCGACCGCGGCCGCTTCGTCCACCAGCCGGTCGACGGTGTAGCGTGTGATCCCGGGCATCGAATCCACCGGGCGCGTGGTGCCCTCGCCCTCGATGACGAACATGGGGTAGATGAGATCGGCGGGCGTCAGAAGCGTCTCGCGCACCAGGCGGCGAGAGAACTCGTCCCGGCGCAGGCGACGCGGGCGGGTTCGCGGATAGCGGCCATGAAAGCTCGTGGTCATGACGGCATTATAGCGCCCGCCGGGTGAACTCCTCCGGCGGGCGCGGGTCCATCCAGACGTTCGGTCCGGCGGCAGCGGCGGAGTCACGTGCATGGCCCATGATTACGAAATCATCTTCCGCCTGGGCGCTTTTGCCGGCGTGCTGCTCGCCATGCTGGTGTGGGAACGGCGCTCGCCGCTGCGCCCGGCGCGGGTAGCGCCGCTGTTGCGACGTCTGAACAACCTCGCCCTGGTCGCGGTGGACACCTTGTTGCTGCGCCTGCTCGGACCGATCGCCGCGGTCGGGGCGGCGGCGCTGGCCGACGCCCGCGGTTTCGGTCTGCTGCACGGGCTGGGTGCACCGCCGCCGGTGGCCATCCCCGCCGGTGTGCTCATGCTCGAGTGCGCGGTGTACTGGCAGCACCGGATTTTCCATGCCGTGCCGTGGTTGTGGCGGCTGCACCGGGTGCACCACAGCGATCCCGATTTCGACACCACGACCGGGGTGCGCTTTCACCCGCTGGAGATCGTGCTGTCCATGCTGCTCAAGAGCGCCGTCGTACTCATGGCCGGTGCCCCCGTCGTCGCGGTCGTCGTCTTCGAGGTGCTGCTGAACGTGAGCGCCCTGTTCAATCACGGCAACGTGAGCCTGCCCGCACCCCTCGAGCGCGTGCTGCGACCGATACTCGTCACCCCGGACTTGCACCGTGTTCATCATTCCGTGCAGCGAGACGAAACGGACAGCAACTTCGGCTTTCTGTTGAGCATCTGGGATCGTATGTTCGGCACTTTGCGCGCACAGCCGCGCGGTGGCCACCTCGGTATGCGTATCGGCACCGACGGCTTCACCGCGCGCGACAGCGTTACCCTGCCCATGCTGCTGATCCAGCCGTTGCGCGCCGGGCCCGACGGCCCCGCCCTGCCGGCCGCCGAACGACACTGAGACCGGTTTACCGAGCAAAGGAGAAAAACCATGGACGTCCATGCCGCCGTGATGGAGCGCTACAGCGCCGGCGCGCGCGAACGCCAGTCGTCGCTGTGCTGCCCGGTCAATTACGATCCGGCGCTGCTCGCCGCGCTGCCGCAGGAGATCCTGGACAAGGACTACGGCTGCGGCGATCCCTCGCGCTATGTCCGCGCCGGCGACCGGGTGCTCGATCTCGGCAGTGGCGCAGGCAAGATCTGCTATATCGCCGCCCAGCTCGTGGGCGAGGCGGGGCGTGTCATCGGCGTCGACATGAACCCGCAGATGCTCGCGCTGGCGCGCAAGTACCTGCCCGAGATGACGGCGAGGCTCGGTGGCGACCGGGTCGAGTTCCGGCGCGCGCGGATCGAGGATCTCGCCCTCGACCTCGATGCTCTGGACGCACGGCTCGCGCAGGCGCCCGTCACCGACGCGGCCGGTCTTGCCGCGCTCGAGACGTGGATCGCCGCGCAGCGTTGCAGCCACCCGCTCGTGGCCGACGGCTCGATCGATCTGGTCGTCTCCAACTGTGTCCTGAATCTCGTGGCTCACGACGCCAGGCGCCGCCTGGTGGCGGAGATATACCGTGTGCTCGCGCCCGGCGGCCGCGTCGCCATCGCCGACATCGTCGCCGACGAGCCGGTGCCGGAGCACCTCAAAGCGGATCCCGGACTGTGGTCCGGCTGCATCTCCGGCGCCTTCGTCGAGGACGAGTTCGTGCGCGTGTTCGAGCAGGCCGGTTTTCTCGGCGTCACCATCGATCAGTGGTCGCCCGAGCCGTGGCAGGTCGTCGATGGTATCGAGCTGCGCTCGGTCACGCTCACGGCGGTCAAGGGTAGCGGCGAAGCCTGTCTCGACTACGGGCACGCCGCCATCTATCGCGGGCCGTTCAGGTCCGTGACCGACGATGAAGGCCACGTCTTCGCGCGCGGTGAGCGTATGGCGGTCTGCGCACGGACCTACCGGCTGCTCGGTGCCGAGCCCTACGGTGCGCACTTCATCACGGTCGCACCGGCCGTGCCGGGCGAGCCCCGCCCCTGGTGCGCGCCCGCCGGTACCCGCCGTCCTGCCGCCGCAACCAAGGGCGCGCCGCACTCCTTCGGTCGCGTCGACGGCCCGGCGTGCTGCGGACCCGGTGACTGTTGCTGAGCCCGCACGCGCATGGTCGGTGCCGCCGCTAGGGTCCGCGGCCCGCCGCGCCGAGGCATCGTGTTGCGCGCGCCGGCGCAGACCACCCGCCCCTTTGCAGGCCCGGGTCGCGCGCCGCATAATCCCCCCGGCTGCGTCGGGCCCGGGTCCGGCGCCGGGAGAAGAAAAACCAGCAGAGGACCCTTCCGTGATCCCGAACGCTCGCGTTCTCGTGCCCCTCATCGTGCTGACCTGTACACAGGCCGTAAACGGCGCCGAAACGGCATTCGCTGTCGAGCTCGGCACCGGTGACGACTCCGCCGAACGTGTCGGCTTCCGGTTCGACTGGGCCTGGAGCGCCAAGTGGTTCACCGAAGGTGATTGGTATCTCGGTGGTTACTGGGAGTTCGGCGGCAGCTACTGGGACGCGGCCGGCGGTCGCACCGGCAACGACTCGCTCGGCGAACTCGGCGTCGCTCCCGTCCTGCGCCTGCAGCCACACCAGCCGATCGGTGGTTTCGTGCCCTACGTCGAGCTCGGTGTCGGCGCCCACGTGCTCACCGACACCGAGCTCGAAGACAAGAACTTCGACATCAACTTCACCTTCGCCGAGCATCTGGGCGCGGGATTTCGCTTCGGCGACACGGGTCACTGGGAGCTCGGCTACCGTTACCAACACCTTTCGAACGCGGGGCTGGGGGACGACAACCCGGGTATCAACTTCCATCTGCTCAGGCTCGGCTACCACTTCTGACGCCGGGCGCGGAGCCCCTCCGGCGAGCAGCTGCGCGCGGCGGCTGCGGCCGGTTCGAACCGCCAATCGCACGCAGTGCGGTCCGCGCAACGTGCTCAGAACACTTCGACCGCGCTCGACTTGAAACTCACCCACACCGTCGCACCTAGCGCAATGGCCTGATCCGCCATCGCGGCGTGCGTGATCACGGCATGCCAGAGTTCGCCGGCGTCGACGACAACGTGGACCTCGCCGCCGCGCTCGGCCAGCTCGGTGACGCGGCCGGGGAAACTGTTGCGCATGCTCGAGACGAGCGGTTCGCGCGACAGGACGACGTGGACGGGATCGACTGCGACGCGGGTGCCCTGGCGTACACCGTCGGGAACGTGGATGCGCAGCCGGCCGGTGTCGAGCTCGCCGCGGCTCGCATCGAGCGTGCCACTCATCACATTCACCAGCGGTGCTTCGGCGAGCCTGCCGTCGACGATGCTGATGATCCGGTTCGCCAGCATCCTCGCCAGCGCGCGGTCGTGTGTGGTGAGCACGACCGTCTGCGACCTGTGCTCGGCGATCCGGACCAGCAGATCCTGCACCAGCTCGTGCCCGGCGCGATCGAGGTGGGTGAATGGTTCGTCGAGCAGCAGCACCTCGGGTTCGAGCACCAGGACGCGTGCGAGGGCGACTCTTTGTGCTTCGCCGCCGGAGAGTGCCCGCGCCGGACGATTCGCCAGCGGTCCGAGCGCGAGCAGCTCGAGAGCATCCGCGACCCGCGCGCGCCGTTCGCTCGTGGCCGTGCCGCGAAGTTCGAGACCGATTTCGACGTTCGAGCTCACCGTGCCGTGCAGCAGGTAGGGATCCTGCGGCACGAAACCGACCTGGCGGCGCCGGCGTGGCAGGTCGTGCGCGTGCACGGGTGTCCCGAAATACAGAAGCGTGCCGTGTGCCGGCGGGTCGAGAAAGGCGAGCAGCCTGAGCAGCGTGGACTTACCGGCGCCGTTCCCGCCGAGCACGGCGGTAATCGCGCCGGCCGCGATATCGAGTCGCTCGATCGTGAGCGCCGGCGCCGCCGCATAGGCGAAATCGACGCCCTGCAGTGAGTAGGCCGTGCTCATCGAGTCCGGCGTTCCAGCACGGCGAGCGCACCGTTGACCAGGAAGGCAGTGGCGAGCAGCAGCATCCCGAGTGCCATCGCCAGCTCGAATTCCCCCTTGCTCGTCTCCAGTGCGATCGCGGTGGTCATGGTCCGCGTGAAGCCGGCGATGTTGCCACCGAGCATCATGGCGACGCCGACCTCGCCGATGGCACGGCCGAAGGCGACTATCAGGGCAGCCAGCACGGCGAGCCGTGCCTCGCTGAGAAAAATGCGTGCCTGCTGCAGGCGGTTGGCGCCGAGCAGCCGGCAGGTGAGCGCCAGGCGCGGATCGGTGGACTCGATCGCGGTGATGGTGAGGTTCCAGACGATGGGAGCGATCAGCACGGCCTGGCCGATGATCATCGCGGCCGGGGTGTAGAGCAAACCGAGCTCGCCGAGCGGCCCGCGCCGTGACAGCAGTCCGTACAACACCAGGCCCACGACCACCGTCGGAATCGCCATCAGGGTGTTGAGGACGTGACGCAGCGCACCGCGGCCTGGAAAGCGTCCGAGCGCGGTGCCGATGCCGAGCGGGACAGCGACGACACTGGCGAGCAGGACCGCGGTGAGCGACACCGACAGCGAGGTCGACACGATCGCGTAGACCTCTGGATCGAAGCCGGCAATGAGCCGCCCGGCATGGGTCAGCGCGGTGAGAAAGTAGTCCATCTGGCGGGCAAAGATCCCACGCAACGCAGACCAAGGGAAGACGGGGCCGCAATGCCGCCGGGGTGGCGGCTTACGGAGTCGAGGTGTCGGGGAAAAACAGCGATTCGCCGTCGATGCGGAAACTGCCGATGAGCGCCTTGCCTTCGGCGCCGGTGAGGAAATCAGCGTAGGCGCGGGCGAGATCGGCGCGCACGTGGGGATGGCGCTCGGGGTTGACGCGGATGACGTGGTAGGGGTTGAACAGCGCCGGATCGCCCTGATGGACGAGCGCGAGATCGATCCGGTGGCGGTAGGCGAGCCAGGTGCCGCGGTCGGTCAGGGCGTAGGCCTGCTTGTCATCGGCGATCTGCAGCACCGCCCCCATGGCCTGGCCGGTCGCGAGGTACCAAGTGCCGGCGGGCTCGATGCCCGCGGCCTGCCACAGTGCGAGCTCCTTGACGTGTGTGCCCGACTGATCGCCGCGCGATACGAACGGTTCGCCTGCCCGGGCTATGCGGCGCAGTGCGTCGGCGCCGTCGATTGCCGCGCGCACGCCGGCGGGGTCGCCGGCGGGTCCGACGATGACGAAATCGTTGTGCATCACCGCACGGCGATCGACGCCCGAGCCGGATGCAATCAGGGCGATCTCGCCGGCGGGATCGTGCGCGAGCACGATATCGACGTCACCGTTTTGCGCGAGCTTGAGAGCCTTGCCGCTGCCGACCGCGATGACGTCGACCCTCGCATCGTGACGGCGCTCGAACACCGGGTTGAGCACGGCGAGCAGGCCAGAACTCTCGGTGCTGGTGGTGGTGGCGAGCCGCAGGCGCTCGGACGCGCCTGCGGGCAGGGCCAGCACGAGCGTCGCGAGCAGGACGGGGAAAAGACGATGCGGGGATCTCATGGACTGTGCGGACGGTGCGGTTCGCCGTGCAGGGGGGCCGGATCATCGGGGCTTTGGCCGGGGATGGCAATATGCACGGCGGTGCACGTTTCACGACCGTGCGGACGTGTCCCGGGCCTGTTCCAGCAGACGGTTGCAGGCGGTCTCGATCCAGTCCTGCGCACGCCGCGTGATTTCGCTGGCGGACAGGCCGGCGGGATCGATCGGCGGGCCGATCGCGACATGGATGGTGCCGGCATGCTTGCCGAAGCTGTTGCGCGGCCACAGCAGGCCCGCGTCGTGGGCGACGGGCACGACCGGAAACCCGGATTCGGCCGCGAGCTTGCCGCCGCCAGGGTGATAGGGACGCTGTTCGCCCGGGCTTACGCGCGTGCCCTCGGGAAAGATCACCACCCAGGCGCCGCCGGCGAGGCGTTCGCGTCCCTGGCGCACGATCTCCCTGATGGCCCGGAACCCGGCCTTGCGGTCGATCGCAATCGGGTCGAGCATCGCCAGTCCCCAGCCGAACAGCGGCACCCAGAACAACTCGCGCTTGAGCACCCATACCTGGCGCGGAAATATCTTCTGCAGTCCCATGGTTTCCCAGGCCGACTGGTGCTTGGCCAGAACGATACCGGGGCCGGGCGGGATGTTCTCCGCGCCCGTGATCGCGTAGCGGATGCCGACGACGTGTTCGAGCACCCACAGGTTGACGTCCGTCCAGATGCGGCCGATGCGATAGCGCACGCGGTGGGAGAACGGGCGGGTCGCCACCAGCGCCGTGCATACCAGGAGCGCGGTCACCAGAGCGCACAGATAGAATACGATCGCGCGCGCGAAGGACGTCGACGACACGGCTGGTCACCGCCAGTGTGGCCGTCGGCAGTGAACCTCGCGCGGCGGCACGTCGAGGCGATGTGCCGCCGGGCGCAGGCAGGTGACGGCGATCGGATCCGGTCGCACGCTCAATGCTCGCTGAGCAGATGCCGTGCAAAGGCGGCGAGATCGTCATAAACCTCGATTTCGTCGTGCGCGCCGCACTCGCGCTCGGTGCGCGCGCCGTTACCGGTGCGTACCAGCACCGGTCTGGCGCCGACGGTTCGCGCCGCCGCCAGATCGCGGTCGCTGTCACCGACTATCGGCACGCCGGCCAGCGTGGTGCGCAGGCGCACGGCGACGTCGTACAACATTCCGGTGGCCGGCTTGCGGCACTCACAGCCCGCTTCCGGGCCGTGCGGACAGAAGAAGAACGCCTCGATGCGCCCGCCGATCTCCGCCAGCAAGCGGTTCAAATGCGCATGGATGTCGTTCAGGGCGTCGATGTCGAACAAGCCACGCGCGAGCCCTGATTGATTACTGGCGACGACGACGCGGTAGCCGGCATTGCACAGGCTCGCGATCGCCTCCAGGCTGCCGCGGATCGGTCGCAGCTCATCGACGGATCTGACGAAGTCCTCCGAGTCCTCGTTAATGACACCGTCGCGATCGAGGATGACCAGCTTCATGGCGTTGTCGTGACGCGTGCGCGCTCAGGATTGCAGCCGTGCGATGTCGGCGACGTGCAGGAACTGCCGGTGCAGGTGCTCGAGCAGGGCGAGGCGGTTCCCACGGATGGCGGGATCCTCGCACATGACCAGCACGGCGTCGAAAAAACGGTCGACCGGCTCACGCAGATCGGCAAGCCCGGTGAGAACGGCCGTGTAGTCGGGCGTCCTGCCGGCGGCGAGGGCGGCATCCAGGCTCTCACCGACCTCGTGTACCGCGAGCGCGGCGTGCAGATCGCGCTCGGCGTCCTCTACGAGCAGAGCGGCGTCAATCGCCGCCGCCGGCATTTGTCCGGCCTTGCGCAGGATGTTGCCGATGCGCTTGTTCGCGGCGGCGAGGCTCGCGGCCGCCGGCAGGCGCCGGAATGCCTCGACTGCGCGCAGGCGGCGGTCGAAATCGAGGGGGTGGGTCAGCGGGCGAGCGGCCACCGCTTCGAAGGTGTCGGCCGCAATGCCGGCTTCGAGGTAATAGCTGCGCAGGCGCTCGCGCATGAACTCGAGCACGGCCCCCTCGACGTCCGCGTCGCGGATGTGGTCGCCGAGGTTCGCGGCCGCAGCGCCGACCAGCGCGGCGAGATCGAGCTCGAGCGCGCCCTCGATGATGATCCGCAGCGTACCGAGGGCCGCACGGCGCAGCGCGAACGGGTCCTTGTCGCCGGTCGGCGCCTGGCCGATGCCGAAGATCCCGACCAGGGTATCGATCCGGTCGGCGATGGCCAGCGCCTGCCCGGTACGGCTGCGCGGCAGGCGGTCGCCGGCATGACGGGGCAGATAGAGCTCATCGAGCGCCGCGGCGACCTCCACGGCTTCGCCGCCGCCCCGCGCGTAATGACCGCCCATCACGCCCTGGAGCTCGGGAAACTCGCCGACCATGGCCGAGAGCAGATCGCAGCGCGACAGCAACGCGGCGCGGGCGGCCATGGCGGTGTCGCCGCCGATCCGCTCGGCGATGTGCAGCGCCAGGCTCTCGACCCGGCGGGTCTTGTCGTACAGCGAACCCAGGCGTTCGTGGTAGACCACCGTGCGCAGGGAATCCAGGTGCGAGTCGAGCCTGCGGCGGCAGTCCGAATCCCAGAAAAATGCCGCATCGGCGAGGCGCGGGCGGACGACGCGCTCGTTGCCGGCGCGTACCTGGGCGAGGTCGCGGCTGTCGATGTTGGCGATGGTGACAAATGCGGGCAGCAGCGTGTCGTCAGGCGCCGCGAGCGGAAAATAGCGCTGGTGCCCCTGCAGGGTCGCGACCAGAACCTCGCGCGGCAGGCGCAAGAACGCGGCGTCGAACGCCCCGGTCACGGCGACCGGCCACTCCACCAGCGCGGTGACCTCGTCGAGCAGCGCGTCGTCATACAGCGCGCTGCCGCCCAATGCCGCGGCCTGCGTCGCGATGGCGTCACGGATCGCTTGCCGCCGTTCGTCGAAACCGGCGATGACGTGCGCCCGTGCCAGCGCGCCGACATAGGCCGAGGGATCCGGCAATGACAGGGGCTCGGGGTGGTGGAAACGGTGGCCGCGGGTGCAGCGTCCGGCCACGACGCCGAGGATCTCGGCCTCGATCACGTCGCTGCCATGCAGCAGTACGACCCAGTGCACCGGACGGACGAACTCGGCGTCGCCCGCGCCCCAGCGCATGCGCCTGGGTATCGGCAAGCGCGCCAGCGCTTCGGCGACCACCTGCGGCAGGATGCTCGCCGCCGGGCGGCCGGTCTCGACGCTGCGATACGCGAGCCAGCCGCCCTGGTCGGTCTCGGTTCGCTCGAGCTGCTCGACCGTCACGGCGCAGGAACGGGCGAAACCCAGCGCGGCCTGCGTGGGCGACCCGTCGGCGGCGAACGCGGCCTTGAGCGCCGGACCCCGGCGCAGCACGACGTGATCCGGCTCGCAGGCGGCGAGCGCCGGGATGAACAGCGTCAGGCGGCGTGGCGTGGCGTAAGTCGACAGCGCGCCGCACTCGAGCCGGGTCTGGGCCAGACCGCTGCGCACGCCTGCGGCGAAAGCCTCGGCGAGACCGGCGAGCGCCTTGGGCGGCAGCTCCTCGGTGCCGATTTCGACCAGGGCGTCGGCGCGGGTGCTCATGGTGGTGGTGGCGCGCCTGCCCTCAGGAGGCGCCGGTCTGTCCGGCGCTCTTGAGCAGCGGGAAGCCCAGTGTCGCGCGACGATCGTAGTAGGTCTGGGCCACCGCACGTGCCAATCCGCGCACGCGCAGGATGAAGCGCTGGCGTTCGGTAACGGAGATCGCCCGCCGCGCGTCGAGCAGGTTGAAGGTGTGCGAGGCCTTGAGCACCATCTCGTAAGCCGGCAGCGGCAGATCGGCTTCGATCAGCTGCCGGCTCTGCTGCTCGCAGGTGTCGAACCAGCGGAACAGCGATTCGGTGTCGGCGCGCTCGAAGTTGTAGGTGGACATCTCCACCTCGTTCTGGCGATAGATGTCGCCGTAGGTCACCGGGCCTGCCGCCGTGTGCGACCAGAGCAGATCGTAGACGCTGTCGATGCCCTGCAGATACATGGCGATGCGCTCCAGGCCGTAGGTGATCTCGCCCGCGACCGGGCGGCAGTCGAGACCGCCCACCTGCTGGAAGTAGGTGAGTTGGGTGATCTCCATGCCGTTCAGCCAGACCTCCCAGCCCAGACCCCAGGCGCCGAGCGTGGGCGACTCCCAGTTGTCTTCGACGAAGCGGATGTCGTGCACGAGCGGATCGATGCCGAGCCCGCGCAGCGAATCCAGGTACAGATCCTGGATCTCCAGTGGCGAGGGTTTGAGCAGGACCTGGAACTGGTAGTAGTGCTGGAGCCGGTTCGGATTTTCGCCGTAGCGACCGTCGGTCGGCCGACGCGACGGCTGCACATATGCCGTGTTCCAGGGCTCGGGGCCGACGGCGCGCAAGAACGTGGCGGGATGGAACGTGCCGGCGCCGACCTCCATGTCGTACGGTTGTTGCAGCACGCATCCGCGTGCCGCCCAGTATTCCTGCAGGCGCAGCACCAGCCCCTGAAAGCTCAGGGGATCGGGCGGGGCGTCGTTGTCGGAGCGCATGGTCGTGTCGGCGGCTACGCGATGGCGCGCAAGTATAACGGGTCCGTACGGCCGCCGCGCGTGTGCAAACCGCTCAAGAACGCCCGCTCGCGGCCGCTAAGGCATGCGGACACGAGACGATGCCGCCTGCAAAGATGCGTTACGACATACACACCGGCGATTCGGCACCGTGGTATGCGCTGGTCACCGCGGCGGAAGCGGTCGATCGCCGCCTGCTGCCGCAGGAGCTGGAGCGTTACCTCGTGACGACGCTGCTGCGGTTTCTCGGCCGCGGGGACCTCGCACCGACGCTGCGCAGCGTGCCGGCCGGCCCGCGATCCCGCGTGCCGGTCAAATCGCACCGGACACTGCGCA
Source organism: Gammaproteobacteria bacterium (assembly GCA_020850735.1). Classification (GTDB taxonomy): domain Bacteria; phylum Pseudomonadota; class Gammaproteobacteria; order JADZEE01; family JADZEE01; genus JADZEE01. The sequence goes on along the minus strand of JADZEE010000009.1, from coordinate 44,387 downwards.
ATCTCGGTGACCGCTGCCTCATCTACACGGGGCTGTTCGCCGAGCAGATGGCGCAGGCGCAAATGCCCGCGGGCTACTACGTCGCCATGGGTCGCCGCGCCTACGCGCGGCTGGGTCACCGGGGCGATCCCCTGTTCACGCGCCTCAGCGACTACTTCGTCCAGCTCATGGATCTGCTCCAGACCATGCGCGAGCTCGATGACGGTCACGCCTCGCTGGATCCCCTGAGCGCGTACCAGCTCTGGCACGATACGGGCAGCCGCCACGCCTGGCGCGTGCTGTGTCGTGCATCAGCCGGCACGCCGTGCGCCAGCGGGCAGCCTGCCGTGCATTGACACGCACGATGACGCCGCCAACCGTCGTGGCGTCGTTGTCCGCCAGCCCGTGGCACGGCGCTGCTGCAGCCGTCGACGGGATCGTTCACCCCCGGCCCGGATCCCCGGAGCCGATACCCGTGCCCGCACACGCACCGGCCGCGCCCCGGTGCGCCGCGTCCGGTGATGGTGCGGCCGGGCAGGCAGCACACGGATCGCGACTGGCCGCGGAGCGGCTGCGGCTGGTCTATCGCAGCGTCGGTGCGGCCTACGTCGGCGGGCTCGCGGTCAGCGCGCTGGTCACCGTGATGCTGTGGCGTCAGGTTCCGTCGCTGCCGCTCGCCGCCTGGTTCAGCTACGTGCTGGCGAACACCCTGGTGCGTGCCTGGTCGTCCATGCGGGAAAGACGACTCCTGGAGGATCCGGACGCGATCCCGGCGACCGGAACGTTTTTCGCCGGGGTCGCCTCCGCGGGACTCGGCTGGGGGGCGCTCGCGTTGTTCGTTCCCGTGCTCGAATTCGCCGAGTACCGCGCCTTCGTCGCGGTCGCCGTCGCCGGCGTGACCGCCGGTTGCGCGCCCGTGTACGCACTGGTGCTGCCGGCCGCGCGCCTGTTTCTCCTCGCCTCCCTGCTGCCGCTCGCCGTCGCCTTCGCGACCGTCGGCGGTACGGTCGACGGCGCGCTCGGCATCATGGTCGTCTGTTACCTGTGGGTCATGCACCGCAACGCCGGCAACCTGCACGCGGGCTTCGCCGAAGCGCTGGCGCTGCGGTTCGAGAACCAGGATATCGTGCAGCGGCTGCTCGCGTCGCAACAGGTGTCCGAGCACCTCAATGCCGATCTGCGCCGCAAGGTCGCTCAGCACGAAGCGTTCAAGGAGGAACTCATCGCGGCCAAGGAACAGGCCGAACAGGCAGCTTCCGCCAAGGCCGAGTTCCTGGCCAACATGAGCCACGAGATCCGCACCCCCATGAACGGAATGCTCGGCATGTCGGAGCTGCTGCTGGGCACCGATCTCACCAACCGGCAGCGGCACCTCGCCGAGACGATCCGTCGCTGCGGCCGGACGCTGCTCGGCATCATCAACGACATCCTCGATTTTTCCAAGATCGAGGCGGGTAAGCTCAAACTGCAGTCGTTGCCTTTCGATCTGCGCACAGTCCTCGAAGAGCTCGGTGAGATGTTCGCCGAGTCGACCCACCGCGCCGGACTCGAGCTCGCCTGTGACATGCCCGCGTCCATGCATCCGGTCTACCGCGGTGACCCGGACCGCATTCGCCAGGTGCTCACCAATCTGTTGAGCAACGCCCTCAAGTTTACCGAGTCCGGCGAGGTGGTCGTGCGGGTGTCGCCGCAGGCGGATCGCGACGGGCACGCGGTGCTGCGCTTCGAAGTCTGTGATACCGGTATCGGTATCCGCGCCGAACATCAGCAGCGGATCTTCGATTCGTTCACGCAGGCGGACGGTTCCACGACGCGACAGTTCGGCGGCACCGGGCTGGGTCTGGCGATCTGCAGGCAGCTCACGCAGCTGATGGGCGGGGAGATCGGCGTCGAGAGCACGTTCGGGCACGGTTCGAAGTTCTGGTTCACCTGCGTGCTGGACCGTGACAGTCCCGGCGCGGCGGCCGGTGGCCGAATCGACACGACTGCGCTGGCCGGCCAGCGCGTGCTCGTCGTTGCGGAAGCCGATACCGGACGGGATGTTCTCGTGACCCAGCTGCAGGACTGGAGGGTGCAGTCCGTCGCGGTCGCCACCGGTGCCGAGGCGCTGCAGCAGCTGCGTGCCGCCGCCGGCCGCAGACAGGCGTTCGCGGTCGTGATTTTCGCGCGCGACCTGGAGGACATGCGCGCCGGCAGTCTCGCCGCGCGAGTCCGCGCGGAGCCGTCGCTGCGCGGCGTGCGCATGGTCATGCTGACCACGGTCGCGAGCCTGGAGGATACGGGCCAGCTGCTGTGCGCGGGGGTTCAGGCCTACGTCACCAAACCGGTGCGGCAGCGCGAGCTGTACACGGCTCTCGTCGCCGGTGCCGCATCGCCGGCGCCCGGCGGCGGCGTGCAGCCAACGGTGACGATGACGGCAGGCGCCGTTGCGCGCACCTTCAAGGCCCACGTGCTCGTGGTCGAAGACAATGCGGTCAACCAGGAGCTGGCCCGCGCCCTGCTGGAATCGCTCGGCTGTCGTGTGCGGGTGGTGGGCAACGGGCGCGAGGCCTTTGAGGCAATGACCGAGAGTCCGCTCGATGCCTTGCGAGACCCTTACGACCTCGTGCTCATGGACTGCCAGATGCCGGTCATGGACGGATACCAGGCCACCGCCGCGATCCGCGCGTGGGAGCGACGCCAGGGCCTTGCGCGGCTTCCGATCGTGGCGCTCACGGCGAATGCGCTGGAAGGCGATCGCGAGCTTTGTATCGAACGCGGCATGGACGACTACCTGTCCAAACCGTTTTCCTGCGATCAGCTCGCCGACCTGCTCGGACGCTGGTTGGCGCGTGCGGCGGCCCCGCAGGCCGCCCCGCCGCCGGCGTGCGACGCGGCCGCGCGCGCGGCCCGGGCAAGCCTGGACGAGCACGTCATCCGACGCATCACGGCGCTGCAGCGTGACGACGGGCCGGATCTGCTCGGACGCCTGATCGAACTGTACCTCGGGAACGCGCCTGCGCTCCTGGCCGCGGTCGAATCGGGCGCCGCCGCCACCGATCCCGACGGCGTGTGCCGTGCGGCGCACACGCTCAAGTCGAGCAGCGCCAGTCTCGGTGCCACCGCGCTCGCGCAGCTGTGTGCCGAGATCGAAGGCCTGAGCCGCGCGCGGGACTTCGTACGGGTCGGCGCGCGCCTGGATGTACTGCGCTTCGAATTCGACGGCGTCGTCACCGCGCTGCGGGAATTACGACCCGGCGCTGCGCTGCCGCCCCCCGGTGGACCGACGCCATGAGCACGCTCGCGCCGGCGCGGGTCCTGGTCGTCGACGACGATGAAATGCTGCGGGTGCTCACACGCGCCGCGCTCGAGAACGCGGGGTTCACGGTGGCGGAAGCCGCCGACGGTGGCCGGCTGATCGAGGCTTTCACCGCGGTGCATCCGGACATCGTATTACTCGACGTGCTCATGCCCGGCATGGACGGCTTCGAGGCGTGCGCCCTGCTGCGCGCCAGCGCGGGCGGTGCTCACCTGCCGGTGCTGATGATGACGGGCCTGGACGACGTCGAGTCGATCAACCGCGCTTACCAGGCCGGTGCGACCGATTTCGTCACCAAGCCGATCAATTTCGATTTGCTCGGGCATCGTCTGCGCTACATGCTGCGGGCCAAGAACACGGCCGACGCCCTGCGCGCGAGCGAAGCCCGCCTGGCCCTCGCGCAGCGCATCGCCCGTCTCGGTCACTGGGAAGCAGACGCACGTGGTCGTTTCGCGCCCTGGACGGTGGAAACCCGCGAGGTGCTGGGCTTGCCCGCCGGCGTGGACGTGATCGATGTCGCCGCGCTGACGCAATTCGTGGTCGAAGACGATCGCGACCGGCTTCGCGATGCCTTCGGCCCGGGTATGCGCAACGGCAAGTCCTTCAGTCTGGAGCTGCGCGTGTGCGCTGCCGGCGACGCAGAACGGAACATCCACGTGGTCGCAGTGGCCGAGCACGACGCGGACGGCGCGCCCCGTTACGTGGGCACGGTCCAGGACGTGAGTGAGCGCCGCCGCGCCGAGCAGCAGATCCATCAGCTTGCGTATTACGACGGCGTTACCGGCCTGCCCAACCGCCAGTCCGTCCGGGCGCGCCTCGTACAGGCACTGGCGTCCGCCGCGCACCGCCAGCGACCGCTGGCGGTGCTGTCGATCGACCTGGATCACTTCCAGCGCATCAACGACACCCTGGGTTTTGCGGTCGGTAACGAGCTGTTGCGCGCGGTTGGCGAACGCTTGTGCGCGACTGTGCGGGTGAGCGATCCGATCGCGCGGCTGACCGATTGCACCTGGGAGGACGCGGTCGGCAGGGCCGCGGGGGACGAGTTCATCGCGGTCCTGGCCAACGTGGGCTCGGCAGAGGATGCGGCCCTGTTCGCGCGGCGGCTGCGCACGACCCTGGGACAGCCGTTCGAGATTGCCGGGCAGGAAATGTACGTGCGTGTCTCGATAGGCATCAGCGTGTATCCGGATGACGGTGTCGGCGCCGACGACCTGCTCAAGCACGCCGACGCAGCGCTCGCGCAGGCAAAGCGCGAGGGGCGTGATTGTTACCAGTTCTACACCTCGGCGCTGAATGTGCGCGCCTTCAAACGTCTGACGGTCGAGATGCACCTGCGCCGTGCGCTCGAACGCGAGCAGTTCGAGGTGCACTTCCAGCCCAAGGTTCGCGGCAGTGACCTGCGCCCGGTAGGGTTCGAGGCGCTGGTTCGCTGGAATCACCCGGACCTCGGGCGCGTATCGCCGGCGGAGTTCATTCCGGTTGCCGAGGAGACGGGACTCGTCGTGCCGCTGGGCGAATGGGTCCTGGGGAGCGCCTGCCGCCAGCTCGCGTCCTGGGATGCGGCGGGGGTCGGCCGGTTCGTGTGTGCCGTGAATCTGTCGGCGGCGCAGTTCCGCGCCAGGAACCTGCACCGGTGCCTCGCCGACGTCGTCGCGGCGGCCGGGCTGGAGGCGGGGCGCATCGAGCTGGAGTTGACCGAAGGCGTCATCATGGAGGACGGCGAGGCCGCGATCCGCACGCTGAACGAGCTGAAGGCACACGGATTCCGGATCGCCGTGGACGACTTCGGCACGGGCTACTCCTCGCTCAGCTACCTCAAGCGCCTGCCCATCGACGTGCTCAAGATCGACCAGTCCTTCGTGCGTGAGCTCGCCCGTGAGGAGGATGCCGCGATCGTCAGCACCATCATCAGCATGGCACGCAGTCTGCGCCTGAAGGTCGTGGCCGAGGGCGTCGAGGAGTCCACGCAGCTGGCGTTCCTGCGCGCGCAGGGCTGCGACGAACTCCAGGGTTACCTGCTCAGCCCGCCGCTGCCGGCGCTCGCGATCGAAGCCTGGCTGGAACGCCAGAACGCGCTGGCGCTGGCGTGTTGACCGCAGCCGGGTCCCGGGCCGGCGCGCCGCGCACGATCCGGTGGCGGACCGCCCCGGCAGCACGGGACGATCGGCAGCGCCGGGATCGCGGCCGGTCCGCCGGCGTCAGGGTGCCGGCTCGGAGGCGGCGGGCGCCGCGCCCGGCGGCGGTGCATCGGCCGGTTTGACCAGCGCATCCAGCGTCTTGGTCATCATCGACGCCTTGAATTCCGGTAGCGCGTAAACCCACTGCGACAGCCGCTGTTGCAGTTCGGCGGCCTCGGTCCTGACCTTGTCACCGTTGCCGGCCGGCGCGCCGGCAGCGTCCTGGCCGTCCGCCCCGGCAGCTGGTGGCGTGGGTGGCAGGTACACGGTTTCGGGATCGTAGCGCGCCGTCAGGGCACACCAGCTGCGACCGTCGATCGTGGCGATGTGTGCCTCCACGACCAGCCCGTCGAACGTGCGATAGGTCGCCACGGTGGCGTCGTCCGTCAACGTGATCGAGCCGGCCTTGGCGACGTCCTCGAAGCGCAGCTCGTTGAGCGCGGTCGCCTGGCTGGTCAGCAATGCGAGTGACCGCGCGGTCGTGCCGGCCGGGGCGCTCGTCAGCGTGTAGTCCTTCACGTCCCGACTCTGCCTGCGGACCTCGATCGGCGGTGTGCCGGGGTGCGCGATGGTGTAGTGGTAAATGCGGTCGGGATCGACGTTCAGGATCATCGTGTCCATCCAGTCCGCCGGCCGCGCCGTCATCTGCAAGTCACCTTCCACCAGCAGCGCCTGCACGGCACCGACCTCGCGTACGTACAGGGCCTTGTCCGCGCTCGCGACGCCCGATCCCTTCCGTTCCCGACCCGCGATGAGTGCGGCGAGCACGTTGCCCCGCGCGTCGGCCAGGGTGATGCGTCGCGAGGTGGAGCCCTCGCTCTCCACGTCCTCTACGCCGAGACGCGCATACAACTCGGGTCGGCGCGTCTTGGATTCGAGCACCTTGAGCCGGGCGAAGCTCACGACCGTGCGCTTGACCGTTTCAAGGATGGCCGGGTAACCGTCGCGGTTCTCGACGAGCCAGTGATCGCCGTCGCGGATGAGGACGACGCGGTCCCCGGCACTCGCGACCTCGATGCGGGCAACGTCATTGACCCGATCCAGGAGCGAGGGGAACAGCGCAGGTTTGGACACTTCCGTGCTCGGTGCGCGCGCCGTGGTGATGAGCCAGGCTGCTACGACCATCACGGTGGTCAGCAGGCACAGAATCAGCAGTGATCGTTTGCTCATGTCGGGTCATTCATCCGGCGCTTGCGCGGTGGGTCCGGCGACGCGCCATCTGCACCAGGGCCATGCCGATCGCGAACACGCCGATGAGCAGCGGAATGAGGGCGATGTTGATGAACTTCAGTCGCGTGCCCAGCGCCTCGATGTTTTTCTGCAGATCGTGCTGCACCGCCCGCAGCTGCTTGCGGATACGCAGCTGCTCCGCACGGAAGTTCTCGATCGTCTGCTTCTCCTCCGGCGTGAGCAACGTTGCCCCGGCGTCACCACTCGCGCGTTGGAGCTCGGTGATCTTGTTTTCCGTCTCCTCGAGTTTGCCTTCGAGCTCCCGCTCTTTGTCGCGGAACTGACTCTCGGCTTCGCGCTGCAGCGCCACGACGCGGTCGAACGGACGCAGCGACTCACCGCGGCTGCGCAGGCTGATGAGATCGTCGTTACCACCGAGGTTGTCGAGGGCGTTGACGATGAAATCGGCGTTGTCGGCGACCGGGGTCGGCACGCGCACACCGAGAAAATCCCGGATCTGTACCCAGAATCGATCCGCGAGCACGTCCGTGTCGGCGACGATGACGAGGTTCACCGGTTTGATCGACTCGGCGACGAAACCCGGATCCGCGGGTGCGCGCTTGTCTTTTTCGTCCTCGATGGGGCGCCCGTTCGAAAATGCGGTCTTCGCCGGTCCGCGGATGCGCGCCGCTACCACGAGTGGTTTGCCGCCCGGTTTGAAGTCCTGCAGCAGCCCCGCCGGATCACGCACCAGCATGACGGCCTCGGCGCTGAGCTCCGCGGAATTCGGTCCGGTGAGCATCAACGGCGTGAGCGCGGTTGTCGCCCCTTCCACAGGTTCGAGGATGCCGGCGGAGCCCAGGTTGACCACCTGCAGCTGGTTGGTGACGAAATCGTCCCGGTCGAAGTTCTTCGGCTCCAGTTGCAGCCAGGGCAGATACTCGACCTGCTGCGGCCCGCGCCCGCCCGAGTAGCTCACGCGGATGGCGGCATCGAGATCGCCGGCGATCTTGCCGTCGAGCATCTGCAGACCCCACGCTTTGAACAGCTCCGGCAGCTCGGAGTGCCGCTCGGGCAGCATCATCGGCATTTCCGGATCCGGCATGGTCGGATCCTCCTCGGCCAGGGGGTCGACGAAGATCATCGCCTTGCCGCCCTTCAACACGAACTGGTCGATGGCGTAACGGGCCTGTTCGGTCAGGTTCTTCGGATGAATGACGAGCAGCGTGTCGATCTCGTCCGGATCGATGCTGGTGACGTTGCGGCCGAGATCGCGAACGTCGTAGGTCTCCTCGAGCAGCTTGAGCATCGTCCACGGATCGTGCGGGCGCACCCCCAGCAGGGGGTTGGCGGGCGATCCGAGCACGGGCAGCGTGCTCACCACGCCGATCACGCGCTTTTTCGGATTGGCGAGGTTGTAGACGAGTTTGGTCAGGTCGTATTCGAGGGACTGTTCCTCGTTCGGCTGGAAGAACGGCACGACCATTTCGTCGTCGGTGGTGTTCGTGGCCACGAGGCCGAGATAGCCCATCTCGCCGGTGGCGTTGACCGGGATCTGCCTGATTCCGGCCCCGACCGCCTGATCCTCGGCTTCCGAGAATGGATCCGGATCGATGACCTCCAGGTCGATCATCCCGCCCGAATGTCCGGCGTACTCTTCCAGCATTTCGCGTACGCGCACGCCGTAGTTCTGCAACTGAGGGATCCCGCTGAACGCCTTGGCCGAGTAGTAGTAACGCAGACGCAAGGGTTCGGTGATGTGCTCGAGGATGCGTTCGGTGCCTTCAGACAGCGTGTACAGGTGGTTCGCGGTCAAATCGAGCCGCGAGGTCGTCAGCGTGTAATTGGCTACGATGTTGACCGCTACGAACAGGCCGATCGTCACGAGCAGGCCGGTGCCGGAAAAAAGCCTGGTGTTCATGCGTAGTCGCTCGTTGCGGCGCGGAGCATCAGCCGGCCTTCTTCAGGTTGATGGCGAGCGTGTTGGCATACAGCCAGAACGCGATCAGGGTTGCGAAAAAAATGATGTCACGGATGTCGATGACGACCTTCTAGATCGACTCGAAGTGCGCCAGGAAGCTGAATGATCCGATCACGTCCACGATCGCCTGGGGCGCGCCGATGAAGTGGAAGAAATCCAGCACGACCGTGAATCCGCTCATGACGAAACAAAAGCAGATGACGACGCTCACGACGAAGGCGATCACCTGGTTCTTGGTCAGTGCGGATATGCACGAACCGATGGCGAGGAAGCCGCCGGCCATGATGAGGCTGCCGATGTACCCTGCCAGTATCACGGTGTTGTCCGGCGCGCCCAGGTAATTGGCCGTCAACCACATCGGAAACGTCAGGGCGAGCGCAATGGCGGTGAAACACCAGGCCGCGAGAAACTTGCCGAGCACCGCCGCGCCCAGCGGCACCGGCAGCGTCATCAGCAGCTCGATCGTGCCGGTCTTGCGCTCCTCGGACCACAGGCGCATCGATATGGCCGGAATCAGAAACAGGTAAAGCCAGGGGTGAAAGCGGAAGAACGGTTCCAGATCCGCCTGGTTGCGCTCATAGAAACCGCCCAGATAAAAAGTGAAAATGCCGGTCAGGAACAGGAAGATGACGATGAAGACGTAGGCAACCGGCGTGACGAAATAGGCTTTCAGCTCGCGGTTGAATACGGCCCGGGTCGGACTCATGGTGCAGCGCTCCCGACGCCCGCCGCGCCCGCGGTCGTGATGGTGCGGAAGACCTCGTCGAGGTGACCGCTCTCGACGGTCATCTCGGCCACGTCCCAGCGCCCGGTCCGTGCGGCGTCGCTCACTACGTCGATGATCCGCGCGCCGTCGGATGGCGTGACGAGCACCCGGATGAAGTCGCCATCGGCATCCAGCGCCTCGACTGCGCCAACGCCGGCGCGAGCGCTCAGCGCGGCGCGGACATCCTCGAAACCGCAGTCGCGCACCGCCAGCCGGACGGCGTTGTGGTAGCGGGAACGGGCAGCGAGCTCGGCCGGTGTTCCCGCGAACACGAGCGCGCCGGCGGCGATGATGATCACCCGGTTACACACGGCGTCCACTTCCTCCAGAATGTGGGTGGAGATGACGATCGCCTTGTCTTTGGCCATCTCCGCGATCAGAGAACGGACTTCGTGTTTCTGGTTCGGATCGAGGCCGTCGGTCGGTTCGTCCATGATGAGGACGTCCGGATCGTGCAGGATCGCCTGGGCGACACCCACGCGGCGTTTGAAGCCCTTCGACAGGGTTTCCACCCGCTGTTCGAGCACGCCCTCCAGGTGTACTTTGGCAATCACTTGCGCAATGCGCGCGGCACGCGCATCGCCGTGCAGGCCGCGCACGTCGGCCACGAATTCGAGAAAACCGCGGGTGGTCATCTCGCCGTACAGCGGCGCACCCTCCGGCAGGTAGCCGATGCGGCGCTTGGCCGCGAGCGGTGCGGAAGCGACGTCGTGCCCGCACACGCGCACGTGCCCCGCGCTCGGTTCCAGGAAACCGGTGATCATCTTCATGGTGGTGGATTTCCCGGCACCGTTGGGGCCGAGAAAACCGAGCACTTCGCCGCGTGCCACCTTGAAAGACACGTTGCGCACGGCATGCAGCTGCGCGAACGATTTACTCAGGTCGTCGACTTCGATCAGGTATTCCATCGCCATCCCCGGCACGTCGCGGCTGTGGTGTTGCAGCGAGAGGAGTTGCAGTGCGGGCCCGCTCATCCCCGGGGGGCACACGGCGCGCCCATTGTGCATAGTCCCGCTACGACGTCAACCGACCTCGCGGGCGGCTGTTGGTTCCCGCGAGTCTCGCGGCGGTCGCCGCCGGTCAGGCCCGCGCGGCCTGATGCGCGGCGAGCACCGCGGCCACGCAGCAGGTCAGACGACGTGCCGTCGGCAGATGCAGGAACTCGTTCGGACCGTGTGCATTGGCCTGGGGCCCGAGGACGCCGGTGATGACGAACTGCGCCTGCGCAAAGCGTTCACCAAGCATCGCCATGAACGGAATGGTGCCGCCTTCGCCCATGTACATCGCCGTGCGACCGAAATAGGTCTGGGATGCCTGCGCGAGCGCCTGTTCCAGCCACGGGGCGAACGGCGGCGCCTGCCAGCCGCTCGCCTGCCATTGCGGATCGAAATGGACCTGCGCGCCGCACGGTGGTTCGCTTTCGAGGAGGGTCTTGACCGTCGCGGCGGCGGCAGCGGCGTCGACGCTCGGTGGCAACCGCAACGACAGCTGCACGCAGGTCGCCGGCCGCAGCACGTTACCGGCATTGGTCAACGCGGGCAGGCCTTCCGCGCCGGTGATCTCCAGCGCCGGTCGCCAGGTGCGCCCGAGCACGAGCTCGGTCGCGTCCTGCGTCTGCGGCTGCGTGCCGGCGGTCATGGGAAAGCGGTTCCAGACGCTGTCGCCGAGCGCTGCAGCGGCGGCCCGCGCCTGCGCGAGCCGTTGCGGCGGTACGGGCGCATGCAGCGCCGCGGGTCGCACGGTGCCGCTGCATTCGTCCTCCAGGCGCGACAGCAGCTGGCGCAGGATGCGGAAGCTCGATGGCACGACACCCCCGGCGTCACCGGAATGGACGCCCTCGGTGAGTACCTCGACCCGCAGTACGCCGCTCACCAGGCCCCGCAACGAGGTCGTGCACCACAGCTGCGCGTAGTTGCCGCAGCCCGAATCCAGGCATACGACCAGGTCGGGCGTGCCGATCCGCGGTGCCAGCGCGTCGATGTAATGCGGCAGGTCGAAGCTGCCACTTTCTTCGCAGGCTTCGATGAGTAACACGCAGCGGGCGTAGTCGACACCCTGATCGGCGAGCGCCGCTAGTGCCGCCAGTGAAGCGAACATGGCGTAGCCGTCGTCTGCGCCGCCGCGCCCGTACAGTCGATCGCCTTCCAGCAGCGGCGTCCACGGGCCGAGACCCTCGCGCCAGCCGCTCATCTCCGGTTGCTTGTCCAGGTGCCCGTACAGCAGCACCGTGCCGGCCCCGCTGCCCGGCGCCTCGCACAGCAGGACGGGCGTGCGCCCGGGCAGGCGCACGATTTCCACGCCGAGCCCCGGGACCGGCGCCCGACTTGCCCAGGCCTCGAACTGGCGCACGGCGGTTTCCATGTGGCCGCTGGCGGCCCAGTGCGGATCGAAATTCGGTGACTTGTTCGGAATGCGGATGTAGTCGAGCAGCGCCGGCACGATGGCGTCGTTCCACATTGCAGCGACGAAGCTGTGCAGGCGGCCGGTGTCCATGGCGCGCGAGAGTCTAGCCCCGCCACGCGGCCGGCGCGAGCGCCGGCGCGGTGAGCGTCGCGCGTTTGCTGGCCCGGGCAGGAAGTCTGCCACCGCGATCCCGGCCGCGTTCTGCACCTGACGTCGGCGGGCGCGCCGGGCGTCAGATCCGGCCCGGTCCGGGCACGTCGTGACGGCCGCCGCGGGGTCGTGGCACACTGCGGTCGCCGTGCCCGTCCGTGTTTTCGAAAATCACGTCCCGAACATCGATCCCAGCGCCCGGGTGGATCCGCTTGCGCTCGTCATCGGGCGCGTGAGCGTCGGCGCGCAAGCGTCGCTGTGGCCCTATGTCGTCGCCCGTGGCGACGTGAACACGATCAGCATCGGTGCCCGCAGCAATATTCAGGACGGCACGATCCTGCACGTGACCCATGCCGGTCCCCACACCGGCGAGGGTTTCAGCCTGCACATCGGTGCCGGGGTGACCGTCGGCCATCGCGCCGTCCTGCATGGCTGTCGCATCGCCGATGGCTGCCTGATCGGCATGGGCGCGATGGTGATGGACGGTGCCGTCGTCGAGTCGCAGTCGATCATCGGCGCCGGTGCGCTGGTGCCGCCCGGCAAGCACCTGGCCGGCGGCGGCCTGTGGGTCGGCAGCCCGGTCCGTCGCGCCCGTGCCCTGACCGGCGCGGAACTGGCGCTGCTGGAGTACAGCGCCGAACAGTACGTACGCCTGCAGGCGCGTTACGCCGTTACCTGAGACCCGGTGCAGCGGCCCGTGCCGCGGAAGCCGCACCCGCGCTGCCCCGCGCCGAGCCGTCGCGATGCCGTGACGGCGGGCGCCGATCGGGACACGGATCAGGGCGTCGTGTCGAGCAACCGCGGCAGCGGCCCCAGACCCATCGCGGCGGCGAGCCGGCGACCGACCTCGGCATTGTCGATGACGCCGGCGAACCCGGCTGCGCCCGGGCCGGCGGCGAACAGCGGCACGTCCACGGCCGTATGCCAGACCGAGGCCCAGCCCACCGTCGGCGTTGCCGTACCGGTCGAGCCGCCGATCAGGGCCAGACCCCCGGTTTCGTGGTCGGCAGTGACTACCACCAGCGTGTCTCCATGCGCGGCGGCGAACTCCAGGCCGGCCGCGACGGCGGCGTCGAATTCCAGCGTCTGCGATACCACCCGCCCGAGGTCATTGGCGTGTCCGCCCCAGTCGATCTGGCTGCCCTCCACCATCAGCACGAAGCCGCGTCCAGCGCGCCCGAGCAGGGCGAGCGCGCGCCGGGTCATCTGTTCCAGCGACGGCGTTACCGCATCGGGCGGTGGCAGGGCTTCCGGCGCGAACAGGCCGAGCACGGGCGCGGCGGCCACAGCCATCAGCTCGGCCGCCGTAGCGATGACGTGGTAGCCCTGCGCCTCGGCCTGCCGGAGGAGATCCAGCGCATCCTTGCGGCGGCTGCCCGGCGTGGATGCCGGGACGAAAAAGGCGCGGCCGCCGCCGAGCAGTACGTCGATCCCCGAGCCGACGAGCTGGCGGGCGATCCCGGTCTCGTCGCTGCGATGTGGCACGTGCGCCGCAAAGCAGGCCGGGGTCGCGTGGGTGATGGTCGATGTGACCACGATGCCGGTGCCGAGTCCGCGCGCCCTGGCCGCCTCGAGAATGGTTTCCAGCGCTTCGTTCGCCGCCGTCATGGCGACGCGGCCGTTGCGGGTCTTGGCGCCCGTCGCGAAGGCGGTCGCCCCCGCTGCCGAGTCGGTGACCAGCTCGTCGAGCGGGTGCGTCTTGACCAGGCCGACGACCGGCATGGCTTCGATCGCCAGCGAACCGTCGGCGCCGTGTCCGGCGCTGCGTGCGGCGCCGAGCTGCGCGATGCCCATGCCGTCGCCGATGAACAGGATGAGATTTCGCGGCACCGGCGCGGGCGCCGGCGCGGGCGCCGGCGGGGCCTGCGGGCGCGTGCAGGCCGTGGCCAGCAGGAGCACGCACACGGCGAGTACGAGAGGTCCCCGCCGCGGCAGCCGACCGGTCCGGCGCGGCCGGCTTTTACGTGCGTTCAATTGTGTCTATCCTTTTTCGCTCCATCCCCGCCCCCCGGCGCAGCCATGCATTTCACGGACAGTTACGATGTCATCGTCGTCGGCGGCGGCCATGCCGGGGCCGAAGCTGCGCTGGCGGCGGCGCGCCTGGGTTGCCGGACGCTGTTGCTGACACACGCTATTGAAACCCTCGGACAGATGTCCTGCAATCCCGCCATCGGTGGCATCGGCAAGGGCCAGCTGGTGCGCGAAATCGACGCGCTCGGCGGTCTGATGGGGCAGGCGGCCGATCAGTGCGCCATCCACGCCCGGACGCTGAACGCCAGCAAGGGTCCGGCCGTGCGGGCGACCCGGGCCCAGATCGATCGATCGCTGTATCGGCGGACCGTGCGCCAGGCGCTCGAGCGGGCACCGAAGCTGGACATTTTTCAGCAACCCGCCGCCGATGTCGTGGTCCGGGGCGGCCGCGCGAGCGGGGTCCTGACGGGCCTGGGTCTGGCCTTCGCGGCAGGCACCGTCGTGCTCACCGTCGGCACGTTTCTCGGTGGTCGCATGCACGTCGGCGAAACGAACCATGCCGGTGGCCGGGCTGGCGACCCGCCGGCCAACGCGCTCGCCGCCCGGCTGCGCGAGCTCGTGCCCGGCGTCGGCCGGCTGAAAACCGGCACGCCACCGCGCCTGGACGGGCGCAGCATCGACTTTTCCGGCCTCGGCGCGCAGCCGGGCGATTGGCCGGCACCGCGGTTCTCGTTCCTGCCGGCGCCCGGCGGGCGACCGCGACAGCTGCCCTGCCACATCACGCAGACCGGGCCGCGGACCCACGACATCATCCGGGCGGCGCTCGATCGTTCGCCGCTGTACACCGGCGCGATCACCGGCACGGGACCGCGCTACTGCCCGTCCATCGAGGACAAGGTGGTGCGCTTCGCAGAACGCGATTCACATCAGATCTTCCTCGAGCCGGAAGGACTGGACACCTGCGAAATCTACCCGAACGGGATCTCGACGAGCCTGCCCTACGAGGTTCAGGAGGCGTTCGTGCGCAGCATCGCGGGCCTGGAGCGGGCACGCATCACGCGGCCCGGCTATGCCATCGAATACGATTACTTCGATCCGCGCGACCTGCGTCCCTGGCTGGAGACGCGCGCGCTCGCGGGCCTGTATTTCGCGGGCCAGATCAACGGCACGACCGGTTACGAGGAGGCCGCCGCCCAGGGCCTCATCGCCGGGCTCAACGCCGCGCTCGCCGTGCTGGGACGCCAGCCCTGGTGGCCGCGCCGCGACGAGGCTTACATCGGCGTGCTCATAGACGACCTGGTGACGCGCGGGGTGAGCGAGCCCTATCGCATGTTCACGAGTCGCGCCGAGTACCGGCTGCTGCTGCGCGAAGACAACGCGGACCTGCGCCTGACGCCGCACGGTCGCGCGCTCGGGCTCGTCGACGAACAGCGCTGGGCGCGTTTCGAGGCCAAGCGCGAAGCGGTCGAGCGCGAGCAGGCGCGGCTGCGCGCCACCCGCGTGAGACCGGGTCAGATCGCGCCGCAGATCGAGACCGGGGTGCTTGGTCAGCCGCTCGTGCGCGACGCGACGCTGCACGAATTGCTGTGCCGCCCCGGCGTGTCCTACGCCGGGATCGTCGCGATCGGCGGTGCCCCGGGCGTCGCCGACGCGGAAGTCGCCGCGCAGGTGCAGGTGCAGGCGAAATACGGCGGCTACATCGACCGGCAGCAGGACGAGATCGAGCGCCAGCGCCGGCACGAGGACACGGCGCTGCCGGGGGATCTGGACTACGCCGCGGTGCGTGGTCTGTCGGTCGAGGTCGTACACAAGCTCAGCCGTCACCGCCCGCTCAGCCTCGGCCAAGCGGCCCGTCTCGACGGCGTCACGCCGGCGGCCATTTCCCTGCTGCTGGTGCACCTGCGCAAGCGGCAGGCCACACTGCCGAAGAGCGCCTGAAGCCGCGCGGTGGCATGGACGCGCCGGCTCTCGCCACGCTCCGGCGCGGCGTCGCCGTGCTCGGCGCGGACCGGCCGGGGCTGGTCGACGCGCTGCTGGCTTACCTCGATCTGCTCGAACGCTGGAATCGACGCTACAACCTGACCGGCACACGCGAACCGACGTTGCTGGTAACCCGGCATGTCCTGGACAGCCTCGCGGTGGCGCCGTTCATCGATGCCGACCCGGTGCTCGATCTGGGCAGTGGCGCGGGGCTCCCCGGCGTGGTGCTCGCCCTGGCGTTGCCCGCGCGCCGCTTCGTGCTGCTCGATAGTCGTTTGAAGAAAACCCGGTTTCTCGAGCAGGCCCGCATCGAGCTCGACCTCGACAACGTCGAGGTGGTGCGTGCCCGGGCCGAGGACTATGCGCCGCCGGCGCCGTTCCCCGTCATCGTCGCCCGCGCGGTCGCCGATCTGGCGGGCCTGCTGGCGATGTCGCGCCACCTGCTCGCGGCCGGTGGCGCGCTGCTCGCCATGAAAGCGCGCCGGGGGGACGACGAACGTGCCGGGCTACTCGCCGCAGGGGTGCCGGCTACCATGCAGCCGCTGCGGGTGCCGGGGCTCGAGGCCGGGCGTACGCTCATCATCGTCCGCCCGGACGTGCGTTCGCCCGCCTCGGACGGTGTGCAATAATCGCCGCTCACCCCAGACGGCAGGCGCCGTTGCCGGAATCCCGAGTGGCCAAGGTTCTCGCAATCACCAACCAGAAAGGCGGCGTGGGCAAGACCACGACGAGCGTCAACCTGGCGGCGTCGCTGGCGGCGACCCGGCGCCGGGTGCTGCTCGTGGACATGGATCCGCAGGGCAATGCGACCATGGGCAGCGGCGTGGACAAGCGCACGCTCGAGCGCTCCAGCTACGACGTGCTCATGCAGGAGACGCCGGTGGCCGACGCGCGCCTGACACTGGATGCGATCGGCTACGATCTGCTGCCGGCCAATGGCGATCTGACCGGTGCGGAGGTGGGGCTGATCGAGGAGCTGGGACGTGAGCTCAGACTGCGGCACGCCTTGGCCGGGGTCCGCGACGAGTATGCCTACGTGCTCGTCGACTGCCCGCCGGCGCTGAACATGCTGACCGTCAACGCGCTGGTCGCCGCGGACGCGGTGCTGATCCCCACGCAGTGCGAGTACTACGCCCTGGAGGGGCTGTCGGCGCTGCTGGAGACCATCGAGAAAATCCGCCGCATTCTCAATCCTGAGCTCAAGGTCGAGGGGTTTCTGCGCACCATGTTCGATCCGCGCAACAATCTGGCCAATCAGGTTTCCGCACAACTGCTCAAGCACTTCGGCGACAAGGTCTACCGCACCATCATCCCGCGCAACGTGCGGCTCGCCGAGGCTCCCTCCCACGGCCTGCCGGCGCTGCTGTACGACAAGACCGCGAGCGGCGCGATCGCCTACCTCGCCCTGGCCGGCGAGATGCTGCGCAAGAGCGAGGGCGCGCTGCCGCCCGCCGCGGCCCGGGCGCAGGCCGGATGAACGCGCGCAAGCGGGGGCTCGGCCGCGGACTGGACGCGCTGCTCGGCGTGCCGGCCGGTACGGCGAATGCGACGACCGATACGGCAAGCGATGCAGACCGGGCCGATTATCGTTTGCTCGGTGTCGATCTCATTGAGCCGGGTCGCTACCAGCCGCGCCAGGACATGAAGAGCGACTCGCTCGCCGATCTCGCCGATTCGATACGCGCGCAGGGAGTCGTCCAGCCCATCATCGTGCGCCCGCTGGCGGCGGGCGGGCGCTATGAAATCATCGCCGGTGAGCGGCGCTGGCGGGCGGCGCAGCTCGCGGGGCTCGCGGAGGTCCCGGTCATCGTGCGCCGCGTCGACGACGAGTCGGCGATGAGCATGGCGCTCATCGAAAACATCCAGCGCGAGAGCCTCAACCCGCTGGAAGAGGCGCAGGCCTTGCACCGCTTGGTGAACGAGTTCGGCATGACCCACCAGCGGGTAGCCGAAGCCGTCGGCCGCTCGCGGGCGGCGGTGAGCAACCTGCTGCGCCTGCTGGATCTGTCGCCGGAGGTGAAGCGGCTGCTCGCCGCCGGGGCGCTGGAGATGGGGCATGCCCGGGCCCTGCTGGGGATCGGGGGCGCGCTGCAGAAACAGGCCGCCGAGCGTATCGCGAGCCGTGGCCTGTCGGTGCGCGAGGCGGAGCACCTCGTGCGCCGTCTGCAGGAGGCCGGTGACGGCCGGCGTACACCCCGGCGGGTGGATCCGGATGTCGCCCGGCTGGAAACAGACCTGTCCGAGCGCCTCGGTGCCCGGGTCGCGCTCAAGCACGGTGCCGGCGGCGCGGGCAGCCTGACCATCCGCTACAACTCGCTGGATGAACTCGAAGGCATTCTCGAACACATCAAGTGACCACCGGCGGGTGCCCCGGGCGGTCGTTCTGCGTTGCTTCGCACCATAGACCCTGCGTATACTTGCGCGCCTCGTTTAGCGGTGCCGGGCCGGCAATCGTGACTTCCGACAAGCCGCGCACGGTGCAAGGCCCGGCGCGCGACTGCGCCGCGCAGCGCCGGGTGGCGCTCGGGATTGTCGCCGTCCAGGCCGGCGTGGCGCTGGCCGTCGCCGCGCTCGCTCTGCTGTGGGCCGGACCGTTCTTGGCCCGCTCGGCGCTGGTCGGTGGTCTCATCGGCGTGCTGCCCAGCTTCTATCTGGCACAGCGCGTGTTCCGGGTGGCCGACGATGCTCTGCCGGGGGAACGTCTGCGCGCGATGTATGTGGGCAGTGGCATGAAAATCGCCCTGAGCGTGGCGCTGTTCGTGATCGCGATCATCGCCCTGGACGTGCACTTCGGCGCCGTCCTGGCCACCTACGCCGCGACTGCGTCGGTGTACTGGTTCGCGTTACTGCTGCCGGGGCGCGGGCGCTGAGCGGGCGAGTGCGAGTGCCGGCGCGGCGGTGAGGGGAAATGGACAACCTGTATCAGCACAAGGCTTGAGAGCGATTCGGGATGGCAGCAGGCTCCACGGCGGACTACATCCGGCACCACATTCAGAACCTCACCTTCGGCCAGCACCACGATGGCAGCTGGGGCTTCGCGCATTCGGCCGAGGAAGCGAAGGAGATGGGCTTCTGGGCGCTGAACGTCGACACGATGGGCTGGTCGATATTTCTCGGACTGCTGTTCCTGTGGCTGTTCCGCACGGTGGCGCTGAATGCCTCCATCGACCGGCCGGGGCGCTGGCAGAGCTGTGTCGAGATCATCGTCGAGATGGTGGACGGCAGCGTCAAGGGAACATTCCACGGTCACAATCCGCTCGTCGCGCCGCTCGCGCTGACGCTGTTTGTTTGGATTTTCCTGATGAACCTGATGGACCTGGTGCCGGTCGACTGGCTGCCGGGGCTGTTCGGTATCTTCGGCCTGCATTACATGAAGGTCGTGCCGACCACCGACGTCAACGCGACGTTCGGCATGTCGCTGTCGGTATTTGCGCTGATGGTCTACTACAGCATCAAGGTGAAAGGCCCGGGCGGGTACTTCGCCGAACTCGCGTTTCACCCCTTCGGCCCCAAGCTGCTGTTCGTGAACCTGCCGCTCGAGCTCGTGTCGCTGATCGCCAAACCCTTGTCCCTTAGCCTGCGGTTGTTTGGTAACCTGTTCGCGGGCGAGCTCATCTTCATCCTCATCGCGGCGATGTACAGTGCGGGCCTGGTGCTCGGCGTCGTCGGCGGGTTTCTGCAGATCGGCTGGGCAATTTTCCACATTCTCGTGATTACGCTGCAGGCCTACATATTCATGATGCTGACGATCGTCTATCTCAGCCAGGCGCACGAGACCCACGACTCACACTAAACCCCTGTCACCGTCAAGGAGATATCAGCGATGGAATCTGTGGTCAGCTTCTCGGCTCTCGCCGCGGGGATCATGATCGGTCTCGGCGCGCTCGGCGCAGGTGTCGGCATCGGTATCCTCGGCAGCAAATTCCTCGAAGGCGTCGCCCGCCAGCCCGAGCTCGCCAACCAGCTCCAGGGCCGCATGTTCCTCATGCTCGGCCTGACCGATGCGGTGCCGATCATCGCGATCGCCTTCGCGGCGTTCCTGATGTTCGCCAATCCGTTCCTCGGACAGCTCGGCTGAGTCGATCATCGGCACTGCGGTAACGGGAGCCCGCCGTGAACATCAACCTGACGCTCATCGGCCAGTCGATCGCGTTTTTCGCGTTCGCCTGGATCTGCATGAAATACGTGTGGCCGCCGGTCATGAAGGCCCTGGCCGATCGCGAGGCGAAGATCGCCGACGGTCTGGCGGCGGCCGAGAAAGGCCGTCATGACCTGGAGCAGGCCGCGGCGCGTGCCGAGGAAATCCTCGTCAAGGCGCGCGACAAGGCGCAGGGCTACGTCACCCACGCGCAACAGCGCGCCGACGAGCTCGTCGAGGAAGCGCGTTCAGCGGCCAAGACCGAGGGTGACCGCCAGCTCGCGGCCGCCCGCGCCAGCATCGAGCAGGAGGTCAACGAGGCGCGCGAGAAGCTGCGTGGCGAGGTCGCGGCCCTGGCCGTGGCCGCGGCCGAACAGATCCTCATGCGCGAGGTCGATGCGGCCCGGCACAAGGAAGTGCTCCAGACCCTGAGCGCCCGTCTGTAGCCGGGCTCGAGCCGCCATGCAGGAAACGCAGACCCTTGCCCGTCCCTACGCCCAGGCGGCGTTCGAGCTCGCGCACGACGCCGGCAGCCTGCCGGCCTGGTCGGACGCGCTCGCCCTGCTCGCCCTGGCCGTGCAGAACCCGCAGCTGCAGGCGGTGCTGGGCGATCCGCGAGTCGGCACAGAACGTGGTGTCGCGCTGGTGCTGGCCATCGGCGGCGAGCGGTTTTTCGCCGGCTTCGGCAATTTCGTCCGGGTGCTCGGCACGGCCGGCCGGCTCGGCGTGGTGCCGGAGATCGCGCGCCTGTTCGAGCGTCTGCGCGCGCAGGCCGAGGGCATCGCCGACGTCGAGGTCGTTTCCGCCTATCCACTGGAGGCCACCGAGGAGCAAGGCATCGTGACGGCGCTCGAGCGGCGGCTGGGCAAGCGCGTGCGCGTCAGCCGGCGAGTGGACCCCGCGATTATCGCGGGTGCCGTCATCCGCGTCGGTGATCTCGTGTTCGATGCCACGCTGCGCGGACGGCTCCGGCACATGGCCAGTCAGCTGCAGTAACGGGCAGCGGAACAAACGCGAATTCGACTCCCCGGCCGGGATCCCGAGGATCCTGCCGGCGATGGACAGACAAGTTACGAGGATGACCATGACTATACGCGCAACCGAGATCAGCGACCTGATCAAGAAGAAGATTCAGGAGTTCGACCTCCCGACCGAGGCGCGCACCGAAGGCGTCGTGGTCAGCGTCTCGGACGGCATCTGTCGCGTGCACGGGCTGTCGGACGTCATGCAGGGCGAAATGCTCGAGTTTCCGGGCAATACGTTCGGTCTGGCGCTCAACCTCGAGCGCGACTCCGTCGGTTCCGTCATCCTCGGTGACTACGAGCACATCACCGAAGGCGATACGGTGAAGTGTACGGGCCGCATTCTGGCGGTACCGGTCGGCAGGGCGCTCATCGGCCGCGTCGTCGACTCGCTCGGTGAGCCGCTCGACGGCAAGGGCCCCGTCAACGCCGAGGAAACCGACGTCATCGAGAAAGTGGCTCCGGGCGTCATCTGGCGCCGGTCGGTGTCGCAGCCGGTGCAGACGGGGCTCAAGTCCGTCGACTCGATGGTGCCGATCGGTCGCGGGCAGCGCGAGCTCATCATCGGCGATCGTCAGACCGGCAAGACCGCGCTGGCAGTGGACACGATCATCAACCAGAAGGGCAAGGATCTCATCTGCATCTACGTCGCCATCGGCCAGAAAGCCTCGACGATCGCAAACGTCGTGCGCAAGCTCGAGGAGCACGGCGCGATGGCCTACACCATCGTCGTCGCCTCGTCGGCGTCTGAATCCGCGGCGAAGCAGTACATCGCGCCGTACTCCGGTTGCACCATGGGCGAATATTTCCGCGATCGCGGCCAGGATGCCCTGATCATCTATGACGATCTGACCAAGCAGGCCTGGGCGTACCGCCAGATTTCACTTCTGTTGCGCCGGCCGCCGGGTCGCGAGGCCTATCCCGGCGACGTCTTCTACCTGCATTCCCGCCTCCTGGAACGGGCGGCGCGGGTCAACGAGGAGTACGTCGAGAAATTCACCAACGGTGCAGTGAAGGGCAAGACGGGTTCCCTGACGGCATTGCCGGTCATCGAGACACAGGCCGGTGACGTGACGGCGTTCGTGCCGACCAACGTCATATCCATCACCGACGGCCAGATCTTTCTCGAGACGGATCTTTTCAACGCCGGTATCCGGCCCGCCATAAACGCCGGCATCTCCGTGTCCCGCGTCGGCGGCGCGGCGCAGACCAAGGTCATCAAGAAACTCGGTGGCGGCGTGCGCCTCGCACTCGCCCAGTACCGCGAGCTGGCGGCGTTTGCGCAGTTCGCCTCCGACCTCGACGAGGCCACCCGCAAGCAGCTCGACCGCGGCCGACTGGTGACCGAGCTCATGAAGCAGCCGCAGTATCGCCCGCTGCAGGTGTGGGAGATGGCGCTGACGCTGTTCGCCGTGAACAACGGTTTCTTCGACGGCGTCGAAGTGAACAGGGCGCTGGCCGCCGAAAGCTC
This sequence comes from Gammaproteobacteria bacterium, assembly GCA_020850735.1. Taxonomy (GTDB): domain Bacteria; phylum Pseudomonadota; class Gammaproteobacteria; order JADZEE01; family JADZEE01; genus JADZEE01. Next base: position 21,878 of record JADZEE010000009.1, on the reverse strand, counting down.
CATGCGTGATTACATCAAGAGCAAGTACGCCGAGCTTTGCGATCGCATCGAGCAGACCAAGGATCTGTCCAAAGAGGACGAGGACACGTTGCGCGAAGCATTCAGGGACTGGCAGGCCAACGGCGCGTACTGATTGCCGGCCCGCACGACACACCCCAGCCCAGCAGCAGGCGACCGACGGTAGCACAGGAACATGCCCGGCACCCGAGAAATCCGCAACAAGATCAAAAGCGTTCAGAACACGCGCAAGATCACCAAGGCGATGGAGATGGTGGCAGCCTCGAAGATGAGGAAGGCCCAGGAGCACATGCGCGCGGCGCGTCCCTACGCCGAGAAGATCCGCAACGTGGCTGCCCACCTGTCGCACGCCAACCCGGAATACAGACATCCCTTCCTGGTCGTGCGCGATACGGTGAAGCGCATCGGCATCATCGTCGTGACGACCGACAAGGGTCTGTGTGGCGGGCTCAACACCAATGTGCTGCGCATGGTTTACGCGCGCATGCGCGAGTGGGAGAGTCAGGGTGAAAGCCTCGACGTGTGCTGCATCGGCAACAAGGGGCTGGGTTTCATGCAGCGGGCGCGTGCCAACATCGTTTCCGAGATCACGAGCCTCGGCGACCGGCCGCACATGGACACGCTGGTCGGCGCGATCAAGGTCATGCTCGACGGTTACATCGAAGACCGCTTCGACCGGGTCATGCTCTTTTTTACGCGGTTCGTCAATACGATGCGGCAGGAACCGGTGTGCGAACAGCTGTTGCCACTGTCCGGGGATCGTCTCGGCGTGCCGGAAGGCAGCTGGGACTATATCTACGAACCGGACGCCAAGGTTGTGCTCGAGCAGGTGCTGACCCGCTACATCGAAGCGATCATCTACCAGGCCCTCACCGAGAACATGGCGTCGGAGCAGTCCGCTCGCATGGTCGCCATGAAAGCGGCCTCCGACAACGCCGCAACGGTCATCGATGAGCTGACGCTCATCTACAACAAGAACCGCCAGGCTGCGATCACCAAGGAGCTCGCCGAGATCGTCGGCGGCGCAGCGGCGGTATAGGAATTACGCAAGGAATCAGGTGACGACCATGAACGCAGAAGGAAACATCGTCCAGTGCATCGGCGCGGTCATCGACATCGAGTTCCCGCGCGAGCGGATGCCCAAGGTGTACGACGCGCTCGTGCTCGCCGATACGGGTGAGAAGGGGCTGGCCGAACAGGGGCTCACGCTCGAGGTCGAGCAGCAGCTCGGCGACGGCGTCGTGCGCTGCATCGCCTTGGGTTCTTCGGACGGGCTGCGACGGGGCATGAAAGTGCGCAATACCGGTACGCCGATTTCGGTGCCCGTGGGCCACGGCACGCTCGGTCGGATCATGGACGTGCTCGGCCGTCCCATCGACGAGGCCGGCGCGATCGCCAGCGACGTGCGCCGCTCGATCCACCAGAAGGCACCGGAGTTCAAGGATCTGTCGCCGGCAGTCGAGCTGCTCGAGACCGGCATCAAGGTCATCGACCTCATCTGCCCGTTCGCCAAGGGCGGCAAGATCGGGCTGTTCGGCGGCGCCGGCGTCGGCAAGACCGTCAACATGATGGAGCTCATCAACAACATCGCCAAGGCGCACTCGGGGCTGTCGGTGTTCGCCGGCGTGGGCGAGCGTACCCGTGAGGGCAACGACTTCTATCACGAGATGACCGATTCCGGCGTGCTCGACAAGGTCGCCATGGTGTTCGGGCAGATGAACGAACCGCCGGGCAACCGCCTGCGCGTGGCGCTCACCGGCCTCACCATGGCCGAGAGCTTCCGTGACGAAGGTCGTGACGTGCTCCTGTTCATCGACAACATCTATCGATTCACCCTGGCCGGCACCGAGGTGTCGGCGCTGCTCGGGCGCATGCCGTCGGCGGTGGGCTATCAGCCGACGCTGGCGGAGGAGATGGGACGATTGCAGGAGCGCATCACCTCGACCAAGGTCGGTTCCATCACCTCGATCCAGGCCGTGTACGTCCCGGCGGACGACCTCACCGATCCCTCGCCGGCGACCACTTTCGGCCATCTCGACGCGACCGTCGTGCTCTCGCGCGACATCGCCTCGCTCGGCATCTATCCGGCCGTGGATCCGCTGGATTCGACTTCGCGCCAGCTCGACCCGCTGATCGTGGGCGAGGAACATTACCAGACCGCGCGTCAGGTGCAGTCCACGCTGCAACGCTACAAGGAACTGCGCGATATCATCGCCATTCTCGGCATGGACGAGCTGTCTCCCGATGACAAGCTCGCGGTGGCCCGCGCGCGCAAGATCCAGCGCTTTCTGTCGCAGCCTTTCTCCGTTGCCGAGAACTTCACCGGCCAGAAGGGCAAATACGTTTCGCTGAAGGAAACCATCAAGAGCTTCAAGGCCATCGTCGACGGCGAGTACGACAGCCTGCCCGAGCAGGCGTTCTACATGGTCGGCACCATCGAGGAGGCCGTGGAGAGGGCGAAGACGCTGCAGTAAGGGTGCGGACTTAACCGCACGCTGCCTGACACGTGCATGGATCCGGGGCTGCTCGCATCTACCCCGGTTCCGGACGAGGAGCAAGGGGTACCGCAATGACCAGCACAATCCACGTCGACGTCGTCAGTGCCGAGGCGCAGATCTTCTCCGGTGAGGCACAGTTCGTCGTCCTGCCGGGTGAGCTCGGCGAGCTCGGCATCTATCCGCGCCACACCCCGCTCATCACCCGTATCAAGCCGGGAACGGTGCGAATCAAGGCGATCGGCAGCGCCGAGGAGGAACTCGTGTTCGTAGCCGGCGGCATTCTCGAAGTACAGCCGCGGGTCGTCACGGTGCTGGCCGATACCGCCATTCGCGGGCGCGACCTCGACGAAGCCAAGGCGCTGGAGGCGCAGCAGCGCGCGCAGGAGGCCCTGCGCAGCGCCACCGACAGGCAGGAAGTGGCGACGGTCGAGGCGGAGCTGGCAATGCTCGCCGCGCAGCTCGCCGCCATCCGCAAGCTGCGCGGGAAATAGTCTTGCCCGGTCCGCGCCGCGTCCGGCGCCGGCTGCATGCCGATCGCGGATAATCGCAGGGATGAGAACCCGCACAAGCGAGCGGCGTCCGTGCCGGTGAGCGCCATCATTCTCGCCGCGGGTCAGGGTGTGCGCATGCGCTCGGCCCTGCCGAAAGTCCTGCACCCGCTGGGGGGCTGCACGCTGCTCGAACACGTCCATCGTGCCGCCACCGCGGTCGACGATGCCCGTGTGGTGATCGTTTACGGGCACGGCGGCGGTATCGTTCCCGCCACGCTGGCGCACCTCGACGCGATCTGGGTCGAGCAGGCCGAGCAGCTCGGCACCGGCCATGCGGTCGCTCAGGCCTTACCCGCGATCGGTGAGGCGGACGTCGCGCTCATCCTCTACGGCGACGTACCGCTCATCGGTGCTGCGACCCTGCGAAATCTGGTGGCGGCGGCCCGCACGACCGGCTTCGGCCTGCTGTCGGTCGTCCTCGACGAGCCTTTCGGATACGGGCGCGTCCTGCGCGATCCGGACGGCCGCATCCGGCGTATCGTCGAGCACAAGGACGCCAGTCCAGCCGAGCTCGCGGTCCGTGAAGTGAACACCGGGATCATGGCCGTCGACGCCGCCCGATTGCGACGCTGGATCGCCGGGCTCGACCGCAATAACGCCCAGGGCGAATATTACCTCACCGACGTCGTCGCCATGGCCGTTGCCGAAGGCGTGGAGGTGCGCGCTCTGCTGGCCGCGCAGGTCGCCGAAGTCATGGGTGTGAATGATCGCGTCCAGCTCGCCGACCTCGAACGCCGTTACCAGCTCGATCAGGCCGAGCACCTCATGCGCGCCGGTGTGACGCTGCGCGATCCGGCGCGCCTGGACGTGCGCGGCGACCTGAAAGCCGGTCGCGACGTCGTCATCGACGTCAACGTCGTCGTCGAAGGCACGGTGAGCATAGGCGAAGGCACGAGCATCGGACCGAACGTGTATCTGCGCGACGTCGAAATCGGACCGGGCGTGGTCGTGCTCGCGAACTGCGTCCTGGAGGGGGCGGTTATCGGTGCCAACTCCCGCATCGGCCCCTTTGCCCGGGTGCGTCCGGACAGCGTGCTCGGCGCGGACGTGCACATCGGTAATTTCGTCGAGATCAAGAAATCCATCGTTGCCGAGCGATCCAAGATCAATCATCTCGCCTACGTCGGCGACACCGATGTGGGTACCGATACCAACATCGGTGCCGGCACCATCACCTGCAACTACGACGGTGCGCACAAGCACCGTACGGTCATCGGCAACGACGTGTTCATCGGCTCCGACGCCCAACTCGTGGCGCCGGTGACGGTCGGCGACGGTGCCACCATCGGCGCCGGTACGACGCTGGTCAGCGACGCGCCCGCGGGCAAGCTGACAGTCGGGCGTGCGCGCCAGGTGACCGTAGAGGGCTGGCAGCGGCCGAGCAAGCAGCGCAAATGATGACCGGCCGTCGCAGCATGCGCCCGGCCGGCGCCGGTACCGGCAGCAAGCTAACGGGGTATGGAGCCAGGAATGGATGCGGCGTTCGCCACGGCGGATCTGTACGACGCGCACGCTGACTCGGTGCAGGTCGCCGAGCCCGTGTTTCGTGATTTCGGCGGCCAGCGACGGTTCGCCGGTCCTGTTGCAACCTGCAAGGTTTTCGAGGACAACAGCCTCGTTCGCGGCATGCTCGAGGAGCCCGGCGAGGGCCGCGTGCTGGTAGTCGATGGCGGCGGGTCACTACGCTGCGCGCTGGTCGGTGACCAGCTCGCAGCACTCGGTGTGCGCAACGGCTGGGCCGGCATTGTCGTGTGGGGTTGCGTGCGTGACTGCGCCGCGCTCGGTATCCAGGACATCGGCATCAAGGCGCTGGCGACGAACCCGCGCAAGAGCGTCAAGCGTGGCGAGGGCAGCCGCGACCTCGAGGTGAGTTTCGCCGGCATTCGCTGTGCGCCGGGAGCCTGGCTGTACGCTGACGAGGACGGAGTACTGGTCGCCGCGACGGCGCTGTGAGCGCACCGCCCGCTGCCGACCCCGGGGGAGCGGTGCCCGGAGCCGGTCAGCGCCGTGGCGACCCGCCGGCGTTGCGAGCCGTGGCGACGAGGTGATCGAACAGGCGTTGCTGGAGCGGGTCGCTCGCCGCGCTCAGCTCCGGATGCCACTGCACGGCGACGAGAAACGGGTGGTCGCTCAATTCCACCGCCTCGATCAGCATGTCCGGGGCGTAGGCCGAGATCTGCAGACCCGCGGCGATGCTGTCGAGCGCCTGGTGGTGCCAGGAGGCACAGTCGAACTCGCGGATCTCGAGCAGGGACGCCAGGTGCGAGCCGGGTTGCACGCTGACCCGATGTTGCACCGGCTCGCGCGGCGGGACACGGTGGCGTACCTGCTCGCCGAACGCGTCCGGAACGTGGGCGTGCAGCGTACCACCCAGTACCACGTTCAGGATCTGCATGCCGCGACAGATGGCGAGGGTCGGTAGTCCGGTGTTGATGGCGCTGCGCATCAGCGTGCATTCCGCGGCGTCACGCTGGTCGTCGACGGCATAGATGCTCGGATGCGCGGCACCGCCGTACCGGGCGGGGTTGATGTCACCGCCACCGGTCAGCAGCAAGCCGTCGAGACGCCGTGCCACGTCCGTCCAGTCGCCCTCGCCCGGCGGCAGCAGCATGGGCACGCCGCCGGCGCGGCGCACGGCATCCACGTATTCGGCCGGGCAGTCGAAGCGGTTGCTGGCATCACGACCGTAGGTCGTGATGCCGATGGTGGGCGCGTAAGGGGCGGTGGTCATGAGCTGCGCGAAGCGAAGGCGTCCGGTGCGCGATCATCGCACGGGCTGCGCGGCTGGCGCCACGGGCCGGCCGGGCGCGGCGCGTGCGGCAACGGTTGAGGCAAACGCGGGAACAGGTCGATCATCATGAGCGCTGTCTTTCGCGTCGCGTGCATGCAAAATTGCGCCGCCGACGACATGGAAGCAAACCTCGCCTGGGCCGAACGCCAGGCGCGCGCGGCCCATGCCGACGGCGCGGCGCTGATCCTGTTCCCGGAGCACTTCAGCTGTATGCGGCCCGGCGATACCGCACTGCGCGATGCGGCTCTGCCCGAGGACCGGCATCCGGCACTGCCGCTGTTCTGCAGTCTCGCGCGCGAGCTCCAGGCCTGGTTCCTGCTCGGATCGCTCGCCATCGCGGCGGGCGACGGCCGTTTCTGGAACCGGTCGATACTGATCGATGCGCACGGCCGGCTGGTCGCCCGTTACGACAAGATCCATCTGTTCGACGTCGCCCTGAGATCGGGAGAAACCTATCGCGAGTCGGCGACCGTGCGGCCGGGCCAAACGGCGGTTACGGCGGCCACGCCCTGGGGCGTGCTCGGCCTGAGCGTGTGCTACGACGTTCGTTTTCCGCAGTTGTACCGACAGCTGGCGCGGGCCGGGGCGCAGTTTCTCGCCATCCCGTCCGCATTCACCCGATCGACGGGCGAGGCTCACTGGCACCTGCTGGTACGAGCCCGCGCGGTGGAAACCGGCTGCTTCGTGTTCGCCCCGGCCCAGTGCGGAGTCCGACCCTGGGGGCGCGCGACCTACGGCCACTCACTGATCGTGGACCCCTGGGGCACGGTGCTGGCTGAGGCCGGCGTGGCGCCGGGGTACGTGCTCGCAGACGTCGATCCCGCGCGTGTCGCGGAAGTCCGGACCATGATCCCCAGCCTCGAGCACGAGCGCGGATTCGAGTAGAGCGCGACCGGGTTCAGAGTCCGTTCAGTGTCGAGCGGGTAGTATTGCCGGCCAGTGCACCATTGCGGTGCGCTATTATGACAACCGTGCCGAACCGCCTCGTACAGAAACTGTTGATGTCGACCGCCATCGTTTGGGCGCTGTCGGCGCTGGCGCCCGCCGCAGCAGCGCCCGGCTTTGGCGCCGGGCGGACGTGGCTGGCGCAGGGTGCGGCGGACATCGGCCCGGACCGTGCCGCGGCGATCGCCCGACAGTCCACCGGCGGGCGGGTGCTGGGCGTGCGCCGGGCGCAACGCGGTGAGCGGATCCTCTACGAGGTCAAGGTCCTGTTACCTTCCGGGCTGGTGCGCACGCTGCAGGTGGACGGCGGCGGCGGGGTGATGTAGCCGGGCGGTGCCCGCTACGTCTGGGCGGACACGGTTCGCGGGGAAAGAGCGGCGCGATGCGCGTGCTGATCGTCGAGGACGAAACCGCATTGCGCGAGAACCTCGCCGCGACACTGCGCGGACAGGGCTACGCGGTCGATGCCGCCGCGAACTGCCGCGACGGGCGGTACCTGGGCGCCGATTTTCCCGTCGACATCGCGGTGGTGGATATCGGCCTGCCCGACGGATCCGGAATCGATCTGGTGCGCGAGTGGCGCGCCGCCGGGCGCACCTACCCGATCCTCATACTCACCGCGCGCGGCCGCTGGGAAGACAAAGTCAGCGGGCTGGAGGCCGGAGCCGACGACTACCTCGTCAAACCGTTTCACGTCGAGGAACTGCTCGCGCGGCTGCGCGCACTGGTACGCCGTGCCGCCGGATTCTCGGCAGGCACCCTGCGATGCGGTCCGATCGAGCTCGATCCCGCCCGCCAGAGTGTTACCGCCTCCGGTGTCCCGGTGGAGCTCACCGCGTTCGAGTACAAGGTTCTGGAACATCTCATGCTGCATGCCGGTGCCGTGGTGTCCAAGACGGAGTTGACCCAACACCTGTATGAAGACGATCAGGATCGCGACAGCAATGTGCTCGAGGTGCTGATCGGTCGCTTGCGGCGCAAGCTCGATCCCACGCGACGGCTAAATCCCATCGAGACTCTGCGAGGTCGCGGTTACGTGCTGCGCTTCGGACGCGACGCGTGAGTGCCGCACTCCGGCCGGTGTCCGCGGCGACCTACTCGCTGCGGGCGCGGCTGCTGATCGTGGCGAGCGCGGTACTGGCGGCGTTTCTCGGGCTCACCGGTCTCACACTCGATCGGGCCTTTCGCGACAGCGCCCGGGCCGCCGTGGAGGAACGCCTGCGGGGAGCGGTCTATATGCTGCTCGGAGCGGCCGAAGCGGATCCGCGCGGCGGCCTGAGCGTGCCGGATCTGCTCCCGGATCCGCGCCTGTCCACGCCCGAATCCGGCTTCTACGCCCGCGTCGGGGATGCACTCGACATCGACGTGTGGCGCTCGCCGTCGATGGTGGGCCTGGAGATCCCCTTTCCCCGTTCCGGTGACGTCGGCAGCGCGCGATTCGATGAGGTCACCGGGAGCGCCGGACGGCGCTATTTCGCGCTCACCTACGGCGTCGCCTGGGAATTCGGCCCCGGGCACGTGGAACAGTATGCAATCGAGGTGGCCGAGAACCATGCCAGCTTCGATCTGCAGGTGCGTGAATACCGGCAGGCGCTGTGGTCGTGGCTGGCAGCCCTGGCCGTGGGGCTGCTGGCGATGCAGGGCGCCGTGCTGCACTGGGCGCTGGCGCCGCTCGCGCGCGTGGCTTCGCAAGTGCGCGCCATCGAGAGCGGGCGTCAAAGTGAGCTCGCCGGCCGCTATCCGGTCGAGCTGCTCCCGCTCACGACCAACCTTAACGGTTTGATCCGCAGCGCGCGTGCGCACCTGCAACGCTACCGTAACGCGCTCGCCGATCTCGCGCACAGCCTCAAGACCCCGCTGGCGGTCATGCGTACTACGCTGGAAGGGGATCTCGGGGATCCCGCAGTGCGCCGGGCGCTGCACGAGCAGGTCCAGCGCATCGACCAGACGGTGGATTATCAACTGCAGCGCGCTGCGGCTTCGGGACGCCGGGCGCTCGCCGCCCCGGTTGCGGTGCGCACGCTGATCGAGCGCATTCTCGCATCGCTCGCCAAGGTCTACGCGCACAAGAACATCGCCTTCGAGGTCGCGATCCATCCGAACGTGCAGTTCGCAGCCGACGAGGGTGATCTCATGGAGATCTGCGGCAATCTGCTCGACAACGCCTGCAAGTGGTGTAGAAGCCGGGTACGTATCGAGGCGAGCGGGTCGTCGCGTGGTGAGGGCGACACGCTGTTCCTGTCCGTCGAGGACGATGGGCCGGGGATCCCCGCCGCGGCGAGTGCGACGGTCCTGCTGCGGGGTGTGCGCGCGGATCCCGACACGACCGGACACGGGATCGGGCTCGCCGTGGTGCGTGAGCTGGTCGAGGAAATCTACGCCGGACGACTGGAGCTCGGTACCGCGACCGGCGGCGGTGCGCTCGTACGCGTGACGATTCCGGCCACCTGAAGTGGGTCCGGACGCCGCCTGTGCTATAGTCGCCCGCTGTTGTTACCGGTATCCCGCGCCCGTGCCGACCGACACGCCATGACCCGCGACGCCAGTCAGTCTGCCCTCGAACCCGTGTTTGTCGCGCAGTCCCGATACACGCGGGACGAGCTGATGGCGTGTGGCCGCGGTGAGTTGTTCGGGCCTGGTAATGCGCAGTTGCCTCTGCCGCCGATGCTCATGTTCGATCGCATCGCCAGCATCACGCGCGACGGTGGCGCACACGGTAAGGGCCAGCTCATCGCGGAGCTCGATATCAGCCGTGATCTGTGGTTCTTCGATTGTCATTTCACGGGCGATCCGGTCATGCCCGGCTGCCTGGGTCTGGATGCGATGTGGCAGCTGATCGGATTCTTCCTGGCATGGAGCGGCGGGCTCGGGCACGGGCGGGCGCTCGGCGCAGGCGAGGTGCAGTTCACCGGCCAGGTGACTCCGTCAGCCGGGCTCGTGCGCTACCGCATCGACATGAAACGGGTGATCCTGCGCAAGCTCGTCATGGGCATCGGTGATGGCGTGATGGAAGTGGACGGACGGCCCATTTATGTCGGCAAGGATCTGCGCGTCGGCCTGTTCCGTTCGACCGCGGGCTTCTGAGCTGCGTTCACCCGCGCGCGAATGCCCTGCGCGCCGCTTCGAACGTCTGCCCGAGAGCGTCGTCGTCGTGAGCCGCTGAGACGAATCCGGCCTCGAACGCCGATGGCGCGAGGTAAACCCCTTCGGCCAGCATGGCGTGGAAGAAGCGCCTGAAACGGGCCAGGTCGCAGGCCATCACACCGGTGAAGTCGCTGATCCGCTCGGCATCGGTGAAAAAGATCCCGAACATACCGGGGACGTGATTGGTGACGAGTGGCACGCCCGCATCGCGGGCGGCGGCACGCAGTCCCTCGACCAGCCGATCCGTCGCCGCCCCCAGCGCGGCGTGGAAACCCGGCGCCGAAACCAGCTCGAGCGTCGCCAGCCCCGCAGTCATCGCGATCGGATTGCCGGACAGCGTTCCGGCCTGGTAGACCGGGCCGGTGGGTGCGAGCGTCTCCATGATGCCGCTCGGCCCGGCGACGGCGCCGACGGGCAAGCCGCCGCCGATGATCTTGCCGAGCACGGTGAGATCGGGCGTGACGCCGTAGAGCTGCTGCGCGCCGCCGGCGGCGACGCGAAATCCCGTCATCACCTCGTCGAAGATGAGCAGCGCACCGTGCTTGCTGGCGAGCTGGCGCAGCCCGTCCAGGAATCCGGGCGCGGGCGGAATGCAGTTCATATTGCCGGCGACCGGTTCGACGATGATCGCCGCGACCTCGTCGCCAATCGCGGCAAGGGCGTCCCCGGCCTGGTCGAGATCGTTGTACTGCAGGGTCACGGTGAGCTGGGCAAGGGCTTCGGGCACACCCGGGGAACCGGGAATGCCGAGGGTGAGCACGCCCGAACCGGCCTTCACCAGCAGCGAGTCGGCGTGGCCGTGGTAGCAGCCCTCGAACTTCACCAGCTTGTCCCTGCCGGTGTATCCGCGCGCCAGGCGTATGGCGGTCATCGCCGCCTCGGTGCCGGAGCTCACCATGCGAACGCGCTCCGCCGACGGCACCAGCTCACAGACCTTGCGTGCCAGCTCGGTTTCCACGACGGTCGGCGCGCCGAACCCCAGCCCGGCGTCGAGCGCCGAGCGTACGCGCTCCAGGACTGCCGGATGGGCATGGCCGAGCACCATCGGCCCCCAGGAACCGACGTAATCGACATAGGCGCGGCCGTCGGCGTCGAATATGCGCGCCCCCGCACCGCGTTCGATGAACAGGGGATCGCCTTCGACGCTCCGGAAGGCGCGTACGGGGGAGTTCACGCCGCCGGGAATGAATCGCTTCGCGTCGGCGAACAGGGCACTGGATCGGTTCATGGGTAACAGTCCTGCCGGCTGGCATCCTGGGACGTGAACTGCACGGCAATCGAACGTGCGGCCGCCAAGGGGTCGGGATCCGAAAACACCGCGTCCGAAACGGCGACCAAATCCGCGCCTGCGGCTAGCAGGGCAGGCGCGGTCCGGGCGGTGATACCGCCGATGACCACGATCGGTAGCCGCAGACGCGCCCGGGCCACGCGCAGCAATTCGAGCTGGGCCGGCACTGCGGCCGGTTTGGTGCGCGACGGGAAAAAACTCCCGAATGCCACGTAGTCCGCGCCCCGCGCCTGCGCGTCCAGCGCCCGCTCCAGGGAAGCGTAGCAGGATACGCCGATGATTGCGTCGGCACCGACGATGGTCCGCGCCCGGTCGTAGTCGATGTCGTCTGCGCCGATGTGGACGCCGTCCGCGCCCACAGCTCTGGCGAGCTCGGGGTCGTCGTTGACGATGAGGGGCCTGCCGGCCGCGTGGCACAGCCCGGCCAGCATCTGCGCATCCGCGCGGCCGGCGTTGTTCTTGGCCCGGTACTGTACGGCCACGGCACCCCCTTGCAGGACCAGTCTCACGCACGCGCGGAGCCTGTCGCCACCCATGTCCACGGGTGTGAGTACGTACAGGCCGTTGCCGGGCAGGGCCAGTGTCACGTCAGCATGTGCCGCGATACAGCCTGTGGGGATGCAGCTGTCCGCGGCCCACTTGGCGCGCGCTGGCCAGTGTGTTCCAGGTGTATTCCTGGGCAGTCCTGCTCGCCACCGCCAGCGGCTCGCCCCATGCCAGCCGGGCGGCGAGTGCGGCCGCCAGGGTACAGCCCGAACCGTGATAAACACCCGGCAGGCGCGGCCACGAAACCGATTGCACCCCGGCGTCCCGTTCGTAGAGGGTATTGACGACCTCGGCGCCGGGCGCGTGGGTACCGGTCACGAGCACCGCCCGCGCACCACGCGCCAGCAGGACGCCGGCGCCGGCGTCCGGATCAGTGTCACTGGTCAGGCGCTGGAGCTCCGGCCGGTTCGGGGTGAGCACGGTGGCGTGCTCGAGCAGTGCCCGCAGGGCTGTCAGCATGTCGTCATTGGCGAAGTCATGCCCCGTCTCGCTGCCCAGCACGGGGTCCAGGACCACGGGGACGCCCGGCAGGCAGCCGAGGATGTGCTCGACCACGCCGGCGAGCGCGGCCGTCGGCAGCAGACCGATCTTCACCGCCGCAAACGCCACGTCCTCGAGCAGCAGCTCGGCTTCCTCGAGCAGGATCTGCGGTTCGACCGGCCGACAGCGCACGAACCGGCGCGTATTTTGCGCGGTGCGGGCCGTGATGAGGGTACAGGCGTTGCAGCCCTGGGTGACGATCGCTTCGATGTCCGCCTGGATGCCTGCGCCGCCGCACGGATCGTGCCCGCCGATGGCGAGCACCGTGGGGGTGTGTGCGGCATCCGTTTCCATGCGGCGATAATATATATCCGCGCGACGGCATTCCGGGAGCGTGTCGGCCGGCGATCATGAAAACCTATATGTGCGTCATCTGCGGGTTCGTCTACGACGAGGCCAGAGGCTGTTCCGAGGACGGCATCGCGCCGGGCACACGCTGGGAGGATGTGCCGCCGAATTGGACCTGCCCCAACTGCGGGGCGCGCAAGGAAGATTTCGAGATGATCGAGATCTGAGAGCCATGTGAAACCATCACCGCGCCTGTCGCGACCGCCCCTGGTCGCATTGCGGGGACTCCCGAATTCGTTTCCACAGGCCCGCTGCGCGCGATGTTGTTCATCCCCGCGCCTGGCCGGGAACGCCCGGAAACCATCTCGCGACGGCGGGCGAATGTCTCACACGCGCTGAGCGCCCGCATGCGCCGACTGCGCGGCCGCGCCGGAGACGGGCCGGGAGACACCGTCGCGCTGGCGTGGCCCGGTCAGAAGGGCCGCACGACCGCGAGCGCGACGATGGCGATCAGGAACAGCACCGGGATCTCGTTGAACCAGCGGTAGAACACGTGGCCGTGGCGATTGCGGTCGTCGCGAAAGTCGCGCAGCAGCCTGCCGCAGTAGACGTGATAAGCGGCGAGCACCGCGACCAGGACGAGCTTGACCTGTACCCACCCGGCCCGCGACAGGTGATCCCAGCCGTGCCCGAGCAGCCACAGCCCGAACACGAATGTCAGGATCGCCCCCGGCGTCATGATGCCGTAGTAGAGCTTGCGTTCCATCGTCTTGAACCGTTCGATGCTCGGCCGGTCCTCGGCCATGGCGTGATAGACGAACAGCCGTGGCAGATAGAACAGTCCCGCAAACCACGTGACCATGAACACGATGTGGAAGACTTTCACCCACAGCACGGTGTGATACCCGCGCGGCAGTACGCAGTCGCTGCGACACTTGCCCGGGAGCTCACACGCCGTGCGCTGCGCCGGTTCAGGTCGGCGTTCCGGACTGCGACGTCCGCGATGCGTCTGCGGGCGAGTGTGCGCGCGGGCCGAACCAGGTGCGGACACGGGCAGCGATCAATCTGATCGCCCGCCATATTCTCGGCAGCAACCAGGCGACCAGCACGATGAACACGATGAGCAATGCCAGGAAGACCCACGGGTGTGCCAGTGCCGTCCACAGCCCGGTGAGCACCAGCGCGTCCTCGCCGAGCGAGGCGAGCCAGTTGCTGATCGGCTCGGGCGAGGTGTTGATCAGCACGCGGCCGCCCGCCTTGGTGACGTGGCTCGTGGCGGCCAGGGAGCCGCCGACCAGGAACGCTGCGAACTGCACACCGGGATCGACCTCGCCGACGGCAGCGGCGGCGAGCACGGCGCCGGCGGGAATTCGTATGAAGGTATGCACCGCGTCCCAGGCGCTGTCGACCCCCGGCGCCTTGTCGGCAAAGAATTCGACGCAGTACATGATCGCGGCGGCGGCGAGTACGGCCGGATGCGACAGCACCTGCAGGTCTTCGGGCAGTACGACGTTGCCAGTGGCGTTCATCAGCCCGAGCATCAGCACGGCTGCGTACAGGTTGATGCCGCTGGCCCAGGCGACACCCATGACGAGGGCGAGTGTTTCGAGCGGGTCCACGGCGGCATCTCCGGTCTGACTGCCCGGCATGTTAGCGCGGCCGGCAGTGCGGGCAAAACCGGGCGCTGGTCGGGGGGCGCGCTGGCTTGACAGCTCCGGGGACGCTGGCTAACCTCGCCCCGTCCTGAAAGGCGCGCAGGCCGCGCCGCGATTTCCGGACGACAGACAGGCAGTTGAAGAGCGGCTCCGGCCGCTTTTTTGTTTTTGCTCCGTGCATCCTGACCGCACGGAGCCGGACGTGACCAATGGCGGATCCAATGGTTAGAGCGACAATTGTCGGTGGCACCGGTTACACCGGCGTCGAGTTGCTGCGCCTGCTGCTGGGGCACCCGGGCGTCGAGATCGTCGCCGTGACCTCGCGTGCTGAAGCGGGTACCGCGCTCGCGGATACTTTTCCGAACCTGCGCGGGCGCTGTTCGCTCGTGTTCACCGATCCCGGCAACATCCCCGATTGCGACGTGGTTTTTTTCGCGACGCCCAACGGGACGGCCATGGCGCAGGCGCCGGGGCTGCTCGATCGAGGTATGCGCATCATCGATCTGGCGGCGGATTTCCGCCTGCGGCAGGTGGCTGAGTGGGAGCACTGGTATCGGCAGCCCCATGCGTGCCCCGAGCTGCTCGCGGAGGCCGTCTACGGTCTGCCGGAGCTCAACCGTGATCGCATCCGTGGGGCGCGGATCGTCGCCAATCCGGGCTGCTATCCGACCGCGGTCGCGCTCGGATTCCTGCCGCTGGTGGAGGCGCGGCTGCTGCAACCCGAGTCGCTGGTCGCGGACGCCAAGTCGGGTGTGACCGGCGCTGGCAGGCGCCGGGAGCTCGGCAACATGTTCAGTGAGGTCAGCGACAGCTTCAAAGCCTATGCCGTCGGGGGACACCGGCACCTGCCGGAGATCCGCCAGCTACTCGCGGGCGTCGCGGGGGCGGCCGTCGATCTCGTCTTTGTGCCGCATCTGGTGCCCATGCTGCGCGGTATCCATGCGACGCTGCATGCCCGATTGCGTTCGGATGAGACCGATCTGCAAGCGTTGTTCGAAGCGCGCTACCGGTCCGAACCCTTCGTCGATGTCCTGCCTGCGGACTCCCATCCGGACACGCGATCGGTGCGCGGCTCGAACACCTGTCGAATCGCGGTACATCGGCCGCCGGGAGCCGGCCGGGTCGTTGTCCTGTCGGTGATCGACAACTTGGTCAAAGGCGCGGCGGGCCAGGCAGTGCAGAACATGAATCTGATGTTCGGCCTCGAAGAGAGCGCCGGATTGTCCGCGCTCGCCTTGCTGCCGTGAACCAACCGCCGCCCGGGCTGGCAGGCGCGATCCGCGGAGCGGCTTGATGCATTTCGTGCTCCGCCAGCACCGCCCGCTGCGCGAGTTCGTGCTGGCCGTGCTCGCGGTCGTGCTACTGGTGCTGGCCGGATGGTTGTTGTTCGACTACGGCCAGTGGCGTCACATCTACGAACGGATGGCAGCTAATTCCGAACAGCGCCAGCTCTGGGAGCTCATGCGCGCGACGGAGAACGACAACGTTCGGTTGCGCGAGCGTGCGGCGATCCTCGAACGGTCCGCGCAGATCGACCGGCAGGCCTACCAGGAGCTGCAAAAGCTCGTCGGCGCGCAGCAGGACGACGTGCTGATGCTCCGCGAGGAGCTGGAGTTCTACCGTGGGGTCCTCGCTGACGCCAGCGAAGATCAGGGTCTCAAGGTCCAGGGACTGACCATCAAACACACGGAACGCGCCGGCGAGTTCCGCTTCAAGCTTGTCCTGATGCGGGTACTCAAGGATGATAAGGTCGCCAAAGGGACGGTCGCCGTCAGTATCGAGGGCAGTCGGGGAGGCCACAGCGTCAAGCTGGGACTGGCGGCCATCACCCCGGAGCGCACGGAAAGCGTGCCGTTCGAATTCAAGCACTTTCGGCGAATCGAGGGTGTGTTGTCGCTGCCCGCCGACTTCTTGCCGGCCCGGGTTCGCATCGTGCTGACCGAGACGGCGCGTGGCCGTCCGTCGGCGATTAAGGTCTTCGACTGGGATGACGTCGTCGACCGGGAGGGAGACGGACGCGATGTGGGGTAAACGGGTAAAGCGCAAGGTCAGCGACAAGGTCGACTCGATTATCGGCCAGCATTCGCAGGTCCAGGGGGACATCAAGTTCACCGGCCGACTGCACGTCGACGGCACGATTCGCGGCAACGTCATTGCAGAAAACGGTGATGATTCGGTGTTGACGGTCAGCCAGCGCGGGACCGTCGAAGGCGAAGTCCGGGTCCCCTACGTCTACCTCAACGGCATCGTCAACGGCGACGTGTACGCCCACCAGCATATCGAACTCGCGGCCAATGCCCGGGTCGAAGGAAATGTCTACTACAGCCTCATCGAGATGGCCATGGGCGCGGAGGTCAACGGCAAGCTCGTCCATCTGTCGGAACGCGATCGCGCGCCGCTCGCGCTCAGTCACGAGACGGGGCCGTCCGATGGCGTGGAAGAGGCCCTGAGTAATACTTGACCAAATAAGTCAGAAATGCGTTATGCTGGCGGCGCATGCCAGGGGTAATTCCGGAGAATACTGATGACGACTATCGCTGAAGAGTTCAATCCGCTCGATTTTTCCGATGCCGCTGCCGCGAAAGTGCGCGAGCTCATCGAGGATGAAGGCGACGCCGAGCTGATGTTGCGCGTTTTCATCTCGGGCGGTGGCTGCTCCGGCTTCCAGTACGGATTTACGTTCGACCAGGCGGTCGGTGACGGTGATACCGTCGTCGAGAAGAACGGGGTGAAGTTGCTGATCGATCCGATGAGCTACCAGTACCTCGTCGGCGCCGAAATCGATTACTCCGAGGGTCTGCAGGGCGCCCAGTTCGTCATCCGTAATCCCAACGCGAAGACGACCTGCGGCTGCGGTTCGTCGTTTTCCGCCTAGCCGGCGGGTCGATCTCCGTCCCCGCCCCGAGCGGGCGGGGAATACACCGCGCCGAGCACGACCGGCTCGCGTGCCCCGGTCACTGACGGCAGGTTGCCTGGCAGGCCGGCAAGCCGGCGGTGGGCCAGCCAGGCGAACGCCGCAGCTTCGACTGCATCCGGGCTGACGCCCCGCGTCGCGCTACTGGCCACGTTCACCCCCGGCAGGGCGGCGCCGAGTCTGCGCATCAGTGCGGTGTTGTGGACGCCGCCGCCGCATACCAGCAGTTCGCTCACAGCGGCTGCGTGGCGGCGCAGGGCCTGCGCGATGGAGGTGCTGGTCAGCTCCAGGAGGGTGGCCTGCACGTCCTGCGGGCCAGGCGGCTGCGGTCCGAGCCGTTGCTCGAGCCAATCCACGTTGAACAGCTCCCGGCCGGTGCTTTTCGGCGGGCGGGCTTCGAAGTACGGTTCCTGCAGCAACACGCGCAACAAGTCCATCGAGCAGCTGCCGGCGTCGCCCCACTGTCCCTGATCGTCGTAATCGCGGCCCAGATGCCGCTCGGCCCACGCATCCAGCAGCGCGTTGGCAGGCCCGGTGTCGAAGCCGAGCACGGCTGCGCGCGGCTGCGCCGGCAGGACCGTCAGATTGGCGATACCGCCGAGATTCAGCACGGCGACATCGACGTCATTGCGCCGGAAAACGGCAGCGTGAAATCCCGGCGCCAGCGGTGCGCCCTGGCCCCCGACTGCCATGTCCATGCGGCGGAAATCCGCTACTGTCACGATGTCCGTCAACGCGGCGATGATATTGGGATTGCCGAGCTGAATGGAAAACGGCGTGTCCCCCGCGGGCTGATGCAGAACCGTCTGTCCGTGCGATCCGATCGCGGCGATCCGAGCGGCTGCCGTCGAGTTCGCGGCGAGCAGTTCCAGTGCAGCGTCGGCGAACGCACGGCCGAGCTGCGCATCCAACGCACCGATGGCACGCAGATCGACCATTGCCCGGCCGTCTCGCGCGAATCGAAGCGCGTCCCTCAGCCCTGACGCATAGGGCGTCTGGCGGTAATCCATGACCCGCACCTGTCCGTCGAGAATTTCGACCAGCGCGGCGTCGATCGCATCCATGCTGGTGCCGGACAGGAGCCCGATGAAATAACTCGGAACGGTCACGCGCGGGGACCGGGTTTGCACGCGCGAACAGCGCTCCGGGGCGGCGCTGACTACTCGCCGAGGGCGGCGAGACTGTGCCCGGACCGGTTGGCGAGCTGCGAGGTGGCGCTGAGCCGGTTCAGGGTCGCCAGCAGCGGTTCGGCCTTGGCGAGGAAGTCGGCCCGGTACTTGTCGGGAATGGGGAGCGATTTGGGCAGCTGGAGCTTCAGAGGATCCTTGTGCACGTCGTTGATTCGGAATTCATAGTGCAGATGCGGTCCCGTGGCAAGTCCGGTACTGCCGACGTAGGCGATGGTCTGCCCCTGACGCACCGACTGTCCGGAACGCAGACCACGCGCGAAACGCGAGAGATGCGCATAGAGCGTTTTGTAGCTACCACCGTGCTGGAGCACGATAACGTTGCCGTAGCCGCCAGAGCGGCCGGCTGAAATAACCTTGCCGTCGCCGGTCGCTTTCACCGGCGTTCCGTGCGGGGCAGCGTAGTCGACGCCCCGGTGCGCGCGGATGGTGTTCAGCACCGGATGGCGACGGCGCAGGTTGAAATTCGAGCTTATGCGAGTGAAGTTGACCGGCGTACGCAGGAAGGCCTTGCGCATCGATTTGCCATCTTCGGAGTAGTATTCGGCGCGACCGTCCGCGTCGATGTAGCGCACGGCGCGGTATACCTTGCCTTGATTGACGAACTCGGTCGCGAGGATGGGACCGTCGTCGATCTTGCGTCCTTCCTTGAGATATTCCTCGTAGACGACCGAGAACCGGTCGCCGCTGCGGATATCCAGAACGAAGTCGATGTCCCAGCCGAAGATCTCGGCCACGCGCAAAATCATCGGATCGGACAGGCCTGCCTGCTGTCCCGCGACAAACAGTGAGCTCTGGATAACGCCCGTACCCGTGGCGATGCGCGTGTCCGGCTCGGAAATTTCCATGGTCGCCACGAATGCGCCGGCCTTGTTACGCTGTATGTGCAGCGCCCGCAGCAGCGTTTCCTCGTGCACGAGTTCCTCCACCGACGATCCATCGCTGCGGATGCGGATCCGCTGTCCGGGTCGCAGGCGCTTCAGGCCGGCGGTGACCTCGCCCTGGGAGACGATGGCGTGCAGATCGTTCGCACTGAGTCCGAGACGGGAGAAGATGATCGACATGCTGTCGCCGGGTTCGACGTGGACTTCCCGCCAGCTGCTGTGCGCGGTCGGGACCGGTGTACCGGTCGTTCCGGCGCGCCCGGGCGCCGTGTCGCCGTCGCGCGGGATGAGTGGTTCGAACGGGTAGGTCGAGGAATCGCCATGCGGCAGGGCGACGCGGTATGCCAGCCCTTCCCGGGGCTGCCTGCCCGCGTCGGGATCATGGCCGCGCCCGCCGGCCGCCAGGTCGAGCGGCAACGGCTCGCTCAGCGGTGGTGGTGACTTGTGGACGGAGGTGAGCCCGAGCAGGAAAACGGCCGACACGAGCACGGTCGCCCCCACGAGCCAGTGTCGTCGGCGACGCAACCGTCGCGGACGCAACCAGCCTCGCGGATCCCTGTGGTCGATCCTGATTTCCCCGTGATAACCCACGATATTTGTTGCAATTATTTTAACTAACGATAGCCTGTCGCCGGCAAGAGATCAACGCTTGCCGAGAGCCCCGAACATGGTTACCCGAGCCCCGGAGAGCATGACGTGACCCATGAGACCGACCTGGTTGGCGAGCTGCGCCGCGGTGCGGTGGAAATCCTCCTCGAGAAGGATCTGATCCGGAAACTCGCACACGCGCGGCCCCTGCAGGTCAAGGCAGGGTTCGATCCGACCGCGCCAGACCTGCACCTCGGGCACACCGTGCTGCTCAACAAGCTGCGCCAGTTCCAGGAGCTGGGGCACACGGCGATATTCCTCATTGGCGATTTCACCGGGATGATCGGTGACCCGTCCGGACGCAGCGCCACGCGCAAGCCGCTGACGCGTGAGGAGGCCGCCGCCAACGCCGAAACGTACAAGGAGCAGATCTTCAAGATCCTCGATCCGGTGAAGACGCGGGTCGCTTTCAATTCAGAGTGGATGGACCGCATGAGCGTGGTCGATCTCATCCGGCTGGCGTCGCGGCACACGGTGGCGCGCATGCTGGAACGGGACGATTTTCACAAACGGTATACCGGCGGTCTGCCCATCGCCGTGCACGAGGTCCTGTACCCGCTGATCCAGGGATATGACTCGGTCGCCCTGCGGGCGGATGTGGAGCTCGGCGGCACGGACCAGAAGTTCAATCTGCTGGTCGGCAGACAGTTGCAGGAAGGTTTCGGCCAGGAGCCCCAGGTGGTGATCACGATGCCGCTGCTCGAAGGGCTCGATGGCGAGCAGAAAATGTCCAAATCGCTCGGCAATTACGTCGGTATCACGGACCCGCCCGGCGAGATTTTCGGCAAGCTGATGTCGATTTCGGACGATTTGATGTGGCGCTATTTCGAGCTGCTGAGCTTCCGTCCCGCGGCCGCTATTGCTGCGCTGCGTCAGCAGGTAAACGATGGCTTCAACCCGCGTGATGCGAAGGTTCAGCTGGCCGAGGAGATCGTGGCTCGTTTTCACGGCGGGATGGCCTCACGACAGGCTCGCGAGGAGTTCTTCCGGCGCTTCCGTGACGGCCAGTTGCCGGACGAAATCCCCGAGCTGGAACTGAGCGTGGGCGCGGGTACGGCGCTCGCGCTGGTACAGGTGCTCAAGCAGGCCGGCCTGACCACGAGCACGTCGGAATCGCGACGGATGATTGCGCAGGGCGCGGTGCGCCTCGACGGCGAACGCGTCAGTGACGTCGATCTGGTGCTGAGCGCCGGACCGGCGACTGCGCACCTGCTCCAGGTGGGTAAGCGGCGGGTCGCCAGGGTTCTGCTGCGGTGACCGCGACGAGCGCAGGTCCTGGGCAATAAAATTAATGAAATCAATAAGATGAACACACGGAATGAAAAGCGCCGGTGACAGTTGACCGGGTCGATGACGCGTGTATAATGCGCGTCCTCTCGGGGGTACCACCCCGCGCTCTTTAACAACAAGTCGATCAAGTAATTTGTGTGGGTGCCTGCGTTTGCGGGCTTGATTTACCAGTAGTTTTTCGGCCGACGGGCGTTTCGGCGTCCGGGAGTCGAAGCTGGAAATTGCTGCCGGCAACGGTGGCATCAAGCCTTAACTGAAGAGTTTGATCCTGGCTCAGATTGAACGCTGGCGGCGTGCCTAACACATGCAAGTCGAACGGCAGCAGCACCTAAGCTTGCTTAGGTGGCTGGCGAGTGGCGAACGGGTGAGTAACGCGTAGGAATCTACCCAGTAGTGGGGGACAACCCGGGGAAACCCGGGCTAATACCGCATACACCCCTCGGGGGAAAGCGGGGGACCTTCGGGCCTCGCGCTATTGGATGAGCCTGCGTCCGATTAGCTAGTTGGTAGGGTAAAGGCCTACCAAGGCGACGATCGGTAGCTGGTCTGAGAGGACGATCAGCCACACTGGGACTGAGACACGGCCCAGACTCCTACGGGAGGCAGCAGTGGGGAATATTGGACAATGGGCGAAAGCCTGATCCAGCGACGCCGCGTGGGTGAAGAAGGCCTGCGGGTTGTAAAGCCCTTT
>JADZEE010000008.1 GCA_020850735.1 Gammaproteobacteria bacterium | reverse complement strand
TCGGCGGGCTGCTCGACCGGCTCGAGAGCAACGGCTGGCTGGAACGCCGCGCGCATCCGCATGACCGGCGGGCCAAGTGCGTATTTCACACGTCCAAGGTCGAGGCACTGCTCGGGCGCATGGAAGGCATCGCGCTGGACATGTCCGCGGATCTGCTGTCGGGGCTGCCGCGCGGCCAGCGCGAGGAGCTGCGCCGGCTGCTCGTGCTGCTCAAGGCCAACCTCGAGGCCCGCGAGCGCAGCTCGGCCGCCTGAAGGCGGCCGCGGGCGTATCGGCATTCAACGGGAGGCGGTATGTACACCGACATCGACGTTCAACTCACCGACGAGCACCGCGCCATCCAGGCGGCGGTGCACCGTTTCGCCGCCGGCCATGTGCGTCCGGCGATGGCGGAGCTCGATGCGGCGCCGGCCGCGGATGCGGTGCTCGATCCCGATGGTCCCTGGTGGCGCGCCCGGCGCGAAGCGCGGTCCCTCGGCTATCACCTGGCCGCGCTGCCACAGGAGATCGGCGGTCTCGGACTCGATCCCATCGGCCTGCACATCCTGATCGAAGAGCTCGGCTGGGGTGCGCCGGGTTTTGCCCTGTCGACGCTGGCGGACTCCTTCCCGGCGGTGGCCGTGCTGATCCACCGCCCGGACAACGCGCGCCTGATCGAGGAGATCGTGCAGCCGTTTCTGGCCGATAGCGAGGCTCGTCTCGGTTCGTGTGTCGGGCTGTCCGAGCCCGATCACGGCTCCGACGCGCTGTGGGCGTTCACCCGCGAGGATCCCGCCGGGGCGCTCGCCCTGGCGACCCGCGCGCGGCCCGACGGTGCCGACTGGCGGGTGCGCGGGCAGAAATCGGCGTGGGTTTCGAACGGCCCGGTCGCCAGCCACGCCATGACCTGGCTGACGGTGTGTGACGGCGACGGTACGTCGCGCGGCGGCGGCATCGCGATCGTTCCGCTCGATGCGGCGGGCGTGAGTCGCGGCCCGGTGACGCGCCTGCTCGGCTCGCGCGATTTCCCCCAGTGCGCGCTGTATTTCGACGATGTCCGCATCCCCGCCGACTACCTGCTCGTCGGTCCGGACCGCTACGAAGCGGCGACCGACGGATTTCTCAACGTCGGCGGTCTTAGCGTGGGCATTGCCTTCACCGGACTCGCCCGCGCCGCATTCGAGGCGGCGCTCGATCACTGCCGCACGCGCGTGCAGGGCGGCCGCCCGCTCGTGGAGCATCAGGCGGTGCAGTTGAAGCTGTTCGACATGTTCACACGCGTCGAAGCCGCGCGCGCCCTGTCGCGCCAGGCGATGCGATATTGTTTTGTACCGCAGGCGCGCGTGCCCATCGAGTACAGTACGGCGGTGAAGGTGTACTGCACGCAGGCGGCCTTCGAGGTCGCCCATGCGGCGGTGCAGCTGCACGGTGCCGCCGGACTCGCGCACGGGTCGCTGGTGGAGCGGTTGTTCCGCGACGCCCGCGGCGGGCTGATCGGCGATGGCTGCAACGACGCCCTGGCGCTCAAACGCAGCGGGGACCTGATCCGCCACTACGGCACCTGAACCGCGACCGTAACGGTCGCAAGAGGAGGTCAGTGATGCACTACAGCAAGAAGGAAGCGAAGGACTGGGCCCGCGAGACCTACCAGGGGCTCGACACCACGATTTTGCCGTGTTTCACGCCGGACACGCTCGAGCTCGACGAAGCAGGGATCCGCCACGACATGCGCATGCTGTTGCCGCAGGGTTTTTTCGCGGTGACGCTGGTGTCGGGCGGGGAGTCGGGCACGACCCTGGAAGAGGACAAGCGCTTCGTCGAGTACTGTGTGGACGAGGCGGGTGGCAAGATCGGCGTGACGCTGAACGTTCGCTATTACACCCTCGAGGACAACATCGCGATGGCGCGGCATGCCGAGGCGGTGGGCTGTCACAGCATCATGGTGAGCTACCCGACCAATTTTCACCCCCGCGACGAGAACGAGATCTACGCCTACACCAAGGCAATTTGCGACGCTACCAACCTCGGCGTGATCCTGTTCCCGTCGGTGAAAAACGATTTTGCGGCGCCGTACCGGGTATCCGCGCAGACGCTGTCACGGCTCGCGGATCTGGACAACGTCATCGCGATGAAGATCGGCATGCTCGAGTGGACGTGGATCGACGAATGCTTTCGCCGGTTCGGGGAGCGTGTACTCATCAGCTACCCGTTTGACGACGCCTGGCCGACGATGATCGGCAAGTACGGCATGCAGTGGTCCGGGGCGGCGCCGTGGCACAACATGCAGACGGCCGCAGACCCGCGGTCGGTGCAGATGTTCAACTGCCTGCGTGAGGGACGGATGGACGAGGCGAGCGCGATTTACTGGCGCATGGATCCGCTGCGCAAGGCGATCCTCGCGATCGCGCTGCCGAGCGCGCAAATGGGGATGTACAACTTCGACCAGTGGAAATACCTGGACGGCCTGCTCGGCTTCACCGGCGGGGAGCTGCGCATGCCCAAGCTGAGCTTTTTCGGTTGGCAGCGCGAGCAGCTGCGCATGGCGTTGCTGGCATCGGGCCTGCAACCGGCGGGTAGCGCCGCCGCGCCCGCGCGCGTCGCCGCCACCGCCTGAACCCGGCGGCCGCTCTTGCGCCCGGGCGCCGCGCCCGGGCGGGGGGTGCGCATGCTGCGCCTGCGCACCGCGCTCGCGTACAATCGCGGGCGTGCCCGCTAGCGGCACGGACGAGCGATGGAGGAGCGCATGATCCTGGAACACGAAATGTACGGTGATGGTGCCGAGAAAGTCGTCATCATGCACGACTGGCAGGGAGATCATCGCAACTACGATCTGGCCCGGCCATTTTTCGATACCGACCGCTTCAGTTACGCGTTCACGGATCTGCGTGGCTATGGCAGGTCGCGCGACATCGACGGTGCGCACACCGCGGCCGAGGCGAGCGCCGACGTGCTCGCGCTCGCGGACCATCTCGGCTGGAAGCGTTTCCACGTCGTCGGCCATTCGATGACCGGCATGATCGCGCAGCGCATCGCCATCGACGGTGGTGAACGCGTGCAGAGCGTCGTCGCGGCCACGCCGGTACCGGCCTGCGGTTTGCAAATGCCGGCGGCCGATCTCGCGTTCTTCGAGGCTACGATGACCGACGACGGCGCGTTCCTGCAGCTGCTGGCCGCGATCACCAACCGCGGTCTGGGCGACGGCTGGGGTCGCTACAAACTCGAGCGCAGCCGCAGCAGCGCGTCCGTCGCCACGCGTGCGGATTACCTGCGCATGTTCAACGAGACCGACTTCTCCGCCGAAGCACATGGCGTCACGACGCCGATGCTCGTGCTGCTGGGTGAATTCGACCACGAGAGCCTGAGCGAGGCCAACATGCGCGCGACCTTCGGCGCGTACTACCCGAACGTGCAGTTCAGGATCTGCCTGGGCGCGGGGCACTATCCGATGCAGGAGATGCCGCCCTATTACGCGGCCGCCATCGAGTCATTCATGCAGCGCAGCACGTAATACGCGGTACGGTGTCTTGACGACGCCCACTGCGGGCATACAATGAGGCCCACTTCGGCCGTGCCCGGCGGCCGCGCCGCGACGATTCAGGCGGCGTGCGCTGCCAGGCGCCGGTCCGGCACCGCGTAGCGGTGTGAAAAAAAGAAGGGGGGGGTCCAGCCAGCGGATATGCTGGCAAAAAGCGCGGCTCCGGCCGCGCTTTCTCATTTGAGGACCGGGAAATGCGCAAGCCGCCTGCCGCCACGCCGTCCGTCGCCGAGCAGAAAAGGATCGTGAGCGGGTTTCTCGCCCGCTGCATCGGTTACGCCGATGACCGCCTCGCGGAGTATCGCGCCGGTCTCGATACGGCGCAGGGCATGGAGGCGCTCGCCATCCAGGACAAGATCTCGCACTGGAGCGCATACCGCGCTTTCACGGAGTACACGATCGAAGAGCTCAAGACCGAGGAGCTCGACGACTGGTTCGGCGCGCGGGACTGACGCGCGCCGTCGCCGCTCAGGTGTCCGGGCCGCGCGAGCGGATCAGGAATTCGAACACGTCATCGTCCGTGCGGAACTCGAGCAGCTCGTGCCCTGAACGCGCGCAGTAAGCCTTGAAGTCCACTTCGGAGTGCGGATCGGTCGCGCGCACGCGGATCCGCTCGCCCGCCGCCATGGTGCGCAAGGCGACGCGTGTCTTGAGGATCGGCAGCGGACAGTTCAGACCGGTGACGTCCAGATCCCGGCAGATCGGCTCGCCGGTGGCAGGCTTCGGAGCACTGTCGTTCATGCGCGGGATCCGTGCGTCACTCAGGCGCTGCGCGCCTGCCAGGTGGGCGGGGCAAGCAGCGCGGTCAGCTCGTTCACCAGTGCCGGCGCCAGCTCGTCCAGGCGGGTGATGCTCACCGCGCCGCGATAGTAGCGCTGAACCTGCTGGCCGATCCCGACGAGCTGCACCGGCGATCGGCCCTCGATCCAAGCGATGACCTCGTGCAGGTGTCGTTCCAGGTAATCGCGGCCGTTCAGCGACAGCGTCGAATCGTCCACCGGGGCACCGTCGGACAGCACGATCAGCACGCGGCGGCGTTCGGTCCGTGCCAGCAGGCGCCGGTGCGCCCACAGCAGCGCCTCGCCGTCGACGTTCTGCTTGGGCAGATCGTCCTTGAGCATGACCGCGATGTTGCGCCGCGCGCGCCGCCAGGGGACGTCGGCCGCCTTGTAGATCACGTGCAGCAGATCGTTCAAGCGCCCCGGTTGCGGTGGCTGGCCCGCGTGCAGCCATTTCGCGCGGCTGCGCCCGCCCTTCCACGCCGAGGTCGTGAAGCCGAGGATCTCGACCCGCACGCCACAGCGTTCGAGCGTGCGCGCCAGGATATCCGTGGTCAGCGCAGCGATGGTGATGGGCCGCCCGCGCATGGACCCGGAGTTGTCCACCAGTATGGTCACCGCCGTGTCCACGAACGGCGTCTCGGTCTCCTGCTTGAACGCCAGCGGATGGGTGGGATTGGCGACCACGCGCGCGAGCCGCGCCGCGTCCAGGCAGCCGTCTTCCAGGTTGAAGCGCCAGTGGCGCTGATGCTGTGCCTGGAGCTGGCGCATCAGGCGGTTGGCGAGTCGCGCGGTGAGTGTACGCAGCGGTTCGAGCTGGCTGTCGAGACGTGCGCGCAGTTCGGTCAGCTCGTCGGCGGGGCACAGATCCTCGGCGCGCGCGACCTCGTCGAATTCGGTGGTATACACGCGGTAAGCGGACGGAAACGGTGACGGCTCGCCGCCCGGACCCTGGATGTGGCCGGGCTCGTCGCCATCCGGATCCTGTGCTTCGTCATCCTGGCGCGCCGCGTGCATCGCGGTGGTCATCTGTTGTTCGCTGGCATTGCGCACTTCGCTGTCGCGGCCGTCCTGATCGGACTCCGAGCCGCTGTCGTCGGTCGGCGTGGGCTCTTCGTTTTCCGGTTGCTCGGCCTCGCCGCTGCTCAGACCCAGATCGCGGATCAGTCCGAGCGCGGCGCGCACGAACTCGTCCTGCTCAGCCACGGCGTCACTCAGCGCGGCGAGATCCCCGGCGAATCGCGGCAGCAGCGTCTTGCGCCACAGCCCCGCGACCCGGCGTGCCGGCCCCGGCAGCACCGTGTCGGTGACCGCTTCGCGCAGCAGGCAGCCCAGCGCCTCGGCCAGCGGCACCTCGTCGTGGCGCCGTGCCCGGTCGTAACCGTACAGCCGGTATTGCGCCTCGAGCAGTCCGTGGAGGTTATCGCCGACGCCAGCGAGCGCGCGCGCACCGAGCGCCTCGCAGCGCACTTCCTCGAGCCGGTCGAACAGACCCGCGGCCTCACCGCTGGTGGGCCGGTGCGCGGCATGCAGGACGGCATCGTGATAGCGGGCGCGCACGGCCAGTCGATCGGCGTGGCCGCGCAGCCAGGCGCGGTCGCCACCGCCCGGTGTGATCACCGGCGCGGCCGGCATGCTCGCGTGCCGGCCGTCGAGCACCGGCGTGGTCGCGCCGAAGCTGACCTCGAGCTCCGGGTGCGCGGCGACCGCACGCAAGGCTGCGGCCGTCGCGTGTCGGAAACCCTGGTCAGCGTCGCTGCTCATCGGCGTCGTTCCCGAGCGGCCGGTACGCGGGTCTCAGCGCCGGCTGAGCGGGTGCGCGCTCGCCCCGAGCTCACGGCCGAACGCGCGCTGGTAGTACTCGGACACGATCGCGCGCTCGGACTCGTCGCACTTGTTGAGGAAGGTGAGCTGGAAGGCGACGCCGATGTCCGCGAATATGCGTGCATTCTCGGCCCAGGTGATGACGGTGCGCGGCGACATCACGGTGGAAATGTCGCCGGCGATGAAGCCCGTGCGGGTGAGCTCGGCAACCTGCACCATGGCCGCGATCATCTGCCGGCCGTTCTCGTCGTCGAAATCGTGCAGCTTGGCGAGCACGATCGCCTGTTCTTCGGCGTGGCCGAGGTAGTCGAGCTTGGCGACGATGTTCCAGCGGTCCATCTGTCCCTGGTTGATCGGCTGTACGCCGTGATACAGGCCCGTGGCATCGCCCAGCCCGATCGTGTTCGCGGTCGCGAACAGGCGAAAGGCCGGGTGTGGCGTGATCACCTCGTTGCGATCGAGCAGGGTCATGCGTCCGTCGACCTCGAGCACCCGCTGGATGACGAACATCACGTCCGGCCGGCCGGCGTCGTACTCGTCGAACACGAGCGCCACCGGATTGCGCAGCGCCCAGGGCAGCAGTCCCTCCCGGAACTCCGTGACCTGCACGCCGTCGCGCACGACGATGGCGTCGCGGCCGACGAGGTCGATACGGCTCACGTGACTGTCGAGATTGATGCGCACCAGCGGCCAGTTCAGGCGCGCGGCGACTTGCTCGATGTGGGTCGATTTGCCGGTCCCGTGATAGCCCTGGATGAGCACCCGGCGGTTGTGCGCGAAACCCGCGAGGATCGCCAGCGTCGTGGTCGGATCGAAGCGATAGGCGTCGTCCACCGCCGGCACGTGGTCGCTCGGCTCGCTGAACGCCGGCACTTCGAGATCGCTGTCGAAGCCGAAGGTCTGGCGCACGCAGACCCGGATGTCGGGACCGGGCAGGGCGTGCGAACGCAATGATTGTTCTGCAAGCATGGTTCAGGCGGTCGTCGGACGGATTGAGCACCTAGATTACAATATCTGCTCTCGCAGCGTATCCCGGGTCGCCGGTATGAACGTTGACGCAATACTCGCACGGATCGGCGTGGACAGGCCGCCACGCCCCGATCTCGCCGCCCTCGGCGTGCTGCAGCAGGCATTCCTGCTCGCCGTGCCGTTCGAGAATCTGGATATTCACATCGGCCGGCACATCGATTTCGATACCGCCTCCGTGTACCGCAAGATCGTCACCGAGAGGCGTGGTGGTTTCTGCTACGAGTGCAACGGGATGTTTCACGACCTGCTCGCTGCGCTCGGCTACCGGGCGGGCTTCGCCTCGGCGCGCATGACCATCAAAGGCCGGCTCGGCGCGCCGTTCGACCACATGGCGCTCGTCGTCGATCTCGACCGCCCGTACCTGGTCGACGTCGGTAACGGCCAGTCGTGCCGCCTGCCGCTGCCGCTCGACGAGCCCGGGCACGTCGCCGTGACGGAGGGCATCGAGTATTTCGTCGGTCCCTGGGACCGCGAGCGCGCGCTGTTCTTTCGCAAGCCGGGCGCCGACTGGGCGCCGCGGTTCCTCCTCGATCCGACCCCGCGGACCCGGCAGGAGTTCCGCGACCGGGCCGAGTGGCACCAGCGTGCCGCCGACGCGCCGTTCACGCAGGCGCCGCTCGCGTCGCTGGCCCGGCCGCAGGGCCGTATCACCCTCGCGCAGCTGCAACTGCACGAGACGGACGCGGGAGAGGTGCGCGAGCGGGCCATCGCGCCGGCGGACGTTCCGTCCGTGCTGCGCGAGGTGTTCGCCATCGAACTGCCGCGCCCGCTCGCGATCCCGGTGGCCGCGGCCGCCGCCGGTGCCTGAATCCATTTTGCCTGGCGCCCGCCCGTCGAGCGGCGCAACGAAGGAGACCGAAGATCATGTCGCAACGCCCTTACGTCACCGCCCTGGACCTGGCGCTGCCGGCGCCCGAGGCACTGCCCGAGGACATGCGGAAGTATTTCGCGGTGTGCCAGGACAGGCTCG
The DNA here is from genome assembly GCA_020850735.1 of Gammaproteobacteria bacterium. Lineage (GTDB taxonomy): Bacteria > Pseudomonadota > Gammaproteobacteria > JADZEE01 > JADZEE01 > JADZEE01. The sequence continues at coordinate 23,055 of JADZEE010000008.1, read as the reverse complement.
GCATGATCCCCAACGTACTGCGCGCCTACAGCTGCGACGTCGAGCAATTGCGGCCCTTCTCGCGGCTGTACAACGCGCTCATGTTCGGTGAGTCCGGATTGACCGCGCTCGAGCGCGAGATGATCGCCGTCGTCGTGTCCTCGGCCAACCACTGCTTCTACTGCCTGACCGCCCACGGTGCGAACGTGCGCGAGTACGCCGGCGATCCGGTGCTCGGCGAGCTCATGGTGATGAACTACCGCGCCGCGGACCTGTCGGCACGCCACCGCGCCATGCTCGATTTCGCCGCCCGGCTCACCGAGACCCCCGACCGGATCGAGGCAGCGGACCGCCAGCATCTTCGCGACGTCGGCTTCCGCGACAAGGACATCTGGGACATCGCCAATGTCGCCGGCTTCTACAACATGACCAACCGGGTGGCGGCCGCCACCGACATGCAGCCCAATGCCGACTACCACGGCGCCCACCGCACGCCGCGCTGAGCCCGGCGCCGGCGGCTAGTCGTTCACCAGGCCGGCCAGGATGCGGTCGGCCTCGATCGGCGGCATCTGGACCGGGCGGTGCTCGACCCGGGCGGCCAGCCAGGGGCGCACCGTGTCCAGGGCCCGCGTGGCGCGCTGCAGGGTCGGCAGGTGCAGCACCAGGGAATGCCCGTAGTGGTTGACGATCACGCGCTGATTGCCGCTGGCGCTGTCGGGGCTGATGCGCAGTTGCGACCATTCGATGAGCAGGCCCCGGTCCCGGTACATCGTCAGCGCCCGCTCGAGCTCTTCGATCTCGTGTACCAGCGTCAGACAGACCTGTTTCCGGCGCTTGAGATCCTCGGTGTCACGAAACGAGAAGTGCAGTCCGGCGCTGGTCTGCAGCACCGGGCCGAGGCGTTCGCTGAAACTCCAGGTGGCGTCGACGCGGGGAACCGCGGGCGCCAGGCCGGCAGCCGGGGCCGTGGCCGAGCCGGCGTCGCCCGCCAGGGCCGGTGCGGCACCGTCGCGGTCCGCGCGCCGCAGGGCGTCCGCACAGCCGGCCATCTCGCAAAAGCGCATGGCGATGCGTGCGGCGAGCGGATCGGGCTCGAGCATGCGCGGGTGCGAAATGATCACCTGGCGACCGTCTAGGCGCAGTCTGAGGCTGCCGTACGGTTCGATGTAGATCTCGACCCGGCTGCGTTCGTCCAGGGAATCGGCGAGCAGGCGCAAGTCCCGTGCGTAGCCGTGCGTGGACGCTCGCCAGTGCGCCAGCGCGCGCCGGGCGTCGTCGTCCATGGTCTCGGTGGTCACCGCCGCGCGGGCTTCGGCCTCGTAGGCCGCGGCCATCTCTTCCAGGGCGATGACGGCCAGATACAGGCGATCGGCCGGTCGACCGCGGGCGAGCATCGTCGCGATCCCGGTGAGCGGGGACGTGCGTGTCGCTGCGGCCGGTACGGACTCGGCGGGTGTGATGGCGGTATCGAGCACCACCGGCTCCGAGCGCGCCGTGGCGACCCCGGCAAGCAGCGCGAACAGCCAGGCCGATGCGCGGGCGGCTGCGAGCGACGCGGGCGGCGGGCTCAGGCGATGCTCCGGCGCAGCGCCCCCTCGGCGTGTACGGGCGACACCCCCGCTGCCCGCGCCGGTGGCAGCCGCTGGCCCGCGGGCAGCACCGCGCGCCGCCACCTCCGTGCGTCCGGGATCGTGCGCACGGACTCGGACAGGTCGATCACGGTCATCGGACTCCGCTGTGGATCTGCGGGCGCCGCCGTTCCCGGTCACCGCGCGGTGTCCCGGCCGGTAGCGTCGTTCATGGGGGTTGGACAGCGCCATCTTACCGTCCGCGGGCAGGTTCATGCCATGACGGCGGCTCAGGGTCGCGGCGCGCCGAGATTGCCTGCCAGGAAGCCGGCGAGGCTATCCATCACCTGGCGGCGATGCTGCGGGCGGCGCAGCGTGTGGTCGCCGCCGTCGAGGCGCAGGAACGTCACCTCCCGGCCGGCCGCCTCGAGCGCACGGGCCATGGCGGCGGTCTGCGCGATGGGAACGATCGTGTCGAGATCGCCGTGCGCCAGCAGCACCGGGACGCCGATGCCGGCGGCCCGGTAGCGCGGTGAAGCGTCGCGCAGCAGCGCGCGGTCGCCGCGCGGCGAGCCGATGCGCACCGCCGTCAGCTCACGGTCGAACATCCCCTCGGTGTCGCGCAGGTAACCTGCCAGATCCGCGATCCCGGCGATGCTGGCGGCGCAGCGGTACAAGCCGGGCGCACGTGCCGCGCCGAGCAGGGCGGAATAGCCGCCGAAGCTCGCGCCGGCGATGCAGATGCGGTGTGGATCGGCGATGCCCTGGTCGATGAGCCAGCGGGTCCCGTCGGCGATATCGTCCTGGATCGCCGTGCCCCAGCGGCGGTAGCCGGCGGCGCGAAAGGCTTCGCCGTAGCCGCTCGAGCCGCGGAAATTCGGCTGCAGGACGACGTAGCCGCGATCGGCCAGGAATGCCGCCCAGGGATCGAAGCCGCCGCCGTCGCGGTGCTCGGGTCCGCCGTGCGGCAGGATGACGGCCGGTGCGGGCGCCGGGCCGGGATCCACCGGCCGGGTGAGGACGGCCTCGATGGACAGACCGTCGCGGGCGCGGTAGCGCACCAGCGCGCGTTCGCCGAGCGCGGCGGCGGCCAGCTCCGGAAAGGATTCGGCGAAGTCGGCGAAGGCGCCGCCGGCGGTGCCGAGCAGGTAACGGCCCGGGGTACCCGGTGTGGCGCTGTAGACGACGGCGCGCCGGCCATCGCGATCGCGCGAGACGATGTAGTTGACGCGATCCGGCAGCGCGGCGTCGACGTGCTGCTGGAGCGTGGCGAAACCGGGATCGATGGCGAGCAGGCGCTCCGGGCCGCCGTCGAGGTACAGCCCGAGCGGCAGGCTCGAACCGCTGGCGAAGATCAGCGTGCCGCCGACGTCGTAGCGGTCCGAGGCGCTGACGAGCTGCAAGGGCGGGTCCGCGACGCCCGGATCGACGCGGAACAGGGCCCGGCGCCCGGCGTGCGGTGCGCTCACGTACAGCGTATCGGGGCTGGCCCCGAACCCGAGCGGGTAGATCTCCCCGGCGCTGCGCAGATCCGTGCTCCACAACGTGCGCCAGTCATCGTCCGTGCCACGGCGGGCGATGACGAAACTGCGCGGGCCGTCGACACCCATGCCGATGCGCACCACCCCGCGGGCATCGGCCAGCCAGCCGCGCACCCGTGCGCGGCTGCGCTGCACCAGCTCGCGCCGGCCGCTGTGCACGTCGACGCGGTACACGCCGGGTTCGCGTGGTCGGGCGATGTCTGCGGCGATGAGTATGTGCGCGGGATCGTCGGGCAGCAGGTGCAGGATCTGATCGCCGACGGTGGGCGCCCACTCGACCTGCGTGTTGCGGGCAATGCGCGGCGTCAGCCAGGTCTCGTTGCGGCCGTCGCGGTCCATCGCGAGCAAGCGGGTCGAGTGCACGATGTGTCCGAACGAGCGCCGCATCTCGGTGACGCTGAGCAGCAGTCGCTCCTCGCTGGCCCAGCGCACCCAGTTGAAATACCTGCCCTGGTTATCGGTGACCCGCACGGTGCGCCCGCTGCCGCCGGCCGCGGGGCTGACCACGAGTTCCGTGCGGTCGCCGTCGTTGCGCAGCCACGCCACGGCCTCGCCTGCGGGCGACAGCTGCAGGCTCATGGCGTACGGGGTGCGGCTGAAATACTCGACCGGCAATGGCGCGCCGGCGTGCGCCGCGAATGCGCACGGCAGCAGGAGCAACAGGGCGAGACAGCGGGCCGTGACGGGCATCAGGCGCTGGGAACCGGTCCTATGCTTGCGACTGCGCGCGAGCTCTGAGGTTCCAAGCGCGGCCCGGTCGTGGTATCGGTAGCAGCCCATGTACACCCTGATCAAGTACGTTCATCTCATCGCCGTCGTCACCTCCCTGTGCCTGTTCCAGCTGCGCATGTACTGGCGCTGGCGGACACCTGAGCGGCTCGCGTGGGGCTGGGTGCGGGTCATGCCGCACGTGATCGACACCGTGCTGCTCGCGGCCGGTCTCGCGCTGGCGGTCGAAATTCACCAGTACCCGCTCGTCGACGGCTGGCTGACGGCCAAGTTCTTCGCCCTCATCGCCTACATCGTGTTGGGCACGATCGCGCTCAAGCGCGGCCGCAGCCCCCGGGTACGAACGGGCGCATGGCTCGCGGCGACCCTGAGCTTCGCCTACATCATCGCCGTGGCGATGGCCAAGCGGCCCTGGCCGCTCTCTCTTTGAGCGCGCCCGGTATACTGAGCGCTTGTGAAACCATCACCGCGCCTGCTGCGAGGGCCCCTGGACGCCCCTGGTGGCGTCGGGACCCCCAAAATCGCTTCCGCAGGCCCGCTGTGCGCGCGATTTTGTGCACCCCCGCGCCTGGCCAGGAACGCCCGGGAACCGTCTCGCTACGGCGGGCGAATGTTTCACAAGCTCTGACTCGAGACCACCGGCATGGGAGCGACGAGGATGGAACCGCAGGACGTCCGCCTGTTCTTCAATTTCCGCAGCCCGTACTGCTACCTGGCATCGAAGACCCTGTTTTCGATCTTCGACGACTACCACACGCGCCTGGTGTGGCGGCCGCGGGCGGGCTGGGCGGGACGTTCGGCGCCCGATCGCGCCAGGGTCAAGGTGCCACTGACGCGTCAGGACATCGCGCGCTGGGCCCGGCGCATGGGCATACCGTGCAACCCGCCGCCGCTCAGCACCGATCCGACCCGGGCGGGCGCCGGCTCGCTGCTCGCCGAGGACCGGGGCGTGCTGCGCCCCTACATCGTGGAGATGATGCGCCGTGAATGGGGCGACGGCAAAGACATTGGCGATCCCGCGGAAATCCTGCAGGTGGGCGAGCAGGTCGGCCTGGACCGCGACGAGCTCGCCGCCGCCATCGACGATCCACGCCGCCACGAGCAGCTGGAGACGTACTGGGCCGAGGCGCAGGAGATCGGCGTCATCGGTGTGCCGACTTTCGTCATCGACGAGCAGATCTTCTGGGGCAACGACCGGATCGATTTCGTGCACGAGTACCTGCGCGAGCAGCGCCTGCGCCGGATCTGAAGCGCGCGACCGCCGGTAGCGTGCGCGAGCGGCGCGCGCACGGTTCGTGCCGGTAGCGCAATTGCCCGACACCGATCTCGCGCGTATGCTCCGGACGAACCCGTATCCGGTCGAGACCTTGCCGCCATGAGTGTCGCTCAGCCGTTGTCCAGGACCGTGTCGGGGACCTGGGAAGCGCGCTGCAGCCGCCTGCTCGCGATGGGGTTCCTGGTGCTGTGCGTCGGGTACGCGGTGCTCGCGGCCGATTACTTCATCAGTTTCGCCGCCGGTCGCCCGGGCCTGTGGGTCCGACTGCTGGCGGCGCTGGTATCCGAGGAGTTCGCCTACGGCCCGGGTTCCGTGCAGGTCGATCAGCACGTCGCTTACACCGACGCGCTGCGGTTCATGCTGATGCACACCACGATGGGTGCGGTCAGCATGGCGCTCGGCCCCTTCCAGTTCATCGCCGCGTTCCGCCGTCGCTATCCGGCGGCGCACCGGGTGATGGGAAGGCTCTACCTCGGCGGTGTGGTGCTGAGCATGATTGGTGGCCTCGCCTATCTGGGGACGACCGCGTTCGGCGAGGTGTTTTCCGGCAAGCCCTTCGCCATCGCGCTGCTGGGCCTGGATCTCGCGGTGCTGTGGACGGCCTGGCTGGCTTACCGCGCGATCCGCGCACGCGCGGTCCTGCGCCACCAGGCCTGGATGGCGTTCAACTTCGGTCTGGTGTGTGCGACGCCGGGCCTGCGCATGCTGTGGCTCATGTTCGGCTGGAGCGTGCCCGCGTTCACGCAGGCGCAGGCGAACCTCGCGATCACGACCTTCCTGCTGCCCATGTGCCTGCTCGGCGCGCTGATCTGGGTGACGCTGCAGCGCCCGCGCCGGCGCCTGCACGGAGAGCGTGTCTGAGCGCCCCGGCTGACGGGGGGACGCTGCCCGGCACGCCGACACCGGTGCCGTCCCTGCGCGTGGCGTCGATCGCGGCGATTGCCGTCGTTGTGTATCAGTTCGTGCTGCGCTTCCACGTCGGCGGGTTGCCGATGGCGGCGCCGGAAGCCGCCGGCGCGCCCGCCGATCCGGCGCTGTTCACGCGCGCCTGGCCGTATTTCGTCGCCTACGCGGGCGCCGCCACCGGCGCCTTGCTGCTCGGCCCGCCGGCGCTGGCGCGCGCGCTGCGTTCAGCACCGGTCGGCAACGCGTTTTTTGCGGCCTGTGCCGCCGCCGCGATCGCCGGCGCCGGGCTCGGCATCGTGGTCGCGGACCAGGGGACCGGCGGCGCGACGATGCCGTTCTACTGGGGCGGGCTCGCGGGGATCTGGCTCGTTTGCGTCGCCATGGCGCTGTGGGCGCGCCCGCGCTCGACGCCCGCGCTGCGCGACTGGACGATCTATTGCTACGCGCTCGCGCTGCTGCCCCTCACGACCTGGCCGAGCGTACCGCTGTGGCGGCAGCTGGCTGGCATGACGGCTGACGAGGCGGTGATCACGGCGGTGACCATGGCGTTCGCCAGCCATCTGCTGGTCGCGCATTACTTCATCTTCGAACGCCTCGAGCGCCGCGCGCCCCGCTAGCCGCGTGCGCACCGCGATCCACGCGGCGTTGCCGGCGTCGCCTGTTGCCACGCGCGCCGGCGCGCGGATGCTCCCACGACCGCCGCGCGGGTGCCGCCATCAGACAACGGGACCGCCCGCCGCCAGCGCGACCGCCAGTTCGCCGGCGATACCTGCGTTCTGTGCGTACAGCGCGACGTTGGCGGTCAGCGCGCGGCCCTGCGAACGCTTCACGATCCAGTCGAGCAGGTAGGGCGTCACGGCTTTACCGCTGACGCCGTCGCTCGCCGCGGCTGCGAGCGCGCCCGCGATCCAGCCTTCCAGCTCGACGTGTCCGAGGGCCGAATCCGGCGGCGGCGGCACGCACACCAGCGTCGCCCCGGGCAGGCCGAGCGCGCGCCGGGCCCGGATCACGGCCGCGGCCGCGGCGGGATCATCGACGCGCTCGTCGACCGGCAGTCCGCTGCCGCGGCAATAAAAGGCCGGCCACTCGTCGGTGCCGTAACCGAGCACCGCGACGCCGAGGGTCTCGAGCAGCTCCCGCGTCTTGCCGAGATCGAGTATGGCCTTGGCGCCCGCGCACACGACCGCAATCGGCGTACGGCCGAGCTCAATCAGATCGCCGGAGATGTCGAAGCTCTCGGCGGCGCCGCGATGCACCCCGCCGATGCCACCGGTTGCGAGCACCTCGATGCCGGTACGGGCCGCGCAGAACAGGGAGCTCGACACGGTCGTGGCGGCGTCACCACGGCGCGCGAGCACGCTGCCGAGATCGCGCGCGGCGGTCTTGACGATGCGTTTCGACTCGTTGCGCGCGAAGCGCTCCTGCTCCGCCGCCGACAGGCCGATGCGGATCCGGCCCTCGATGACGCCGATGGTCGCCGGCAACGCGCCCGCGTCGCGCACGGCGTTCTCGGCACCACGCGCCGCCTCGAGATTGTCGGGCCAGGGCAGGCCCTGGGCGAGAACGGAGCTTTCCAGGGCCACCACGGCTGCGCCCGCCGCGAGCGCGGCGGCCACGGCCGGGCGGACGTCGAACGCCGGTCCGGTGGCGCTCAAGGGGCCACGCGGCCGAGGCTGGCGGCGATCTCCTCGACCGTGATCTCCTCGACCTCGTGGGTATCCGCCGCCCGGCGCAGCTCGCCGCGGCGGAACGCGGGCAGTGGCGTCGCGGCGGCGACCTGATCCGCCTCCGTCCAGCGGCCATCGCGGTTGACGAGCAGGCGCAGCACGTCCCGGCGCGCGTAATGGCCGACCGAGTCGAGGATCGCTTTGACCGCTTTGATCATCGCCGACTGCAGCTCGGCGTAGAGGATCTGCGCGCCGTAGGTCGGCTCGACCAAAAAGACGCCGAGCGGCGTGACCACGCAGGAGCCCCCCCGCGCGTAGCGGGTGTTCATGCGGTCTTTATAGGGAAAGTCGTCGGGGATGTCGGCGTCGTCGATGAGACCGCAGCCGGTGATGACGAACGCGCCGGCTTCCATGGCGTGCGCGCGTACCGAGAAGTGCCCCCAGAAACAGCCCGACTGGTCGGGCTCCTCGAGCTGCGGGCCGGTGTGCAGCGCGAACGCGCCCGGAAACACGGCCACGTGGATGTGTTCGCCTTGGGCGATCATGGCCGCCCGGGTCGTGGTCATCAGGTGCTCGCCGCAGATGAGTCCGCCGATACGGCCGATGTCGGTATCGACGACGGTGAGATCGCGTTCGTCGCCGAAGCCCCAGAACACCCGCTCGATGAACGTCGGGATGAGCTTGCGGTGACGGCCGAGCACGCCGCCGTCGCGGCCGATGTACAGCAGCGTGTTGTAGACGGTGCGCGCACCGGGACGCTCGTCCATCTCGTTCATGCCCATGACCACGTGCGCATTCGCGGCACGGGCGGCGGCGCACAGCCGGTCGATCTCCGCGCCCGGCACGGTGACGGCGGCGTCGTGAAACCGCACCCGGCCGTCGATCCACTGCGGCAGCGGTGAGTCCCAGCCCTCGGTCCAGTACGGGTAACCGGCGAGCCACACTTCCGGGAACACGACGAGCTCGGCGCCGTTGCCGGCGGCCTCGGCGATCGCGGCGCAGGCGCGATCGACGCACGCACGCGGATCGAGATACGCCGGCGAGATCTGCACGACCGCGACCTTGACCGACTCGCGGCCACCCAGTACGGCTTGTTTCGGTGGCATGACTGGACTCCTCATCGGGTGCTGGTGATCGAGTACGTCGCCGGCTGCGTGGCCGCAGACCGGCACGGTCACGGTAGCGCAGGATCGTGCGCGCTGGCGAGCCCTTGGTCGGGCCGAATGCCGCCGCGCAGCGCCGCGGGCCGGGTCCGGTGCTACCCCGGGTGCGGCGATGCGGCGGTATTGTGAGCCGGAACCGCGGAACGATATAGTCGCAACGGCCGCGACAGGCCGCCGACGAACGCCCTGATCCCGACAAGACCTTGGCAACCCGTGAGTTGGAGGAGCGCATGATCCTGTCCCAGCCAGTGCCCCCGATCGGGTCCGGCTCTGCCGCCGTGGTCGGCGCGGGCGCTGCGGCCGGGCGCCTGCCGGCGAGGCGGTCGCGCCGGCGCCGCGGGGCAGCGGCGTAGATGAGCGCCGCGGCGCATCCCGGCGCCGGGTTTTCGCCCCGGGCGCGCGCCGTCGCCGGGCGCGTGCGCAGCCTGCGGGATTTCCTCGCCCTGCTCACCGAGCAGGGTCAGTGCGTGACCTGGCCCGAGCCGGTGCTGCCCGAGCCCGACATCCGTGAGATCTCGGTCGCCGCCGGTCGCGATGCCGCTGGCGGCCCGGCCGTCCTGTTCGACCGTATCCGCGGTTACCCGGACCGGCGCGCGGTCGTCGGGGTGCACGGCAGCTTCGCCAACCTCGCCCTGCTGCTCGGTCGCGATCGAGCGACCTCGATACGCGAGCTGTTCTTCGAGATCATCGGCCGCTGGGGCTCGGACCGGCCCCTGCTTGAGCGCGTGCGTCCCGAGGACGCGCCGGTCAACGCCTGTCGCATCGAGCGCGACATCAATCTCTACGAGCTGCTGCCCCTGTATCGCATCAACGAGTTCGACGGTGGCTTCTACATCGCCAAGGCCAACGTCGTCAGCCGCGATCCGCGCGCACCGGAGGATTTCGGCCGGCAGAACGTCGGCATCTACCGCATCCAGGTACACGGCCCGGATACCTTCACCCTGCTGTCGGTGCCCTCGCACGACGTCGGCCGCCAGATCGTGGCCGCGGAAGAAGACGGGGTGCCGTTTCGTATCGCGGTGATGCTCGGCAATCACCCGGCGATGGCGATGTTCGCGGCGACGCCAATCGGTTACGACGAGTCCGAGTTCGCATACGCCTCGCAGATGATGGGCGCGCCGCTCGAGCTGACCACCTCGGGCAACGGCCTGGACGTGCTCGCGCGCACGGAGATGGTCATCGAGGCCGATCTCGTCGCGGGCGAGCGCATGTGCGAGGGTCCGTTCGGAGAGTTCCCCGGCAGCTACTCCGGCGTGCGCCGGGCGCCGCTGTTCCGGGTCAGCGCGGTTTCGCACCAGCCCGACCCGATCTTCGAGAGCATCTACATCGGCAAGGGCTGGACCGAGCACGACACGCTCATCGGGCTGAACACCTGCGCGCCGATCTACGCGGCGCTCAAGCGCGACTTTCCCGAGGTGGCCTGCGTCAATGCGCTGTACCAGCACGGCCTGACCGGCATCATCGCGGTGAAGAACCGCTACGCCGGCTTCGCCAAGTCCGTGGCCATGCGCGCGCTCGGCACGCCGCACGGGCTCATGTATCTCAAGAACCTGATCATGGTCGATGCCGACATCGACCCCTTCGATCTCAACCAGGTGATGTGGGCGCTTTCCACGCGTACCCGCGCGAGCGACGTCATCGTCATCCCGAACATGCCCATGGTGATCATCGATCCGGCCGCCGAAGTGCCGGGCAAGGGGCATCGACTCATCATCGACGCGACCAGCTTCATGCCGCCGGACAACGTCGGCGCCGACGCCAGGATCGTGAGCCCGCCGACCGGCCCGCAGATCGACGCGCTCGCGCGGCGCTTGCAAGAGCTGCAGGCGCGGGCCCTCGGCCGATGAGCTGCCCGCGCTGCAACGTAGCCGGCGGTGAGTGCCGCGTCATGCACGAAGGCCGGGAGGACGGGGCGATCGTCTGGACCGTTTTTCACTGCGATCGTTGCGCGTTCACCTGGCGCGACTGCGAGCCCGCCGTTTCGGCGAGCTGGAGCGCACGGCCGGTGTGGACCCGCGTCAATCCGGACGAGCCGGAGCGCTACCCCGTCAACCTGCCCCCCGCGAAGCAGAGCTGAGACCCGGACCGGCGCGCATTCGGGCGCGATGCAGGGCATCGATCCCGCAACGGCGACGTCATGCGGACCCGCGCTGATGGGTCGGCGCCCGCTAACCCGGTGAGATCTGCGGACCGGGCCACCAGTCGCGTCGCCGGTGAACGCAGGCGGCCAGGACCAGCGCCACGTAGCCGAGCGCAATCACGTTCATGAACGTGCCCAGGATGCCGATGAAAGTCAGGAACTGGAAGATCCCCAGCGCGACGGTCGTGCCAGCCAGCGCCCAGAGCGTCGCGTTGGAGCCGGCGACCACGGTCATGATCGATGCCAGCGCGCCGGCGATGACGATCGGTATCAGAAAAAACTCGAACATCATGAAGATCTCCGGCCCGTCCATCTGCAGGTGCCACTGCAACAGCCCGACGATCAGCGCGCACAAGGCATAACCGAGATAAGCGATCCGGACCGCGGCGAGTCCGCGCCGTGAGCGCCAAGCGATGAGCAGGCACAGGATCGGCGCGACGCCCAGCAGGGTGACGATCGCGATATCCAGGAAGAACTGAATGCTAGCGGACATGACGCCCGCTCCCGGTGTGTCCGCCGGGCGTGCGGGCGGACACGGGGGATCAGTGCCGTCTGGACTTGCGCAGCAGGGGGTTGGCGCGGTCGAGATCCGCCTGCACCTGGTCGCGGCTGCGCTCGTAGACGACTTCCCGACCCATGACGCTGCCGGCGTAAGCCAGACCGTTGCGGGTGGGGGTCAGATCGCACTTGACGCTGTGGATACCTTCCCCCAGGGCCACTCGTATTGCGCTGGCACGTTTGTCGAGGACGACCGCGTCGGTGGTCTGACCGTTTTCCAGCCGCACTGTGATTTTCTCAGAGTTCATCGTCCGTACGTCCGTCTGCCGGGTTTGCGCCCATCGCGGGAACCAGGCGAGTGTACGCCAAGGTTCAGCGACGCGTACGGGCTGGTCCGTTCGGGGGCCGGCGCATCGGCGACATGGATCCAGGGGTCGGCGCGGCCGCGGGCCGGTGTGACAGTGCCCGCAGCCTCGCCGGGCCGCTGGCGATCGGACGTGGCCCCGACCCCGGACGATGGGTCACGTAGCGCCCGGGAACTTGAATATCGATTTCGGCACGACACCGGCGAAGTCTATGAAATCGATGGCAAAATGCGCCAGCATCAAAGGCGGTAACGCGCGTGTGCGCAGATACGCGAGCATGAGCACGGCGCCGATAACGGTTGTGACCAGGACCGCGTGCAGACCGAGACTCCAGTGGATGAGACCGAAAGCGACCGAGGAAACCACCACGATTACGGCAGGGCTGTCCGTGAACCTGCGCAGTACCGCGTGCATGTAACCGCGAAAAACGAGCTCTTCGACGACACCGACGAGCAGCAGCCCCAGCGTCAGATCGATCCGGTTCCAGGCCGGGCTGGTGATGTCCGGCATCTGCCCGAGTGGCGCGTAACCAGGCAGTCGCGCGATCAACGCATACCCGTTCTGATCGATCACGGTTCCGACGAGCGCGACGACGAGAAAGGCACCGAGAAAGGACGCCACGCTCCGGGTAGTGAGGCCGAGCTCCGCCGGCCGCATGATCCGGCTGCGGATCAGCCACAGCGCGAGCAGGAGTGGAAACAGCTTCACGCCGGCGTAGTCGATGAACAGCCACAGGCGCCAGTCCGTGATATAGATGCTCGCGAAATCGTTCAGATAAAAAGGGCTGACCAGGAGCACGAACACGAGCAGTTGCGAACCGCGCCCGCGGGTCTGTTGCAGTTGCTCGGTCGGCGTGGACATCGATCTCTGTACTCGTTAATGGGCCACGGCAGTCCGGGCAGCGAACGGAACCGGCCAGGCGTCGCTTGGATGTGCTGCCGGTGGGGAGCGATCATTGGACCCGGGTACGCCGGTGTTTTCAACCCGACGGCCGGCGGCAACGGCGGTGATCGCACTGACTTCGTCACCGGGATCCCCGGTCGCTCAGCCTCCGATCGCGCTCACAGCCGCTGCCGGTCGCCCGCCGGTTCGAAGGCGTGGGCGGCACGGTAGATCGTCGGTTCGTCGAAGTGTTTGCCCGCCAGCATGATGCTCACCGGCAGCCCGTCGCTCATCCCGCACGGGATCGCCATTGCGCGATGGCGGGAGAGGTCGAACGGCGCTGTGTTGGCGATCAGCTCCACCGCCCGGTGAATGATCTCCGCGCGTGCCGCGCCCGGCCTGGGCAGCGGTTGCGCCTTTATGGGCGTGGTGGGTAGCAGCAGCAGGTCGTGCTGCGCCAGCACCGCGTCGTGGGCCGCGGATCCCGTACCCGTTTCACGAGCGCCGCGAGGACTGCTCGGGGACACACAGCAGGTGCGCGGCGAACACCAGCACCCATACCGAAAGGACCGCGGTGGCGAGGTGTTCGAACAGGCCGGGTGCATTCATCGGCCCCCGGTTCCACGACATGAGCAGCAGAAAAGCCAGCGCGAGAATGCCTGTACCCAGGGAGTACCAGGTCAGGCTCCGCGGCCCGCCTCGTCTTTGGAAGGTGAAGCTCCACGCGAGCGCCGCCAGGATGCCCGAAACGAAGCCGACCGTGGCGAACAGCCGGTGCAGCTCCTGGCCGAAGGACGGTCCGACACATCCGGGATCGCAGGCAAATACGCCGGCGCCCATACGTCCCAGCCCATCGAGGCCGATGAGCCCCGCCGCCAGCACCGCATGCCATTCGTCCCGAAACGTCGCCAGTAACGCCGCGGCGAAACAAAGGTACAGGAAACCCGTCAGCACGAATGCGGCGAATCGCATCATGAGCTCGGTGGAGCTTCCGCGCTCCCCGAGCTCGCTGATGTAGTGAGTGACGTGACTGAACTCCGGTCGCATGGCGCCTGCGACACCGATGAGCGACAGCCAGATGATCGGGCTGAGTATGCCGCACAGAATTCCGAAACGTCGCAGGATCATGTCGCCCGGCGTGAACGCGATGCGAGCCTTCCGCGTGTCACGGCCGTTTGAGCCCGTCGCGCCAGGCGATCGCTTCGAGCTCGACCCGAACCGCGTCCTCGACGGCAATCACCGGTCGTGCCTCGAATTCGAAAGCGGGCAGGGTCGAGCAGAACTTGTGAATGGCCAGCGGATCGTCACAGTCCACCAGCAAGTGCCCGCCCCACTCGCCCACCCGAACGACGAACAGCTCGATCTTGAAATTGGCGGGCGCTTTCCATTGCGTGAAAACTTCCAGTATCCGCTTCTGCACGTTTTCGTACTCTGCAGGCGATCCCTGCGGACGTTCGAACCAGCTGATCATGTACTTCATCGGGATCCTCCTTCATCGAGCCGATGGCACCAGCACGGGAGTCGTGCAAACGCGCTGACCGGATGCGCGGGAGACCGGAATCGACCTGATCGCGCTGATGCCAGCATACACCGTGGTTCCGCGCCGGACGCAAACCGTCCGGGCGCAACGGACGGACTGCCGTTGGCGCGCCGCTCGAGCGCAGGTCCGGCGTCAGCGGCTCAGCCCGGGATCTCGGCTTCGACGAGATCGGCCAGCAGTGCGAGGGACTCCTGCCACCCCAGGTAGCACGCCTCGGTGGGGATGACCGCGGGAATACCCGCCTGGACCGCCGTCAATTCGGTTCCACAGGAAACCTCTGCCAGGGTGATCGTGGTCGTCATTTCCCCGGGCAGGTTGACGTCGTCGAACCGGTCCGTGTAGCGCAGGCGCTCGTGCGGGACCAGTTCCAGATATTCACCGCCGAACGTATGGGTCTGGCCGTTCGAAAAATTCGTGAACGACATCTTGTACGAACCGCCGACTTCGGCGTCCATGTGATGGACCTTGCCGATGAAGCCGTGCGGCGGGAGCCACTTGGCCATCGCGTCGGGATCGAGGAACGCCCGATAGACGCGTTCGGGCGGTGCGCGCAGTACGCGGTGGAGTCGTACGGTACCTGTTGCCATGCTGTCTGCCCCTTTCGATCGGTAGTTCGGAATCTCTGGTTTGCAATCACACGAAGCTGTAAAGCGGTAAGCCTCTTGCAAAGACGGTTCGAACGCAACGTCCGCTTCGCGCGCCGGATCGGGGCGCGCGACACGATCCCGGCGGTCGGCGGTGGCACCTTGGGTTCATACCAGGAGGTACATCGACGCTCGGACTGCAGCCGTGCGCACACGCGCGCTTGCTTGCTAAAGGTGCTGCATACGCCGGCCGTGCGTGGACCGGGACGACGCCGCTCGCCGGGCCCGGCCTTGCGGTCCACGCCCACGGGGAATTCCGGATCTGCACGTGGAACGGAAGTGCGGGACGAGCGGGAAACGGCGGCTCGGTGCCGCTTTCCCGGAAAACGGAAAACAACGGGAAGGCCACGGCGAGTCGTCGTTGGTGCGGTTTCGCAACAATGGCAGTCCTATGACAAATCCCGTGGTATACGCTAAGGTTTATGTAATCGATTAAGTTTTGTGGCCGTTGGGATGCGCGCCTGCGCGATGCAGGACAAAGGGGGGCTTATGGTCGGGGCACGGTGGGTTGTGGCATTTGTGGTCTTCGGAGCTCATCTGCCGGCGTGGGCGACCAGCCCGATCGCCGGTGTGTTGCAGGAGGGCACCGGTGTCGCGGTGACTCCACCGCAGGGCAGTATCGGCCGCGTGATCGAAAACATCTGTCCGTTCGGTGTCGTGACGAGCAGCGATTTGCAGGCCCGCTGCGACGAACTGGTCGACGGCACGCTCGGCGTGATTTCCGGATCCCCGGGGGGCACTGACATCGACGGCTCCCGCGCCGGCCTGCAGGCCATGGCGCCGGAGGAGGATGCGGTGATCAGTTCCCATCAGGTCAACGTGTCGGCCGCGGCGTCCGGGGGTGGCAACGGTCGGGCCAGCGGTCTGCGGGCCGCGGGCGGGATGAGCCCCGGCGTGGTGTATCTCGACCACCGCGAGGTGTTCGCGCTGACCGGCGGCGCCGCCGGTGACGACGCACAATCGCATTGGACCTTCTTCGTTCACGGCCTTTACGCCGCCAGCGATCGCGATCAGACACTGCGCGAATCGGGCTTCAAGGCCGATGATTACGGTGTGACGGCCGGATTCGGCTACGCGCTGTCCGATGCTTTCACGTTCGGAGCGTCGGGCGGCTACCGGAATTCCTCCGCCGATATCAGCAGCAACGGCGGAACGCTCGATACCGACAGTTATAGTTTCCTGGCCTATGCGAGCTACTTCCCCGACGAGCACTGGTATTTCGACGGCAGCGTCGGTTACAACAACAGCGATCACGATCAGAATCGGACGGTCGCATACACCATCACCGCGGCGAGCGGCGCGAGCGGCGGCGTGATTCGCACCGTGCAGGTGAACCAGCGTGCCTTGTCGAATACGCAAAGCGACGAGGTTTCCGTCAGCTTTACCGCCGGCCGGGACTTCCGCCAGGACAGCGTGGTACTGAGTCCCTATGCGCGCCTGGATTACGCCAATGTCGCCATCGACGGCTTTCGGGAACGCATGTCGGATCCGACGGCCCCGGGGTCCGGATTGGCCTTGGCGATCGATAAACAGGACACCGACACTCTGAGCGTGACCGTTGGCGCCACCGCGAGCACGGAGATCGAGACGGGATGGGGAACCGTCATACCGCAGGCGACCGCGGAATACGCGCACGAGTTCGAGAACGACAACGAGCCGATGACCGGCCGCTTCGTCAGCGACCCCACCGGCGAAAGATTTGACCTGCTGCGCGATGCGCCGGATCGGAACTATTTCAACGTGGGCGCGGCGGCCACGGCGATTTTCTCGGACCGTGTGACCGGCTTCGTACACTACCAGGCCCTGGTCGGCTACAAGGATCTGACCATCCACGCGGTGCAGGTCGGTTTGCGCTTCGCGTTGTAGCGCAGCTACGGTGCAAGCCCGGCGGAGGCGATGAGCGCCGGCCAGCGTTCCACCCAGCAGCAGCGGTGGTCGAAGCCCGGAATGACGGTCAGGTGATAATTGCTCTGGCGGAACACGGTGTCGTAGTTCAGCTTCACCGGCGAAACGGTATCGCGGCCGCCGGCGAAGTGAAATTGACGGATGCGCGGCGCCAGCGGGGGCTCGCGCGCGGGGTCGAGCGAACCGGTCAGCGGTGCATAACCGTGGAGCCGCGTCCACGCCGCGACGTCGAGATTCGCGGCGACAGTGACCACGGTGCCGATCGCGGGCACGCGTGCAGCGATGAGCATCGCCAGCGCACCGCCGCCGCTGTAGCCGATCAGCACGGCCGGCGAATGCGGAAAGGCTTCGAGCGCGGCTCGTATTGCCACCGCCATGCTGTGTACCACCGGTTCCGAGTAGCGCCCCGCCGTCCATACGCGCGGCTCGCAGGCACGCGTTCTCGCGAGGCCGTGATAGCATGGCCGGCCGATGAGCAGACTCGGTGCCGGGTCGCGCAGCATCAGGTCGACGACGATGTCGTGGCGGGGTGTGGGGTCGCGTGCGATACGGATCCCGTGCAGCCACGGGCTGCCGTCGCCGGTGATATAGATGTGGATCGGTTGGGCATCGACGAGCTCGCCACGGGCGTACACCGCGTGCACGAACGGGTCGCCCTCGCGGTCAAGTCTTGAAAGGCCCGCCGTACGCGTCCGGTCGTCGTAGCGATCGGCCGGACCGGCACACGCGCAGAGGAAAACGACGAGACCGAGGCCAAGATGACGCCAGGCTCCCTGTTCGCCGGTTCGTGTACGCACGCGACGATGAAACGCGAGTCCCGGACGACTTGTCAACGCCTGCTGGCTTCCTTGCTGGTCGCGTGCTGCCTCGGCTGGGTGCCATCGTGGGCGCTCGCGGCCGCCGCCCACGTCCAGTCGCTCAAGGGGATCGTGACCGCGCGCGCGGTGGATGGTACAACCCGCACGCTCACCCGGAACGCCGAATTGTTCAAGGGCGACGAGATCGCCACCGAGGATCACGCCGCGGTCACCTTGCTGTTCACCGACGGGACGCGTGTCACGCTCGCGAAGCGCACGCGGTTCGCGATCGACGCCTACAGCTTCCGCGATACAGCCGAAACCGAACCCCGGGACGCGCCGGAAGAGGAAACGTTTTCCGGGCGGGTGTTCGGCGGAATCGCCCGCTTCGCGACCGGCTTGCTCGGCAAGCGCCGGCCGGCAGGTTTCAAGGTGAATACGGCGGTGGCGACGATCGGTATCCGCGGAACGTTTTTCGTGTGCGAGGTGCAAGGCGAATCAGCGACCGTGGTATTGCTGGAACCCGAAGTCGCCGGGGCCGCCAATGAAATCGAAGTGTCGAATTCTTACGGCAGCGTGTCCATCAGCCAGGCGGGCTACGGCACGGAGATCCCCGACGCGCACAGCCCGCCATCGCCGCCGCGGCCGATGCGCATCGAGACGATGACTCGCATGTTGCGTTCGGTGCAGACGATCCAGCGGGTCCGCATTCCGCGCGCCCCGAGGCGCTGAGCACGGCGCGCCTTCCCGGCTGGCCAGCACCGAATCAACCTCTCCTCCCGACGCGACATTGTGTCCGATAGTGAGTTCGGCGGCGCTGGAGTTGCCGAGCGCGAGCCCGGTGTCGTGCGCAATATTCTTTCCGGCCCGAAGCGCCCGCTACGAGCATGCTTGCAGTCAAAAGAAACCAACCGCCGCGTGTTCGAGTTCCGTGCCGGCGATGCCTTCGCTGTGCAGTCCCCGCCCGTCGCGGTACAAACGAACCGCCTGCCGGAGATCGTCGACGCCGGGCGTCAGCAGTGTGATCTGGTTTTTCATCAGCTGCGACTCCACGAGGCACGCCAGCTCGGCGCACCGCTGGCGGCCCCGCGGTGACTTGCGGATTGCCAACAGGCCTCGCGGGGCACCGTTCGATGCGGCGTATGGTCAGCGTACGTGCTCGCCTAAACGGAAACCCGGTATCCAGCCGAGCGCGTCAGCCGCCTTTTTGATGCAGACAGTGCCATCGTCCTGCGCAATGTTATAAATACCCGTGTCGCCGCGAGTCAACGCTCGTCGCGCCGCATCCGCGGCGTCATCGACGTGCAGCGGTCCATCGCTCGGCGGCCGATCGAAACCTGTCCCTGGCCCGTACAGTTTTCCGTATCGCAGAACGATCCCCGTTAACGGCGCGGCCAATACCTGTTGCTCGAGACTGGCGACGGCGCGTGCGGTTTCACCGTACGCGGGATCGTGCAGATTCAGCGGCGCCTCCTCGCGGTAGGGCAGGGGACCTGGTGCGTAGACGAATGCGAGGCTTTGCGCCACCATGCGCGTCACGCCCGCGGCGGTGGCAGCGGCGACCAGGTTGCGCGTACCGATCTCCCGCAGTCGTGCATTGCGGACCAACGCTTCGGCCAATTTGGCAGGGTCGAGCGCAGGCGGAAGGTCGGTTAGCTGGTGAACGACGATCGCCGGCTTCGCTTTGCGGACGATGTCGAGCAGCAGCGGTTCATCGAACACGTCCACGATCACCGGCTCAACGCCGATGTCGCGAAGCATTGGCGCCTTCTCTGGCGAACGGGTCGTGCCGATAACCGACCAACCGTCGTCAACGAGCAACCGACAGAGCCGGCGGCCGATAGCTCCACTCGCTCCTGCAACAAAGACCCTTGCGGTCATAACGGATCTCCCTCATGTCTCGTGTGCAACACCTCGGGAATGCAACGGCTGCTGATCCGCGGCGCGCCGGTATTGGGCGCGCAGGGGGTTCCGCCAGCGGTGACTCAGCGGCATAGAACTTCGACCCGGCGATTCAGCGAACGGCCCGCCGCCGTCGTATTGTCGGCAATCGGCTGGCCCTCGCCGGCGCCCTTGGCAGTCAGGCGGGTTGGTTCGATCCCGCGTGTCGCCAACGCCGCGATGACCGACTGTGCCCGGCGCTGCGAGAGGTCGAGATTGTAGCCATCCGATCCCTCGCTGGAGGTGTGTCCGACAATCGTAATTGCCGATTCCGGCGCAGCGGTCAGCCCGGCAAACAATGCGTCGAGCACCATGGCGGACTCCGGCCGGATGGCGTCCGAGTCGTAATCGAAGTTGATCCCGTGTACGGTCGCGCCGCAACCCGGGGGTCGGGCTTTGACTGCCGAGCATTCCGTCGTGAGATCGGGCGCGCTGGCGCCGGTGTAAATACGAAATGGCGCACCATTGGTCGAGCGCACGCCCGTGATGTCACCACCATCGGTGACCGTCAGCACGAAGGTGCTGGGAATACCGGCGCTGCGACTCGTGCCGGTCGCACGCAGGATGTTGCCCGTCACGGTACCGCTCAGATCGCCGCTGCCGTCGTAGCAGCCGACGACCGTGGCGGCATCCTGCTTCAACTCCAACAGCACGCCTCTCCCTTTCCACTTGCCCCCGAATCTGTCCAGCAACGGGACTGGCTCCTGGGAGCCGTAACCGATGATCTCACTGAACTCGAAGAACGTCTTGTCCCGCTGGACGTCGATGCCACCGCGCAGCGTTATCTTCACCCAGATGACCGGCGGGCTGGTGATCGGGTGGATCTCGGTGGACAGGTTCTTGTCCTCGTGCGTGGCGAGGGTCGTGGCAGCCAAAGCCTCGAACGGCCCCTCGGCGCCCTTCGTGCTGCCGGATATTTCGATATCCCGGAAAAACGTTTGCGAAGGACTCGGCGTTTCCAGCACGTTAGGCACCGCGAAGGTGGTAAAGGTCGTAGCTGCCGGAAGCCTGTAAACAAAAAAGATCTCGGTATCCGGGCCACCCGGCCTGGGCGTCAGCGAGTACACCCCGTAGTCACCGTCGATCGCCTGCAGAGCGCTCTCCGCATCCACTTTCAATGCCGCGGCCGAACCGCCCACCTCGACGAGGAGGGCACCCTGGGCAAAGCTCAGGTAATCCGGCGACGAGGACTCGCTGCCCATCACGATTTGGGGCGCCAGAAACAATATCGTTGCGCGCAGAAAACGGCCGGGGTCACGATCCGTGTTCAATGTGAAATCCCTCCGTCGTGCCGGGTGAAAAAGCGTTCGGATAGAGGAGTGGCCTGATGTAGTGTTGAACGAACCCACCTTCGTATCGGGCTTCGCTGGCTGCGGCTCGCAAGCGATGCTCCAGCGGTGCGAGACCGCCAACCTGGCAAGCGACGCGCAACGTTATCCGTGTGACGGCGACCGACCGGCGCGATTCACACACCAAAGTAATTGAAGAATCGAAAACTCGGTTCACCATCCATCATCGCAATCAGATCTTCGAGCACGCCCGTTTCGTTACGCCATTGGCGGTATTTTTCATAGTGTTGCCGAGTATCCCATTGCTCGATGGCGGCAAATGCGGTCGGATCGTCTTGATCCTGTACCAGACTGATCGATATGCAGCCGTCGTATCCGCGCGTATCAGGCAGTACCTCGCGCATCCAGGTGCGGAGCTTCTCGATACAGTCTTGCTTGACTTTGAATTCAAGGGTCACTTGGCATGCCATCGTCAGTCTCCCGGTTGGAATTGGATGCGGCAGCATCGCCACATCAAGTCTTGCGGATTCGAACTCGATCAGGGATTCGGTTTCAGTCCAGGCGAACGGCTCGGGGCCGGTTTCCGTAATCCAACGCAACGTTCAGCCGCGGCTGGCGGCCATCGATCGGCGCGATAGCGGAACAAGGAAGTGGTCGAGTGTCGTCCGTGAGCATTGCCTCGTCCATGCGCTCGACCTCTCCCGTTTCCATAACGATAGCAATGGCGCGCCGGCCTATCCAGCGGCCGTGCGGCTGAAGGTCGTGCACCGGGCGTGCGGCTCCCGAAATGCCTCTCTTTCATTGCTCCGATTCCTCCGGGGCCATGCGCAGCGCTCGTAGCGGCTACCGTTTCTGGTCGGCGGTTTTCCTGGAAACGCCAGCGGCTACAGGGAGCACGACATCACTGCAATGCCGTATTCGCCCTCAGCCTCTCCACGGCCAGATCGACGAAGCACCGGACCTTGGCGGATCGATGGCGACCCTCGCGATGAATCACGTGGACCGGCAACGAAGCTTCTTCGAAGTCCGTCAGCACCGTCTCGAGCGTACCGGCCGCCAGTTCGTTCGCCACCTGATAGGAGTACAGGCGCGTCAGGCCGAACCCGCTCCTGGCGGCTTCGAGCGCGCCGTCATTGGTATTCACCAGAATGCGCGGACTGAGCCGGACGCCGATTCTTTCCTTGCCCTTGGCGAACGCCCATTCGGAACCGGCGGACACCGATGTGGCGGCAATAAGCGGATGCTTCACGAGATCCGCAGGGGTTTTTGGAGCGCCGTACTTGTTCAGGTAGGCCGGCGATGCACAGACGACGCGACGCACCTGGCCGACGCGAATTGCGCGCAGCGAAGAATCGGGCAAAGAGCCGATGCGGATGCCGACATCGAGGCCCTCGTCGATCAGGTTGACCACACGATCAACGAACAGCGCCGACACCGTGGTTTCCGTGAATGTCGTCAGGTAGGCGGTGAGGATGGGCATCACGTAGATCTTCCCGAACAGCACCGGAGCCGTGACCGCAAGATGTCCGCGCGGCGTGGCATTGATCCCGGCCGCCGCTTCGTCGGCCTCGTCCGCCTCGAGCAGGATCCGCCGCGCGTCCTCGAGATAGCGGGAACCGGCATCGGTGGTCCGCACCAGACGCGTGGTGCGTGTGAGCAGCCGCACGCCCAGCCGTTCCTCGAGGAAGGCGACGGCCCGGGTCACGGCCGGCGGCGACATACGCAGCCGCCGTGCAGCCGCCGCGAAGCTTTCCTCTTCGGCGACGGCAACGAAAACGGTCATGAGATGAAAGCGGTCCACAGAGTATTCCGAAAAATGGAATTATATATTCCATTATATGAGTATTATTCTTTTCAGGGGAATTAGGCAAAGTGGCCACCGTCGCCAGCTCGGCGACGCACCGAACCTGAAACTGGAGAAACATCATGGCACGCATCAGCCTCGTTACCGCCGAATCGGCCAATCCGGAGCAGAAGGCCCTGTACGACGCCATCCATGCCCAACTCGGCATGGTGCCCAACTTCCTCAAGGTCTTTGCCAACTCCCCGGCCGCCCTCAAGGCCTTCCTCGGACTGCACGGCATCGCCGGCAACGGTTTGTAGAGCGACAGCCCAGAATCGAGTTAAGGCGACACCCGGATTTACGCACCTCCCTGGGACCTGAGGTCCCGTACCGTGCCTGCCTTGCACCTCGCGGAGGGGTCGAGGCATGGCCAAGCTATCTC
>JADZEE010000007.1 GCA_020850735.1 Gammaproteobacteria bacterium | reverse complement strand
CGAGCAGCATCCGCGCTGCACCGGACTGCGCGCTGGCGCCGGCGATCGCGGACAGGTCCAGTGTGCCGGTGACCCCGTAAATCATGGACATTCCGTAGAGCAACATGCCCGAGGCGATGGCCCCGAGTACGAAGTACTTCATGGCGGCTTCGGAAGCCGACGGCGAGTCGCGGTCGAGCGCCACCATGGAATACAGCGACAGGGACAGCAGCTCTAGGCCGAGGTAGACGGTGAGCAGGCTGTGCGCCGACACGAGTACCAGCATCCCGAGAACCGCGAACAGACCGAGCGCGTAGTACTCCCCGCCCGGACGCGCGCGGCGGCGCAGATCTTCCCGGGAACACACGAACGCAAAAAGCCCCACGGCGCAGATGAATGCCTTCAGGACGCGACTCATCGGGTCGGCAATGAAAGTGCCGTTGAACGCCACGTCGCTGACCGCAGATGCAGTCGCCGCGACGATGACGAGGGTACCGGCCAGGGCGGTCTGCGCCAGCAGGTAGACCAGACTCTGTTCCTGGTCCTTCGAGAATGCGGCCGCGAGCAATACGGCGCACGCCATGGCGAGCAGGAAAATCTCCGGCAGGGCTACGTTGATGTCGGCCATCTGACTACAGCTTGCTCCGCATGACGTGGTCGATGAGCTGCTCGATGGTCGGATTCATCACCTCGAGCAGCGGTGCCGGCCAGATCCCGACGGCCAGCACCACGAGCGCGAGGGATCCGAGAATGAGCGTTTCGCGCGCGCCGATATCGACGAGCGCAGCGACCCGGGCATTGGCCACCTCGCCGAAAATGACGCGCTTGTACATCCACAGCATATAGGCCGCGCTAAGGATCAGGGTCAGGGCGGCGAAGAACGCGATCCACGCGCTGGCCTGGAAGCTGGCGAGTATGACCAGGAACTCGCCCACGAAGCTGGACGTTCCCGGCAGGCCGGCATTGGCCATTGCGAACAGCATGAACAGCGCCGCGAACTTCGGCATGGAGTTGACGACGCCGCCGTAGTCGTCGATTTGGCGGCTGTGGACGCGATCGTAGAGCACGCCCACGCACAGAAACAGGGCGCCGGAGACGAAGCCGTGCGAAATCATCTGCACCATGCCGCCCGCGACTCCCATCGCCGCCCCGTCGGTCGTCCCGGTCGACTGCACGATGCGGAATATGGTGAAAAATCCGAGCGTGACGAAACCCATGTGGGAAACCGACGAGTACGCGATCAGCTTTTTCATGTCGCGCTGCACGATCGCGACAAAGCCGATGTAGACGATGGCGATCAGCGACAGCCCGATCATCAGGCCATCGAGCGCCCGGCTCGCGTCCGGTGCGATCGGTAGGCTGAAACGCAGAAAACCGTAGCCGCCCATTTTCAGCATGATGGCGGCGAGAATCACGGAGCCCCCGGTCGGGGCCTCCACGTGCGCGTCCGGCAGCCAGGTGTGCACGGGCCACATTGGTACCTTCACGGCGAAGGCCAGCAGGAACGCCACGAACACGAGCAGCTGCGCGGTCTCGCCGACCGGCAGTTGCTGCAGATCCGCGATCGCGAAGCTGCCACCCTGGTAGTACAGGTACAGCAACGCGACGAGCATGAGCACCGAGCCCAGAAACGTGTAGAGGAAGAACTTTATAGTCGCGTACACCCGCCGTGCGCCCCCCCAGATGCCGATGATCAGGAACATGGGGATGAGCATTGCCTCCCAGAACACGTAAAAAAGAATCGCGTCGAGAGCGCTGAACACGCCGATCATCAGGCCTTCGAGAATCAGGAACGCCGCCATATACGGCGCCAGTCTGTCCTTGATGACTTCCCACCCCGCCAGCACCACGAGCACCGTGGTGAAGGTGGTCAGCAGGATCAGCGGCATCGCGATCCCATCCACGCCGAGGTGGTAATTGATATCGAAGGCCGGGATCCATGCGTGTCGCTCGACGAACTGCATGGCGGCGGTGGACCGGTCGAAGTTGACGTACAGCGGCAACGACAGGAGGAAGGTGACGAGACTGATGCCGAGCGCATCGATCCGCACGGCGCGGTCGGGCACGCGCGTTCCGGCCAGCAGCAGCCACACGCCGCCGGCGATCGGCAGCCACACGAGCAGACTCAGCAATGGCAATTGTGCAAACATCGATCAGGCTGGCCGCCGGTACGCGGGCGACGGAAGCTGTCCTTTCCTGGTGAAATCCGCAAAGCGCAGCCCCGGACGCACTCGTGCACGGGTCACGCACTTCCCCCTTTCAGTGAATGATCCCGTATGTGAAATACAGGTACCCCATGAGACCCAGCAGGCCGACGATCATCATGAATGCGTAGTGGTACAGGTAGCCCGTCTGCATCTGCCGGGCCACACCCGCGAACCAGCCGATGACGCGCGCGGAACCGTTGACGGCCAGACCGTCGATGAGCGTCACGTCACCGATCTCCCACAGCCACTTCCCGATTCGCCGCCCGCCCGCCGCGAAGACCGCCTCGTTGAAATCGTCCGCGTAGTACTTGTTGATGAGCAAGCGATACAGCCCGTGAAATCTCGCCGCCGCGGCTGCCGCGAGTCCGGGCCGGCGCACGTACACGAACCACGCCGCGGCAACGCCGGCAAGGGCGAGGTACACCGCGGGACCCCGGAAGCCGTGCACCATGAAGCTCCACACGCCGTGATAGCCTTCCTTGAGGTGCGCGATGGCGTCGTGTCCGGGTGCCACGTAAATGACACCATCGAACATATCCCCCATCACCGCCGGGTCGATGAAGTAGCCGGCGAGGACCGACGGCACCGCGAGCGCGATCAGCGGAATCGTCACCACCCAGGGTGATTCTTGCGGCTCGTGGCCGTGGTGGCCGTGGTCGCCCGCTGCGTGCGCCTTGCGGAAGCGTTCGTCCGTATGAAAGGTGAGGAAGAACATCCGGAACGAGTAGAACGCGGTCACGAATACGCCCGCCAGCACCAGCGTGTAGGCCAGTCCCGCCCCCGGCAGATCGGCATGATGCACCGCCTCGATGATGGCGTCCTTGGAGAAGAAGCCGGCAAACCCGGGCGCACCGATCAGCGCCAGGGAGCCAACCAGCATCGTGATGTAGGTGATTGGCATGTAACGGCGCAGGCCGCCCATCCGCCGCAGATCCTGCTCGTGATGCATGGCGATGATGACCGATCCGGCACCGAGGAACAGCAGCGCCTTGAAGAATGCGTGCGTGACCAGGTGAAAGATACCGGCGGCATATGCCGAGGCGCCAAGTGCGACGGTCATGTAGCCGAGCTGCGAAAGAGTCGAATACGCGACCACCCGCTTGATGTCGTTCTGGACGATACCGACCAGGCCCATGAAAAACGCGGTCAGCGCACCGATGACCATGACGACGCTCAGCGCCGTTTCCGAGAGCTCGAACAACGGCGACATGCGCGCCACCATGAAGATCCCGGCGGTCACCATCGTGGCCGCGTGGATGAGCGCCGAGATCGGGGTCGGACCTTCCATGGAGTCCGGCAGCCAGACGTGCAGTGGCACCTGTGCCGATTTGCCCATCGCCCCGACGAACAGCAGAATGCAGGTAAGCGTCATCACCGACCACGGCGAGCCCGCGAACAGCTCCACCGTCGTCCCCTGAACGTGCGGCGCGCGCGCGAACGCGGTCGCGTAGTCCACGGTCCCCAGCCAGAACAGGACGCCGGCGATGCCCAGCAGAAATCCGAAATCACCCACCCGATTCACCAGGAATGCCTTGAGGTTGGCGTAGATGGCGGTCGGACGCTTGAACCAGAAGCCGATGAGCAGGTAGGACACCAGTCCCACGGCCTCCCAGCCGAAAAAAAGCTGCAGGAAGTTGTTCGCCATCACCAGCATGAGCATGGAGAAGGTAAACAGCGATATGTAGCTGAAGAACCGCTGGTAGCCCGGATCGTCGTGCATGTAACCGATGGTATAGATGTGCACCATCCACGATACGAAGGTCACCACGAGCATCATCGTGGCGCTGAGCGGGTCGATGAGAAAACCGATCTCGAAGCGTAGCCCGCCCACGGCAAGCCAGGTGAATACGGTCGTGTTCAGGTTGCCGGCCGCGTCGATGACGACTTGCTTGAACACGACCGCCGAAAGCGCGAAGGCGATCCCCACGCCGACGATCGTGACCCAGTGGGACCCGGCGCGGCCGATGCGCCGGCCCGCCAGGCCTGCGACCAGCGAGGCGGCGAGTGGAGCGAGAACGATGAGCAGGCAGAGCTGTTCCATACGCGCTGGCGGGTCCGGTTCAGCCTCGGAGGGTGCCGATGTCTTCGACGTTGATCGTACGGCGGTTGCGGAACAGCACCACGAGTATCGCCAGGCCGATGGCCGACTCCGCCGCCGCCACCGTCAGGATGAAAAATACGAACACCTGTCCGGAGATGTCGCCGAGAAAGTGCGAGAACGCGATGAAGTTCAGATTGACCGACAGCAGCATCAGCTCGATGCACATCAGCAGGACGATGACGTTCTTGCGATTGATGAACATGCCGGCCACGCTCAGGCAGAACATGAGCGCGGCGAGCACGAGGTAGTTCGACAGCGCGATCATCGCCGTCCCTGGCCTGACGAGCTGCCGTGACCGGCGTTCATGCGGATCCGTCCCGGACCGGCGGTACCTTGACCAGCCGCACACGGTCTTCCCGGCGTACCGCGACCTGCTGTTCCGGCCTGAGCCCCCGACGCTGGCGCGAGACCCGCATCGTCAGCGCGATGGCCGCGACGATGGCAACGAGAAGGACGACCGCCGCAATCTCGAACGGGTATACGAAATCCGTGTACAGCACGTGACCGAGTTCACGGGTGTTGCTGTACCCGGCCGCGGCACGCGCCGGCACGGCGACGACGTCGGCGCCGAAATGCCCGGGGCCGACCATCATGGTCATTGTGATGACCATGATCAGGGCCACCGCGCCCCCGATCGGCAGGTATTTGATGAAACCCTCGCGGCGCGGAACCAGGTTGATGTCCAGCATCATGACGACGAACAGGAACAACACCATCACCGCTCCGACGTAAACGAGCACCAACGCGATGGCGAGAAATTCAGCTTCCAGCAGCAGCCACAACACCGCGCTGGCAAAGAACGCCAGCACCAGAAACAACGCGGCGTGCACCGGATTTCGCACGGTGATGACCATGCTGCCGGCAAACACGAGCATGGCGGCGAAAAAGTAGAAGATGGCCGGCTCGATCATCGAAAATCCCGTTCGTTCGTCCCTGTCGTCGCCCGGTCAGCGATAGCGCGCGTCGTCCGCGCGATCCGCGGCGATCTGCTTCTCGAAGCGATCGCCGTTGGCAAGGAGCTTGTCCTTGGTCATGTACAGGTCACCGCGCTGCTCGCCATGATATTCGAAATGCCGGGTCTCAACGATCGCGTCGACCGGGCAGGATTCCTCGCAGAATCCGCAGAATATGCACTTCGTGAGATCGATGTCGTAGCGCGTCGTGCGGCGCGTGCCGTCGCTGCGCTGGTCCGACTCGATCGTGATGGCGACGGCGGGGCACACGGCCTCGCACAGTTTGCAGGCGATGCAACGCTCTTCGCCATTGGCATAGCGGCGCAGGGCGTGCTGGCCGCGAAAGCGCGGTGACTGGGGCGCTTTTTCCTCGGGATACTGGATGGTGATCTTGCGGTCGAACAGGCGCTCGCCGGTCAGGCGCAGCCCCTTGAGCATCTCCCACAGAAAAAGGCTCTTGAAATAGCTCACGATCGGATTCACGTTGCGGGTCCCCGTGTGCATCAGTCGAACCACGGCGGCAGGCGCAGCAGCACCATGGCCCCGGCGACCACGATCCACACGATGGTGATCGGAATGAACACCTTCCAGCCGAGGCGCATGATCTGATCGTAGCGGTAACGCGGGAAGGTCGCACGCAACCACAGGAAAAAAAAGAGGAAAAACGATATTTTCGCGAGCAGCCAGTGAACGCCGTCACCGAGCACGGTGCCGATGACCGGCACGTCGGGTACCCAGGCCGGCGGCAGCGGGGACAGCCAACCGCCCATGAACATGACCGAGGCCAGCGCCGCGATGAGAATCATGTTGGCGTATTCGGCCAGGAAAAAAACGGCGAACGCCATACCCGAGTACTCGACGTGGAAGCCGGCGACGATTTCCGACTCGCCCTCGGCCACGTCGAACGGCGCCCGGTTGGTCTCGGCAACCCCGGAGATGAAGTAGACCAGAAACAGCGGCAGCAGCGGCAGCCAGAACCAGTGCAGAAAGCTGCCCGCCTGCGCGGTCACGATGGCGCCGAGGTTGAGGCTGCCGGCGGCGATCAGCACGCCCACGAGCGCGAAACCCATGGCGATCTCGTAGGCCACGATCTGCGCCGCTGAACGCATCGCGCCCAGAAACGCGTACTTGGAGTTGGAGGCCCAGCCCGCAATGATGACGCCATACACGCCCATCGAAGTCAGGGCGAGGACGTACAGCAGACCGGCGTTGATGTCCGCCAGCACCATGCCCGCGTCGAACGGCACGACCGCCCACGCCGCCAGCGCCGGACCGAGAGCAAGGATCGGCGCGAGGATAAACAGGATCTTGTTGGCGCCCGACGGCACCACGATTTCCTTGAACACGAGCTTGACGGCATCGGCGATGGGTTGCAGCCAACCGCGCGGTCCGACCCGGTTGGGGCCGAGACGGACCTGCATGTAACCGATGATCTTGCGCTCGGCGAAGGTCAGGTAGGCGACGCTCAGCATCAGTGGCACGACGATGGCGACGATCTTCACGACCACGATGCCGACCGGCTCGACCGGATCCGGCAGCCAGCGCAAGAGATTGTGGAGCAGTTCGTTCATGCCTGTTCGCCCGGGTCGCCCTGCCGGATCAGCTCGATCCCGCCGTACCAGCCGCCGAGCGGGACGAAGCACTCACGCGCGCCGAACAGCAGCACGCAGTCGTGCGGCACGCGTGCGTCCACGCGCAGCGATGCGCGGACCTCGGCCCCACCCTGGCGCACGGTCACGGCGTCACCCTCGACGCAGCCGAGTCGTTCGGCGAGCGCCGGCGCGACCCGGACGGCGTCATCGGCACCGTCCGGGCTGCGTTGCAGCGCCTGCGACCGGCGTACGAGCGGATCCAGCGAATACGGTCCGAGCCAGGTGACGCGCCGCAAGCCCTGGGAGGGAGTACCGAGCGTGTCGGCCGCGCGGCTGCAACCGGCCAGCGGCGGCCTGCGATCGTGTACCCGCGCGGCGAGCTCCTCACGAACCTCGGCGACATCCTGGTAGTCGAAGCCATCGAGATCGAGGCGGTTGCCGAGCACGCGCAACACCCGCCAGCCCGGGCGCGCGTCGCCGGGCGGCTTGACCGCCGCCGCGCAGCTCTGCCAGTCCCCGGCACAGTTGACGTAAGTCCCGGCCGCTTCCGCGAATCCGGCGATCGGCAGCAGCACGTGCGCATATTCGTCCATCGCGGCACTGCGATGAGCGGTGAAGCTGACCACGAAGCGCGCCGCACGCGCCGCCGCCAGCGCCAGCGCAGGATCCCAGCAATCGAATTCCGGCTCCAGGCCGTACAAGGCCAGCGCCGCGGGCCGGGATTCGAGCAGCGCCCGGGCGTTCAGCCCCGCGCCAACCGCCTGGCCGCCAGGACCCCGGTGCGGCAGCACGCCCGCCAGCGCGGCACCGACGCTATTGCCGGCTTCGGGCAGATAGCCCAGGCGCGCGCCGGACGCACTCGCGATGACGTCCGCCAGCCAGCGCAGCCGCGCGAGATCGGGATGCGACAGTGCCATATTGCCCAGCAGTACCACGGCGGACTGCGCCTGGCGCAGCGACTCGGCGACGCGTTGGTGGTCCGGCTCGACAGTCACCCCGGCCAGCGCGCCCGCAGCGCCCGAACCGTCACCGAGCAGCGCCCGGGCGATGCCCGCGAGGTTGCTGACCATGGCCTCGGGAGCGCTCACGAAACGCGCCGAGACCGGCCAGTTGAAATCGAAATCGACCGGGTTGACGACCGCGAGGCGTGCGCCGCGCAGCCCGGCCTTGCGCAGCCGGTGGTTGATGAGCGGTTGTTCCTTGCGCACGTTGGTACCGATCAGCAGCGCCGCGTCGATTTCTTCCAGGGACGCAATGGAGCCACCGAGCCACGGCGCGAGCGGGCTCACATCGTCGTCACTGAAATCTTGCTGCCTGAGGCGGTGATCGATGCCGGTCACGCCCAGTGCGCGGCCGAGCTTCGCAAACAGGTACAGCTCCTCGAGCCTGGCGGACGGGTTGGCGAGCATGCCCAGGCCGGCCGGCCCGTCCTGCGCGCACACGGCACGCAGGCGATCGGCAACCACACCGAGGACGGTCTGCCAGTCGACCTCGCGCCACCTGCCGCCGTCCTTCAGCAGCGGCATCGTGAGGCGATCCGCGTGATTCAGACCCAGGTAGGCATAACGATCGCGGTCGGCGATCCAGGACTCGTTGATGGCCCCGTTCTCGCGCGGCACGACGCGCTTGACGACATTGCCCTTTGCGTGCACATACAGGTTCGAGCCGACTGAATCGTGCGGCGCCACCGCCTCGTGCTGGCGCAGCTCCCAGGCGCGCGCCGTGTACCGGTACGGTTTGGAAGTCAGCGCGCCGACCGGGCACAGATCGATGACGTTGCCGGACAGCTCTGAACCGACCGCGCGGGCGACGTAGGTGCCGATTTCCATGTGTTCGCCGCGGCCCGTGGCGCCGAGCTCGCGCAGCCCCGCGATTTCTTCGCCGAACCGGATGCAGCGCGTGCAATGGATGCAGCGCGTCATGTCGGTCTGGATGAGGGGGCCGATGTCCTTGTCCTTTACGACCCGCTTGCGCTCGGTGTACCGGGACACGTCGTTGCCGTAACCCATCGCCAGATCCTGCAGCTCGCACTCCCCGCCCTGGTCGCAGATCGGACAGTCCAGCGGGTGATTGATGAGCAGGAATTCCATGGTCGAGCGCTGGGCGTCAAGGGCGAGCGGCGAACGTGTCCTGACCTTCATGCCGTCGACGACCGGCGTGGCGCAGGCCGGCAGCGGTTTGGGGGCCTTCTCGACCTCGACCAGACACATGCGGCAGTTGGCCGCCACCGACAGCTTGTCGTGATAGCAGAAACGCGGCACGTAGATGCCGGCGGCGTCCGTCGCCTCGATCAGCATCGCGCCCTTGCGCGCCTCGAGGGTCCGGCCGTCGACCTCGATGGTTACCAGCTCGTCTGCCATGGGAATTATTCGAGATTCTTGCTGTTTGGTTCGTGGCCGGCGTGCGGCGGATCGTCGTTTCCGATCGTGTTATACGAATGACGAATCAAGACCTGCGTGCCGTCTCGCTCACGCCGCGGCCTCCTGCGGCGCCTCGACGAGGCTGCGGCCGTGTTCGATGTAATACTCGAACTCGTGGCGGAAATGGCGGATGAAGCTCTGCACCGGCCACGCCGCGGCATCGCCCAGCGCGCAGATCGTGCGGCCCTCGATCTTGCGCGACACGTCGTCCAGCTTGTCGATGTCCTCCGGCCGGCCCTTGCCGTCGATGATGCGCGACAGCATCCGGTACATCCAGCCGGTGCCCTCGCGGCACGGTGTGCACTGGCCGCAGGACTCGGAGTAGTAGAAACGCGAAATCCGGCGCAACACCTGCACCATGCAGGTGGTCTCGTCCATCACGATCACCGCGCCGGAACCGAGCATGGAGCCGGCTTTCTTGATCGAATCGTAGTCCATGTTCGCCGTTAGCATCGCCCCGCCGGGCAGCACCGGCACGGAAGACCCGCCCGGGATCACCGCCTTGAGCTTGCGCCCTTTCCACACCCCGCCGGCGAGTGCGAGCAGCTCGCGGAACGGGATGCCCATGGCGACCTCGAAGTTGCCGGGTCGCTCCACGTGGCCGCTGACGGAAAAGATCTTGGTGCCGCCGGCATTCGCAACGCCGAGATCGGCGAACCACTGTGGCCCTTTACGCAGGATGGACGGTACCGACGCGATGGACTCGGTGTTGTTGATCGTGGTCGGCTTGCCGTACAGGCCGAAATTGGCGGGAAACGGCGGCTTGAAGCGCGGCTGGCCTTTCTTGCCCTCGAGCGACTCCAGCAGCGCGGTCTCCTCGCCGCAGATGTAGGCTCCGGCGCCGAGGTGCCCGTAGAGGTCGAAGTCCACGCCACTGCCCTGGATATCGCGCCCCAGGTAACCGGCGGCGTATGCGGCGGCGAGCGCCTGCTCGAAGCGGATCCAGGGTTCGTCCATGAACTCGCCACGCATGTAGTTGTAGCCCACCGTCGCGCCGATGGCGTAACCCGCGATCACCATGCCCTCCACGAGCGCGTGCGGGTTGTAGCGCAGGATGTCGCGGTCCTTGCAGGTGCCCGGTTCGCTCTCGTCCGAGTTGCACACGATGTACTTCTGGCCCGCGTAGGCCCTGGGCATGAAGCTCCACTTCAGCCCCGTGGGGAAGCCCGCGCCGCCGCGACCTCGCAGCCCCGAGGCCTTCACCGTCTCGATGACCTGCTCGGGCGTGATCCCCTCGCGCAGGATCCGCAACCAGGCCTCGTAACCGCCGACGCTCCGGTAACTCTCCAGTGTCCACGGCTCGGCGAACTTCAGGGTCTCGTAGCAGACCTGATTGAGCGCGATTTCCGTCATTTCAGCGCGTCCAGGATGGCATCCACCTTCTCGGGCGTGAGGTTCTCGTGATAGACGTGATCGACCATCATCATGGGCGCGCCGCAGCAGGCGGCGAGGCACTCTTCCTCGCACTTGAGATACACGCGGCCGTCGGCGGTCGACTCGCCGGTGCTGATGTCGAGCCTGGATTCGATGTGATCGACGATTTCCTGTGCGCCGCGCAGCCAGCACGACACGTTGGTGCATACGGAGACGCTGTGCCGCGCGACGGGTCTGGTCTCGAACATCGAGTAGAAGCTCGCGACCTCGTAGACCGCGATGGGCGCCATGTCGAGATACCCGGCAACGGCGTCCATCAGCCCGGTGGTCAGGAAACCGCCGTTGTCGTGCTGCACTTCCCGCAGCGCAGCGAGCACGGCCGATTGCTTGCGCTCCTGCGGGTACTTGCGGATCCAGGCATCGATGACCTCGCGCGCATGCGCCGAGAGCGCCTCGCCGGCGTCGTCCGGTGCGCTGCCGTGCGTCGCGCTCATCAGCGATCCACCTCGCCGAACACGATGTCCTGCGTTCCGATCACGGCCACCACGTCGGCGAGCATGTGCCCGCGCGTCATCTCGTCCATGGCGGAAATGTGCACGAAACCGGGGGCGCGGATCTTGACGCGATAGGGCTTGTTCGCCCCGTCGGACACGAGGTAGATGCCGAACTCGCCCTTGGGGTGCTCGACCGCCGCGTAGACCTCGCCCGGCGGCACGCAGTAGCCCTCGGTGAACAGCTTGAAATGATGGATGAGGGACTCCATGTCGCGCTTCATCTCCTCCCGTGCGGGCGCCGCGAACTTGTGATCGTCGAGCATCACCGGTCCCGGGTTGGCGCGCAGCCACTGCACGCATTGTCTGATGATGCGCGCCGACTGCCGCATCTCCTCCACCCGCACCAGGTAACGGTCGTAGCAGTCGCCGCCGGTACCGACGGGAATGTCGAAATCGAGATCGGCGTAGACCTCGTAGGGCTGCTGCTTGCGCAGATCCCACGCGATGCCCGATCCGCGCAGCATCGGTCCGGTGAAGCCGAGCGCCACCGCCCGCTCGGGCTCGACGACGCCGATACCGACGGTGCGCTGCTTCCAGATCCGGTTGTCCGTGAGCAGGGTCTCGTAGTCGTCGACGCAGGCCGGAAATCGCGCGGCGAAGTCGTCGATGAAATCGAGCAGCGACCCCTGGCGGCTGGCGTTCAGGCGCTCAACGTCGCCGGCACTGCGGAACCGCGAGGCTTCGTACTGCGGCATCTTCGCCGGCAGATCGCGGTATACGCCCCCGGGCCGGTAGTAGGTCGCGTGCATGCGCGTGCCAGACACCGCCTCGTAGCAGTCCATGAGATCCTCGCGCTCACGGAAGCAGTACAGGAAAACCGTCATCGCGCCGATGTCGAGACCGTGCGCACCGAGCCACAACAGGTGGTTGAGGATGCGGGTAATCTCGTCGAACAGGACGCGGATGTACTGCGCGCGAACCGGCGGCGCGATACCGAGCAGCCGCTCGATGGCGAGCACATAGGCGTGCTCGTTGCACATCATCGAGACGTAGTCGAGCCGGTCCATGTAGCCGATGCTCTGGCTGAACGGCTTGGACTCGGCGAGTTTCTCCGTGCCCCGGTGCAGCAGTCCGACGTGCGGGTCGGCGCGCTCGATGACCTCGCCGTCCATTTCCAGCACCAGCCTGAGCACGCCGTGCGCGGCCGGATGCTGCGGCCCGAAGTTGATGGTCAGGTTGCGGATCTCAGGCACTCGCGCCGCCCTCCTGCGGATGCGCGTAGCGGCTGTCGTCACGGATTACACGGGGTACGAGCACTCGGTTGTCGATCGACACGGGCTGGTACACCACCCGCCCCTTGTCAGGGTCGTAACGCATCTCGACGTAGCCCTCGAGCGGAAAGTCCTTGCGAAACGGATGGCCGATGAAACCGTAATCGGTGAGGATGCGGCGCAGATCGGGATGGCCGTCGAACAGGATCCCGAACAGATCGAACGCTTCGCGCTCGAACCAGTTCGCGGACGGCCAGATGTCGACCACCGAGGCGATCGCGGGCGGTTCACCCCCGACCCAGGCGCGCAGGCGCAGGCGCCGGTTGGCCGACAGCGACAGCAGGTGGTAGACGACGGCGAAGCGCTCGCCATGGCCGGGCTGCGCGCCGACTGCGCCGCGGCCGACCGCGCGGCTGAAGCCCGAGCTGGTGGCATCCTCGGTCACCCAGTCGGCCTCCCCGTAGCTCAGATAATCCACGCCGCACAGATCGGACAATTGGGCGAAATCGAACTGCGGATCGTCGCGCAGCGCCGTGCCGATCTCGCGTATACGGGCGCCCTGGATCTCGAGCGTGATCGTGCCGTGACTGACCGTCGCCGATTCCAGTCGTCCTTCGAATCTGGCCTGCAGGCGCGCGAGCAGCGCGTCGGTCGTCGAGGTGGTCATGCGGATCGGTGCAAGGATGTCGTTCAGCGGGCGATCGTGTTGGTGCGGCGGATCTTGTTCTGCAACTGCACGATGCCGAACAGCAGCGCCTCGGCCGTCGGCGGACAGCCGGGCACGTACACGTCCACGGGCACGATCCGGTCACAGCCACGCACGACCGCGTAGGAATAATGGTAGTAGCCGCCGCCGTTGGCGCACGAGCCCATGGAAATCACCCAGCGCGGCTCGGCCATCTGGTCGTAGACCTTGCGCAGCGCCGGGGCCATCTTGTTCACCAGAGTCCCCGCTACGATCATCACGTCGGACTGGCGCGGACTCGGACGGAAGACGATGCCGAAGCGGTCGAGGTCGTAGCGCGCTGCCCCGGCGTGCATCATCTCCACCGCACAGCAGGCAAGGCCGAACGTCACCGGCCACAGTGACCCCGTACGCGCCCAGTTGACCAGCTTGTCTACGCTGGTGGTGACGACACCCTTCTCGAGGACCCCTTCTATTCCCATTCCAGGGCCCCCTTCTTCCACTCGTAGATGAAGCCTACGACGAGGATGGCGAGGAATATCATCATGGCGACGAATCCGAACGTGCCGATGTCCTCGAGCACGACCGCCCACGGAAACAGGAAGGCAATCTCCAGATCGAAAATGATGAACAGAATGGCGACCAGGTAGTAACGCACGTCGAACTGCATGCGCGCGTCTTCAAAGGCCTCGAAACCGCATTCGTAAGGCGAGAGCTTCTCCTCGTCAGGCCGGTGCGGGCCGATGACGAAACCGACGGAGATGGCGACGACGCCGACGAGCGCGCCGAACACGATAAACACGAGGATGGGCAGATACTGTTCTAGCACCGTTGGCCGCCGCGCTGCCATTACGTTCACCGGCGGGCGCAAATGCACCGGCGCCAGCCGTAAAGGAGGTCTATCTTACCCGTTTTTTGCACTGCGGTGCAGGCAGACCGGCGCGTGAATCGCGCCCGCGCCGATCGGGGTGGTGCGGATGGTGAGACTCGAACTCACACGGCTTGCGCCACCGCCCCCTCAAGACGGCGTGTCTACCAATTCCACCACATCCGCATGCAACGAGGAACACGACTCGCGCGACCCGGGTCCGGCTCGCCGGACCGCGCGGGCGGGAAAGAATACAGAATGCGCGCGCAGGAATCGAGCGCGGCGCGCGGGTCAGGGGGCCGGTGCCACCGGCACGTCGGCGTCGCGACCGGGAATGCTGGGTACGTCGGCAGGCACTGCGGGGGCCGGCGCGACCGGGCTTTCCACGACGACGTCCTCCATCAGGCTGCGGCTCTCCACGCGCCGGCTCGACAGGTGTGCCAGCAACAGGCTGTTGGCGAAGAACAGGATGGCCAGCACGGCGGTCGCCCGGCTGAGAAATGTCGCCGAACCCCGCGCGCCGAAAACCGTGGTGGACGCCCCGCTGCCGAAGGCCGCCCCCGTGTCGGCACCACGCCCCTGCTGCAGCAGGATGAAGCCGATGAGCGCGAAGGCCATCAGCAGGTGTGCCACCATCAGAATCGATTGCATCTGCGCACTACTCCTCCCGCCGCGGCCGGGGCATCACCCGGCGGCAGCACAAATTGCTGCGAACTGATCCGCCTTCAGGGAAGCGCCGCCGACCAGGCCGCCGTCCACGTCCGGCATGGCAAACAGCTGCGCCGCATTCCCGGCGGTGACGCTGCCGCCGTAGACGATGCGCACACGCCCGCCGAGTCCGGCGGCACGGGCGTCCAGCAGACCACGGACGAAGGCGTGCACCTCCTGCGCCTGCTCGGGCGTCGCCGTGCGACCGGTACCGATGGCCCAGACCGGTTCGTAGGCGAACGTGGCCGTGCTGAAATCGTCGTCCGTGTTGCGGGCGAACACCGCCTCCACCTGGCGCCGGACGACTTCGAGCGTGCGGCCGCCATCGCGTTCCTCGAGACTCTCGCCGACACAAATCACCGCTGCGAGCCCGGCACGCCGCGCCGCGGCGTATTTTTCCGCGACCACGGCATCGGTCTCGGCGTAGATCCGGCGCCGCTCCGAATGCCCAACGAGTACGCCGCTGCAGCCCCAGTCGCGCAACATGGCGCCGGACACCTCGCCGGTAAAGGCGCCGCCGTCCTGGTCGGCAATGTTCTGTGCACCCCAGCCGATACGCGTACCGGCGAGCCGTTCGCTGACCAGCGGCAGGTAGGGATAGGGCGGGAACACCATCACGTCGGCCGCGCCATCCGCCACCCGGGATGCCAGCAACTCATCGAGCAACCGCGCGACGCCCCGGCGGTCGCCATTCATCTTCCAGTTTCCGGCTACCAGCGGGATTCGCATCGGACTCGACGGCCTTGCGGCGGGCGGCAAGCTTAGCGACTACCCCGGGGGAGATCAAACCCCCGCGCCACCACCACGGGAACGGCGCGGCGGGCGGTTCGCCGGCCGGCGGTCGGGGCGTTGCCGTACCGCCGGAGCCAGCCCGGCGGCGGCGCGCAGCTCGGTCACGGTGGCGGCGTCGAGCAGCCACCAGTGGCCGGCACGGCGGGCGCGGGGCAGCTCCACCGGGCCATAGCGAACCCGCATGAGCCGGCTGACGACCAGTCCCTGGGATTCCATCAGCCGCCGGACCTCGTGCTTGCGCCCTTCACGCAGCGCCACCCGGTACCAGTGGTTGCTGGCCGCGCCGCCGGCGTCCGCGATCGTCTCGAAGCCTGCCGGGCCGTCGCTGATCTCGACTCCCGCGCGCAGCGCCTGCATCTGCTCGCCGCTCAACTGCCCGCGCACGCGCACCGCGTACTCGCGCAGAACCTGCTGGCGCGGGTGCATGAGGCGGTGGGCGAGCTCGCCGTCGGTCGTGAACAGCAGCAGACCGCCGGTATTGAAATCCAGTCGGCCGATACCGATCCAGCGCCCGGCTGCGGGCGCAGGCAGCAGTTCGTAGACGGTCGGGCGTCCCTGCGGATCGCGCCGTGTCGACACACAGCCGGGGGGTTTGTGCAGTGCCAGCACCTCACAGGGCGCCTGCACGAGCGCGGCCAGCGCCACCGGCCGGCCGTCCACCCGGACCCGGTCGCCCGGACCGACGCTGTCGCCGAGCCTCGCACTGCGGCCGTTCACCGTCACACGGCCGGCGGCGATCCACTCTTCCAGCGCGCGCCGCGAACCCAGCCCGGCGCGGGCCAGCACTTTCTGCACCCGCTCCCGGAGCGCAGGCTTTGGTGGCGGCGCGGCGCCCGCGCGCCCCGGCGGTTTACGGGCGGCGCGGCCGGCACGCGCACCCGGGCGCGATGGACGGCGACTGGCCACGGCGGTCGCGTCGCGCGTCAGCCGGCGGCTTCGCGTGGCAGGTCGGCCGCAACGGTCTGCGCGCCGCCGTCAGGCGCGGCGTCGCCGCCGCCGTCCCCGATACCGGATTCGTCCGCCGCGCCCAGCCCCGCGAACAGATCCGGATTGATGTCGTCGATGTCACGCAACTCGGCGAGCGTGGGCAGCTCCGCCAGGGTCTTCAGGTTGAAGTAATCCAGGAACTGGCGCGTGGTGGTGTAGACGGCCGGACGACCGGGAACGTCGCGGTGCCCGGCGACGCGGATCCACTCGCGCTCGAGCAGTGACTTGATCATGTTCGTGCTCACGGCGACGCCGCGAATGTCCTCGATCTCGGCGCGGGTGACCGGCTGGCGGTAGGCGATGATCGCGAGCGTCTCGAGCAGCGCGCGCGAGTAGCGTGGCGAGCGCTCGTCCCACAGCCGGCTGACGTAAGGTGCGAGCTCGCCGCGCACCTGAACCCGGAAGCCACTGGCGACCTCCTTGAGCTCGATGCCACGCGCGGCGTAGTCCTGCCGCAGAGCCTCCAGCGCGGCGCGGATGGCGTCGCGCGGTGGCTCGCCATGAGCGTCGCCGACGAACAAAGCCTGCAGGCGATCGAGCGATACCGGCTGTCCGGCCACCAGTAGCGCGGTCTCCACCACGTTCCTGATGAGCGCCGGATCGGCGCCGTCGTCAGCCCCGGTCTGCAGCTCGGCGGCAATATCCACGACATCGTCCCCGCTGTGGTCAATTCCGGTCATGGCAGTCGCTCCCCGGGCTCGAGTCCGGCAGCGGTGGCTGAGCTGCGCGCCGGCTCATGCCGCCACCTTCACGTAGATCGGGCCTTGAGGCTCGTTCTGAACCATCTCGATCAGCGCTTCCTTGAGCAGTTCGAGGATGGCCAGCAGGGTGACGACGACGCCGAGACGACCTTCGCGATGCTCGAAAAAGCGCGTGAACTCGACAAACTCCCCGCCTGCGCCGAGGTCCAGAATCATGGCCATCCGTTCACGCACCGACAGCGCCTCGCGCTGCACCTGGTGGTTCGTGAACAGCTCGGCACGCTCGACAACTTCTTTCATGGCCGCGAGCATTTCCTCCAGCGACACCGTCGGCGGCAACTGCCTGGTGCTGCGTTCGCTGAACTCGACGACGACCAGATGCAGCTCGCGCTCCAGCCGCGGCAGCGCGTCGAGCTCGCTGGCAGCCTGCTTGTAGCGCTCGTACTCCTGCAGCCTGCGTACCAGTTCGGCTCGCGGATCGTCCTCTTCGGCGTCGCTCGCCGGCCGCGGCAGCAGCATGCGCGACTTGATTTCGGCGAGCATCGCGGCCATGACCAGATACTCGGCCGCGAGCTCGATCTGGAGCACCTGCATGAGCTCGATGTAGCGCATGTACTGGTGCGTGATGCGGGCGATGGGGATGTCGAGAACATCGAGATTCTGGCGCTTGATGAGATACAGCAGCAGGTCCAGCGGCCCTTCGAACGCTTCCAGAAAAACCTCGAGCGCGTCGGGAGGTATGTACAGATCGCGCGGCAGCTCCGTCAGCGGAGTTCCCTGCACGATGGCAAACGGCATCTCGGCCTGGGCCGGACGCGTCGCGTCACTTGATTCAGTCAGTTCACTCGTCACCAGCGGACACTCTAGTGCGCGATCGTGCGATCCGGCGGCGATCGCCGTCATCGTGGGGGGCCGGCGCGGCCCCAACGGCGGCGCTCAGCGGTAATCCAGTCCCATCGCGGCGCGGACTTCCTCCAGGGTCTCCCGCGCCACCGCCCGCGCCGCCTCGCAACCTTCGTCAATGATACTCCGAACGGCATCCGGGTCCCGGACGAATTCCTCGCTGCGCTCACGGATGGGCGCCTGCTCGGCGAGCACGGCGTCGATGACCGGCTGCTTGCACTCCAGGCAGCCGAACGCGGCGGAACGACAGCCGGACTGCACCCAGGCCCGGACGTCGTCGCCGGAATAGACCTCGTGCAGCTTCCAGACCGGGCACTTGTCCGGGTCGCCCGGATCGGTCCGGCGCACGCGCGCCGGATCGGTCGGCATCGTCCGGATCTTCTGCTCCACCGACTCCGGGCTCTCGCGCAAGGTGATGACGTTGCCGTAGGACTTGGACATTTTCTCCCCGTCCAGTCCCGGCATCTTCGCCTGCGGCGTCAGCAGGGCCTGTGGCTCGGGCAGTATCATCTTGCCACTGCCCTCCAGGTAGCCGTGCAGGCGCTCGCGATCACCCAGACTGATGTTCTGCTGCGCTTCGAGCAGCGCGCGACCGCGCTCGAGCGCCTCGCCGTCGCCCTCCTCCTGGTAACGCCGGCGCAGATCGGCATACAACTTCGCATTGCGCCGGCCCATCTTGCGGGCCGCGGCTTCGGCTTTTTCCTCGAAACCCGTCTCGCGGCCATATATGTGGTTGAAGCGGCGCGCGATCTCGCGCGCGATCTCGATGTGCGACACCTGGTCCTCGCCCACCGGCACCAGCCCGGCCTTGTAGATGAGCACGTCCGCCGACTGCAGCAGCGGGTAGCCGAGGAAACCGTAAGTCGCGAGATCCTTCTCCCGCAACCGGGACTGCTGGTCCTTGTAGGTGGGCACGCGCTCCAGCCAGCCGAGGGGCGTTATCATCGACAGCAGCAGGTGCAGCTCGGCGTGCTCCGGCACGCGTGACTGGATGAACAGCGTCGCCTCGCTCGGATTGATACCGACGGCGAGCCAGTCGATGATCATCTCCCACACGCTGCTGCCGATGATGGCCGGATTCTCGTAGTCGGTCGTCAGTGCATGCCAGTCGGCGACGAAAAAGTAGCATTCGTATTCATGCTGCAGGCTCGCCCAGTTCTTGAGCACGCCGTGATAATGTCCGAGGTGCAGCTGTCCCGTCGGCCGCATGCCGGAAAGTACACGCCTGTTTGCGCCCAAGGCCACGTCAAATCCTCCCTGATGTAACGATGATCGCGATGCTACCGCACGCGGCAGGCGCGCCGGGAGCGCCGTCAGCCACCCAGCACCCAGCGTACGATGGCGCCGACACCGGCCTGCAGCGGGCGCAGCATGGTCCCGAGAACACCAGTGACGAGCAGCACGGCCAAGATGATGAGTCCGTAGGGTTCGAGGCGGTTGTAGCGGATGGCGAGTGGCGGGGGCAGCAACGCCGTGACGACCCTGCTGCCGTCCAGGGGCGGCACCGGCACGAGATTCACCAGCATCAATACGCTGTTGATCATTATCCCGAACTTGACCATCTCCAGCAAAGGCGCAGCGAGCGGGCCGGCCAGCGCGCCGTGCAACCCCGCCAGGGCGACGAGCAGCCAGCCGGCCAGCATCAGCAGATTGGCGGCCGGCCCGGCCAGGGCGACCAGCGCCATGTCGCGACGCGGATGACGCAGCCGCCGCCAGTCGACGGGCACCGGCTTGGCCCAGCCGAACAGGAACGGGCTGTGCGCCAGCAGGAGCAGGCCGGGGACGACCACGGTGCCGACCGGGTCGACGTGGCGCAGCGGGTTCATGGTCATGCGGCCCATGCGAAACGCAGTGTCGTCGCCGAGCTGGCGCGCGGCCCAGCCGTGACCGAGCTCGTGAAAGCTGACGGCGAGCAGAATCGGGACGATCGCCAGGATGACTGCGAGCATGAGCCGTCTCGACGCGCGCCGCGCTCAGGATTCGAACAGCGTCGTGGGGCCACGGCCGTGGCGCACGACCACCGGCTGCGGGCCGACGAGGTCGATGACGGTGGTGGGTTCGAGCCCGCACGCCCCACCGTCCACGATCACGTCGATGAGGGCATCCATGCGCGCGCGGATGTCCTCGGGATCACTCAAGGGAAAATCGTCACCCGGCAGCTGCAGCGTCGTGCTCATGAGCGGCTCGCCCAGCGCCTCGAGCAGGCTCGCGACGATGGGGTTGTCCGGAACTCGCAGGCCGACGGTCTTGCGGCGCGGATTCTGCAGCCGCCGCGGCACCTCGCGGCCGGCTCGCAGGATGAAGGTATAGGCCCCGGGTGTGAGCGCGCGCAGCAGCCGGTAGGCGCTGTTGTCGACTTTGGCATAGGTGGCGATCTCCGACAGGTCCCGGCACACCAGGGAGAGTTCGTGATCGGCATCCAGGCGCCGC
Organism: Gammaproteobacteria bacterium; assembly: GCA_020850735.1. Lineage (GTDB taxonomy): Bacteria > Pseudomonadota > Gammaproteobacteria > JADZEE01 > JADZEE01 > JADZEE01. The sequence continues at coordinate 49,578 of JADZEE010000007.1, read as the reverse complement.
AACCTGCGGATGCGGTCCTGCGCGGTCTTGTCGCCGATCAGACAGCCGAGCGCATAGCACGAATCGGTCGGATAGGCGATCACGGCACCGGCCCGCAACGCGGCCACCACCTGGTTGACGAGCCGCGGCTGGGGCGTGGTCGGGTGGATGCGCAGGTGCTGGGCCATGACGTCGGAAATACCGCCGGCATGGGGTCAGCCGGTCGCCGTGACTGCTATTATACGCGCTCCGAGCACCCTGACCGTGCACCGACGCCGTGAAAATCCTGCTTGATCTGCTGCCGTTGATCGCATTTTTCATCGCCTATTCGCTGCCGGGTGCGCGCGAGGAGGCGATATTCCGCGCGACCGCGGCGGCCGTCGTCGCCGGTCTCGCCGTGGCTGCCTGGACGTGGTGGCGGCACCGGCGGGTGGAACGCATGCAGGTCGCGACCACGGCGTTGCTGGTGGTACTTGGCGGTCTCACGCTGGCACTGCACGATCAGCATTTCATCATGTGGAAACCAACCGCCGTGTACTGGCTGTTTTCGCTCGCCTTCGTCACCAGTGACTGCATCGGCGAGAAAAACCTGATCCGCCACGCGCTCGACGCGCATGTCGCGCTGTCCGCCAGGGCGTGGCGCCGGCTCAACCTGAGCTGGGCGGCGTTCTTTCTGATCCTCGGCGCGGCCAACCTGTTCGTCGCCTACCATTTCGACGAAACGACCTGGGTCCGGTTCAAGGTGTTCGGCATGACCGCGCTGGTCCTGCTGTTCGCCATCGCGCAGACGTTCGCCATCGCCCGCCATGTCAAGGCGCCGGCTGACGAGGAGTGACCCCATGGGGTATGCGATCATCGCCGACGACGTTGCGAACAGCCTGGCTGCCCGGCAGCGTGCACGTGCGGCACACCTGGCGCGGCTCGAGGCTTTGCAGGAGCAGGGCCGGCTGCTTCTTGCCGGACCGTTCCCGGCCGTCGATGCCGACGACCCCGGACCAGCCGGTTTCAGCGGCAGTCTGATCGTCGCCGAGTTCGACTCGCGCGAGGACGCCGAGCGCTGGGCCCGCGCCGATCCCTTCGTCGCGGCCGGCGTGTACGCCGGTGTGACCGTACGCCCTTTTCGCAAGAGCCTGCCGGCGTGAGCGAGGCATCGCGCCTGGCGTTGATCCGGCGCCGCCTCGAGGACGGCTTCGCGCCACTGCGGCTCGAGGTGCGCGACGAAAGTCACCTGCACGCGGGTCATGCCGGTGCACGGTCCGGACGGGGGCATTTCCGCGTCACCGTGGTTTCCGACCGTTTCGCGGGGCAGGCACCGCTCGCGCGTCACCGCGCCGTATATGCCGCCCTGGGTGAACTCATGCAGACCGATATCCATGCCCTCACCATCACGGCGCTCACGCCCGCCGAAACCGCCTGAACCGGCGCCGGGACAGCGGCGGGCACCGGCCGCACCACGCTGGCAGTCCGCGCACGGCGCCTCGGCGCTGTACGTGGCCGATCAGCGCAACTGGCTGGCGTCACTGCCGGCCGAATCGGTCGACTGCATCTGGACCGATCCGCCCTACTTCCTGTCGAACGGCGGCACGACCTGCGTCGCCGGACGCCGCGCCGCGGTCGACAAGGGGGGCTGGGACCGCAGCGCCGGAACCGACGCGGACGACGCCTTCAACCTCGACTGGCTGGCATCCTGCCGGCGGCTGCTCAAGCCCACCGGCACGATCTGGGTCAGCGGCACGCTGCACGTATATCTGAGCGTCGGCATGACCCTGCGCCGGCTCGGATTCCGGATCCTGAACGACATCGTCTGGGAAAAACCCAACCCGCCCCCCAACCTCGGCTGTCGCTGCTTCACGCACGCCACCGAAATGCTGTTCTGGGCGACGCGTTCGGCACGCGGCAGCAGTGACCGCTACACCTTCAATTATGCCGAGATGCGCAGCGAGAACGGCGACCGGCAGATGAAGAACGTCTGGCGCTTCGCCGCGCCTGGCGCCGCTGAAAAGCGGCACGGCAGACACCCGACGCAAAAGCCGCTGGCACTGATCGAGCGCTGCCTGCGCGCGAGCACCTTGCCGGACGATCTGGTGCTGGATCCCTTCGCGGGATCCGGTTCGACCGGGGTCGCGGCGTTACGGCTGGGCCGGCGCTTTCTCGGTTGCGAAATCGATCCCGGCTATGCCCGCATCGCCGCGCAGCGCCTGCAGGAGGCAACGTCCCGGGCCGCCACGGCGCGGTCCCGATGAGCCCGACGCTGGCGCTCGCCATCGAGCTGATCCGCCGGCCTTCGGTGACACCCGCGGACGGCGGCTGCCAGGCGCACATTGCCGCGCGGCTCGCGCGCCGCGGTTTCACGATCGAGCACCTGCGCCGCGGCGAAGTGGAAAATCTGTGGGCGCGGCACGGGGAAACCGCGCCGCTGTTCGTATTCGCCGGCCACACCGACGTCGTCCCCGCCGGACCGCGCGCGGACTGGCGTTTCGATCCGTTCGCTGCCGTGGTCGAGGACGGCTGGCTGTACGGTCGCGGGGCCGCCGACATGAAGGGCAGCCTCGCCGCCATGGTGACCGCGGCAGAGCGATTCGTCGCCGCCCGGCCCGGGCATGCCGGATCGCTCGCTTTCCTGCTCACCAGCGACGAGGAGGGCCCGGCCATCGACGGCACAGCCAGGATCGTCGAGACGCTCGCCGCACGCGGCGTGGCCGTGAATTTCGCGCTCGTCGGCGAACCCTCGAGCGACGAACACCTCGGTGACGTCATCCGCAACGGCCGCCGGGGTTCGCTCGGCGGCACCCTGGTCGTGCGCGGCGTCCAGGGCCATGTCGCCTACCCGGAACGAGCCCGCAATCCCATCCACGTCGCCGTGCCGGCGCTCGCCGAGCTCTGTGCGACGCAGTGGGATGCCGGCAATGCGCACTTTCCGCCCACCAGCTTCCAGATTTCCAACGTCCACGCCGGCACCGGTGCCGACAACGTCATCCCGGGCCGCCTCGAAGTGCTGCTCAATTTCCGCTACGGCAGTGCGCAGACCGCGGCCGGATTGCAGCAGCGCGTCGCGGCTATCCTCGCCCGCCACGGCCTCGACTGCACGCTGGAATGGCGCCGGTCCGGCGAGCCGTTTCTGACCCCCGCCGGCGTCCTGCTCGAGGTCACGCGGGCGGCCGTTCGCGGCCGTACCGGTATTGAACCGCGACTGTCGACCGGCGGCGGCACGTCGGACGGGCGTTTCATCGCCACGACCGGCGCCGAGGTGGTCGAGCTCGGCCCGGTCAACGCGACCATCCACAAGGTCGACGAGCGCGTCGCCGTTGCGGATCTGGACACGCTCTCGGCCATCTATGAGGACGTGCTCTCGCGCCTGCTCTGCTGAGAGCTGAAACAATCACCGCGCCTGCTGCGACGGCCCCCGGACGCCTCCGGCGGCGTTGCGGGGACCCCCGGAATCGTTTGCGCAGGCCCGCTGCGCGCGCAGCCCCGAAAAAAAAGACGGCCGCCGGCATCGGCGGCCGTCGCCGACCCTGCCGGGGCGCGCCAGGGCGCGTCAGTGCCCACCTGCCGATGCGGCCGCACCGCCCTGGAACTGCGCTTCCTCGGTCGATCCGGACAGCGCCGTGACGCTCGACGCGCCACCCTGAATGACGGTGGTCACGTCGTCGAAATAACCGGTACCGACTTCCTGCTGATGGGAGACGAAGGTGTAGCCGCGCTCGCGTGCGGCGAACTCGGGCTCCTGCACCTTGTCGACATAGGCCGACATGCCGCGCGCGACGTAGTCCTGCGCCAGATCGAACATGTTGAACCACATGGAATGAATGCCGGCCAGGGTGATGAACTGGTACTTGTAGCCCATCGCCCCGAGCTCACGCTGGAACCTCGCGATCGTCGCGTCGTCGAGGTTTTTCTTCCAGTTGAACGACGGCGAGCAGTTGTACGCCAGCAGCTTGCCGGGGAAATGCTTGTGGATCCCGTCGGCGAAGGCCTTCGCGAACTCGAGGTCGGGCGTGCCGGTCTCGCACCAGATGAGATCGGCGTAGGGGGCGTAGGCGAGGCCGCGGCTCACCGCCTGCGCCAGCCCCTTGCGCGACTTGAAGAAGCCCTCGACGGTACGTTCTCCGGTCAGGAACGGCCGATCGTTCTCGTCGACGTCCGAGGTGACGAGGTCGGCCGCCTCGGCGTCGGTACGCGCGAGCACGATGGTCGGCACACCCATGGTGTCGGCGGCCAGGCGCGCGGCAATGAGTTTCTGCACCGCCTCCTGGGTCGGCACCAGCACCTTGCCGCCCATGTGGCCGCATTTCTTGACCGCGGCGAGCTGGTCCTCGAAGTGCACACCGGCGGCGCCGGCACGGATCATCGCCTTCATGAGCTCGAACGCGTTCAGCACGCCGCCGAAACCGGCTTCCGCGTCGGCAACGATGGGCGCGAAATAATCGACGTAGCCCTGGTCGCCGGGATCTGTGCCCTTGCCGCTCTGGATCTCGTCGGCGCGCTTGAAGGAGTTGTTGATGCGCTCGACCACCGCCGGGACCGAGTTCACCGGGTACAGCGACTGGTCGGGATACATGGTCAGGTAGCTGTTGTTGTCGGCCGCCACCTGCCAGCCGGACAGGTAAATGGCCTTGACGCCGGCCTTGACCTGCTGCAGCGCCTGCCCGCCGGTGAGCGCACCGAGGCAGTTGACGTAGGGTGTTTCATGGACGAGGCGCCACAGATTCTCGGCGCCGCGCCGCGCGAGCGTATGCTCGACGTGCACGCTGCCGCGCAGGCGCACGACATCGGCGGCGCTGTAACCGCGCTTGACGCCGCGCCAGCGCGGATTCTCCCGCCACTCCCGCTCGAGCTGCCTGATCTGCTGGTCCCGTGAACTACTCATGACTGCGTTCCTCCTGCGGCTTAATCCAAGAGCCCGTAAGCTTCCAAAGTCAGGAAAGCGGGCAATTCCCTCGTCGTGACCATCTTGTCCAGGAGCGCCGCAGCCTCCCTGAACTTGCGCGACGCGAACGCGTCCGCGCCCAGCTCGCGTCGAAGCTCGGTGATCTCGGCTTCGACGAGTTCGCGAAACAGCTCGACCGTGACCCGGCGACCGTCGTCGAGCACGCCCGCGGGGTAACGGATCCACTGCCAGATCTGGGCGCGCGAGATCTCGGCGGTCGCCGCGTCTTCCATCAGGTTGAACAGCGGCACGCAGCCCTGACCCATGATCCAGGACTCGGTATAGCGCAATGCGGCGCTGACGTTGTTCTCAAGCCCGGCGATTGTAATCCTGCCTTCGGGGACCCGCAGCAGGTCGGCTGCAACCACCTGCACGTCCTCGCGCTCGACGTCGATCTGGTTCGGCCCGGGCATGTACTCATCGAAAATCGACGTTGCCAGCGGCACCAGGCCCGGGTGAGCAACCCAGGTGCCGTCGTGCCCGTCGCGCACCTCGCGCAGCTTGTCCTGGCGTACCTTGTCGAGCGCACGCTCGTTGGCCTCGGGATCGTTCTTGATCGGGATCTGCGCCGCCATCCCGCCCATGGCGTGGATACCGCGCCGGTGGCAGGTACGGATCAGCAGGCGTGAGTACGAGCGCAGGAAGTGCGTCGTCATCGTGACCTCGGCGCGATCCGGCAGGACGAATTCCGGGTGGTTGCGGAAACACTTGATGAAACTGAATATGTAATCCCAGCGACCGCAGTTCAGGCCGCTCGAATGCTCACGCAGCTCCCACAGGATCTCGTCCATCTCGAAAGCCGCGAGTATGGTTTCGATGAGCACCGTCGCGCGCACCGTGCCGCGCGCTACGCCGAGCGCGTCCTGCGCGTGGTTGAACACCTCGTTCCACAGCCGCGCCTCGAGATGGCTCTCCATCTTCGGCAGGTAGAAATAGGGCGCGGTGCCGCGCGCGCGCAAGGCACTGACGTTGTGGAAGAAATAGAGCCCGAAGTCGAACAGCGCCGCCGGGATCGGCTCGCCGTCGTAATGGATGTGCTTCTCCTTCAGATGCCAGCCGCGCGGGCGCACCAGCAGCGTCGCCAGCTCGTCGCCGAGACAGTATCGCTTGCCGTCCGCACTGACGAACTCGATCGTGCCGCAGATCGCGTCGCGCAGATTGATCTGACCCTCCACCATCGCCGCCCAGGTCGGGCTGGAGGAATCCTCGAAGTCGGCCATGAACGTGCGCGCTCCGGAATTGAGCGCGTTGATGATCATCTTGCGTTCGACCGGGCCGGTGATCTCCACGCGCCGGTCCCGCAGGTCGGCCGGGATCGCGGCGACGGTCCAGTCCGATTCGCGGATTTCACGGGTCTCGGGCAGGAAATCCGGCATCTGGCCGGCGTCGAGTGCCCGCTGGCGTACGCGGCGTGCATCGAGCAGCTCGCGACAGCGCGGCGCAAAACGGCCGACCAGGTCGGCCACGAACGCCAGCGCCTCCGGAGTCAGGATCTCCAGGTAGGGAGCCGGCGTCGGGCCCACCACCTGCAGCCTGTGCGCTGCTTGCTGCGGGGTGTTCGCGTGCATTCGAAATCTCTCCTTCGTCATTTCGAAGCCGGGGCCGCACGGCACGACCGCGCGCCCTCCGGCGGGCTGCAGTGCAACGCTAAGTTGCAGCGCACAATTTGACAAGTCAAATCTTTCAATATTATGTATTGGTTTTTTCAATCTTTGATTGACCCTGCCGGAGCCCCGAATGCGCCCCGTCGTACCGCAGCGTTTCTATTACAAGCAGAATCAGCTCAAACAGTTACGCGCGTTCTGCCACGCCGCACAGACCGGCAGTGTGTCGGCTGCCGCGCAACGCATGCACCTGAGCCAGCCGACCGTTTCCATCCTCATCCAGGCCCTGGAAACGGATCTCGACACACTGCTTTTCGAACGCCGCGGCCCGCGCATTCTGCTGACGGTCGAGGGCCGGATCCTGCAGGAACTGGCCGAACCCCTGGTCGAGAGCATGGACAATCTCGGCGAGGTGTTCACCGAACGCTGCCATAACATCACCTCCGGCCAGCTCGACATCGCCGCGGGCGAGTCGACCACGTTGTACATCCTGCCGCCGCTGGTGCGCGAGTTCTCGACCCGCTACCCCAATGTCCGCTTCAAGCTGCACAACGTAGCCGGCGGCAGTGCGCTGGACCTGCTGCGCGCGAATGAAGTGGACTTTGCCGTCGGCCCGATACTGGAGATCCCGGACGACATCGATTACCGCCCCCTGCTGGTCTACGAGCCCGTGCTCATTACTCCGCCCGGGCACCCGCTGGCGACCTGCGAGCGGATCACCCTCGAGGACATCAGCCCCTACGGCCTCATCCTGCCGCCACGGCACATGAGCACCTGGCGCATCGTCGAGTACGTGTTTCGCCAGCACGGGGTGCGCTATGCCGTCACGCTCGAAGCCCAGGGCTGGGAGGTGATCAAGGGCTACGTCGAGACGGGCCTGGGCATCTCCATCGTCACGAGCGTGTGCCTGCGCGGCAACGAGCGTCTCGCCGTCAGGCCGCTGGATCGCTACTTTCCCAAACGCAGCTACGGGCTCATCCTGCGCAAGGGCAAGCACCTGTCGCCCGCAGCCCGCAAATTCATCGAGCTGCTCGACGCGCACGACGACGCGACCGGCGGTGACAGCCCGGTACTGCCGGCGGGCACGGTATGAACGTCGCGCGGACCCCGCGTCTGCGGCCGGGGCCGCAGCGATCCCCCGGCACTGCCGGGGCGGCGCCGGGGACACGTGTGGATTCTCGGAACCACCCACGTATAATTGACTCGGTCCTCACGTAGACCGGCGCCACGCATCGAAGATCGCGCTGCCAGCAGTTTCGTCCAGAGCCATGTCCGACGAGCCATCTCGACCACAGTCCGACGACGGTGTGGCCCTGCAGGAAGCCAAGCCGCGGCTCAAACTGCCGCCGCTGTTCAAGGTCGTACTGCTCAATGACGACTACACACCGATGGAGTTCGTCGTCCACATCCTGGAGATCTTCTTCGCCAAGGACCGGCACAGCGCGACGCGGATCATGCTCGAGGTGCACACGCGCGGCAAAGGCGTGTGCGGCATATACTCACACGAGATCGCCGAAACCAAGGTCGAACAGGTCAATGCCTACTCGCGTGATAACAACCACCCCTTGCTTTGTACGCTCGAACAAGCCTAGCGTAGGAGCCGCACGACCCGAACTGCGAGATATCCGATGCTGAGCCGCGAACTCGAAGTGACCCTGAACCTCGCCTTCAAGGACGCGCGCGAGCAACGGCACGAATTCATGACCGTCGAGCACCTGCTGCTGGCGCTGCTCGACAATCCGACCGCCGCCAAGGTGCTGCGGGCCTGCGGTGCCAACCTGAACGAGTTGCGTCACGAGCTCGTCAATTTCATCCGCGAGAACTCGCCGGTCCTGCCCGAGGGCACGGACCGGGATACGCAGCCGACACTGGGATTCCAGCGAGTGCTCCAGCGCGCTGTCTTCCACGTCCAGTCTTCGGGTAAGAAAGAAGTCACCGGCGCGAATGTGCTCGTCGCCATCTTCGGCGAGCGCGAGTCGCAAGCCGTGTACCTGCTCAACCAGCAGGGCATCACGCGGCTGGACGTGGTCAACTTCATATCCCACGGTATCGCCAAAGTCCCCGACGAGGAGCACGGCGAAGACATGCCCGGCGCACCCGCGCCGGAGGAAGACGGCGAGCATGCCGAGCCGGGCAAGAACGCACTCGACGCCTTCACCACCAACCTCAATCAGCAGGCGCGCATCGGCAAGATCGACCCCCTCATCGGCCGCGAGCTGGAGGTGGAACGCACCATCCAGATCCTGTGCCGCAGGCGCAAGAACAATCCGCTGTTCGTCGGTGAGGCCGGCGTCGGCAAGACCGCCATCGCCGAAGGGCTGGCGAAAAAGATCGTCGATGGCGAAGTCCCCGAGGTGCTGTCGGGCTCCACCATCTACGCGCTCGATCTCGGCGCCCTGCTCGCCGGCACCAAGTATCGCGGCGACTTCGAGAAACGCCTCAAGAGCGTGCTCGGGCAACTCAACCGCGAGCCGGGCGCGATCCTTTTCATCGACGAGATCCATACCATCATCGGCGCCGGCGCCGCGTCAGGCGGAGTGATGGACGCCTCCAACCTGATCAAGCCCATGCTCGCATCGGGGGAACTCAAGTGCATCGGCTCGACGACCTATCACGAGTACCGTGGCATTTTCGAGAAGGACCGGGCGCTGTCGCGCCGCTTTCAGAAGATCGACGTCACCGAGCCGTCGACCGAAGAGACGGTCAAGATCCTGCACGGCCTGAAGTCACGGTTCGAGGAGCACCACGACGTGCGCTACACGAACCAGGCGCTGCGGGCCGCGGTGGAGCTGACCAGCCGCTACATCAACGATCGGCACCTGCCCGACAAAGCCATCGACGTCATCGACGAGGCTGGCGCGCGGATGCGGCTCATGCCCGCCTCGCGACGGCGCAAGACCGTGAACGTCACCGACATCGAGAACATCGTCGCCAAGATCGCGCGCATACCTCCGAAAACGGTCACCCGTAACGACAAGGACGTGCTCAAGAACCTCGATCGCGATCTCAAGATGGTCGTGTTCGGACAGGACGAGGCAATCTCGTCACTGTCGACCGCCATCAAGATGGCGCGCTCGGGGCTGGGAGACGGCGCCAAACCCATCGGTTCGTTTCTGTTCGCGGGTCCGACCGGGGTCGGTAAGACCGAGGTCTGCCGGCAGCTCGCGCGCATCATGGGCATCGAACTGGTGCGCTTCGACATGTCGGAGTACATGGAACGGCACACGGTTTCGCGCCTCATCGGCGCCCCGCCGGGCTACGTCGGTTTCGACGAGGGCGGCCTGCTGACCGAGGCCATTACCAGGCACCCGCATGCCGTCCTGCTGCTCGACGAAATGGAAAAGGCGCACCCGGACGTCTACAACCTGCTGCTGCAGGTCATGGACCACGGTACGCTGACGGACACCAACGGGCGCAAGACCGATTTCCGCAACATCATCCTGGTGATGACCACCAACGCCGGCGCGGACCGCATCAGCCGCGCGTCGATCGGCTTCACCATCCAGGATCACACCGGTGACGCGATAGAGGTCATCAAACGCTCTTTCACGCCCGAGTTTCGCAACCGGCTGGACGCGATCATCCAGTTCAACGCCCTGGACTCGGTCACCATTGCCCAGGTCGTCGACAAGTTCCTGACCGAGCTCGAAGCCCAGCTCGACGGCAAGCGTGTCACCGTGGACGTCGACGAGGATGCCCGCCGCTGGCTCGCTGAGCACGGCTACGATCCGCTCATGGGCGCACGCCCCATGGGCCGTCTGATCCAGGAACGGATCAAGAAACCCCTGGCCGAGGAGCTGCTGTTCGGCCGCCTGGAGCACGGGGGCCACGTGCTGGTCACGACCCGCGAGGACGAATTGCACGTCGAGGTGCTGGTCGAGGAGACCGCCGGCGCCGTTTGAGGCCGGCAAGACCCCCGCCAAAAACCGGGGTCAGAGTCGAATTTCCGCAACGGCCGCAAACCCGCGGCTCGGCGTTCGCTCGGAAATTCGACTCTGACCCCGGTTTTTGGCGGGGTTTCAAAGAGCTTTGATCAGCACTTTGGAGTTGCGCTGGTAGTTGTACAACGCCTTGCGCTCTACCGGCAGGGCGTCGATGTCCGCCTCGACGAAGCCGCGCTCCTCGAACCAGTGCTCGGCCTGCGTCGTGAGCACGAACAGGCGCCGGACGCCGAGCTGGCGCGCCCGTCCCTCGAGCAGGTCGAGCAGGGCCTGGCCGTAGCCGCCGCGGCGGTAGTCGGTCCCCACGGCAAGGCAGGCGAGCTCGGCGACGCTCTCACCGGGATACGGGAACAGCGCCGCGCAGCCGAGGATGACGCCGTCGCGCGCGACGACAGTGAACTGGCCGATCTCCATCTCCAGCTTTTCGCGCTCGCGCCACACGAGCGTACCGTCCGCCTCCAGCGGCCGGATGATCTCGAGGATGCCGGCGGCATCGTCGATCGTGGCGCTGCGCATGTCGTCGAACGGCGATGCGCTGACCAGCGTGCCGGCGCCGTCGCGGGTGAAAAGCTCGCGGATGAGCGCGCCGTCCGATTGCCGATCCAGCAGATGCACCCGTCGCACGCCGTTGCGGCAGGCCTGGTCCGCGAGCTGCAACACCCAGGCGAGCGGATCGCCGGCTGCGCGCAGCGCCGCCAGCAAGCCCGGCAGATCCGTGCCGATGATCTCGCGCACCAGGTCACCATCGGTGTCGAGCAGACGCTGGCCCTCCAACAGAAAGATGAGCTTGGCAGCGTGCAGCTCGGCGGCCACCGCGGTACCGACCTCCTCGGCGTTCAGGTTGAATATCTCGCCCGTGGGTGAGTAGCCGAGCGGCGGTACGAGCACGAGTCCACCGGCGTCCAGTTGGGCATTGATGGTCTCGGTATCGACGCGGCGCACGACCCCGGTGTGCCGGAAATCGGTGCCATTGCGGATCCCGAGCGGGCGCGCCGTGATGAAGTTGCCGGTGGTCACGCGGATGCGCGCCCCGGCCATGGGCGAGTTCGCCAGCCCCATCGACAGCAGCGCCTCGATTTCGACGCGCACCGTCCCGACCGCGTCCTTGACGCACTCCATCGCCGCCGTATCCGTGACTCGCAGGCCATCGACGTAGCGCAGCTCGATGCCGCGCGCGCGCAACCGGGTCTCCACCTGTGGTCGTGCCCCGTGGACGACGACCAGGCGAATCCCCAGGCTCACCAACAGGGCGAGATCATGAATGAGGTGCTCGAATGCGGCGTCGAGCAAGGCCTCGCCGCCGAACACGATGACGAACGTCCGGCTCCGATGCGCGTGTATGTAGGGCGAGGCTTCGCGAAACCAGCGCACGAACTCCTGCGGGCTGTCGATCATCGGCCGGGCTCCCGACAGAAGCGCGAGATGAGGCGCGCAAGTACGTCGATCGTGGGCTGCAGGCGCTCGAGCTCGACGTACTCGTCGGGCTGGTGGGCGCAGGCGATGCTCCCGGGTCCGAACAGCACGGTGTCCATGCCGAGCGCGTTCAGGTAAGGCCCCTCGCTTGCGAATGCGACGGTGCCGGCGGCGCTACCCGTGAGCTCCTCGACCGCGGTGACGACGGCAGCGCCGGCTGCTGTCGCCAGGGCCGGGATGGCGGTACACATCGGCGTGACGATACCCGTCAGCTCGCTGCCGCGCAGCGCCTCGGTGACGCGCTCGTCGAGCTCCCGCTGCACCAGCACGGGGTCCATGCCCGGCAGTATGCGCACGTCGATCTGCAGCTCACAGGCGGCACAGATGCGGTTCGGGTTGTCGCCGCCGTGGATGTAACCGAGATTGACCGTCGGGGTCGCGACGGCGAAGGCCGGATCCTGGTAGCGGGACTGCAGCTCGTCGCGCCACCCGAGCAGGGCACCGAGCACGCGGTGCATACCCTCCAGGGCGTTGCGCCCGAGTGCGGGATCGCTGGAGTGGCCCGACCGACCCTGCACCCGGATCGACTGTATGAGGACGCCTTTGTGGGCGCGGATCGGCCGCATGTCGGTCGGCTCGCCGATGAGCGCGTGGCGCCCGTGCGGCAGCCCGGCCTCGACCAGTGCACGCGCGCCGCTCATGGAACTCTCTTCGTCCGCGGTCGCGAGCACCGTGAGCGGCGCGGCGAGCGCGTCGCCATGCTGCTGCACGGCGGCGAGAGCGAGCGGAAAGAAACCCTTCATGTCGCAGGTACCGAGGCCGTGCAGGCGGCCGTCTCGCTCGGTCAACTCGAACGGATCCGAACGCCAGGCGCCGGCGTCGTAGGGCACCGTGTCGGTGTGCCCTGCCAGCACCAGGCCGGCGGCGCCATCGCCACGGGTCGCGATCAGGTTGAACTTGCCCGGACGCTGCGGGACCGGCATGAGCTCGATCGCGAAGCCCAGTCCCTCGAGCCAGTCGGCGAGCAGATCCACGACCGGACGGTTGCTCTGGTCGAAAGCCGGATTGACGCTGCTGACCGACGGGCTGGCGACGAGCCGGTCGAGCATGTCGACGATGCTGGGGAGACGAACGGGCATGGGTTGGCTCGGATGCAGTCCGAAAGGCGGATTTTACACCGGCGACCAGCCGCCTGCAGGGCGATATGGCCTGTAGTATCCTGTGCCGCCCGCGCGGTACGGCCCGCGGCCTACTGTCACGATCTCCACGGAGTGCGAACATGACGCAGCCACTGAACCGGTACAGCGCCCGCCTCACTGCGCCCAAGTCGCAGGGTGCGTCGCAGGCCATGCTCTACGGCACGGGTCTCACCGACGCCGACCTGGCCAAGCCACAGATCGGGATCGCCAGCGTCTGGTACGACGGCAACACCTGCAACATGCACCTGCTGGACCTCGCCGCCGCGGTACGCGAGGGCGTGCAGGAGTCGGACATGGTCGGCATGCGCTTCAATACCATCGGCGTGAGCGACGGGATGGCGATGGGCACCGAGGGCATGTGCTACTCGCTACAGTCGCGGGATCTGATCGCCGACTCGATCGAAACCGTGATGGGCGCGCAGTGGTACGACGGCCTCGTGTCCATCCCCGGATGTGACAAGAACATGCCGGGGTGCCTGATGGCCATGGCACGGATCAACCGGCCGGCGCTGATGGTCTACGGCGGGACGATCAAGCCGGGTTACCGCGACGATCAGGCCATCGACATCGTCTCGGCTTTTCAGAGCTACGGCGAATTCATCGCCGGACGGATCGACGACGCGACGCGGCTGCAGATCCTCAAGAAAGCCTGTCCGGGACCGGGGGCCTGCGGTGGCATGTACACCGCCAACACGATGGCAGCCGCGATCGAGGCGCTCGGCATGTCGCTGCCCTACAGCTCCTCGACCCCCGCGGTGGACCCGGGCAAGCTCGAGGAATGCAGGCGCGCGGGGGCGGCCGTGCGCCGGCTGCTCGAGCTCGACCTCAAACCGCGCGACATCATGACGCGGGCGGCGTTCGAGAACGCGATGGTGGCGGTCACGGTGCTCGGCGGCTCCACCAACGCCGTGCTGCACCTCATCGCCATGGCTCGCGCCGCGGGCGTCGACGTGGACCTCGACGCCTTCCAGGCGGTCAGCGATCGCGTACCTTTTCTCGCCGATCTCAAACCCAGTGGTCGTTACGTCATGGAGGACCTGCACGACGTCGGGGGCACGCCGGCGCTGCTGAAGTACCTGCTCGGGAACGGGCTCATCGACGGCGACTGCATCACCGTGACGGGCCGTACGCTGGCCGAAAACCTCGCCGGGGTCGCACCGCTCGGTCCCGAGCAGGACGTGGTGCGGCCGCTGGCGCGCCCGATCAAGGCGTCCGGGCACATCCAGATCCTGCGCGGCAACGTCGCTCCGGGTGGATCGGTCGCCAAGATCACCGGCAAGGAAGGGCTGCGCTTCGAGGGACCAGCGCGCGTGTTCGACGGCGAAGAGGCGATGCTGGCCGCGCTGGAACGCGGGCAAATCGGCAAGGGGGACGTCATCGTCATCCGCTACGAGGGCCCCAAGGGGGGGCCGGGCATGCCGGAGATGCTGACTCCGACCTCGGCGATCATGGGTGCCGGACTCGGCGGCGACGTGGCCCTGATCACCGATGGCCGCTTCTCCGGCGGTTCGCACGGTTTCATCGTCGGGCACGTGACGCCCGAAGCCCAGGAAGGCGGTCCGATCGCCCTGCTTTGCGATGGCGATCGGATCCGCATCGATGCCGAGTCGCGACGGCTGGACGCGGACATCGGCACGCAGGAGTTCGAACGCCGCAAAGCCGCGTGGATCATGCCCCCATACAAGGCGACCCGCGGCACGCTGTTCAAGTTCATCAAGAACGTAAAGAGCGCGTCGGAAGGCTGCGTCACCGACGAGTAGCGGGGCGGCGACGCGGTCACATCACCTGAGTGCGATTCTCCCGATAGAACTGCAGGACCTTCTTCACGTAGGTGCGTGTCTCGCTGTAGGGCGGGATCTTGTAGCCGTTCTGGATGACGGCGTTCTCGCCGGCATTGTAGGCCGCGAGGGCGAGCACGACGTTGTTGTTGAACATGCCGAGCAGATCGCGCAGGTAGCGGCTCCCGCCATGCATGTTGGCGAGCGGATCGCGCCGATCGCGCACACCGTAACGCTGTGCCGTGCCGGGCATCAGCTGCATCAGACCGACCGCTCCGGCGCGCGAGACGGCGTTGGGATCGTAGTAGGACTCGGCCTTGATCACCGCATGCAGCAGGGCGTCCGGAAGCTGGTACTCGCGCGCGATCTGCCGGATCGCCGGGCCGAAGCGCTTGCGGTTGAGCTCGACGCGGCGAAAGTCGATGCGTCCCCTGGACTCGGTCCAGCCCTTCCAGGTCTTGACCAGCAGCTTGTAGCCCGGGTGATTGGGACGATCGGTGAGATAAACGTGACCGTTCTTGTCGACGTACTTGAAGATGTCGGCGTGCGCGGGCTGGGCTGGCACGATCGCGGCAGCGAGCATGACCAGGCCGACTGCGGCTGGTCTTGGCGTGATCATGGAACCCATATTCTAAGGTTCGTTCTAGAATAGTTGTACAACTTTATAATATATATACACTAACTTGTAAACAAATTGCCGCATACAAGCCGGCCATGAGGTCGTCGGCCACGATCCCGAGGCCGCCACGCACGTGCCGATCGAGCCAGGCGATCGGCCAGGGTTTGAGAATATCGAAAAAGCGGAAGGCGCAGAACCCGGCGATGACCCAGGCCCATCCGGGTGGCGCCGCACACATGGCGACGAGAAAACCGGCGATCTCGTCGAGCACCACCGCCCCCGGATCGGCGCTGCCGAGCACGACGGCCGCGTGGCCGCAGATCGGCACGGCGAGCGCGCACAGGCAGGCGGTCACGGCCACATATGCGGGCAGCGGCAGGGCCGCGAGCGCAAGATACAGCGGGACGGCCACCAGCGTCCCGGCCGTACCCGGCGCGCGTGGCGCATAGCCCGCCCCGGCACCGGTCGCCAGCAGTAGCAGCATGTGGCGCGCCGCCGCGGCCGCGCGCGAGCCCTTATAATGGAACGTCAAGGTCCAAGCCCCACAGCACGTCGCCCACGTCAATCGATTCACAGCCCGTCGCGATGCCGAAAATCCGCTCATTCGATCTAGAACCCGGAACGATCATCGCGCACAAGTTCGAAGTGCTCGGCAGGCTCGGCGCCGGCTGGGAGGGCGAAGTCTACAAGATCGCCGAGCGGAGCACGCGCATCGAGCGGGCTGCCAAGCTTTTTTATCCGCATCGAAATCTGCACAACCGTGCCGCCCGTTTCTACGCCAAGAAGCTGCACAAGCTGCGCCAGTGCCCCATTCTCATCCAGTACCACACCGAGGAGCGTATGGTCTACGCGGGCAGCCCGGTGATGGTACTGGTGTCCGAATATGTCGAGGGTGAGCTGCTGGCGGACTTCCTCAAGTGCTTCCCCGGACGACGCCTGTCACCGTTCCAGGCGCTGCATCTGCTCTATGCCCTGGTCAAGGGCCTGGAGCCGATACATCTGATGAACGAGTACCACGGTGACCTGCATACCGAAAACATCATCATCAACCGCTTCGGGCTGAATTTCGATGTGAAATTGCTCGACATGTTCCACTGGCACGGATCCAAGGCGGCCAACCGCCAGGACGACGTCTGCGACCTCATCCATATATTCTTCTCCGCGCTCGGTGGCAAGAAGCACTACGCGCGCCATCCCACCCCGATCAAATTCATCTGCTGCGGCCTGAAGCGGTCACTGATCCTGCAGCGCTTTCGCACCATGTCGCAGCTGCGTGAGCATCTCGAAACCATGAGCTGGTGAACGCATGACGGACTGGCAGAGCATCGAGCGCTGGGACCGCGCCTATTACCTGCACAACGTGCAGGCGCAGTCGGAGTACGCGTTCTGCGCCGTCGAACGCCAGGACGGTAATTACCTGTGGCTCGCTGACGGCACGCGCCTGCTGGACTTCCAGAGCCAGCTCATCTCTGACGGCCTCGGACACCGCCACCCCGGCACGTATGCCGAGATCCGCAAGGCGATGGACCGCTACGGTCACGTCTTCTTCGGCATGGCGAGCGAGTACCGGGCGCGCGCGGCAAAGCTCATCATCGAGGATGTGCTCGGCGCACACGGCTGGGCCGGTCGGGTGCGGGTACTCGCGTCGGGCACCGAAGCCGTAGACAGCTGCATGACGATGGCGCGGTTGTACACCGGTCGGCCCGTCGTGCTCACGCAGCAGCACTCCTTCCACGGTCTGACGGTCGGTGCCACGTGGCTGCGCGGCTACCGCAACAACCTCAGTCCGCCGGATTTCGCCCACGCGATCGACAGTCCGGACTTCCCGCGCAGCGGATTCGCCGCCATTCCGCCGCCGGAGCACCAGCGCTACGTGTCCGCCGGCCCGCTGCCGTCCATCGTCGAGACCGAGGCGATCATCGGGCGTATCGGCGCGGACAAGATCGCCGCCATCATCACCGAACCCATGCTCGGAGCTGCCGGGATCCCCTCGCACCCGGAATATCTGCCGGCGATTCGGGCGCTGTGCGACCGCCATGATCTGTTGTGGATCGACGACGAGGTGCTGTGCGGATTCGGGCGCCTGGGCGAGTGGTTCGGCTATCAGGTGTTTGGTGATTCCGTTCCCGATCTCGTGGCGGCCGGCAAAGCAGTGAACGGCTGCGCGCTGCCGGCCGGCGTCGTCATCGCCAGCAAGCCCATCGCCGAATACTTCGATCGTGCCCGCTGGTGGAGCGGCAGCACCTGGGACGGCCATCCGCTGGTGTGTGCATCCATCGTCGGCGCCATCGAGAGCATGCTGGCGACTGACATGCTCGCGCGGGTGCGCTCGCGCGGCGCCTACCTGCGCAATCGTCTGGAGGCGCTGGCCGACCGTCACCCCTGCGTGGGACGCACCGGCGGCTGGGGGCTCTTTTACGCTGTCGACCTCGTCGACAGCAACGGCCGTCCCATCATCCCCAGCGACCGCGACACGGACTTCACCGGCGACCTGGCCGGTCATCCGAACAATATCGTCGCCCGCGAGTGTGCGCGCCGCGGCGTGCTGCTCGGCGGCTTCGTGCCCAATACCATCAAGATCGGCCCGCCTTATACGATCGAGGAATCCGAGATCGATATCGCCATGGACGCATTCGACGCCGCCCTCACACAAGTCGACAACGTGATCCGCTGACGTGCGACTGCGTCTCGTCCAGGCACTCGTGCTGGCACTGGTCACGTCGGCGGGCCATGCGCAGCAGGCGCCCGACGTGCCGGTCGATCCGCGCGTCTACGAGGCTATCGACCTGGCGGCGCAGCACGTCCCGCGGGCGGTCACGGATTACTACTTCTTTACCGTCGAGCCGCAGCTCGCCACAGCGGCCATGGCGAGCGAGCTGCGCGATCTGCTGCGCGCGACCCAGGCCGAGCGTGGTTATATCGGCATCACGGGCCCCGTCCCGCAATTGTGCCTCCAGGTCGTCCGCGCGGCGACCGGGCAGCTCGGCGCGCGCGAGCTGGACGCGACGACGGTCGTCTACCTGGGTCCGGAACACCAGCGGCCGCAGATCGAGGCGCTGCTGCGAGCGACCGGTGCCACCGTGGTGTTTCAGCCGTTCAGGTATCGGCGTCCCGACGGGTTCTGAGCCCGCACATGCACCGCCCTTGCAAGAGGATCCCTCCATGGTCACTGCAGTCATACTGATCAACACCCAGCGCGGTCAGGTCACCCGCGTCGCCGAGCACCTCGCCGAGCGGGCCGAAATCTCCGAGGTCTACTCGGTCGCGGGCGGCTTCGACCTGGTCGCCATCGTTCGCGTGCACCAGAACGAAGACCTGGCACGGCTGGTCACGGATACGATCCAGAACCTGGACGGAATCGATCGTACCGAGACGCTGATCGCTTTCAAGGCCTACTCGCGGCACGATCTCGACGGCATGTTCTCGGTCGGTATGCAATGAGGTTGGACTTTCACGCCGCGAGCAGCGTGAAAATCTGCCGCGCCACCGGCGCCGACGCGAAGCGCCCACCCTCCCCCGGTGCCAGGTAGCGTCCTTCGCAATAAACCTCGATGTGCTCACGGGCAAAGGGAAACGGCTCGAACGCGTAACCGCCGTCCGGCAACTCGCTCACGCGCACGCTGACGTCACGACCGACACCCCGGGGCACGTTCGTGAACACGGCGGTCCCACGAGCCCCGGGCGGGGCAAAGTTGAAATACAGGGCCAGGGTATCGAAAAACTGCAGCTGCTTGTAGCAATGCAGCACGTGCTCGGGACGTGCCCAGGGCTGCGTCGGCAGAGCCGCGCGCAGGCGCGCCTGGCGCGCGTGCTCCCCTTCCAGCATGGCGTCGACGGCGGCGCGGGAGTGCGCCGGGATCCAGTCCACGCGCACCTTGTCGGACAGCCCGTAACGGCCGTTGTACAGGCCGCAGGTGTGCATGCTCGACAAAAGGCCCGCAAACGGGCTGTGGGCCTCGTTGAAATCCGGTGAAGCACTGCCGGTCGCAAGGATGAGATCCGTCGGTGTGCGTACGAGGTGGTACGGCAGACCGGTGTCCGGATCGATCGGTGCGGCGTCGTCCACGCTCTGCCAGCCCTGGTCATGGTGGGCGACCAGATAGAGCATCTCCTCGCGTGGTTCGAGTGCACGAAAATGGCGATTTCCGAACGCTCGCGCGAATCCGGCTGCGAGCGCCTGGTGCTCGGTGTTCTTGATGACGAAACGCGGCGCGCCCGGATCGGAGCCCGCTGGCTGCTGAACGATCATACTCGTGCCCTCGCCGTATGGCCGGTGATAGGATCAGGGGCCACACCCTCTGACCACGGCTTAAGCTTAGCGAGGAACGTCATGACCGTAAAAGCAGGTGACCGGATCCCCGATGCAACCCTATATGTGATGGGCCCCGAAGGCCCCCAGGCGGTGACGACGAAGGAGCTGTTCGGCGGTAAGAAAGTGGTGCTGTTCGCGGTACCCGGGGCGTTCACGCCGACCTGTTCGGCCGCACACCTGCCGGGATTCGTGGTCAATGCCGACAAGATCAAAGCCAAGGGCGCCGACACGATCGCCTGCGTGGCCGTCAACGACGTGTTCGTGATGGATGCCTGGGGCAAGGCCCATAACGCCGACGCGCTGGTCATGCTCGCGGACGGCAGCGCCGACCTCGCCAAAGCGCTCGGCCTCACCTTCGATCTGACGGCGCGCGGGCTCGGCGTCCGCTCCCATCGTTACGCCATGATCGTGGACGACGGCGTGATCCAAACGCTGTTGGTGGACGAACCCGGCAAGTTCGAGGTCTCGGGCGCCGCGGAGATCCTGAAGCGACTCTAGCAGAGCGGCGCGGCTGCCCAGCGCTCGCCCGGTGCCGGTGTGCGGCCGTGACGATGACCACCGGCAGCGACCTGCGAGCGCCAGGGGTCCCGTCGCTGCCCGCCGCGGTGTGCGCCAGGATGTGCGTCGTCGAGGGCGACATCACGAGTCTCGCCGTCGACGCGATCGTCAATGCGGCGAACACAAGCCTGCTCGGTGGCGGCGGTGTCGACGGCGCCATTCACCGCGCTGCCGGGCCCGAGCTGCTCGCCGCGTGTCGCACCCTCGATGGCTGCCGGACTGGTGAGGCGAAGCTGACGCGGGGTTACCGCCTTCCGGCGCGCTACGTCATCCATACCGTGGGCCCGGTGTGGTCCGGCGGTCACGCGCACGAGCCGGAGTTGCTGGCAGCGTGCTACCGCAACAGTCTCGCCCTGGCCGTGGCCAACGGCGTAAGGACCATTGCCTTCCCGGCCATCAGCTGCGGTGCCTACGGTTATCCGCCGGACGCGGCGGCGATCACCGCGGTGCGCACCACGGGCGATTTCCTCGCCGGTGAGGCGGGCATCGAGTCGGTGATGTTCTGCTGCTTCGGTACGACGGTCCGCCGTGCCGTCACCGCCGCGCTGGCCGCCTGCGGCTGCCTACCGGGGGATCAGCCGCGCAGGTCGCGGGAATAGAGCCGGTAACGCTTGTACAGATCGCTGCCGATGGCCTCGAGTATGCTGCGCATGCCGGCGTTGTCCTCCAGGATCCATGACAACTCCACGTGGCGTATGCCGCGCCGAAACAGGGTCTGCTTGACTGCGCCGATGACCCCCAGGGCGAGCGCCGAGCCGAGCGTGCTCTTCTGCAGCCGCTTGCGCACGCCCATCAACGGAACCCGTCCGGTCGGCACCAGCCCCCGCTTGAGCCGCCACAACAGCCGTGCCCAGCCGAACGGCAGCAGCCGGCCGTCGAGGTCGCGCGCCGCGGCATTGAGATCGGGCAGTCCGACGACGAAAGCGGCGGGCTCGCCGTCGAGCTCGGCGATCTGGATCAGATCATCGGGTACAGCCAGGCGCAACAGCAGACCGAGCTCGGCGAACTCCGCTTCGGTGAACGGCACGAAACCCCAGTTCTCCGACCACGCGTCGTTGAACAGCTCACTCAGTAGCTCGAGCTCCTGCCGGAAGCGCGAACGCTGCATCGTGCGGATCCGGATCCGCTTCTGGTAACGCTTGAGCAGCGCGACCATGACGGGCGGCGGTTCGAAATCGGTGTTGATCCAGTAGGCCAGCAGATCCCTGGCCTGCCTGTATCCCAGCGCCTCGAGCCGCGGCCCGTACCACGGCCGGCCATGCGGCATCATCACCGCCGGCGGCGTGTCGAATCCCTCTACGAGCAGGCCGCACTCCTGGTTCACGGAAAAGCTGAACGGGCCCGTGACCCGACGCGTTCCCCGCTCCCGCAGCCACGCTTCGGCCGCGCCCAGGAGCGCGGCGAACACCGCCCCGTCGTCGACGGCTTCGAGCATGCCGAAATGGCCGGTGTCGGGCCCGTAGCGGGCGCGATGCAGATCGTCGACCTGGGCGCTGATGCGACCGACGGGCTCGCCACCACGCATCGCCAGGAAGCCCTGCCAGCGGGCGTGCTCGAAGTAGGGATTGTAGCGCGAGACATGCAGCCGCCGTTCGATCGTCAGCGGGCCCCGCCAAATGGGGTCGTCACGGTACAGTCGCCGGGGTAGATCGAGGAAAGCCCGGCGTGTTCGGCGCGTGCCGACCGGCAGGATTTCAACGTCGTTGCTGCGCATCGCTGCTGCCGCGACGGCATCGGCCCGGGGTGTCACTGGCGCGCCTCGGCTGCGCTGCCGGCGCTGTCGTCGCCGGCCGCGACGAAAACCCCGCCGCGCAGACGGTAGACGTGATCGGCGACTCCTTCGGCCGCCGCCCGGTGGGAAATGGCGAGGATGGTCGGCGCGGGATCGAGGGCGCGCAATGCCCGGTACACGGCCACCTCGTTGTTATGGTCGAGCGCGCTCGTCGCCTCGTCGAGAATGAGCAGGCGCGGACGATGTACGAGCGCGCGGGCGATGACGATGCGCTGGCGTTGACCACCGGAAAGGCGCGTACCGCGCTCGCCCACCGTCGCTTGCAGTCCGGCGGGCATGGCGGCGACGAACTCCCAGGCCCCGGCGGCGCGCAATGCGACCTCGGCCGCTGCCTCGTCGAGCTGCGGGTCCCCGAGCGTGACGTTGTTCAGCACGGTGTCGTGCAGCAGGCCGGTCTCCTGCGGGACGTAACCGATCATCCGCCGCCAGCGCTGCAGATCGATCTCGTCCAGCGCAATGCCGTCGATGAGCACGCGTCCCTGCTGGGGACGCAGCAAACCGGTGACCAGATCGACGACGGTCGTCTTGCCCTCCCCGGACGGACCGACCAGCGCCACGAAGTCACCGGCCCCGATCGCCAGCGTCGCCTGGTCGAGGACAGGCTTGTCGGCGTAGCTGAAGCTCACGGCGTCGAAACGGATACCCTCCTCGAGCGTGGGCGCGCGCGTGCCGTTCGCCACCTCACGCGCCGCGCAGGCGCCCTGGATCGTCTCCTGAAGTGACCAGTAGGCGCTCTCGTCGTTGACCATGTGCTGGTACATGCGTTGGACGATGGCGAGTTGGTACAAGCCGCGGGCGAGCAGGAACACCAGTGCCAGTACGACGGCCGGGGAAACTTCGAAGCGCACCAGCGCCACGTACAAACCGACCGCGATCAGGGCCGTGATCGTCGGCTCCTGGACGGCGCGCATCGCCTCCTTGCTCATGACCTCCCGGCGCAGCGCCAGGTTGAGCTCGTGGGTTTCGGCCTCGAGCAACGGGCCGACGAGATCCTCGCGCGCCATCGACTTCAGCGGTTTGACTGACAGCAGCGCGTCGGTCAGACGCGCCAGCAGTGACTTGAGCACCCTGGTCTGGCGCAGCCCCGCCCGCCGGGTCGAACGCACGAGCCGGCTGAACATCGGCAGCAGGACCCCTGCGGCGATGAGGGAGATGGCGCTCGCCTGCCAGGAAACCGCGAATGCCACGCCGACGTAGACGCAGGCCTGCACCAGGTAGGCAATCGCCCGGGCCCCGTAGTAATAGGCGTAGGAGGCCCGGATGGCCTCCGTGCCGGCGGCATTGGCGAAGCTGCCGATGCGCTGGTGCAGATAGTATTCCCAGCGCGCGCACAGCACCGCACGAATCAGCGCAAGACGCAGGTCGGTCGCGATGTGGGCGATGGTGTAACCGACGTGGCGCTGGGCCAGCAGTAACAGGAAGCTCTTGAGCACGATCCCGGCGACCATGACCGCGAGCAGCGCCCCGACGGTCGGGGTGACGCCGAGCGACGCCAGCGCGTCCGGCACCAGCTGCGTCAGCTTCGCGGTCGCACCGGTTGCCGTGCCGGGCTCGCCACCGATTGCCACCGACAGAATGGGCAGCAAAGTGGACAGGCCCACGCCTTCCATCAGCCCGGCAACGAGCAGCGCCACCAGCGTGGCGACGCTGTGCGCCGGATAGCAGCGGGCGAATGCGAGCAGCATGCGCATCAGCCCGGCGGCCTCGCAGGGCGCACCCACCCGCAGCGGCTAGCTGTCAGCATCGCAGGAAGCCAACCCGCGGCCCGGCGCGAAGCTCTACCGGCTGCCCCGGCGCGGGCTCGTAGAACTCCCCGTCCAGCACGAACGGGCAGCTCAGTCGCAGCGATATCGCGTCGGCGTTGCGGCTCAAATAGCCTGCCGGCAGGCGGCGTTGCCGGTCACCGTAGAGCAGGCGGCGCAGATTGCCGAGCAGGGCCCGCGGCGGGTAAGCGATGCTCGTGTATTGCAAGCCCCCGGGGCCCGTGCCCCAAAACGGGCGCATACCCAGCACGAGGCGTTGCAGGGTCGTCACCAGCACGATGACGTGATGGCCGCGCACCGGTTGCTCACCATCGAAACCGACGCCGACGGGTTCACCCTCGAACACCCGGCGCGCGAACGCAAGACCGAGCGACCAGCCGAGCGCGAGCCCGGCGACGACCGCGGCGTTGGCGAGCGCGTCCGGCACCCAGATCTGCGGGATCAGCGCACGGCGCAGCGCGATGCCCCTGCTGATCCCGGCGCTGCCGAACAGCATACCGTAGCGAACGGGTTCGCCCGGGGCGCGCCGTAGCGCGATGACGTGGCGCGCCGTGACCAGCGCCGGATCGACCCCGCCGCGCCCCTGCTCGATCAAGCGCGCGAGGACCGCGACGCGCCGGCCCCGGCCGCCGACGTCGTTGGCGATCGCGTTCGTCGTGCCGCCCGCGAGCACGCCCAGCAACGGCAGGGGTTCGCGGACCGGTTCACGCAACAGCTCCGACAGCGTCGCCTGCACCGTGCCATCGCCGCCATTGATCGCCACCAGCCCCACCTGCGCCTGCGCGAATTCACGCAGCACTCCGGGCAGATCGGCGAACTCCTCGAGCACGCGATGGACGACACCGGCGCGGCGCGCGAGCACCGCGCTTATGTCGGCAAAGCCGCGACGGTTGGCGCGGCTGCGGGGGTTGGTAATCACGCCGGTCTTGACCGGGCCGCGCGCTTGCACCGTCAGGGATGCTCCCGGGTTTCGAGCCGCTGGCGCACGAGAGCGAGATCCGCGGCGCTGTCGACGTCCACCGCCGCGTCCGCGAACGGCATGTCCACCGCCCGCACCGTCACACCCAGTCGCGCGGACGCGGCGGCCATGGCCGCATCGGTGCTCAAGGTCCCGCAGGCATAGCGCAGCAGCGTCGCGGCGCCGAATGCGCCAATTACGCGCCACGGTCGCTTGCGCGCCGCCTCGACGCGCTGCCACAGCCGGGGCGCGGCCCGCGCCGCAGCCGTGTTCAGGGCAAACAGGTTGCAGCCGCACCGGGCGCCGTCCGCAAACCTGAGCTGCGTGCGCACCGTGCGCGGGTAGGCGGCCAGGACCAGTTCGGCCCGGGCGAGCCCGACGGCGACGTCCGCCGCCCGCGCCGCACGGCAGAAATGATCGATCATCGCGCTGCTGAGCAGCGGGTGGTCGCCGGTGACCACGAGCAGGGGAAGCGCATCGTCGATGGCTGCCATGGCCGCGAGCACGCTGCGCGCCGGCGACCCCGCCGCGTCGACGTGCGAGCAGTCCGCTTCGGCGACCCGCATCGCGATATGCGGGTCCGCGAGCACCGCGGCGTCGGCCTCTACGCAGATCACGATGCGCCTGATGCTCGAGCTCGCCGCCAGCGCGTCCAGGACGCGCGCGAGCATCGGCACACCGGCGACCGTCACGAGCGCCTTGTGACTGCAGCCCCCGGCACGGGCGACCGGATCGCCCGCGCCGCGACTGCCGGCCAGTACGAGTGCCGTGAATTCGGGACCCGGATGCATCCGCCCATGATCGCACGAACGGCGCGACGGCTGCCAAATCAGCACGGCGGGACATCAGCCGCGGCGGCGGCCGGTCCGGCGTCCGCGCGAAGCGGCGTGCAGCAGCAGCCAGTATCCGGACGCACCCAGCAGCAGCGCGGGCACGAGCGCGGGCCACGCCGGATTGAGCCCGACCAGCAGGCCCGTCTGCGCCAGGATCTGGTCCGCGAGGTAGAACACGACGCCGACGACCGCGCCGGCAAACACCCGCTGACCCATCCCGGTCAGACCGAACGCGCCGAACATGAATGCCACCGCGACCAGCAGCATCGCCATGGTCGCAACGGGCAGCGACAGCTTGCGCCACAGTGCGACTTCGTAGCGTTCCGCGTTCTGCCCGCGCCGGCGCAGATCCGCCGCGTACAGGTACAGGGTCGACGGCGCCAGGCTGTCGACGTCGAGCTCGGTCACGGCGCCCTGCTCGGGACTGAGAAAGCCGGTCCACACCAGCGTCGGCAGACGCAACAGCTCCACGGCCGCTTCGCCGTAACGCTTCTCACGCACCTGCCTGAGCAGCCAGCGACCCGGCGCCAGCTTTTCGGCTTCTTGCGCCTGGATGTATGCATGCAGCCTGCCCGCGGCGTCGAAATCGTAGATCTCGACGTCGATCGGGTCGCGCCCGAAGCGCATCTCGCCGACCTTGATGAAGCGTGCGCCGTCACGGAACCAGAAGCTGCCGCCCTCCTCCGTGTAGGCGATGACGTCACCGGAAAGTGCGCGCGCGCGCTGCTCCCAGGCACGCTGGGCGAGGCGGGGCGCCACGAACTCGGCGAGGACCGCGACCACCACGAGCAGGACCGCGCCGGCCCGGACGACGGCCGCGAGGATCGTCAGTGGCGAGACGCCGGCGGCACGCATGGCGGTGAGCTCGTTCGACCGCTGCAGCACACCGAGGCCGAACAAGGTACCGAGCAGCGCGGTGACGGGCACCAGGCCCAGCACGCGGGCCGGTGTCATGAGCACGACGAAGTTCACAGCATCGAGCGCACCGTAGCGGCCGCGGCCGGTTTCCTCCAGTTCGTCGACGAAATCGATGAAACTGAACAACGTGAGCAGCAACAGCAGTACCAGCACGAAGCCGCGCGCGAGGTGGTCGTGGATGTATCGCCCGAAGATGCGCACGTGCGAACCCGCCTCAGCGTGGCGACAGCGCCACGACGCGGCGGCGGCGGAACCGCAGGCGCGGCAGCGCGAACAGGAAAACCAGCAGCACGGCGAACAGCACCTGTACCCACCAGATTCCGGGTACGACGGGCACGACGCCCTTGTCGACCCACGTCCTGGCCAGGGCGCTCACGTTGTAGTAGGCGGCATAGACGAGGGTCGCCGCAATCATCTTGCCGTAGCGGCTACGGCCGCGACCCCGTCCCGAGCGTCCGACCACCACGCCCAGCAGACCGAGCAACACAGTGGACACGGGCGTTGAAATCCGCCATTGCAGCTCGGCCAGATCCTCCGGCTGCCGTGACCCGACCAGCTCCAGGGTTGGTGCCGCCTTGCGGCGATATCCCACGGACACGCGTCCCGGCGTGTCGAGGACGATTGCGAACTGACCGAAACGACCGATGATGTCGTGCGTGTTGTCCCGATTGAGCGCGTACAGGCGCACGTCCTCGAGCACCAGTCGGCGCCGCCCGCTGCCGGGATCGACCTGCTGGTGACCGCGTCGCGCCCGGACCAGGTGCACGACGTTCCTGATCTCGTCGCGCAGGAAGACGTCGTGGAGGATCCCGCCGACCCCGACATGGCCGACGAAAATCGCCCGTCCGCTGTGCGTGCCGATGAAAAAGCGACCGCCTTCGAGCCGGTCCAGGACCATCTGGGCATCGGCCCGGGCGCGGATCCAGTAACTTTCCTCATAAGCTCGCGGCCGACCGTAGAGCGACAGCCCGGCGACCGCCAGTGCCAGCGCCAGCGATACCACGAACACGACGCGCACGACCCGGCCGAGACCGATCCCGCAGGCAAGCATCGCCGTGATTTCGGAGTCACCGTACAGCCTGCCGAGTCCGAGCACGACCGACACATACAGCGCAATCGGCAGCAGCACCTCCAGCGCGACGGCCGCTTTGAGCAGGATGAGCGAATACAGGACATCGACGGGCAGCAGCCCGTTCACTGCATCGGTGAGAAACTGCGCCGAGCTGTAGCCGACGAAAATCACCAGCAGGAAGGTCGCGCTCGCCATCAGCGGTCTGAGGACTTCGGCGGCGATGTAGCGCTCGATGATCAATGGGTGCGTCCCGCCCCTACGCATTGCGCGCAACGACGGGATGCGTCGCGGGCCGGTGGGAGTTTACCCGTTCATCCCGGCCCTAAGAAGAACGGCGCCCGCGCTCCGGCCTGCGGACGGCGCGTCCCGACTTGGCAGCGAGGCCCGCATTGGTGTGCAATGAGCGCCTTTTTTCCAACGCGGAACCCGGCCGGTGACGAACCCGGGGATCACATGTCGCATTCGACGCTACCGACCTCGACGATCGCCGCGCCCCGGGAAAGCGGCCCCGCGCTCGTGCTGGTGGCCCCCTACCAGGCTCTGCTCTGGGGCCTGACGCCTGCGGAGCGTCATCGTCGCGCCTTCGCCCGCGCCGGGGCGGCAGATCCGGTGGCGGGTAACACAGGTGCGGCGCTCATCGTCCGCGAAGACTGTGTCATTGCCGAGGAGTTGGCCCGTGCGCTGGTGCGCACCCCGGACGTCATTCTCGGGATCCCGGGCCCGGGATCCGGCGAGCACACGTTGGTGGCGGCACATGCCCGCGCCGCGGATGTCGAGGCTGTCACGCGCCTGCTCGAGGCAGGCACCCTGGCGGCGGATGCGCCGGTGCCTGCGGGGGTGCGCCTGCTGACGGCGCAGACGCTCGGTTCGAGCTACGATGACGCGTTGCGCAAGCGCGCTGCGCCGCTGGTCCTTTCGCTCCCGCGGACGGCGCCCGCAGAAGTCGAAAAGAGAACGTTCGCCGCGGTATACAAGGGCGCCACGGATTTCGTCACCAAGTGGTGCTGGCCGGTACCGGCACGGTGGGTGACACGCTGGGCCGCGGCCCGCGGGATCCGTCCCAATACGGTGACCACCGCGAGCCTGGTGCTGGTCGTCGTCGCCACCTGGCTGTTCGCCCGCGGCAACTGGCTGCTCGGCATACCCGTCGCGTGGGCAATGACGTTTCTCGACACGGTCGACGGCAAGCTCGCCCGGGTCACGCTCACCTCCTCGCGCTGGGGGAACCTGTACGATCACGGCATCGATCTGCTGCATCCGCCGTTCTGGTGGTGGGCCTGGTATCACGGCATGCTCGCGAGCGCTCCCGACCACATGCTCCCCTACCTGCAACCCGCGTTTGCGATCGTGATCGGCGGCTATGTGCTCGGCCGGATCCTGGAGGGCGCGTTCGTCTACGCCTTCGACATCCAGATGCACGTGTGGGGACGGATAGACTCGTGGTTCCGCACCATCACGGCCCGCCGCAACCCGAACCTGGCGCTGCTGACGCTCGGGGCCATCTGCGGTCGTGCGGACGTCGGCTTCCTGGCAATGGCGATCTGGACGGTGCTGTCGCTCGTGTTTCACCTGGTCCGCTTCACACAGGCGCTCGGGTACCGTCTGCGCGGTGGTACGGTGCGCTCGTGGATGAGCGCGAGCTGAAACCGGCAGCGCCGGGCGCTGCCGGCCCGCTGCCGGGGGCCGCGGTGTTCGACCTCGACAACACGATCACCCGCCACGGGACATACACACCGTTTCTGCTGCATGCGGCGGGACGCATGCCGGGTGGACGGCTGCGGATCCCCGGCCTCGCGGCGACGATACTGGCCTGCCTGCTCGGCCGTTCGAGCCGTGCACGGCTCAAGGAGCGGATGCTCGCGGCAGTACTCGCGCGGGCGACGCGGGCGCAGGTCGACGTCCACGTCGGCACCTTCGTCGAGCACTGTATCCGCAGCGGGCTGCGCCCGGGAGCCGCCCGGGCGATTGACCGCCATCGCAGCCGAGGCGATCATCTCGTCCTGGCGACGGCGAGCTTCGAATTCTACGCGGAACCGCTCGGCCGGCGGCTGGGTTTTGACAGCGTCGTGGGCACCACGGTGATCTGGGACGGCGACCGCCTCGACGGGCGGATCGCGGGCGCGAACTGCCGCGGCGAGCACAAGGTCGCCGCCCTCGAGCAACGGCTGCCGGGCCTGCGCGCGCGTTGCCGGGTGGTCGCCTACACCGATCACCACAGCGACATTCCCTTGCTCGAGTGGGCGCATACGGGCATAGCGGTGAACCCGACGCGGCGCCTGCGTGCCTATGCCGTCGAGCACGGTCTGGAAATCGTCGACTGGAACCGGTCGACCTGAAGCGACATTGCGAAACCACGGGAAACAGTACATGAAAGCCATCATTCTCAGCGCGGGACAGGGTTCGCGACTGCTGCCGCTCACCGAGAACACGCCCAAATGCCTGCTTCCCATCGATGATGAGACGCTGCTGGAGAAACAGGTTCACGCCCTGTACCAGGTCGGAGTTCGCGAGATCGTGGTCGTCACCGGATTCTGCGCCGGCGCCGTCGAGCACTGCATGGCCGGGCTCGACCGCCCTGGCCTGGCGGTACGCTGCGCCTACAACCCGTTTTTCAACGTCGCCGATAATCTCGCGAGCTGCTGGATGGTTCGGGGGGAGATGGATACGGACTTCGTGCTCGTCAACGGCGACACGCTGTTCGACCCGGCCGTTTGCGCGCACCTGCTGGCAGCGCCCCTCGCACCGGTGAATATGGCCATCGACATCAAGAATGGCTACGACGCCGACGACATGAAAGTCCGTGTCGACGGCACGCGCCTGCTGGAAGTCGGCAAGACGCTCGCACCCGACAGCGTGCACGGGGAATCGATCGGCATGCTCAGATTCAGCGCCGACGGTGCGCGCGAGTTCGCGACGGTAGTCAACCAGATCATGCGCACGCCGAACAGCCTCGGCTGGTGGTATCTGAAGGCCGTCGGGGTACTGGCGGAGCGCGGTCTCGTGCGGGTCGAATCAGTGCACGGCCTGCGCTGGGGTGAGGTGGATTTTCCGCGCGACCTCGAGCGCGCCCGTGCACTGTTCGCGGATCCCGCCCCGTCCCGCGGCGCGGCGGCGCTGCGCCGCGTCCTGTAGCGCCACCGGCGCCGATCCGTCCCGCTCAGGCGGCGGAGGTCGTCTCCAGATCTGCGCGTACGGCGCCGAAAGCGGCCGCGATCGCCGCGATCTGATTTTCGCTGTGCGCGGCGCTGACGCTGCAGCGAAGCAGGGACATGCCTGCGGGCGTCGCCGGCGGCAGGACCAGGTTGACGTAGACGCCGCGTTCCAGCAGTCCTGCCCAGAAGGCCAGCGCCCCTTCGGGCTGCGCCTGGAGGACTGCTATCACCGGGCTCGGCTCGGGCCCGAGCGTGAAACCCAGGCCCTGCAGGCGGGCATACAGGTCACGCGCGTTGCGCCACAACTGTGCGCGCAAATGCGGGCGCTTGCGCACGCACTCGAGCGCCGCGCGCGTGGAGGCGACCACCGAGGGACACAGCGACGCGGTGAACACATAGGCGCGGCTGGCGACGCGAATGGAATCGAGCTCGGGCAGGTCGCTGACACAGAAACCGCCGGTCGCGCCGAGACTCTTGCTGAACGTGCCGGTGATGAAGTCGACTCCGGCTTCGACGCCGGCCGCCTCGGCCAGGCCGCGCGCACTGAGCACACCCATCGAGTGCGCCTCGTCGACCAGCAGCAGCGCGCCGAATTCACGCTTGACCGCCACGATGTCCGCCAGTGGGGCGCTGTCGCCGAGCATGCTGTAGATGCCTTCGACGACCACGAGCGTGTCGGCGGCACGCTCACCGAGCCGCCGCAGTCGTTTGGCCAGGTCACCGGCATCGTTGTGCCGGAAGCGGATGACCTCCGCGCCGCCGAGCTGGCAGCCGTCGTAGATGCTGGCATGACAGTCGGCGTCGAGCACGATGACGTCCCCGCGACCGGTCAGAGTCGAGAGAATGCCGAGATTGGCGAGGAATCCCGTGGAGAACACGATCGCCGCCCGCCGACCGAAGAATTCAGCGAGATCCCGTTCGAGCGCAAGGTGCTCGGCGAAGGTGCCGTTGGCCATGCGCGAACCGGTGGTGCCCGTGCCCTGCTCGTCGAGTGCGATCTTCGCCGCGGAAATGCAGTCCGGGTCGAAGGTCAGACCGAGATAGTTGTTCGTGCCCGCGAGTATCGTCTCGCGCCCGTTGATGACGGCTTCGGTCGCGGACAGTACGCGTTCCTGCACGACCCCGAACGGGTTGATCCCGATACGATTGAGCTCGCGGCGACGCGCGTCGTATGTCTCGAACTTGCTGAGCAGGCTCACGGCGTAGCGTCGATCAGTTGCTGGATCTGCCTGGCGAGGTCGCCGATCGTCTGCACGTCCGGGAGCACGTTCATGGGCACGGAGACGTCGAAATGCTCTTCCAGCTCCAGCACGAGATCCAGGACCCGGGGCGAGTCCAGCCCCAGGTCGACGACCAGGTCGGTGTTTTCCACGAGCACGATCCCCGGATCCGCGTGCGGCGCCAGGATTTCGTACAGTCGGTGCAGGACTTCGTCGTAGCTGTGCATGTCAGTTCTGACCGAACGGCGCGGGTCGGGGCTCATCCCCGAAACGAGCGCAGCGTAAGTTCGATACCATCGGCCAGGCTCACCCGCGGGCGCCACGCGAACGCGCGCCTGGCCGCGTCGTCCTTGCATACCCAGTCGGCGTGGCGCAGCTCGCCCAGCTTCCACGGCGTGAGCATGGGCGCGTAGCCGAGCAGCCTGGCCGCGCGCAGATTCGCCGCGGCAATCAGGTCCAGAGCCGCTGCCGGCACCGTGAACTGCCTGACCCGCCGCCCGCGCAAGCGCGCTGCGACCGCCACCACGTCCGCCCAGCAGTACCCGCCGGCGCGGCCGTCGTCGAGCTCGAGCACGGTCCCCGCAGGCGGCGGCTGCTCGAGCCAGTGCACAATCGCGGCCGCCAGGTCCTCCACGTACAGCAACGAAAAGCGCGCGCTGCGATCGCCGACCATCACTGCCCAGCCGCGCGCCATCCACCGCAACAGCGGCAGCAACTCCCGGTCGCCCGGGCCGTACACCGCGGGCGGACGCAACACGGTCCAGTGCGTCGTCTCCCCATGCCTGTCGAGCGCCTGCTCGCCGTGCCGCTTGCTGGCGGCATAGGGTGAGAGCGTCGGCTCACGGGCCGCCAGGGACGACAGCAGCAGAAATCGGGGCACGCGTTCCTGTGCCGCGGCCACGCGCACGAGGGCTGCGACACCCGCCGCGTTCACGCGCTCGAACTGCGCCGACGATGCGCCCCGGACGGCGCCGGCGCAATGTATCACGGCGTCGACGCCCGACACCAACCGCGCGAGCGCGGCGGGGTCCTCGAGCGACCCGGTGATCCATTGCGCAGCCGGCGGCAACGAACGCGGCTGGCGCCGCGCGCGCACCAGTGCCCGCACCCGCCAGCCGTCGGCGTGCAGGCGGCGCAGCAGCGTACTGCCGATGAATCCGGTGGCGCCCGTCAGGGCAACGGAACGGTCCATCCGGACCGCGTCGCGGGAAAGTGGCAGCGTCGACCCGGCGCTGGTCGTGTTCAGCCCGCCGCGCGCTGAGGCTGGACGTGCTGTCCCCAGTCGGTCCGCTCGAGAAAATCCTGCCGCGTACGCGACCGCGACAGCTTGCCGGACGACGTGCGCACCAGGGTGTGCGGCGGGACCAGCTCGATCACGCACTCGATGCCGAGCTCAGTACGGATCGCGTGGTCGAGGCGGTGGGTCAGGTGCTGGCGCCGCGCGGGGTCGGATTCCCGACACTGGATCACGAGCACTGCGCGTTCCGAGCCGTCCGGTCCGCTGACGGAGAACGCAGAGGCTTCGCCGGAACGCACTTCGGGCTCCTGCTCGGCCAGGTATTCCAGATCCTGCGGCCAGATATTACGACCGTTGATGACGATGAGATCCTTCTTGCGCCCGGTGATGAAAACGTGGCCGTCAACCCGATAGCCGATGTCGCCGGTGTCAAGCCAGCCGTCCGCGGACAGCACGTGGCTTTCGTTCGCATCAACGCCGAAGTACCCGGACATGACGCTCGGACCACGCACATAGAGGGTGCCGCACTGGCGATCGGGGAGCACGCTCGCGTCAGACCCGCGAGCGACGACTTCGTGGCCATCGAGTGGCCGACCGCAATTGACGAATACGTTGGCACGGGTGTCCCCCCCATCCGTCAGCGGCAGCGCTTGCTGGGTCTGCGCCAGATGCTCACCGTCGACGAGCTCGGCCTGCAGCCCGTCACCCGGGTCGACACAGCTCACGGCCAGTGACGACTCCGCCAGTCCGTAGCAGGGCAGAAACGCGCGCGCCGTGAACCCGCAGGGCGCCAGAATCTCCGCGAACCGGGTCATCGGCTCCGGGCGGATCTTCTCGGCGCCGATACCGGCAATGCGCCAGGCACTGAGGTCCAGCGTGCTGACGTCGCTCTCACGCAGTCGCCGCACGCACAGCTCGTACCCGAATGGCGGACTGAAGGAGATGGTCGCGCGGCTGTCTGCCATCCGCACCAGCCACTGGCGCGGGCGCATCGCGAACTCGCGAGTGCCGAGGTAGTCCACCGACAACTGCGCGGCGATCGGCCCGAGAACCAGTCCGACCAGCCCCATGTCGTGGTAGTAGGGCAACCACGACATGCAGCGATCGTCTTCGCGGATCCGGATGTGACCGAACGTACCGGCGAGATTGGCGAGCACGGCGCGCTGGCTGATCATGACGCCGCGGGGGAACCTGGTGCTGCCGGAGGTGTACTGCAAGTGCGCCAGCTCGTCCGCAGACGAAGGGCGAAGGTGGCAGTGCGCGTCGGGGAAGTGTGAAAACGCCTCCGGGCTGCCGACAAACTGCAGGTGCAGCCCTTCGGCGGCCTCGGCCATCAGCGCACCGAATTCCGTCGGTGCGATGCCGACGGTCGCGCGGCAGTTCGCCAGCAGCCGGTGCAGGTGTTCCACGTAGGCGGTGCGGCCACCGAGGTGCAGCGGTGGCGCCACGGGCACCGGTACGAGCCCGGCGTACTGGCAGGCGAAGAAGAAACGCTGGAAGCTCGGGTTCGTATCGGCCACCAGCGCCACCCGCGCGCCGCGTTGCAAACCCAGGCCGTGCAGGCGTCGCGCGAGCGCCAGCGCCTGATCGCGCAGCTCCGCGTACGCGAGCACGGCGACGAGTTGTCCTGTACCGCTGTAGTAGTTGCAGCCCGTCTCACCGTCGGCTGCGTAGTCGAGCGCTTCGGCAAGGCTGGAAAAATCCGCCAGCCTGCGCTTCAACTGGTGTTGGGTCGGCGTAGGACGCTTATGCATGAATGCGTTTCCCCTGACTCCGCAAAAATGCCTTGTGCATTTCTTCCCCCCGTACCGGATCACGCGTCCAGCCGCCCGTATCCGCAACCGCGGAAAATGCGTTCATATCTACTCCAAACGCGCCGGGGCCAACCCGATCGCGATCAACAATAACGACTCGAGCCGGGCAGACACGGCTCGGCCCGTTGCGGTGATGCTAGTGTTCCCCCCGGGCACCGGCAGCAAAACGTCTGGACACACGGCGGGAGTTCTCCCACAACACGCCAGGTACTTGTTCTTTTGAAAACGCCTGACGCCATGGACACATCACCGCCCAGCATATCGAGTCTGCCGGAGTGCGCCATGCCCTTCCCGCGCTCTCTTCGTCTCCCCAACGTTGCTACCGGGTACCCGCACCGGTAACGGCTGCCGACGCCTCATAAGTGTGCAAGTGTATCGGATTCAAGGATTTTCCCATAGGTCTCGTGTACGCGGGCAGCCGGACGCGGCTGGCGGCGGCAGGCGTCGCCCCCTATACTGCGCGACCGGGCCCGCGGCGCTCGTCGGGCCGCCGCGCCGCGGGCGTGATCGGGCCGGCCGCGCGCCACCCGCAGGTTCCAGCAACGCCCCGTCGAACGTGACCCGCAGCGCCGTGCAGAACCCTAGCCCCCCCGACGAATGCGCGTCACGAACCGCGCTGGCCGCGCTCATTGCGGCCGAGATCGATGCCCCCTGCGGAGATCGCGCCGTCCGGGCGGCGGCGGCGGTGCGCGCACGCCTCGGCGAGAGCGTGCTGGCCATCCTTTACTACGGCGCGTGCTTTCGGGGTCGCGCCGACATCGACGGTCTGCTCGACCTGTACGTCCTGGTCGACGATTACCACCAGGCTTACCGGCGCCTCACTCCGGCGCTCGCCAACGCCTTGCTGCCGCCGAACGTCTTCTACCTGCAGCTGTCGGCGCCGGTGGCGCCGCTGCGGTTGAAGTACGCCGTGATCTCGGCGCGTGATTTTGTCCGCCACGTGTCCCCGCGCTGCTTTCAGGCCTCGTTGTGGGCCCGGTTTGCGCAGCCCTGCGCCGCCGTATACCTGCGCGACACCGCCGCGCGCGTGGCGGTGGTCGACGCCCTCACCACCGCCGTGCTCACCTTCCTCACACGGGCACAGGCCATCGTGCCGGCGCCGGCCGATGCGCTGCTGCTGTGGCGCACGGGACTCGCCGCGAGTTACGCCACGGAGCTGCGTCCCGAGGATCCGGCGCTGGCCGCCGCACGCATCGTCGATGCCGCGCCCGAACGCTACCGCCACTTCACCACCGCCGCCGCCCTGCCGCCACCCGACCGGCGCACCCGCCGGCGCGCGCGGCTCACCTGGCCATTGCGGCGCGTACACGGCAAGCTGTTGAACCTGTTGCGCCTGGTCAAGGCCGTGTTCACCTTCGAGGGCGGCGTGGATTACGTGCTGTGGAAAATCGAGCGGCACTCGGGCGTGCGCGTGGAGGCAACGGACGCGATGCGGCGACACCCCTTGCTGCACATCTGGGCGACCGCCTGGCGCTTGTACCGCATGGGTGCGTTCCGGTGATCAGCGCTACACCGCACGGGCGCTGTGCGCCGCCACACGGGGGTGCTCCCGAGCGCCGATGCCCGCCACAGGCGCGCGGATGAGCACCGCGGGCCCGCGTGGCGATTTCGACCTGCGCGCAGCGAAAGGCGTCATCCACGATCTCTTCGAGCCGGCGGCGCGGGTCTACTGGATGGACCTGCTGGCGAGCGCGATCCTGGCCTACGGCGCGACAGCGCTGTACCTCAACAGCGCCGTGCCCGGGACCTGGCGGCTGCCCGCGTTCCTGGTCGCCGGAGTCGCCCTGTACCGCGTCGGCGCCTTCATGCACGAGCTGGTGCACCTCGGCCGCGAACGCGTGCCGGGATTCCAGCTCGCGTGGAACCTGCTGTACGGCATCCCGCTGCTGACGCCTTCGCCGATGTACATGAGCCACATCGACCACCACAACAGCCACCGCTACGGAACGCCCGCCGACGGCGAGTACCTGCCGTTCGGCGTCGCACCAGCCAGCGAGATCCTGCGCTTTGCCGCCCTGTTGC
Organism: Gammaproteobacteria bacterium; assembly: GCA_020850735.1. Lineage (GTDB taxonomy): Bacteria > Pseudomonadota > Gammaproteobacteria > JADZEE01 > JADZEE01 > JADZEE01. Next base: position 12,464 of record JADZEE010000007.1, on the reverse strand, counting down.
CCCTGTTGCCGGTGCTCGCGGTGGCGCGTTTCCTGCTGCTCGCGCCTGCGTCCTGGCTGCATCCGGGCCTGCGCGCCTGGGTGCTGGAACGGGCCACTTGCCTGGTCATCAACCCGCAGTATCGGCGCAGCCCCGAGGTCGTCCGCCGCCAGCACGGGTTCGCATGGCTGGAAGCCGCCTGCTGCGCCTGGCTGCTCGCCGTCACCGCAGCGCTCCTGGGCGGCGCGGTCGGGGTGATGACCCTGCTGCAGGTCTACGCGCTGGTGGTATTCGCCGTCGGCCTGAACTGGATCCGGACGCTGATCGCGCACCATTACCGCGTCCCGGGCCGGCCGGTCGACCATCTGCAGCAGATGCTCGACTCGGTCAATTTCGCCGGCTGGCCATGGCTGGTCGAGCTGCTGTGCCCGGTCGGTCTCGCCTACCACGCGCTGCATCACCTGTTCCCCGCTCTGCCTTATCACAATCTCGGCCGCGCACACCGGCGCCTGCTCCAACGCCTGCCGGCCGACTCGCCGTACCGGCGCACCGAACAGCGTGGTCTGTGTTTGCTGCTGCGCCGGCTATGGGCGCGCGCGGCGGCCAGTGGCGATGAAGGCCGGGCGGTGATGGCGCACTGGCGCGGCGGTGCCCGGTTATCGCAGCCGGCCCGCGCGCCGGTTGAGCAGACCGCGACCACGGCTCCCGCAAGGACCCGGCCTTGCAACGGCAAGCCAATGATTTAGCGGCGGGAAAATAAAAGTGGATACACTCATGCGGCGCCCCGTGCTATCGTTGCCCGCGCTATAATCGCGCTCCGCACCCGCTTTCGGAAAACCTCATGCAGACACCAGCGCCTGCAGGCAGTGTCAACACCGTCACCGACACCGATCCGCAGGAAACGCAGGAATGGCTCGAGGCGCTCGCGGCGGTGCTCGAGCACGAGGGGCCGCAACGCGCCCATTACCTGCTCGAGAAGCTGCTCGATCAGGCACGCCGGGCCGGCGTCAACGTACCGTTCGCGGCGCGCACGGCCTACATCAACACCATCGCGCCCGAGCTCGAGGAGTACACGCCCGGGGATCCGGCCATCGAGTGGCGGCTGCGCTCCATCATCCGCTGGAACGCGGTCGCCATGGTGCTGCGCGCGAATCGGAAACATCCCGGCCTGGGCGGTCACATCGCGAGCTTCGCCTCCTCGGCAACTCTGTACGAAGTCGCCTTCAACCACTTCTTCCACGCACCCTCCGAACAGCATGGCGGGGACCTGGTGTTCTTTCAGGGACATTCGGCACCCGGCATCTACGCGCGCGCCTTTCTTTACGGCCAGCTGAGCGAGTCGGATCTCGAGAACTTCCGCCAGGAGGTGGACGGCAGGGGACTGTCGTCTTACCCGCACCCCTGGCTCATGCCGAATTTCTGGCAGTTTCCGACCGTATCGATGGGACTCGGCCCGATGATGGCGATCCATCAGGCGCGGTTCATGCGCTACCTGCACGACCGCGGTCTGCTCGACGCCGGCAGCCGCAAGGTGTGGGCGTTCATGGGTGACGGCGAGATGGACGAACCCGAATCCATGGGTGCCATCTCGCTGGCCGGGCACCAGCGGCTGGACAACCTCATTTTCGTCATCAATTGCAATCTGCAGCGTCTGGACGGGCCGGTGCGCGGCAACAGCAAGATCATCCAGGAACTCGAGGAGAGCTTTCGCGGCGCCGGCTGGAACGTCATCAAGGTGATTTGGGGTTCATACTGGGATCCGCTGCTCGCGCGCGATACGTCGGGCCTGCTGCGCCAGCGCATGGAGGAATGCGTCGATGGCGAATACCAGGCCTACAAGGCGCTGGGCGGCGCCTACACCCGCGAACATTTCTTCGGCCGCTACCCCGAGCTCAAGGCCATGGTCTCGCACCTGTCCGACGAGGACATCTGGCGGCTGAACCGCGGCGGCCACGATCCGCACAAGGTCTACGCGGCCTACGCGGCCGCGGTGAAGCACCAGGGCCGGCCGACCGTGATCCTCGCCAAGACCGTCAAGGGCTACGGCATGGGCGAGGCGGGCGAAGGCCAGAACATCACCCATCAGCAGAAGAAGATGGACGAGGCGGCGCTCAAGGCATTTCGTGATCGCTTCGATATCCCCATTGCCGACGACCGGATTGCCGAAGCACCGTTCTACAAACCGCCCGACGACAGCCCGGAGATGATCTACCTGCGCGAGCGGCGCGAAGCGCTCGGCGGGTTCCTGCTTTCACAGCGCCGGCTTCAGCCCCCGCTGCAGATTCCGCAACTGTCCGCTTTCGAGGCCCAGCTCAAGGGTTCGGGCGAGCGCGAGTACTCCACCACCATGGCGCTGGTGCGCATGATCAACACCTTGATCAAGGACGAGCACGTCGGACGCTACGTCGTGCCGATCGTGCCGGACGAGGCCCGCACCTTCGGCATGGAGGGCATGTTCCGCCAGCTCGGCATCTACTCGAGCGTCGGCCAGCTGTACGAACCGGTGGATCACGATCAGGTGATGTATTACCGGGAAGACAAACAGGGACAGATCCTGGAAGAGGGCATCAACGAGGCCGGTGCGTTCTGCTCCTGGATGGCAGCAGCGACGTCCTACCGCAACCACGGCCTGCAGATGATCCCTTTCTACCTGTACTACTCGATGTTCGGTTTCCAGCGGGTCGGCGACTTCGCCTGGGCCGCGGGCGACATGCGCACGCGCGGCTTTCTGATCGGCGGCACCGCCGGGCGCACGACGCTCGCCGGCGAAGGGCTGCAGCATCAGGACGGCCACAGCCACGTCCTCGCCTCGGTGATCCCCAACTGTGTCGCCTACGATCCGAGCTACGCCTACGAACTCGCCGTCATCGTCCAGGACGGTCTGCGCCGCATGCACGCCGAGCAGGACGGGGTTTATTACTACATCACCGTGATGAACGAGAACTACCGGCACCCGGCCTACCGCGAGGAGTTCCGCGAGGGCATCCTCAGGGGAATGTACCTGCTGCGCGAGACGGCGATTGCCGGACCGCGGGTGCAATTGCTCGGATCCGGCACGATCCTGCGCGAAGTGCTCGCAGGCGCGGAGCTGCTGGAGCGGGACTTCGGCGTCGGCGCCGACGTGTGGAGCGCCACGAGCTTCAACGAGCTGCGCCGCGACGGGCTCGACGCGGGCCGCTGGAACCTGCTGCATCCGCAGGCCGAGCGCCGGCGCTCCTACGTCGAGCAATGCCTGGGCGATCGCCCCGGACCGGTGCTCGCGGCCACCGATTACATGAAGATCTTCGCCGACCAGATCCGCGAATTCGTGCCTGCACGCTACGTGGTGCTCGGCACCGACGGATTCGGTCGCAGCGACACGCGCGAGCAGCTGCGACGGTTCTTCGAGGTCGACCGTCGCTACGTGGCACTGGCCGCGCTGAAAGCGCTCGCCGACGAAGGCGAAATCGGCGCCGAGCGGGTGAGCGAGGCCATCGCGCGCTACGGCATAGACGCCGAAAAGCCCAATCCGGTCACCGTATGAGCGCGCAAGACACGTCCGCCCGCAACGTCCTGCTGCCCGACATCGGTGACTTCAAGGACGTCGAGGTCATCGAGATACTGGTCAAGCCCGGCGACCGGATCGGGATCGAGACACCGCTGGTCACCCTCGAGAGTGACAAGGCGGTCATGGACATTCCGTCGCCGGCCGCCGGCACGGTACGCGAGATCCGGGTTGCGGTCGGGGACCGCGTCTCCGAGGGTGCCCTGCTGCTCGTGCTCGATGCGGCACCAGCCGCCGCACAGCCGGAGACCGCACAGCCGGAGACCGGGCGGCCGAAAGCCGGGCAGCCGGCGGTGGCACGCGACGAGGCCGGCACCGCCGGCAACGGCGCCGGCGAACAGCTCGTCACGGTGCCGGACATCGGCGATTTCGACAGTGTCGACGTCATCGATATCCTGGTCCGCCCGGGTGACGTGGTGGCAGCGGAAACGCCGCTGGTCACGCTGGAAAGCGAGAAAGCGACGATGGACATTCCATCGCCGCTCGCGGGTACCGTCGTCGATCTCGTCGTCAGCGTCGGTGACAAAGTATCGATGGGCTCAGCGCTGCTGACCGTACGCGCCGACGTGCGGGACGCCCAGCCGGCGCGGGCAGTTCCTGCGCCCGACACCCAGTCCGTAGCACCGGCGCCGACGACCGTCGTTACAGGCCGCAAACCGCCGGTCGCGCCGGCGGCGGCCGACCGCGACACTGCCGAGCCGGCGCACGCGAGCCCATCGGTGCGCCGCTACGCCCGCGAGCTCGGTGTCGACGCGGGACAGGTCACGGGCTCGGGTCCCAAGGGCCGGATCCTGCGCGAAGACGTGCAGGCGTTTGTCAAGGCGCGCCTGAGCCGGCCGGCCGGCGCTGACGCCGCTGCGTTCGACATCCCCGCGCCGGCAGCGATCGACTTCGCCCGCTTCGGCGAAATCGAGCACCAGCCGCTCGGCAAGATCCGGCGCCTGTCCGGACAGAACCTGCACCGGGCATGGATCTCGATACCGCACGTGACCCAGTTCGACGAGGCCGACATCACCGAGCTGGAGGAGTTCCGTCGCCAGAATATCGCCAGCACCGCCGAACGCGGTGTCAAGCTCACGCTGCTGTCGTTCCTGCTCAAGGCGAGCGTGGTGGTACTGAAGAAATTTCCCGAGTTCAACGCCTCGTTGGCCCCGGGCGGCAACGAGCTCATCGTCAAGCACTACTATCACCTCGGCTTTGCCGCCGACACGCCGGAGGGACTGCTGGTCCCGGTGATCCGCGACGTCGACAAGAAGGGCCTGTATGACATCGCGGCCGAGGTCCAGGAGCTCAGCGCCAAAGCACGCGAGCGCAAGCTCGCGCCGGCGGCCCTGCAGGGCGGTACGTTCACGATTTCCAGTCTCGGCGGCGTCGGCGGCACGGCTTTCACGCCGATCATCAACGCGCCCGAAGTCGCGATCCTCGGGGTCTCACGCGCCGTGACCAAACCGGTGTACCGGGATGGCGCGCTCGCGCCGCGCCTTTGCCTGCCTTTGTCCCTGTCCTTCGACCACCGGGCCGTCGACGGCGTCGCCGCCGCCCGCTTCACCACCATGCTCGCCGCGGTGCTGGCCGACATCCGCAAGGTGCTGCTCTGACGGTCGTGCGCGCTCGCTGCGGGCCGGCGCCTGAGCGATGACGCAAGCGCCGGCAGCGCGGTTTGCGATCAATGTGCTCGAGAACGCAGCCGGACGTCTGCTGTTACTCAAGCGCTCGCCGAGTGCAGGCCTGGGACCGGGTCTGTGGGGCTTCCCGGCCGGCCACATCGAGGCGGGCGAGTCGCCCGAGAGTTGTTCGCGACGCGAGATCGCCGAGGAGATCGGACCCGATCACGTGCTCGTACCGGTGCGCATGCTCGGTCCGGTGCGCGACACGCTCTACGGCGGGCGCTACGAGATCTGGCTGTTCCACTACCGGCATCTGCGCGGCGAAGTGGTACTGAACCACGAGCACACCGCGTGGGCATGGGTCGGTATCGAGGACTATGCACGCTACGAGACCGTGCCGGGTGTCGACCAGGACATCGCCTGGCTGGGCGTGTGGCCCCGCAGCGCGCTCGATGCCGCAGGCCTGCCACCGGAGCCCGATGCGGATGAGCGTTGACCTGCATTTCACCGAACGCGGCCAGGGTCGGCCGCTCATCGTCCTGCACGGCCTGTTCGGCAGTGCGCGCAACTGGCAGGGCATCGCCACACGGCTCGCGCCGCGCTGGCGGATCCTCACCGTCGACCTGCGCAATCACGGTCAATCCCCGCACGCCGCCACCATGGGCTACGCGGCCATGGCCGGCGACGTCCTGGCGCTCATGGACCGGCTGGGCCTCGAGACAGCCACCGTCGTCGGCCACAGCATGGGTGGCAAGACGGCGATGGCAGCGGCGCTGACGCAGAGCGCACGGATAGAGCGCCTGGTCGTGGTCGACATTGCGCCGGTGCGCTATCCGGATCGGTTTTCGACGCTCATCGATGCAATGCTGGCGCTGCCGCTCGCGCGGATCGGTACGCGCGGCGATGCCGATCACCACCTGCAGGCAGCGATAGCCGACGCACGGCTGCGCGCCTTCCTGTTGCAGAACCTCGAGCGCGGCAACAACGGCTGGCGCTGGCGCATCGCGCTTACGTCGATCCGCGACAACATCGCGGACATCCTCGACTTCCCCGCGTGGCCGGCGGATCGGCGCTACGACGGCCCGGTTCAGCTCATTCGCGGTGCATTGTCGACGTCGGTCGGCGCCGCCCACGAAACCGCGTTGCGGGCACGGTTCCCGCACGTCGTCGTCGACACGATCGATGGCGCCGGTCACTGGCCTCACAGCGAGCGGCCGGCGGCGTTCCTGGCCTGCCTGCAGCGCTTCGTCGACGCACCGTGACCGGTGCGACGGCGCTGGACGGGATCCGGTGCCGCGGGCACAATGAGCGCCTTTTTTCGCACGGCGACGAGCGCGCCGATCCCCCGGGAGAATCCGTATGAACGCGGCAAAGATCAACAAGGTCGTGCTCGCCTACTCCGGCGGCCTCGATACCTCTGTCATCCTCAAATGGCTGCGGGAAACCTACGGCTGCGAGGTCGTGACGTTCACCGCGGACATCGGCCAGGGCGAAGAGCTGGCGCCTGCGCGACGCAAGGCGAAGCTGCTCGGCGTCAAGGAGATATACGTCGACGATCTGAAAGAGGAGTTCGCACGCGACTTCGTGTTTCCGATGTTTCGTGCCAATACCATCTACGAGGGCGAATACCTGCTCGGCACCTCCATCGCGCGCCCGCTCATCGCCAAACGCCTGGTGGAAATCGCGGTGGAAACCGGTGCCGACGCAATCGCACACGGCGCCACCGGCAAGGGCAACGATCAGGTCCGGTTCGAACTCGGCGCATACGCCCTGAAGCCGGATGTCAGGATCATTGCGCCGTGGCGTGAGTGGGACCTGACCTCGCGCGAGAAGCTGCTCTCCTATGCCGAGCGCCACGCCATTCCGGTCGAGATGAAACGCGGCAGGAAATCTCCCTACTCGATGGACGCGAACCTGCTGCACATCTCCTACGAGGGCGCGAACCTCGAGGATCCGTGGCAGGAGCCCGAGGAGTCGATGTGGCGCTGGACGGTCGCTCCCGAGCGGGCACCGGCCCGCCCGCAGTACCTGGAAGTGAGCTTCGTGCGGGGCGATCCGGTCGCGCTCGACGGCCGCAAGCTCGCGCCCGCGAAGCTGCTCGCGAAGCTGAACCAGATTGGCGGGCGGCACGGCATCGGCCGGCTGGACCTGGTCGAGAACCGCTACGTCGGCATGAAGTCGCGTGGCTGCTACGAGACTCCCGGCGGGACCATCCTGCTGCGCGCCCATCGCGCCATGGAGTCGCTCACGCTCGATCGCGAGGTCGCGCACCTGAAAGACGAACTCATGCCCCGCTACGCCTCGCTCATCTACAACGGCTACTGGTGGAGCCCGGAACGCCTGGCGCTGCAGGCGCTGATCGATCATACCCAGGCGCACGTCAACGGCGTCGCGCGGCTGAAGCTGTACAAGGGCAACGTCACCGTGGTCGGCCGCAAGTCCGCGCGTGACAGCCTGTTCGACGCCACGGTCGCGACTTTCGAGGACGATCGGGGGGCATACGACCAGCGCGACGCCGAGGGCTTCATCAAGCTCAATGCCCTGCGTATGCGGATCGCCTCGGCACGCCGCCGCTGAGCCCGGCGCGACACACTGTTTGACACGGCCGCCCCGCGCGCCGGCCGTTCTGTGATTGCAGTCACGGCGGGCGTCGGTCTTGTGTGCGCGAGGTCACACGGGCATCGCCGCCGGCAGGCGTTGCGGCCGGTAAGCTGTGTCGCACCTGCAGCCGCGTCCCGTGCGGTTGCAGCCCCGGTGCCGTCGGCCCGGGACGTTGCAGCAGGTGCGCGCGCGATGCAGACGATTGCCGATGGTGAGCACGTATCGCGAGGTCGGGACGTGGTCGTCACGACCCCGCCTTTCGACGCCGGGCTCCCGCCGCCCGCGTACGCCGGCCCCGGTTTCGTCGCTATCAACGTCCTCGCGTCAGTCGCCGCCGTCTGGTTCGCATGGGGTCAGGTTCCGAACCACCTGCTGGTGCCCTGGCTGTTTTTTGCGGTCGCCAGCGCCGCCGTACACCTGGGCCTGCTGCAGCACCGGGGGCGGCTGGCCGCGGACGACGCACGCCAGCCCGCCTGGCGGCAGTTCCATACCCTGATGCTCGGTGTGCTCGGCCTCGCTTGGGGTGCCGCCGGTATCACCGCGCTTGCCTGGCTGACACCGACGCCGGCAGGCACGTTCATCGCCGCAGTCCTGCTGCTGGCGCTGCTGGCACAAGGGTCACTGGCGCAGGACTTTGGCGCTTACCTGGCCTACCTCGCTGCCATGGTGCTGCCGCCGCTGGTGTGGATCCTCACCCAGCCGCTGCATTCACACACGCCGACGGCCTTGCTCCTGGCCGGGTTCGGCGCCGGGCTGGCGCTCGTGGCGAACCGGGGCACGGCGCGCGGGCGGCGCGCGCTGGACGGGCTGGCCCGACTCGCGCGCCAGCAGGCGTTGCTCAGCGCGCAAGCGCAGGAACTGCACGCAGCGACGCAACGACTGCGCCAGGAGAACCGGCGACGGGAGACGGCCGCGTCCGCCGGGCGGATGGAACGTCTACGCACGGACACGATTCTGCGCGCGATCCGCGACGCCGTGATTGCCACCGACGCGAGCGGCACGATCCGGTACATGAACCCGATCGCGGAGGTGCTGACCGGATGGAGCGCCGCCGAGGTGCGCGGCCGCCCCTTGTCGAGCGTGTATCGGGTGTTCGACCCGGCGACGCGCCGGCGGCTGTCCGCCGCCGACGGTGTGGCGGCGACAGCGGTCACGACGCCATGGAACGAAGACGGCGTGCTGCTGCGTCGCGACGGTCTGGAGTACACGATCGGACACTGCGCCGCCGCAATACGGGACGATGCGGGCCGGGTGAACGGCCGCGTGGTCCTTTTCCACGACCTGACCGCGAAACGCTCACTGACCTCCACGCTTGCGTGGCACTGTACTCACGACGCGCTCACCGGTGTGCTCAATCGATGCGAATTCGAAGCGCGGCTCGGGCAGGCCCTGGCCGCCGACGCGCGAGTTCCCGTCCACACCCTGTGCTATGTCGACCTGGATCGCTTTGCCGCCATCAACGACGCCTACGGCGTGAAGGCCGGCAGTGAGCTGCTCCGGCGCATCGCAGCCGTCCTGCGCAAGCACGTGCGCGATGCCGACGCGATCGGGCGCACCGGTGCGGACGAATTCGCCGTCCTGCTCCACGGCTGCGCGGCCGACAAATCGCAGCTGATCGCGCAGGCATTGCGTGCGGCAATCTCAGCCTGTGAGCTGCGCTGGAAAGGGGCGATCATCACCGCCGACGCGAGCGTGGCGGTGGTCGCGCTGCATCCGGGCCGCGACGACGTCGACCGGGCGTTCAACGCCGCGGGCGCGGCAATCGAGAGCGCGAGAGCACGAGGCGCGGGACGTGTGCAGGTGTATCGGGACGACGACGAGACCGTCACCCGCCGCGCCGGCGCCTTACGCCGGCTGGCGACATTGCGCGAGGCGCTGGCCGCGGACCGATTCACGCTGTTCCACCGTCCGGTGCTCGATTTGCAGTCCGGCGACTCCATCGGCTACCACACCATCGAGACGCGGCTGGACGACGACGGCGCAGAACGCGCGCGCTTCGCGGAGACGGCGCAGCGCTATCGGCTCGAGCGCGACATCGACCGCTGGACCGTCAAGGCCGTGCTGGACGCCCTGCGCCTGGGTCACCCGGTCCTGCGCCGCCTCCGGCACATCGGAATCCCCGTGTGCACGGACACGCTCGCTGACGATCTGCGCGTACGGGAAATCATCCGTGCGCTCGATGAGCCGGGAGTCCCGGCCGAACGCCTGTGCTTCGAGATTACCGAGCCGGCCGATACGCGTTCATTGCGCAACGTGCGCCGCTTCATCGCCCTGGTGCACGACCGCGGCTGCCGGGTCACACTTGCCGATTTCGGCGCAGGGGCGGGCGGCCTCGTCCGGATCGGGCAACTGCGCGCCGACTACGTCAAGCTCGCGGGTCATTGCGTCAACCGGATGACACGGGATTCCACGAACTACGAGGTCGTCGTCGCGCTCAACCGCATCGCTCGCACCCTGGGCATGCGCACCATCGCCTGCGGTGTCAGCGACCAGGCCACCTGGGCAAGCCTGCGCGGCGCCGGCGTGGATTTCGCCGACGGCCGGCTCGCCGGCGCCGCCCGGCCGCTCGAGCTCGCGCGTTGACGGCGCGCTTCACGGTGCGTCTACAGCGTCGTGCTGGCGTGCACGTCCGGATGCAACTCGCTCAATGCAATCGAAAGACCGTTCGCGCCGACGATGCGCGCGTGATGCCGGCGCAACCGGCGCAGTGAGCGCACGCCGCAGGAGTGGGCGATAACGCCGACTTCATGGACCATGTTGCGCGCGTAGTTCATCACGCGCACCGCCTTTTCCTCGGGCACGAGCCCACGCTGCAGGCGCGGATTGTGCGTCGTGATTCCGGTCGGGCAGGTGTTCTTGTTGCACTGGAGCGCCTGGATGCAGCCGAGTGCGAACATGAAACCGCGCGCGCTGTTCACGAAGTCTGCCCCCATGCACAGAGCCCAGGCGACATCTGCGGGGGTGACGAGCTTGCCGGAGGCGATCACGCGGATGCGATTGCGCAGTCCGTACTCGTTCAGCTTGTCCACGATGAGGGGCAGGGCCTCCCGCAATGGCAGACCCATGGCGTCGATGAGGGGCAGCGGCGCGGCTCCGGTTCCACCCTCGGCACCGTCGACGGTGATGAAATCCGGCGCCGATTCATCGCCGCGCTCCTGCACGGTGGCGAACAGGCCATCGAGCCAGCCGGCTGCGCCGACGACCGTCTTGAAGCCGACCGGCTTGCCGGTGACGGAACGCACGCGCTGAATCATGTCGAGCAGCTCGACGTTGTCCTCGATCTCCACGTGCCGGTTCGGACTGATGGAGTCCTGTCCCTGGGCGATGGCGCGGATCGCGGCGATCTCGGCCGTAACCTTGGCGCCCGGCAGTATGCCGCCTTTGCCGGGTTTGGCACCCTGGCTGAGCTTGATCTCGAACATGCGAACCTGCTCGTGCGCCGCAACCGCCGCGAGTCGCTCGTAACTCAGGCCGCCGGACCCGTCGCGCACGCCGTACTTCGCCGTGCCGATCTGGAAGACGATGTCGCAACCACCCTCCAGGTGCGCCGGGGACAGGCCGCCCTCGCCGGTGTTGAGCCAGCAACCGGCCAGGTGCGCACCCTTGGACAGCGCCAGCGTTGCTGGCCGCGAGATCGCACCGTAGCTCATGGCGGAGATGTTGAACACGGAGGCGGTCTCGTAGGGTCGCCGGCAGTACGGGCCGATCTGCAGCGGTTCCGGCGCCACCGCGTCCTCGTCCAGAGTCGGGAACGGACAATTGACGAACAGCACGGTACCCGCGGGCCGCAGATCCCGGGTCGACCCGAACGCCGCGGTGTTGTCGACGTTCTTCGCCGCCCGGTAACACCAGGCGCGCTGCGCCCGGTTGAAGGGCAGCTCCTCGCGGTCCATCGCGAAGAAATACTGGCGGAAGAACTCGCCGAGGTGTTCGAACAGGTAGCGAAACCGCCCGATCACCGGGTAGTTGCGGCGGATGGCATGTCGCGTCTGCGACCGATCGATGACGTACAGGACGCCGATCGTGAGCAGCAGCGCACCGAGGATGAATACGAACAGCGCCGCCATCAGCTCGAGGCTGACGAAAACGAAACCCTGCAACCGCTCCTCGATCATGGCCACACCTCCCAGGGTTCCATCCGCTGTCGCGCAACGCGCCGCCGTCAGTGCAAACGGATCGACTCAGGCCCGCGGCGACGCCGCCGCCTGTGCTGCGGCGGTGACCGCACGCACAGCTCCGCTCGCGCCAGCCGCGAACATCATATCCGGATGCGGGTGGTGAAACGCGGCGGCGATGCCGGCAAGTGCTCCGTGCCCGCGCGGACGCGTCCGGACGCTGCCGCGGCAGGGTCAGGAACCCTCGCTCGCGCGCGGGCGCATGTGCGGAAAAAACAGCACGTCGCGGATCGACGGGCGATCGGTCAGAAACATCACCAGCCGGTCGATACCCACACCCTCGCCCGCCGTCGGCGGTAGTCCATACTCTAGCGCCTGCACGTAATCCGCATCGTACTGCATCGCTTCCTCGTCGCCCGCCGCCTTGGCCGCCGCCTGGGCACGGAACCGTTCGGCCTGGTCGTCCGGATCATTGAGCTCGGAGAAACCGTTGGCGAGTTCGCGGCCGGCGATGAACAGCTCGAAGCGGTCGGTGACGAAGGGGTCGGCGTCGTTGCGCCGGGCGAGCGGTGAGACCTCCGCCGGATACGCGGTGATGAAAGCGGGTTGCCGCAGGTG
>JADZEE010000006.1 GCA_020850735.1 Gammaproteobacteria bacterium | reverse complement strand
GAGGTCGAGAAGCGCTTCGGCGATGCCTACGAGTACCGCAAGCAGTTCTCCCCGCTCGCCGCGTTCTGGCACACCGAGATCGGCCCGCTCAACCAGATCATCCACGTCTGGCCCTACCAGGACCTCGAAGAGCGCAACCGCGTCCGTGCCGAGGCCGTGAAGGAAAAGAAGTGGCCGCCGATGACCGGCGAGTTCCTCACCTCGATGCGCTCGGACATCTTCATCCCCGCGCCGTTTTCGCCCGCCATCAATCCCGGCAAGCTCGGGCCGTACTTCGAGATGCGGATCTACACCTACCCGCCCGGCGCCCTGCAGAACACGCTCGACAACTGGGAGAAGGCGCTGCCCGCGCGCCTGAAGCTGAGCCCGCTCGTCTTCTGCGGCTACTCCGAGCTCGGCGGCCTGAACAAGTGGATGCACATCTGGGCCTACAACTCGCTCGACCAGCGCAACGCCGTGCGTGATCAGGCGAAGAACACCGGGGTGTGGCCGCCCTCCGCGCTCGCGGCGAAGGAGGGACGCAAGACCGTTCCCTACGTCGCGCAGGAGAACAAGATCATCATGCCGTCGGCGTTCTCGCCGGTGCAGTGACGGCAACGCGGTGTGCCCCGGCGGCACGGTCGTCGGGGTCCCTGGGTCGGACCTGCTGAAGCCCCTGATTCGTCGAGGAAAAGGTCTCTGAATCGAGGCTTTGGCGGGTCTCCAGGCGGGTTTTCGCGGGGTGATTCGGTTGAAGGGGGAGGTGGAGAGAATCGTGCCGTCCTCCCCAAGGGGCTGATTCGAGGGGGCCAAATCCCCTTCCGGGCACTGAAATCCTACGCTCCTGGATACTGAATCAACGCTGATTCAGTGGGTTGCGTGGGTCCGACCCGGCAGAGTGGAAAACCGGAAACGTTGGGTCGGACCCGCGCAATACGCTGAATCCCCTTCGAAAGAGGTGCAAGAAGGTTGGTGAAAACGGGCTTGGAGCACGCTTTTCAGGGTGCGAATTGAACGAGCAGTGCCGGAGTCATCGCTCGATCGCGGGACGTCGGAACTGCTGGTGGGCTCGATATCGGAGGTAGAAAGCCTCGTCTAAGCCGAAAATCAGCCGGATTTGAACGTCATGACGCTGCGAAAGCAGTGGGTTACGCTGGTCCGACCCGACGCCTCTGCTTCCGGGTGTGCCGTGCGAATCGTCGCAGCTATAATTGGACGCTATGATCTCAAAGGCACTTTCGCGCGTTTTCATGGTCGCTGCCGTCGGTCTTGGCACCTTGCCTGCACAAGCGCTCGCTACCGCCATGCAGGCAGCACCGCTCACGGAGGAGTTGCGCTATCGCACGCTGTCGCCGCAGGTGCGCGAGTTGCAGGTGCGGTTGCGGCATGCCAAGTACCTCGCGATCTATGACGTCGGAGGTCATTTCGGCGCGCTCACGCGCGCGGCCGTGGTCAAGTTCCAGCGCGACCAAGGCTTGCGTCCCTCGGGGGCGGTCGATCAGTCGACCTGGAATGCGCTGCTCGCCCGCTCGCGTGCGCCGACCGCGGCTGAACTGAACAACACCGATGTCGGTTCGTGGTTCACCGCGCCGACACAGCCCGGCTACGTGAAGGAGTTGCAGCATCGCCTGCGACAGGTGGGCCTGTACCAGGGAGGCGTGCACGGCGTGTTCGACGACGCCACCCGGGAGGCGATCGGCGCTTGGCGCGCGCGCATCGGCCTGCCGGTGAGCGAGGTCATGGACGAGCGCACCTGGGCTCAGCTGATCCGTCGTACGCGCAACCCGAGCTATGCCGCGCTGTTCGATGCGCCTCCGGCCAGCACGCTGGCGCAGGAACTCGATCCACGCTGCATGACCGGCAAGGTGGTGTGCATTTCCAAGCGACAGCGCAAGATGTCCTACGTCGTCGACGGCAAAGCGTTCTTTACGCGCGAGGCGCGCTTTGCGATGCCTGGTTGGGATAGCCCCGAGGGTGATTTCCGCATCTGGTACATGAACAGCGACACGGTCTCGACGATCTTCGGTGAGCGCGTCCCGATGCCATACGCCATTTTCTACCAAGGCAACGTCGCGATCCACTACTCCCAGGATTTCGCCGACAAGAGCTATGAGAGCGGCTCGCACGGCTGCAGCCAGTTGCGCGACTATCAGGGCGCCAAGTGGCTGTATGAGCAGGTCAAGGTGGGAGACCGGGTCGTCGTCTATCAATAGCGGCGGCGGTTCTCTCATCCCGGCCCGCTTCGCGCGCGCCAGTGCGGGTCAGAGCGGTCATCGCAAGCAGACGCACATCACGCAGCGGTCCGGCTTGCCCATGTGCTCGATTGCGCTAGCCATGATGGCGATGCCGAAGCCCGCCTCCATGTAGGGCTTCATGATGTCGTCGTCGATGATGCTCATCACGATGTTGGGCTTCAATCCCTTTGCCGTGAACTCGGATCGCACGGTACGGCCGAGGCGGTGGCGCTCGTCGTAGGTGATCAGCGGGTGGGCGGCGAGCCGCTCCAGCGTGATGCGCTTTTCCTTCAGCCGGGTTACCGGGTCGGACCCGCTGAGGCTCTTGATTCGTTGAGAAAAAGACCTCTGAATCGAGGTTTTGGCGGGTCTCCAGGTGGGTTTTCGCGGGGTGAGTCGGTTGAAGGGGGAGGTGGAGGGAATCGTGCCGCTCTCATCAAGGGGCCGATTCGAGGGGGCCAAATCCCCTTCCAGGCACTGAAATCCTACGCTCCCGGATACTGAACCAACGCTGATTCAGTGGGTTGCGTGGGTCCGACCCGGCAGAGGTGAGCAGTGGGTTGCGTGGGTCCGACCCGGCAGAGGTGAGTCCGACCCGGCAGAGCGGGCGCCGCGCACCTTCGTTGATCTCCATCATGCTGCGTGCGCGTGCAGGCGCTTCAATGACATCCTCGGAACGGACGAGAGGATGGGCGCGGCAATGGACGGTGCCCGACCGGGATCGAGTTGCGCCCGCACCCTCGGGCGGGTGAGCATCGGCCTCGCGCTGGCCGGGTGCGCGTCCACGCCGCCCGCTCTGCCGGAGCACACGCTCTTCCTCGGCGAGGTGGCGCGGATCGCGAGCCGTGCGGATCTGCTCGAGGGCTTTCGTCTCGGTCCCGACCCGGTGCCTTCGCCGGTCTCCAGCCTGCGGCGGTGCGGGTTCGGCGACGACGGCCTGCAGGACCGCCGTTTCGCCGTCGTGCGCTTCCACTACTACTGGCACAACATCGCCGCGGGCGTCGTGCACAGCGCCGTCCGCTTCGTCGCGATCCCGCCGGGCGTGGCCGTGCGGTCGGGCAATCTGGTCGAGGTCGACGTGACGACGGCGCCGGGCGATCCGCAGGCGCAATGCGCCGGGATCCACCGGGTGCGGGGCGAGACCCTGAAGAGCGCCGGCTGCGTCTACCGCCGCAACGAACGCAGCGGACTCGGGGCGGCCATGGGCGCGCTCAGCCCTCTCGGCGGGCCGGGCTCGGCGAGCATTGACTGCGCCGGGATCGAGGGCACGGGCTGGGAGCTGGTGCCGTTCGGTCCGTACGATGCGCGCGTCTGGCGCAGGCTTCCGGCGGCAGGGCGGTAGGCGATGGCACGGTGCCTGCGGCTGCTCCTGCTCGTCGTGACCGGTGCCCTGCTGCACGGCTGCTACACGTCCGTGTCCCTGTCGCCCGCCGTCACGGCGCCGCCGAGCGTCGAGACGGGGATCGTGTTCGGCACGATCGGCGTTTCCTCGGCCGCGCCCACGATCGACTTCAGCTCGCTGCAGTTCCGGCAGGCGGGGTTTCAGGCGCAGCGGACGTCCGAGTTCCTGTTCCATTCGCCGGTGGGAATGGCGGGCGCGCTGCTGTCACCGCTGTACCTGACGCCCGTCGAGTTCGACGAAGCGGCGGGCAAGGGCACGGTGTTCGTCGCCCGGCTGCCGGCCGGCGACTACCAGCTCGTGAGCGCCATCATCGCCAATGCGCCCTTCGGCGGTTGGGGCGCGCATGTCTATCAGTCCGACGCCGGCAGCGTGCCCTTCCAGGTGGAGCCCGGCAAGGCCACCTACCTCGGGCAGTTCCTGAGCCATCTGCAGATGGGCCGCGATCGGCACGGCATCCCGGTCGTGACGGGCGCGTACTTCGTCGTGGGCAGCCGACTGCAACGCGACCTCGGGTTGCTGGCGGCACGCGAGCCGGCCGCTGCGGCGGCCACGGTGCTCGACCTGTCGGCGCGCTTCATGCAGATCGAAAACGAGGCCCTGCGCTCGGCGCCGCGATGAGAGCGCTGCTCGTCGCCATCGTGCTCGTCGTCGCGGGCTGCGCGTCGACGCACGATCTGTCGCAGGGGCCGAACGTCTGGGGCGGCGGCGTCTATCGCGAGCCGTTGCGACCGGGCCTGCACTGGATCGTGGTGAAGTCGAACGTCGCGCCCTGGACCAATCGCGACACCGTCGTGGCGCAGTGGCAGGAGGAAGCCGCTCGTCTGTGCGCCGGCGGACACCGGGCCTTGCGCATCGAGGATCTCGTGGAGGAGGAGCACGAGCCGATGTTCCTCTTCGGCCTGTCCCTGCCCTACCTGGTCACCGTGCGCAAGGGCTATGCCCTGTGCGACTCGGCCGGACTGTCCGCCGAGGACGCCGAGCGGATCATCGACGCGCGGCGATGATGCGCGTCGACACGGGCGGCGCCCGGCACGAGCAGGCCGATGCACGCCGCCGCCCCGCGTTCACCTGACATCACCCGCCGTCGGCCTGCTCCAGTATCCGGCGTACCTGCCGGTATTGCTCCAGCCGTTCGTGGTCCCTGGGCGTGGGATCGGGGATGCGGCTCAGGTCCGAGTTCTCGGCGTTGTCGGCGAGCTTGACCGTGCGCGCCAGAGGATTGCGTGCGGCGCGCGCGGCGGCCTGCAGGCGATCCTCGCCGGGATGTTTGGTGAGCGCCTCGATCGCGGCGACGACGGCTGCGGAGAATCCTTCCGACCGCAGTCGATCGAGCGTCACCTCCGAGTCTTCGACCACGTCGTGCAGGACGGCGACGATCCGCTCTTCCTCCGTCGCCATCCGCAGCATGACCCGCAGCGGATGCAGGACGTAGGGCTCCCCGCCCTTGTCGCGCTGCCCCGCGTGGGCCTGCGCTGCGATCTCGATGGCGCGTTCGAGGGTGCTCATGGGTTCGGACCGGTTCTGGATCGCAGTCCATTCTACGTCGCGGCGTCGCGCCTGAACGGGCACCGGCGCGGACCGTGCGCGAGAGGGAAAGCCTGGAACCGCTGAACCGCTGGGTCGGACCCGCGCAACACGCTGAATCCCCTTCGAAAGAGGTGCAAGAAGGTCGGTGAAAACGGGCTTGGAGCACGCTTTTCAGGGTGCGAATTGAACGAGCGGTGCCGGAGTCATCGCTCGATCGAGGGGCGTCGGAACTGCTGGCGGGCTTGATATCGGGGGTAGAAAGCCCCGTCTAAGCCGAAAATCAGCCGGATTTGAACGTCATGACGCTGCGAAAACAGAGGGTTACGCTGGTCCGACCCGACGCCTCGGATGGCGCGCCCACCCCAGGACGATAGCCATACCCATCAGCATGAGCACCCAGGTCGCGGGCTCAGGCACCGGCGAGGCCGGCTTCAGCGAGCTCATCAGGTTCAGGCCACCGTCGGTGATGACCTGTATGTCCAGCGCGTTGCCGAATTCGTCTTCCACGCGCGAGATGCCGCCCCACCAGGCGGTGCTGCCGAAGCTGGCGCTGGCGCTGCCGCCGATGAGCGAGCCGTTGACCGGGAAGTTGTTCGGTGAACGGGCGGTTACGTCCACTTCGAAGAAAACCTCGAAGGGTTGGCCGAACACGAAGAAAAGCTCGACGCCGCGACCGCCAGCCTCGACCGACCGGAAGCCGGGCGTGCTGAGCTGCTGCGATGTCTGGCCCAGGATTTGAGAGAGCTGGTTCGGCGGCCCGGCCATCAGTCGCGCGAAGACAGCGGCGGTTGCGTCACCGGTGGTCTCGAGCCGGCCCTCGACACCCCAGTCGAAGTAGATGCGTCCGGGTCGGTCCACCACCAAGAAGGTAGGCCCGACGATGGTGACCTGGTCGCGCCATTCGCCACGGGCCCGTGCGGAGGCATAGCTTCCGGCGACGAACGAGGTGCTCGCCGCGTTGCGCAGCACCCCAGGACTGCTGGACGATTCGCCGAGACCGTTCGCGCCGTTGAAGGCCACCGAGCAGGTAGCCGGCCGGCCGTCGGTGGATTCGTCGCGGTTTGAGCGCTGCTGTCCGATCACCGGCGGACCCGCCACGGTGCTGCAGCCCGCGACGGTATAGGCCGCTACCGGAGCGGCCCACACGAACATCTGCGCGGCCAGGCACGTAACTGTGCCCAACACACAAGACAGCTTCTTCATGGCGCATCTCCTGTACAAGACCTGACCCCAGTGAGGATGGGCGTAGAGAACGCGTGCTTGTCTCGGCAATACGTTTCGGTTCGAGTAAGCATGCCAGGCCTCCTGCAGCGAACGGGGCAACGAATACTCTGACCACTGTTGCACATCCGTGCGGAATTCTTTCGTCATCGGTGCGCTGATTCAACTACCCTTTAACGGTAAGTCGGCGAGTGTTCGATCTTTGTACGCCTCACGTTCCCGATTCCGATGGGTATCCACTACCGATACGCCGAGACGGCCGATCTGCCCCGCTGCGTCGAGCTGATGCGAAGCTGGGGACGCCTCGACTACGGTGACGCGTTGCATGATCGGCTGCCGCGGTTCTGGCAGCCGCTGATCGGACACCCGCACCACGCGCTGCACGTCTTGGTCGAGGACCATGCGGGTGCGGAGCCGGTCGTGCGGGGACTGGCGAGCGGCGTCTTCGTGGACCCTGCATTCATTGCCGGCGAACTCGCCGCGCCGTCGGCGGGACTCTCCCGCAGGATCATTGAGCTGACGCTCGAGGGACGCTCCCCCATCGCAACGCGAGCCGCTCTGGCCTCGGGCCAGCGCGGCGACGGCGTACATGCGATCGGTGTCGACTTTGCTCTCCAGCACGACAACTTCGCACTTCCCGGGACGATCCGCTGGCTGCCGACCATGCTCGCTTCGGCGCGGGACTGGCTTGCCGGCTGGCGTTTGCAGTCGTTTCACCGTGAGGTCGCCGGTCGTGATCTTTACGCTCTCGCGAAGACATCGGCCATGCCGACCCGCAGATTGCAGCCGCCTGCGGGAACCGGTCGTCACGACACCCGTCCCCGCTACCTCACTGGCAGCATGCGCGCCGATGCCGACAGACGCGTCGGTGCGCTGATGTGGTGGTTCTTTCAGGCAGGAAGTCCCGAGTTCCGCTTCACCGCGGCTCAGCAGGATCTGCTCTGTTTCGCACTGCGCCAGATGTCCGACGCCGAGATCGCGAAGCGCCTCGGCGTATCGAGGCACACGGTCACCATGCGCTGGCGCACGGTGCTCGCCCACGTTTCCGACCTGCGTCCTGATCTGTTCCCGCCGCATGAGCCAGGCATGCCCCGCGGCACGGAGAAGCGCGGCGCGCTGCTCGCCCATCTGCGTGACCGCATGCACGAGATCAGGCCCCGCTAGCCATCGCGCCGGTCGGGATCAGGTCTTGGTTGCGGCATGGCAATGTGCGTTTCGCAGTGCCGACTGCGGTTCTGTCCGCTGCTCGATCGCATCGACATTCAGATCGAGGTGCCAACGGCGCCGTCGAGGAGCTGCAGAAACGGCCAGTCGGCGAATGCTCAGACGACGTTCGCCTGCGCATGGATGCAGATCGCGAGCGGATGCTCGAGCGGAATATCGGGGGTAGAAAGCCCCGTCTAAGCCGAGAATCAGCCGGATTTGAACGTCATGGCGCTGCGAAAACAGCGGGTTGCGCTGGTCCGACCCGACGCCTGTCGTTACCTCCCCCGAGGTAGAGCTGCCGAGCAGCACTCGATATTTCCTCGACGTCGACTGCCACGTCGGATTCACACACTACGGCAACATTTCCTATCGGGCCTGATAGGCACGGCTTAGCATCGATGCGGGATGCATGCGGCCGGGACACGTGTGGCGCATGGATGCCACGATGAACAACTAACCAATTCAGGGGGGCGGGATGACTCGAGCAGGCAAGCGATACGGACTCCGAACGATCTTGACACTGGCCTTGGCCACCCATGCGGCAGCCTCGTGGGGATTGTCGATCGCGCTGCGCGCTCCGATGGATATCAACAATCCGGCATCGCTCGACTCGGACAGCACGGAGAACGGCATCGCGCAAGTCAATCCGCTCGGCGGCATGACCGTGCTGGCGCCGGGCTATGCCGTCACCACCCAGGCGCTCGCGCACGACGCGCTCGGCATCACTGCCGGACGAGCGGGATTCGCGCTGACGGTCGACCAGCCAGGCCAACTGCCCGCCGCGTTCGCCGAAGCGAACATTAGCGGCAGCGGCAAGCTGTCCGGAACGCCGGGCCAGCTCATCGCCGTCACGATCACGCTCGACCTGCATGGGCGATTCATCGGCATGAGCGGGTTTCCCGAAATCTCCATGCGCGGCACGCTGTCGGTCAACGGCGTTCCCGAGGTCGGGTCGATCTTGGGCGACCCCGGGCCCGGTCAAGTGACTTCTGCCATCGACTGGGTGATCCCGGCCGGACTGGAAGCCGTGCAGACGACGACTTGGGCATTCGTGAACAACGACCCCAGCGTCTACTTCGCCGCCGCCGAACCGCTGGTCATCAGCAGCAACATCAACGCGTTGACCGGCCAGGCCAGGATCAGCTTTCTCGCAGAAGGCGGATCCGAGATATTCGTCGAAGCCGATCTCCAGGGCTCCGCGCGACCGCTGTATTCCCAGCCCGTGAACGTTTCGAGCGCCGGCGATGGCCAGATCGATTTCACGAACACCGGCATCCTGCGCGTGAGCCTGTCGGAAGGGGCGAGCTTCATCGACGCAACCGGCGTTCTCGCGAGTTCGACCGTCGTCAGTTCGGTGCCCGAACCCACCTCGGCCTTGCTGCTCCTGGGCGGGCTGGCAGCAGTGGGTTGGAAGATGCGCGCATCCAGAGGCTCGGCGGGAGGCCCCAAGGTCATCCGACGTTTATCGAGCCTTGCGTAATTCATGACATCACCACGATTCGGCTTGCTTCCAGCAGGCCGCGATGATCGAAGGGCGGCGCTGGCCGCTTCGCAGCTTGCTGCGGACGGTGATCTCGAGCTCGGTCAGCGAGTGTGGGCAGAAGTTCGCCAAGGCGTGCCGCTTCAGCCATGCCCAGAGGTCCTCGACGGGATCGAGATCTGGAGCGTATCCAGGCAGTAGCGCCCTCTGGACGGCGCCTTTGGTGCCGTCCAGAGAGTCGCGCACGATCCGGCTGCGGTGCTGAGCAGCGCCATCCCGAATGATCGGCAGCTTGCGTTTGATCTGACCGCTGAAGACGATCAGCCGTCGCTCGGCGAACCACTTTTTTGGCGTTGCCACGGCCGGAGCCCGGCCGTTGACAGTCCCCGCCCCGGTTGCGATCCTTCGCAGACGTTCTCGCCGCGCCCGTGCGCGACGGCCCACAACCAAGAAGCGCCCCGCAGCGTCCCGCCCGCCACCGTGCCCGCTGATCGTCCGATCGCCCACATCCCTGCGCGCGCTCGTCCCACGCTCACCGCCGGGCCCGGCGCATCGCCGCTCCCGACCGCCGGCCTGTCGTCCCCGCGGGTCCGGGAGGCGCCCCCGTACACGCCGTCCGGCCCGCCTGCGGCCTGACGCCCCACCAGGAGGAGGTCCACGATGTCCCAGCACCCCGACTACAAGGGGATCATCCCGGCCGTCGCGCTGCCGCTCAACCCCGATCTCACCATCGACGAGCCGGATCTGCGCCGTCTCGCCCGCTGGCTCGCGGGCTTCGAGGGCATCGTCGCGCTGATGACCAACGGTCACACCGGAGACGTCTTCGCGCTCACCTGCGAGGAGCGCGCCGAGGTCACCCGCATCGTCGCCGACGAGGTGAAGGGCCGGCTGCCCGTCATCTCGGCCATCGCCGCCGAAGGCATCCGCGAGGCGATCGAGCAGGCGCAACTGCAGAAGGCCGCCGGCGCCACCGCGCTCGACATCATGCCGCCGCACCACTGGCTGCGCTTCGGCATGCGCCCGGACCACGTGGTCGAGTACTTCGCCGCGATCGGCGAGGCGACCGGCCTCGACCTTGCCGTGCACGTCTATCCGTCGTGGACGCGCGCCTCCTATTCCTGCGAGACGCTGGCGGCGCTGGCGCGGTTGCCCTGGGTGAAGCTCTTCAAGGTGGGCACGCGCGAGATGAACAAGTACGCCCGCGACATCCAGGCGATCCGCGAGGCCGCGCCGCGGACGGCCGTGCTCACCTGCCACGACGAGTACCTGCTCGCGTCGATGGTGCAGGGGGTCGACGGCGGGCTGCTCGGCTTCGCCTCGTTCATTCCCGAGCTCATCATCGAGCTGATGCAGGCCGTCTGGGCCGGCGACCTCAAGCGCGCGATGGCGTGCCAGGCGCGCATCAATCCGCTGAAGGACGTCGTGTACGGCATGGGCGAGCCCACCGGCGACGCGCACGCGCGCATGAAGCTCGCAATGGTGCTCGCCGGCCGGCTGCGCAGCGCCGCGGTGCGCCCGCCGCATCACCAGCCCGACGAGGCGACGCGCGCGGCGATCGAGAAGGCGCTCGCGTCCGTCGGCATGTCGGCCCGGCAGGCAAACGTGAGGCTCGATTGAAACAGGGCACTGGCAAGAAAAACGGCAAGGCGCGTCCGTGCGTCGCGGCGGTGATCGGCGGCGGCAAGATGGGCAGCGAGATCGCCGCGGCGATGGCGGCGGGCGGCTGGCAGGTGCATGTCTGCGAGCCGGATGCGGCGACCCGCGGCGCCTTGCCGGCCCGCTGGCGCGACATCGTGAGAACGTTGCGCGCCCCGCGCGCGGTGCTCGAACGCCTGCACGCCTGCGGCGAGCTCGAAGCGCTGCCGTGGCGCGAGGTGGCGCTCGTCGTCGAGGCCGCGCCGGAAGTGCTGTCGCTCAAGCGCCGGCTGTTCCGCCGCATCGAGGCGCTCGCGCCGAAGGGCGCCATCCTCACCACCAACACGTCGAGCCTGCGCGTGGCGGACATCGCACGCGGACTCGCGCGCCCAGGCCGGGTGGCCGGTCTGCACTGGATGGCGCCGGTGCACGTCGTGCCGATCGTCGAGATCGTGCGCGGTGCCGCCACGTCGGCGGCGACCATCCGCCGCGTCAACCAGTGGATGGAGGATCTGGGCAAGCTGCCGGTGAACCTCGACCGGGACGTGGCCGGGATGCTCATCAATCGACTGCAGGCCGCCATGCTGCGCGAGGCCTACGACATGCTCGACCGCGGCATCGTCCAGCCCGAGGACATCGACCGCGCCGTGCGCTTCGGCTTCGGCCTGCGCTACGTCGCCTGCGGTCCGCTGCGCCAGCGCGACCTCAACGGCCTCGTGATCCACCACCAGGCGGCGCAGCAGATCTACCCCACGCTGCACGACGGCACCGGGCCGGCGCGCTGCCTGAGCCGGCTGGTCGCGTCCGGTCGCGTCGGTGCACGGGCGGGCGGCGGCTTCTACCGCTGGGATCGCGAGGGTCTTGCGGACTACCTGAAGGCCTACGAGCGCTGCGTGCACGCCGCCCTGGCGCTCGCCGAGCGTGCGCCGGAGCCGCCGCCTGCGCCTGCCCGGCGTACGCAGGCGTCGCGCGGCCGCAAGGCGTGACCGCGTCGCCGTCCTGCGAACGGGGCGTCGGGCCACGGGCGGACGGATCGCGCCATGGGTGACCCGGGGCGCGGCGAGACCGCGCAGGAGCGCACCGCCCGCTGGGCGCTCGGCGTGCTGGTCCTGTGCACGCTGCTCAATCTGGTCGGGCGCGGCATCACCGACACCTACGCGGTGTTCCTGCTGCCGCTCGCGCGCGAGTTCGGGGCGGACCGGGCCGCGCTCACCGGCGTCTACTCGACGTTCATGGTGGCGCAGGGCATCGCCGCCCCGCTCGTCGGTGCGCTGTTCGACCGTGTGGGTCCGCGCACCGTCTACGGCGTCGGGCTGGGCAGCCTCGGCGCGGGCTACCTGCTCGCGAGCGGCGCGGATACCCTGTGGCACCTGCACCTGCTGGTGGGCGTGTGCGGGGGCATCGGCGCGGCGGCGCTCGGCATGATCCCCGCCTCGGCCCTGGCGAACCGCTGGTTCGATCGCCACCTGCCGCGGTCGATGGCGATCCTGTACGCCGCGCTCGGCGTCGGCGTGCTGCTGTTCGCGCCGCTCGCGCAGTGGCTGATCGACCTGGGCGGCTGGCGCTTCGCCTACCGCACGCTCGCGCTCGCCGTGCTGATCGTGACGCCGCTCGTGCTGCTGCTGCCGTGGCGGCGCGTCGCCCTGGGCCGGCCCGGGTACGCTGCCCACGACCGCAGCCGCGTGGCCCGGGAAGGCACGTGGACGCTCGCGCGTGCCCTGCGCGCCGGCCCCTTCTGGGCGCTGTCGGCCATCCTCTTCATGACCTCGATCACCACGTTCAGCATGTCGGTGCAGGTGGTCGCCTATCTGGTGGAGGTCGGGTATCCGCCGCTGCATGCGGCGTCCGTGTACGGGCTCGCGGGCTCGCTCTCGGTCGTGGGCATCGTCGGCGCCGGGGTGCTCGCCGAGCGCTTCGGCGAGAGCCGCGTCGCCGTCGCCGCGTACACCAGCACCGTGCTCGGCATCCTGGCCCTGGCGCTCGTTCCGGTCTTTCCGGGCTACCTGCTGCTCGCCGCCTACGTGCTGCTCTTCGGCACGGTGTCCGGTTCGCGCGGTCCGCTCATCGCCACGCTCACCGCCCGTTACTTCGGCGGCGCCGGGCTGGGCACGATCTACGGCGGAATCACCGTGAGCATGGGGATCGGCGCCGCGCTGGGCTCGTGGGCGACCGGCCTGCTGCACGACCTCACGCACGGGTACGGCGCAGGCTTCGCCCTCGCCGCACTGGCGGCCATCGGCGGCGCGCTGCTCTTCCGCAGCCTGGGCGACGGCGACCGGCGCGGCGGGCGAGGTACCAAACGGCCGGCCGGCTGAGCCCGCGAGCCGACGCCTTGGCGGTGAGATCAAGGACGCCGGTGCGGAGGTCCCGTGTCGCGGCATCATCCGTTCGAACGTCTCGACGCTGAGGGAGCGCGCGCATAGAATCGGCGCTCCGAAGAACGACACCCGCGGCTGCGTGCGCCGCCCGTTCGCCCACCCCTGGGCGAGCGAAGCGCGGAAGCCCATCAGAGGAGAGTCTGCCGTGACCCTGGACCTGCGCGCGATCCCGCTGTTCGCGGATCTCGACGAAGAGCAGCTCGCGCCTCTCGCCGCGCGGGCGCAGGTGCGGTCCTGTCCCAAGAACGTCGTGGTCGTGAACGAGGG
>JADZEE010000005.1 GCA_020850735.1 Gammaproteobacteria bacterium | reverse complement strand
CTGCCGGCGATGCAATGCGCCGGCCACGGCCCGCCCTGGGATTGAAATGAGCAGTGATTGGGCGGGTGCTGGTCGCCGGTGGCGTACACCGGCAGGCCGGCGGCGACGAAGCGGCCGATGCACTCGTTCAGGACCGGGACTACGGCCTCACCGTCGGGCACCGCGAGCGCGCCGCCGGCGAGAAAGTCGTTCTGCACGTCGACGATGAGCAAGGCGTCGCCCGCAACCGGATGCATGCGGTCGGGCTCATGCGCCAGCGCGGCGCGCTCAGGCGCTGGCGCAGAACGCGTCGTAGTCAACGTAACCGGGGAACTCGCTCACGCCGTCCCCGCAGTAGCTGCAGCGCGAATTGCGGCGCAGCTTGACGGTGGTGAACTCGGCCGTGAGCGCGTCGTAGTAGAGCATGCGGCCGACCAGAGGTGTGCCGATCCCGAGGATGATCTTGATCGCTTCGACGGCCTGCAGCACGCCGATGACACCCGGCAGTACGCCGAGTACGCCGGCCTCGGCGCACGAGGGTGCGAGTTCGGCGGGCGGTGGTTCGGGGAACAGGCAGCGGTAGCACGGTCCCGGCGCACCGGGGCGCCCCGGCCAGAACACCGCGACCTGGCCTTCGAAGCGGAAGATCGCGCCGTGCACGTTGGGCAGACCGAGCTTGACGCAGACGTCGTTCAGCAGGTAGCGGGTCGCGAAATTGTCCGAGCCGTCGACGATGACGTCGTAGCCGGCGGCGATGGCTTCGACGTTGGTGCTGTCCATCCGCGTGGCGTAAGGCTGCACGCGGATGCGCGGATTGAGCGCCGTGAGCGTCGCCCGCGCGGATTCAACCTTCGGCGTGCCGACCCGTTCGTCGCTGTGCAGGATCTGGCGCTGCAGGTTGCTGCGGTCGACGACGTCGTGATCGACGATGCCGATCGTGCCGACCCCGGCAGCGGCCAGGTAGTAAGCGGCGGGTGAGCCGAGTCCGCCCGCACCGACCACCAGCACGCGCGCGTCGAGCAGTCGCAGCTGGCCCGCCTCGCCGACCTCCGGCAGCAGCAGATGGCGGCCGTAGCGGGTGCGCGCGTCCGCGTCGAGCTGTCGCGGCATTTCGATCGGCAGGTTCTCGGTCTTCCAGCGGTTGAAACCGCCCGCGACCGAACGCACGTCGGTGTAGCCGAGCCGGGCGAGATCCCCGGCCGCGAACAGCGAGCGGGTGCCGCCCGCGCACATGAGCAACACCGGCGTGTCGAGGCCGGGTACGATTTCCTCGATGCGCAGCTCGAGGTAGCCGCGCCCGAGGCGCGCGGCACCGGGCGGGCTGCCCTGGACGATCTCGTCCTGCTCGCGGACGTCGACCAGCACGGCGCCGCCCGCCTGCAGCGCGAGCGCCTCGGCCGGCGTGACCTCCGGGATCTGGCTGCGCAGCTCGGCGAGCCGCTGTTCGCGTACTTTCATGTCCTGTGGCGATCCTGGCCGCGCGCGGGGAGTCCGGTGCGGCCGCAGCGCCGATTATAGGCCGCGCGCCGCGCCGCTGTCGGCCCGCCACGACGTTATATAATCGCGACCGCCCGATGAACGCTCCCAGCCTGCATTCACGCGCCGCGCGGGCGGCCGCCTCGGCGGTCGGCCGCGACCGGTGAGCGTTGCCACCGCCCGCATCGCCGTGCTCGGGACCGGCCGCTGGGGCCGCAACCTGGTGCGCAATTTCGCCGAGCTCGGCGCGCTCGCCGCCCTGTGCGACAGCGCGCCGGCGCTGACCGCCCCGCTCGCCGCGCGCTATCCCGGGACCGCCGTCTACCACGATCTCGACGCGCTGCTCGCCGACGGCTCCGTCGATGCGGTGGCCATCGCGACACCGTCGCGCAGTCACGGCGCGCTCGCGCGGCGCGTACTCGAAGCCGGCAAGTCCGTGTTCGTGGAAAAGCCGCTCAGCATGGATCTCGCGGAGGCCGGGGATCTGCGGCGTCTGGCGGCCGCCGGCCGCGGTGTGGTCATGGTGGGTCATCTGCTGCTCTATCATCCCGCCTTCGTCGCCCTGCGCGAGCACGTGGGCGCCGGCGGAATCGGCGCGCTGCGCTATCTGTACTCGCACCGGCTCAATTTCCGCAGCCAGGCGAACGGCGACGACGCCCTGTGGGATTTCGTTCCCCACGATCTGTCCATGATCCTCGCTCTGGCGCAGGCGCTGCCGGTGCGGGTGATGGCGAGCGGCGGGCCATCCGTACATCC
Source organism: Gammaproteobacteria bacterium (assembly GCA_020850735.1). Classification (GTDB taxonomy): domain Bacteria; phylum Pseudomonadota; class Gammaproteobacteria; order JADZEE01; family JADZEE01; genus JADZEE01. The sequence goes on along the minus strand of JADZEE010000005.1, from coordinate 48,866 downwards.
CGGCGTCGCGGACACGCTGCTCGCGCATTTCACCTTTGCCGGCGGACTGCAGGCACACGTTTTCGCCTCCTGGGTCCATCCGTACAAGGATCAGCGCCTGGTGGTGGTGGGCGAGGGCGGCATGATCGTGTTCGACGACGTGTTGCCGGGCCCGAAGAAACTGCTGCTGTTCCCGCACGAGGTCGAGTGGACCGGCGAGGTGCCGAGCATCAACCGGGCCGAGGCCATTCCCATCGCCTACGCGAGCGCCGAGCCGCTCGCGCTCGAATGCAGGCACTTCCTCGACTGCGTCGTCTCCCGGCGCCCGCCGCTGTCGGACGTCGAGGACGGCTACCGCGTGGTCGCGGTGCTCGAGGCCTGTGAACGATCGCTCGCGGCCGGGCTGCCCGTGCAGCCGAACGCCTAGCCGCCGGCCGGCGCGCTCGCCGGCCGGGCGCCGGCGGGCAGGGTTGCGGGAACGCGGATTTTACACTCGGTACCGGGTCGGCGCGCCGGCGTTTAGTCTTTGTAATTCAAAGGCCTGGCGCTGTATCGGCGCGTCGGGGGCGGGCGCGGCCCGGTTCTGGAGTACCAGAGTTCGTCAAAGTTTTTTACATTCCAGTTCGTCGCCGGATGCTCCGGCTTGACGCAAGTTATCGAAGAATATGCAGTTTTCGGCACTGGCGCGATGCTTGCGTGAGCGATCAGGCGGTCTTTCCCGCAATGGGACAGACGCAAGCTGTAACGAGGTGACTGATTATGCGACTTCGCGCGAATCGGTTGCGGGGCAGCGGACCGGAAACGCGCTGCCTGTTGGCCAGCAGTATTGCCCTCGCGCTCCTGGCAGGCAGCAGCAGTGCGCTGGCCACCCCCTGGATGCCGTCGGTAACCATCCTGCCGGTTCCCACCACCGCGATCCCCGCGCCGCCCGATCCCCATCCCGGCAAGGAGTTCAGCCACGAGGCCGACCGTGACGCGGCGGGCGTCGCCGATCCGGAACAAGTGGTGCTGTGGGATGGTGCCGGCGGAACGGCGGACGGCATCGATTACGGTGGCGACGGCGACGTGGATGCCATCGCCAATCACGGCGACGCGCTGTTTTTCGACGTCAGCCACAATCTGACCGCGGCGGCGTTTTCGCTGCGCACCGTGGCGGGCACGGACGTCGCTGGCGTAGCGGTCTGGTACGAGACGACCGGCGGGCTGATCGCGCCCTGGGCGCTGGCACCCATGGTCGATGCCATGACCCCGGTGATCAACCTCGACGGTCTGGAGATCTGGGGCCCGGAAGGGCCGCTGGTCACGGATTCCGACGCGGATCGCTTTTCGCTGTTCGGCGATCCCGGCGGCACCGCGGTGTTCAACGCGGACGGCACTACCTATATACCGTGGGCGGCGCTGCTGGGAGATCTGGCCGGTCTCGATTCCATGCTCGCGAACCTGCAGGACTTCCTCGATCTGGACGCGTTGATGGTGATGGACGTGGGCACCGCCGGCGTGCTCGACGCCGGCGACGAGATCCTGTTCAGCCTGTGGCCGATCCTTCTGCCCGGTGCGGCGCCCTATTTCGGCGACGCGGTGTACCACTGGGTGGTCGGCACCGGCATGAGCTACCTGGACCACGGCGGACACTTGTGGACCAACGGCTGGACCGCGAGCCACTTCGGCGATCCCTACAACGTCGACGGTCTGGAAGCGCTGGCGCTGCCGGAACGGGCAGCACCCGAGCCGGCGGCGCTCACGCTGCTGGGTATCGGCCTGGCCGGGCTGGGCTGGGCGCGCCGTCGGTCCCGGCGCTGAACCGCGCTCCACCGGCGTCAGCCGCGCACGCACCGGCCTGCTGACGCCGATGGATTCGAACCGTCCCGGCAGGGGCGGGGTGATGGCGGCCGTCCCCGCGGCGGGTGCGCGGGGGCGGCCGCCCGCAGCGAACCCGGTGCCGCGGACCGAGATCCCCTTTCCCCGTTTTTGCGGGCACGCGCGCAACGCCTGCGCACGCGGGCGGTCCTCGCTCAGTCGCCCTTGCGCCGTCTCTTGCGCGCGGCGCGGCGGGCGTGCAGCGTCGTGCGTGCGGGTGCGAAGACCTCGAGCACCGGTTCGGGGCGATCCACGGCGCAGCCCCAGTCCAGCTCCTCGTCCTGGCTGTAGCGTTTGCCGAGCTGCCAGGCAATCTGGGCGCGGGCGAGCTCCAGGCCGAGGTAGAAGGCATGGCCGTGGTCGCCGTCGACCCGCAGCCGCGGGAACAGCGCGTAGGGATCGGTCGCCGTGTAGTGCCCGTCGCGGTTGTAAAGGTGCACGCCTTCCGGGGTGACCTGGATGCGGTAGTTCGCGTCACGCACGGCACGGGTCTGCTCGGCGACCTCGGCCGCGGTCCAGGTCCAGGGGTGGCGTTCGTGCAGGGCGATCAGGCCGTCGTCGACGTGCTGCGGCGGTGAGTGGTCCGCGCGCGCGGCATACATGATGCGCCGGGCGAGATCAGCCTCCTTCACGGCCCGCCGGCAGTGCGGGCTGACCTGCGTGGTCAGGATCGCACCGATGCCGAGCTCGGAGACGATGCCCATCAGCAAGGCCGTGATCCCGGCCGTGTCGGCGTGGGTCAGCTCGGTCAGGTTGCCCGTGCCCATCAGGATCGCCGCTTCGGGGTGGCGCCTGCGCAGCCGTTCGTAGCGGGCGACGGACGCCGTGAATCCCATGTGTACCGGGTCCAGTATCGCATCGGCGAAAAACGCCCGCCCGCGCGCCCGCATGCCGTCGATCGCGCGGTCCAGCGAGGCCTCGTCCTGCGGGCTGCGGCCGATCAGCACGGCCGTCGCCGCGACCTCGTCGGCGATCCACAGCGTGTCCTCGGTCAGGCTGAGCAGATAATCCGCGCCGGCACGGCCGCCGGCGAGCAGATCCGTCGCCTCCAGTGAGTCCACGCTGACCGCGTAGCCCTCGCGCTTGAGCGCATGCACCGCTTCGGTGAGATGTGGAAAGGGCGTGTCGGGCAGGCAGCCGAGATCGATGACGTCCGCGCCGTCGGCGCGGTAGCCTGCCGCGCGCGCCAGGATCGCGTCCACACCGAGCTGCGGGGCATCGACGATCTCCGCGAAGATGAGCACGTCATGACGGGACAGATCGTGCGTGCGCGCCGCGCCGCCCAAGTACGCCGGCAGATCCTTGAGCTCCGCCGGGCCGCGCGCGAATGGTACGCCGAGCTCGCGGGTGAGCACGTCCAGATCGCCGCGGCAACGGCCCGGCACGAGCACGCGATCGACGCCGGCCAGCGCGCCGAGGCGACGGCGGATGAAATCGACGGTCATGAGCGCTGCCACGGAGATCCCGAGCTGGCGGATCTCGTAGCTGAACTGCGCCGGCGCCATCTCGCGCAGGACGCGGGCGAGGATCGGCTCGGCGAGCTTGCCGGTGACAAATACGATGTGCTCGGACATGGGCTGGTGCGCCGCATGGCGCGAACGGGAATCCGGGCGATACTAAGATGGACGCCGGGAAAAGACCAACACTGCGTCCGCCCGCGGGCGCGAGGGAGAACGTATGCACAAACGCGCCGTGGTTGCCGCCTTCGTGCTCGCCGGCTGCTGCGGGGCCGGTGTCGCCGCGGACGAGTCGCCGAGCCTGTGGCCGCAGCTGGCCGAGCTCCGCGCGCGGTCGTTCGTGGATCTCACCCACGGCTTCGAACCGGGGATCCCGCACTGGTCCGGTTTCGAGCCCGAACGGCGTGAGCTCATCTACGACTACGCGCCGGGCGCGGGTACGCGCGGTCACGGTTTCCGTACCTGGCGCCATTGTCTGCCCGGGCAGTGGGGCACGCACGTGGATGCGCCGGCACACTTCGTGCCGGGCGCGCGTACCGTCGACGAGATCCCGGTGACGGAGATGCTGCTGCCGCTGGTGGTGATCGACGTGAGCGGCAAGGTCGCGGCCGACTCCGACTATCGGCTCCGGCGCGCGGACGTGCTGGCATGGGAACGGCGCCATGGCCCGGTGCCCGCCGGGGCGTTCGTGGCCATGCGCAGCGACTGGTCGAAGCGCTGGCCCGACCCGGCGCGCATGCGCAACGCCGACGCCGCGGGCGTCGCCCACTATCCCGGCTGGAGCCGCGCGGCGCTCGTCTACCTGATCGAGGAGCGTGCCGTGAGCGCCATCGGCCACGAGCCCACCGACACCGACCCGGGCACCGCGACCAGCGCGGGCGACTACGGGCTCGAAGCGTATGTACTGGGCCGAGACCGCTGGCAGATCGAGATGCTGGCCAACCTGGACCGCGTGCCGGAGTACGGCGCCGTGGTGGTGGCGGCCTTCCCCAGGCCCCTCGGCGGTACCGGTTTCCCGGCGCGGGTGTTCGCCATCTTGCCGCCAGAGCGCTGAGAGCTTGTAAAACCATCACCGCGCCTGCTGCGACGGCTCCTGGACCCCCTTGCCGCGTTGCGGGGGCCCCAAAAATCGTTTACGTAGGGCCCGCGCTACGCGCGCGATTTTGTGCACCCCCCGCGCCTTGCCAGGAACGCCCAGAAGCCGTCTCGCTACGGCGGGCGAATGTTTCGCAAGCTCTGAACGCGCGATCCTGACCCGGATCAGCGCGCCCCGGTCGCAGCCGCGCGGTGATTTGGCTACGATCGACCGGCCACGACGGTGTGAGGGATCCCGGGTCGGTACAGGTTCCGGCGATGAACAGGCAGACGGAACGAGTCATCAAGCTGGCGGGGCTACCGCGCGATTTCGAGCGCGAGCCGGCGGGCGGCGCGACGATGTTCGATCGCTGGCTGTTGCGCCTGCTGGTCGCGCCGCTGAAGCAGCCGCCCTTCGCCGTCGCGCTCTGGGACGGAACCGAAGAACCGGGTTCGCGCCGCGCGCCGCTTGCGCGCGTGCGCATTCTCGATCGGGGAGCCTTGTTGCGGCTGCTCGTCAATCCGCTGCTGCACTTCGGCGACATGTACAGCGCCGGCCGGGTCGAGGTCGATGGCGATTTGCGCGCGTGCCTTGAAGCCATCACGGCCGCGATCGTCGAGGGCCGCCGCGAGCGCGAGTCGCTGTGGTGGCGGATCTGGCGCGATCAGGCGCCACGCTCGACAAAGCCGCATGCGGCTCGCGACAACATTCACCACCACTACGATCTCGGCAACGCGTTCTACCGCCTGTGGCTCGATCGCGAGGCCATGCAGTACACCTGCGCGTATTACCCCGAGGAGCCACTGTCGCTCGAGCAGGCGCAGCGGGCGAAAATGGATCTCGTGTGCCGCAAGCTGCGGCTCCGACCCGGCCAGCGCGTGGTCGAGGCGGGTTGCGGCTGGGGTGGATTCGCGCTGCACATGGCGCGCCATTACGGTGTCAGCGTACGGGCCTTCAACATCTCGCGGGAACAGGTGCGGCATGCGCGTGAATGGGCGCGGGCGAGCCGGCTCGACGATCGCGTCGAATTCGTCGAGGACGACTACCGCAACATTCGCGGCGAGTACGACGCGTTCGTGTCCATCGGCATGCTCGAACACGTCGGCGTATCGCACTACCGCGAGCTCGGCGCCGTGATCGATCGCTGCCTCGGGCCACGGGGGCTGGGGCTGTTGCACTCGATCGGTCGCAACCAGCCTGGCAACATGAACGCGTGGATCGAACGGCGGATCTTCCCGGGTGCCTACCCGCCGAGTTTGCGCGAGATGATGGGCGTGTTCGAGCCGTTCGCATTCTCCATTCTCGACGTCGAAAACCTGCGGTTGCACTACGTGCGCACCCTGGAGGACTGGAGCGAGCGCTTCGAAACCGAGACTGATCGCTTGCGCGTGTTGTATGACGAGGCTTTCGTGCGCGCGTGGCGATTGTATCTGGCGGGCTCGATTGCCGCGTTCGCGGCCGGCTCGCTGCAGCTGTTCCAGGTCTTGTTCGCGCGCGAGCGCAACGACGCAATTCCGCGTTCGCGTCGCGACATCTACACATGAGAGCACTGCAGGGCACGGCGTGGAACGACGCGATGTCGTAATCGTCGGCGGCGGGCCGGCCGGTTCGACGCTGGCCTGGGCATTGCGGGGCAGCGGCCTCGCAGTGAGCGTGCTCGACCGCCGGCACTTCCCGCGCGACAAGACCTGCGCCGGGTGGATCACGCCGGCAGTGGTGCGCGAGCTCGCGCTCGATGTGCAGGACTACCGCCGCGACGGACGCGTGCTGCAACCGATAAACGGCTTTCGCGTCGGCGTCATCGGCGCCGGTGAGCTCGCCAGCGATCACGGCGCCGAGCCGGTGAGCTTCGGTATCCGCCGGTCTGAATTCGACGCCTACCTGCTCGGGCGCTGCGGCGCCGAGCTGTACACCGGGGCGCCGCTCGCGAAGCTGTGCCGCGACGGCGCGGACTGGATAGTCAACGATACGTTGCGCACGCCGCTGGTGGTCGGTGCCGGCGGACATTACTGCCCGGTGGCACGCATGCTCGGCGAGGGACGCGGCGAAACGGTGGTTGCCGCGCAGGAGATCGAATTCGAACTCAGCCCGGCGCAGCAGGCGCGCTGCCCGGTGCGCGGCACCGAGCCGCGCCTGTACTTCTGCGCGGATCTGAAGGGTTACGGCTGGGTATTTCGCAAGGGCGAGTGGCTCAACGTCGGGCTCGGGCGCGAGGATCCACATCGCCTCGGCGCACACGTAGAGGCATTCCGTGCCCGGCTGGTTCGTGACGGCGTGCTGCCCGCGGACACACCGGTGCGCTTCAAAGGCCATGCCTACCTGCTCTACGACCACGCCCCCCGCCCGCTGATTGGCGACGGGATCGTGCTCGTCGGCGATGCCGCCGGACTCGCCTACACGCGCAGCGGCGAGGGCATCCGGCCGGCGGTCGAGTCGGCGCTGCTGGCGGCGCGGGTGATCCGCGCGGCGCGTGACGATGTCCGCCCGGCCCGGCTCGCCCCCTACGTCAGCGCGATGGAAGCCCGCTTCGGCAGGCGCGCGGCGCGGGACGTCGTGCCGCCACCTCCGTCGCGCCTGCGTCAGGCGCTCGGGCGCTATCTGCTCGGCACCCGCTGGTTCACCCGGCGGGTGGTTACCGAGCGCTGGTTTCTGCACCGCCAGCAGGCCGCGCTAAGCCTCTGATAATTCACGGGCAGGATCCGATGCGCTCCCCCGTATTTTTGATAACACCATGATTATAAACAAATATCATATCAGGACCCCCGGGCGCTGACAGGCCTTGCGGTGCGTTGCGCAGTGATCTAAGTTTTAACCGTGGTCCGCTCGATCCTTTCATGCCCATGAACGTCGGAACGCATGCGGTCAGTGCGTCGCGCGGGCCGCCCGGACAACCTTCCCGGGCAACCAGGTTCCGTCCCCTCGAGAACGTGGCCGACTGCAGTGTCGGCCGAACCTTCCGTCACCATCGTGTGCCATCAACCGAAGGGGGTGCCATGTTCGAATTCGATCAGGACGTCGTCGAAACACTTCTTGCCAGCGATGATCAGTTCAAGCGCCTGTTCAACAAGCATCGCGCGCTGAAAGACAAGGTGCAGCATGCGAACAGCGGAACGCTGACGCTGGACGATCTGGAAGTGGAGAAGCTGAAAAAACAGAAGTTGCTGGTCAAGGATCAGATGGCGGGCATCATTGCCCACTACCGCCAGAGCCACGCAACCGCTTGACGTCGTCGTCAGCGAAGTTCGAGGAGAAAGCCCGCCGCCCGGCGGGCTTTTTTCATTTCGCCATCCGCAGTCCGACCAGCAGCAGCATGCTCGCCAGCGCCGGCCGCAGTACCGACTCCGGCAGGCGCAGCGCGAAGCGGCTGCCGATCCAGATCCCCGGCAGCGAGCCGAGCAGCAGGCTCGCGAGCAGGCTGAAATCCACCGTCCCCAGGTGCACGTGCCCGAGTCCCGCGACCGCAGTGCGCGGTACGGCGTGCGCGAGATCGGTGCCGACGACGAAGCCGGCCACTGTGTAGGCGAAATCCATGCACGCACCGTGTCGCCCCGCGATGGGGCAGGGAGGCGCACTGTAGACGAGCCTATCTATAATAAAAAAGAATATAAGCGTATATTTTTAGACTCTGAACGAATAAGCAAACGAGGTAAGCCGTGAAGCTTCAGCAGCTCCGGTACATCTGCGAAGTCGCCCGCCACGACCTCAACGTCTCCGCGACCGCCGAAAGTCTCTACACCTCGCAGCCGGGGATCAGCAAGCAGGTCCGGCTGCTCGAGGAGGAGCTCGGGGTGCAGATCTTCGAGCGCAGCGGCAAGCACCTCGCGGCCGTGACGCCGGCGGGTAAGGCGATCATCGAGGCGGCAACGCGCGTCCTCGCGGAAACCGAGAACATCCGCCGCATGGCGCAGGAGTACACCGACAAGGACCACGGCAGCCTGTCCATCGCCACCACCCACACGCAGGCGCGCTACGCGCTGCCGCCGGTGATCCAGACCTTCATCGGTCGCTATCCGCACGTGGCCCTGCACATGCATCAGGGCACGCCGATGCAGATCTCCGAGCTCGCCGTCCGTCGCACGGTCGATTTCGCCATCGCCACCGAGGCCCTGGAGCTGTTCGAGGACCTGGTGATGCTGCCCTGCTATCGCTGGAATCGCAGCATCGTCGTACCGCGCGGCCATCCACTCACGCAGGTGCGGCCCCTGACCCTGGAGGCTGTGGCCGGATATCCCATCGTCACTTATGTGTTCGGCTTCACCGGACGTTCGCAGCTCGATCAGGCTTTCAGCCAGCGTGGCCTCGCGGTACGCGTCGTGTTCACGGCGGTCGACGCGGACGTCATCAAGACCTACGTCAAGCTGGGCCTGGGCATTGGCATCATTGCCTCGATGGCCTACGACCCCGACGCGGACGAGGAGCTCGAAGCCATCGATGCGTCGCACCTGTTCGAGCCCAGCATCACCAAGATCGGTTTTCGCCGCGGCACATTCCTGCGCGGATTCATGTACGAGCTCATGGAGTTGTTCGCACCGCACCTGACCCGCGACGCCGTCGATCGCGCAAATGCGGCGGCGACGCCGGAGGAGGTGGAGGCGCTGTTCCGGGACGTGGAGCTGCCGACCCGCTGAAGCGACACGGCGGGCCCGGCGATTTCCCCCGTGATTTCGCCGCCGTCCCCGTCATCGCGAGGCGCGACGCGGCAATCCACGCGCCGGGTCGACTCTGTCATTTCGGGCGCGCGTCCAGCGAGCCCGGCGGGTGTCAGAAGTCAGTCTGGTCGACGAACAGCTCGGTCGGCAGGAAAGTGCCGTGCGAGGACAGATCGGTGAAGCGGACCTGTTCCTCGTCGATCGGTTCGATGATGACGTGCAGTCGGGAGACGTCGCGAAAAGCCTGGTTGACCGTCACGTTGCACACGGTGTCGCGGCCGATGATGTTCTTGCCGTGCTGCAGATCGTGCTCTTCGTCGTCGTCGATGAAGCGCATGCCCTTTGCCGTCATGGTGAGCTTGAAAGGATGCTTCGACAGCATGAGATCGATCGTGGTGCCGGGGGTGACGTCGATGATGATCGCCTCACCTTTGGGCAGGCGCGCGAAGCGTTCCTTTTTCTTCGACTCCGGCTGCAGCACGACCGAGTCGAGAATGACGGTCTCACGCATGCCCGGCGTGCCATTGCCGATCTCCACGTTGGCCGCATCGGCGTCCGCTTCCTCACTTTTCGAAAGCGACTTGCGGGACGTGATCTTCTTCACCGCATAGGTGTGCTTGATGACTTCCTGGCGCGAGGTGAGGTACTGCATGTATTTCACCAGCGCGACGCGTCGCAGCTCCTCGAAGTCCTCGTCTTTGTCCCTGAGCGCGAGCATGATGTCGCGCCAGCCGTGATCCTGGGAGAACACCTTCGGATCGAGCTTCTTCATGTGCTTGCCGACACTTTCCTGGTTTTCGATGGACTTGGAGAGAATGTCGACGAACTGTCTTTCGACGTGCTTGATGCTCTTGGCTTCGCTCTTGAGGTCGCGCAGGCTGAGATCGAGCAGGTCGGTAAGCTTGCGTGCCGGCACTTCCGTGCGACCGGCGAGCGCGAACTCGAATTCGGCCAGGGTGTTGAAGCTGAGATCCTGGCCGGCGATCCTGAGCGTGAGTGGTTTGGCGAAGAGCTTGGTGAACATAGCTGCTGACCGCCCGTCGGTTGTCGTGTCCAGTCCCTGGCGTGCGAATTCTACACCGCGTGACCCGGGGGGCGTTATGGACTGCTGCACCGGGCAGTCTAACGGTCGCGCACCGGCAGGGCCGCCGCGTGCGAGGCGAAAGCGTGAAGCAGGTCGCACGCCGCCAGCGGGCCGCACGGGCCGGCGGCCCAGCGCTGCCGGCTGCGCTCATGGAGTTGCCGCCACAGCCCGGCTGGATCGGGCGTGAACACGCTGGCGGCGTCGCCGGCGAGCACGGCCCAGTCGCCACGCCCGACTTCAACGTCGAGCTGACCGGGGCTCCAGCCGGCGTAACCGGCATAAAAACGCAAACTGGCGCGGCTGGCACCGTCGCGCAGCAGCGCCTGCACGGTCGCCACCGCATCGAGGTAATGTACGCCCGGCACGACTTCCCGGCTCGCCGGCGGCGGCGCGTCGGCGCGTGCCAGCACCCGTGTGACCGGCACGTCGATGGGGCCGCCGATGAACAGCTCCCCGGTGTAATCCTGCGCCTCGGGGATCGCTTCCAGCACCGTCGCGACGGCAACGGTGGTCGGGCGATTGACGACGATCCCGAGTGCACCGCCGGGGCCGTAATCGAGGATCAGTACGACCGCGCGGGTGAAATTCAGATCGACGAGCTGTTCTGCCGCGACCAGCAGCACGCCGGGACGCAGCCCGGGATCGGCACCCGGCGGTGCGGACCCCGCGGGCGTGGCCAGCAGCACGGCGCAGGCCAGTGTCCACAGCCGTGGCGATTTCATTGCACTTCCCGCATCGGCATCACCCCGGTACGGCCGCCGTCGTGGCTGCCGGGCCACCCCGGACGCCGGCCGTCAGTGCGCGGCCAGCTCCCGCATGCGCGCGTTCCGTGCCGCCCCGGGCAGCGCGGCGACAGCCTCGACAGCGGCATAGAAGCGAACCAGGTCGCCGCCCGCGTCGGCGAGCAGCCGCTCGAAGGCCGGTACCTGTTCATGATAGCTGGCCACAGCCGCGAGCTTCGCATTATTCAGTGTGCCGTATATCCAGTCATCGTAGCCGTCGTAGTCGTTCCAGTGCGCTCGCCAGGCCTGGTAGTCGCGAACGAGGCGGTCGAACTCGCGGCGCTTGCCGGCGCGCAGCGCGTCCGCGTCCGCCGGCTGCGCGTAGAGCCGCTCGAGCCGCGCACGCGCCGCGAGCACCAGATCGACGAACGACTGGTCGCGCAGGCCGGCGCTGCGTGCGGCTGCTGCCGCCTCCGGCGCCAGGCGCCCGGCCCAGCGGCGCACGCCGTGCTCGGCGACGACGGTGGCGAACGCTTCGTTGAACGCCGTGTCGCCCCGGACGTACAGGCGCTCGTGGGCAAGCTCGTGGAAGATGACGCGCGCGAGCCGTTCGTCGTCGTAGCGCAGCATCGTGTCCAGGACGGGGTCGTCGAACCAGCCGAGCGTGGAGTAGGCGGCCACACCGCCGATGTAGACGTCGTTACCGCCGGCCGCGAGCCGGCCGGCGAGGCGGTGCGCATCGGCTTCGGCGAAATAGCCGCGGTAATCGAAGCAGCCGGCGACGAGGTAGCACCAGCGCTGCGGCTCCAGCGAGAGCTCCGGTGTGGCGAACACGTTCCAGACCACATATTCGCGTCCGAGCGCGGAGTAACCGGTATAGCTGCCGTTGTCCGGCAGCGCCAGCGCCGTGGTCGCGAAGCGCCGCAGCTCCTGCACCTTGCGCAAGCGGCCGGCGACAGCCGGTGGCGTGCCGGGATCGGCGATGACGGTGGCGACGGGCCGGCGCCGGGCGAGGATCTCCAGCTGCCCGCGCGCCGCCTGGCCGAGATAGCCCAGCGTGCCGCAGCCGGCGAGGATCCCGGCCAGCACGAGTACGGCCGCGTTGCGCAGCAGGCGCCGCCGGGCCGTCCGCACCCGTGCGTGGCGCCGCCGGGGCGGCGCCGGTACAGTACCGTGCGTGTCCGACGAGGCAGAATCGTTCCCGGCTCCCGCGTGCATACGACCCTGATCGATTGCGCCACACTCGCGGCGGCGCTCGGCCGGCCCGACTGGGTCGTGGTCGACTGTCGCTTCGATCTCGCGCAACCCGAGGCCGGACGGCGCGGGTACCTGGCCGGGCACGTGCCCGGCGCGGTCTACACGCATCTCGATCACGATCTCAGCGGTCCGCGCGGGCCCGCCAGCGGCCGGCACCCGCTGCCGTCGCCACCGGCGCTGGCGCAGACTTTCGGCCGCCTGGGTATCGGGCCGGGCGTACAGGTGGTCGCCTGCGATGCGGGCGGCGGTCTGTTCGCCGGGCGCCTGTGGTGGCTGCTGCGGTACATGGATCACGCGGCCGTGGCGGTGCTCGACGGTGGCTGGCCGGCGTGGCGCGCCGCCGGCGGCAGCGTGCAAACGGGCGAGGTGCAGCCCGTGGCGCGCCGCTTCGAGGGTGAGCCGCAGGCGGACCGGGTCGTCACGGTCGACCAGGTGCTCGCCGCGCCGCTGCTCGTCGACGCCCGGGATCCGGCGCGCTATCGCGGCGAGCACGAGCCGCTCGATCCCGTGGCCGGGCATATTCCGGGCGCCCGCAACCGCTATTGCCGCGACAATCTCGGTGCCGACGGGCGCTTTCTGCCCGCCGCGACCCTGCGCGAGCACTATCTGCAACTGCTCGGAGATACCCCTGTCCACGAGGTCGTATTCTATTGTGGCTCGGGCGTCACCGCCTGCCACGATCTGCTGGCGCTGGCGCATGCCGGGCTCGGCGACGCGCGCCTGTACGCGGGTTCCTGGAGCGAATGGTGCCGTGATCCGACCCGACCGATCGCCGTCGGCCCCGCGCCGGTATCCTAGCGGCGGGGCGGTGCCCGCGAGCGGTTTTATCGCCGCGGCCGATGGGCAATAATGGATTTCCGCCCGCCGAACCGGCCCTGCCGAGGCTCATGAGAAACCTGCTCGCATCCGTCGCCGTCCTGTACCTGATCCTGCTCGCCGTCGCGCAGCCACGGGCCGAGGACGCTGCACCCCCGCCCAGGGACGTCGTGCTGGTGCTCGACAATTCGGGCAGCATGAAAAAGAACGATCCCGGATTCCTCGCCCGCCAGGCCGTCACCGGCTTCATCGAGGGTCTGCAGTTGCAGACGCACGCGCAAATCATCCTCTTCGATCAGAAGGTGAACGTCGCCGTGCCGCTGGCCGAGGTGAGCGACGAGCATCGCGCACGGCTGCTCGCGAGCCTCGACCAGATCGACTACCGCGGCAAGCTCACCGACAGCCCGGCGGCGATCGAGCGCGCGATTTACGATCTGAAAAATGCCGGCCGGCCCGACGTCGAGAAGGTCATCATCTTCATGACCGACGGCATCGTCGACACCGGTGTCGCCGAGCTGGACGCGGAGAAATCCCGCTGGCTGCGCGAGGATCTGGCGGCCGAGGCCGCCGACGCGGGGATCCACATCTTCGGCATCGCGTTTACCGAGAACGCCGACTTCTTCCTCATCCAGTCGCTCGCGCGGCGCACCGGCGGCTCGTATTTCCGGGCGCTCGCGCCCGAGGATCTCGTCGGCGTGTTCGCGCGCATCAACGAGATCCTGGCCACGCCCAAACCCAAGCCGGCACCGGAGCCGCCGCCCGAACCCGTGGTGCCGGCCGAGCCGGCGACGACGGTAGCGCCGCCCGCGATGGCTGAACCGCCGCCGCCGGAAGAGGCGCCGCCCGGTACCGTCGTGATCGTGCCGCCGCCGCCGACGGCCGCTGAGGAGCGCCAGGGACTGCTGCTGCTGGCCGTGCTCGCCGCAGGCGTACTGGTACTGGCGGTGGTGATCGTGCTGCTGCTGCGCCGGCGTGGAGCTAGCGCCGCCCCGGGGGGGCCGAAGTACGTGCCCAGGGCCTACCTGAACGACGTGCACGGCATCACCCGCGATCCGGCCTACGAGATCGGTGCCAAACCGGTGATGATCGGCCGTGTCGCCGGCTCGGATCGTGATCTCGACTACATCGTCGTCAACCAGTCCACCATCGGGCGCCGGCATTCGCTCATCGAGTACAAGGACTTCTCTTTCTGGATCATCGATCAGGGCAGTGTCAACGGTACCTACGTCAACGGCCTGCAGGTCACGGGCGAACAGCGTCTGAAGCACGGCGACCGCGTTCGCCTGCACAACTTCGAGTTCGAGTTCGTCGTCCCGGAGCTCGCGGATTCCGGCAAGACGGTGTACTCCAAACCGTCCGGGACCGATACCCTCGACAAGACCGTCGTGGCCCGCGCGCCGGCGGATCTCGGGGCCGTCGCGGCAGCCGCGGCGGTCGGCGACGCCACCGAAGAGGTGAGCGCCGATGAGCTGGCCGGTGGCGAGGACGATTCGGACTTCATCGACATCACCGGCGTCCACGCCGGCGGCGATGAGGACGACGACGAGGACGACGACGAGGGCGACGGTCCGCGGCCCCAGGGCATCGAGATCGAAATCAACGATCTCAAGACAGTGATGCCGGCGTCCTATCGACGTGCTGTGGCCGACGCGGCGCCTGCTGAAGAACCGATCGAGGGTTTCGACCTGGGCGGAGATGACGCGGATGCGCAGGCCAGCGCCGCGTCATTGTGGGACGAGGACGACACGGGCGTGGCGCCGGAGGAGGATGCGCAGCCCGCATCACCCGCCGCCGGCGGCGAACCGGATCCGCACGAGCGCGGCACGGTGGTGCTGGACCAGCCGCCGCTGGCAGCGGATCCGCACGAGCGCGGCACGGTGGTGCTGGACCAGCCGCCGCTGGCCACGGATCCGCACGAGCGCGGCACGGCGGTGCTGGACCAGCCGCCATCGCTGGCCGCGGACGCGGGCGCGGCGCCGGCGCAGGACTTCCACGAGGAGGAGACGGTCGTGCGTCCCGACGCCGGCGACGCGACGCTCGACAGTTTCATCGAGACCGATACCTTCGGATCGGACGCCGATCGCGGCGCGCAGTCGCCACCGGCGGCGGACGCGAATCTCGACGATTTCATCAGCACCTCGCTGTTCGAGGCCGGCAGCCTGCCGACCCGCACCGCGCCGCCGCCCGTGCTCGGTTCCGAGGACCCCACCTGGTTCCCGGGCGCGCCGGCCGCGCCGGCGGGGAGTGTGGAAGCAGCGCCGGCCGCGGCGCCGGACCTGGACACGGAGGCGCCGACCATGATGGCGGACGCGCCGGCCGGTACCACGCTGCCAGCGGAGCCCGCGACCGACGGCGCCGACGAGGAAATGAGCCTCGACGATTTCGTCAACGCAACCCGTATCGACAGTGTGGCCGTGGACGACGAAGGTGACCGCACGATCCTGCCCGAACAGATGCCCGAGGACGACGACGCGGACCGCACGGTCATGCCATCGCAGGTCGACGACGATCCCGAGCGGCGCTGAGGACGATCCAATCGACGCGTCATCGCGGGCCGTCGTCACGGTCCCGCTGCGTGACCTCGCTTCCATCCATGACGCGGCAGGCAGGACATGAACACGCGCGCGGCGGATCCACCGGTACCGTCGTCGCGACACCGCACCGTCATCGCGAGACCGCGATGTCGCCGCACCGTCATCGCGAGACCGCGCTGCCACCGCACCGTCATCGCGAGACTGTGCTGTCGCCTTACCGTCATCGCGAGGCCGCGCTGTCACCGCACCGTCATCGCGAGGCCGCGCTGCCACTTTACCGTCATCGCGAGGCCGCGCAGCGGCCGTGGCGATCCCGGCGCTTGCAGCGGCGGCGTCCGGCTTCGCTGCACGCGCACGAACGTGCTGCCACGTGGTCACCGCCACGCCGCAGCGCTGAGCCGCGTTCACAGCCCGCTGCCATGACATCGCCGCGCACGCAGATCCTGACGGCGCTCGCTGACGGCGAATTCCATTCCGGCCCCGCGCTCGCACGGATCTGCGGCATCAGTCGCGCCGCGGTGTGGAAGCATATCCGCGCGATCGAGACGTTCGGTCTGCGGGTGGAGGCGAGCCGCGGGCGCGGCTACCGCCTGCCGTTCGCGCTCGAACTCCTCGATCGTGAACGCGTCATCGGCGGGCTCGGCGCCGCGGCGCGCGCGCTGCTGCGCGAGCTCGAGCTGTGCTGGGATACCGATTCCACCAATCAGCGCCTGCTCGAGCGTGCGCGCGGTACGGACATCTCCGGGCAGGTGTGCCTCGCCGAATACCAGTCGGCGGGCCGTGGCCGGCGTGGCCGGCGCTGGCAAGCGCCGCTCGGCACCGGCTTGTGTCTTTCGGTCGGCTGGCGTCTGGCGGTGGCACCGGCCGCGCTGACCCCGCTCGGACTCGCGATCGGCGTTGCCGGCGTGCAGGCGCTCGAACAGCTCGGGATCCGGGGTGCTGCCGTCAAGTGGCCCAATGATCTGCTCTGGGAGGAGCGCAAACTCGCCGGCGTGCTCGTGGAGATGCAGGGCGAGGCGGGCGGACCGTGCACGGTCGTCGTCGGTATCGGCGTCAACGTGAACCTGCCGGACGCGCTCGCCGGCGACTTCCGCCAGCCCTGGATCGATCTCGCCCGCGCCGCCGGTGCGCCGGTGTCGCGCAACGCCGCCGCGAGCGCCTTCACGGGCGCGCTGCTCGAGCTGCTCGGCGACGTCGCGGCACGGGGAGGCGTGACCGTGCCCGCGGCCTGGCCACGTTACGATCTGCTGCGCGACCGGCGCGTACGCGTCGAGAACGGCGAGCGGATCGAAACCGGGATCGCGCGCGGGGTGGACGCGGACGGGGCCCTGCTGGTGGACCTCGATCGCGGCCGGGAGCGGTACTTTTCCGGCGACGTCAGCCTGAGCCTCGTACCGTGATACTCGCCGTCGACGTCGGTAACAGCCGTGTGAAATGGCTGCTCGGTGACGGTTCCGGTCGCACGCCGGTGCATGCCGAACGCTGGCGCGACGCGGATATCGGGCGCCTGCTCGATGAGCGGTGGGGAGCCCTCGAGCCCCCGGATCGGATCGTGGTGGCCAACGTCGCCGGGCCGGTCATCGCCCGGGCGTTGTGCGACTGGGCACGCTCGCACTGGGGTCTGGAACCGTGGTTCGTCGAGACCACGCCGGTACTGGCGGGGCTGCGCAACGGCTACCGCGATCACCGCGAGCTCGGCGTCGATCGCTGGTTGGGCGCCGTGGCCGCCTGGCAACGCGTGCGTGGTGCCGCCTGCGTCGTCGACTGCGGCACGGCGACCACTATCAACGTCATCGCGGCCGATGGCGAGTACCGCGGCGGACTCATCGCGCCGGGCGTGAACCTGATGCAGCGAGCGCTCGCGGGCAACACGGCGCAGCTGCCGTTGCCGGACGCAGCGGCGCCGCAGTGGCCGGCGCGCAGCACCGGGGAGGCGATCATCACCGGCAGCCTGAACGCCGCCGCGGGCGGCATCGAGCGTGCGCTCGCGCGCCTGGTCGCGGAAGCCGGGCAGGCTCTGCCCTGCCTGGTGACGGGTGGCGAGGCGGCGCTGCTGCTGTCGCAGCTGCCGGCGGGCGTCGAGCACGTGCCGGATCTCGTGCTCCAGGGGGTACTCGTCGCCGCCGGGCACCGCACATGAGGTGGCTCGTCATCGTGCTGCTCGTCGCCAATGTCGGCTTCGCCGCCTGGCAGCTCAACGAGCGCATCCGCCACCCCGTGCCGCGCCCTGCCAGCGCGGGGGCCGAAGGCAGCATCGCCCTGCCGCTCATCGACGAACTCGATACGCTGCCGCCGGCGCGCACCAGCGCCGACGCCGGCACCGAGTCGGGGTCGGAGTCGGGGTCGGAGTCGGAATCGGGATCAGCATCGGAAGAGGCTGCGCCAGCGCAGGCCGCAGCGACCGGCGAAGCCGCTGCGCAAGTCGGCGCAGCACCAGCCGGCGACACTCCCGGCGCGCAGACACCGGCCGTGGCGCAAGCCGGCGAACCCGCGGCGGCGGCGGCGGTCGAGGAGCCCGCATCGGCGCCCGCCGGCGCGACGTCCGGGAACCTTGCCGGTGGCGGCCCGTTCGCGCTGTGCATGCGTTACGGACCGCTGCGCGACGGCGCCCAGGCGGACACGCTCGGGCGCTGGCTCGGACAGCGCGACGTCGCCTGGGTCAAGCGCGCCGAGGACGGCGAGACGCGCAAGTTCTTCTGGGTCTATCTCGAGCCGTCCGCTAGCGCCGATCAGGCCGAGTCGCGCCTGACCGATCTCAAGCGTCGCGGCGTCACCGATTACATGCTGATCCGGCGCGGGGGTCTCGCGAACGCGATTTCGCTCGGTCTGTTCAGCTCGCAGGAATCGGTGAACCGGCGTCTCGCCGAGCTCGCCGATCGGGGCTACCAGCCGGTGGTCGTGCCGCGCTACGAAACGACCAAGGTCTGGTGGCTGGTGACCGGAGTGCGCGGCGCCGCCGACATGACCACTCTGCTCGCCGGCGCGCCGGTGACCACTGCCGGCCACGAGATCGACTGCGCCGAAATTGCGCCCGCCGGCACCCGCCCCTAGAATGCGGCCGCAATCTCCGCCTTGCCCCGATAGTTAAATGGTATAACTGCTGCCTTGTAAGCAGCCGTTCCTGGTTCGATTCCGGGTCGGGGCATCAAATCTCTGCCCGCTGTTGTCCACGGCAGTCCGCAAGTCAGCGACAGCCCGGGCGCAAGCCGTGCGGGGACAGGGAGAATCGGCTATGGGGAACGTCGAACACGAGCAACTGCAGGCGATCCTGGCCGAGCTCGAACAAGCGCTGTACAGCCACCAGGAGTGGTGGGAGAGGATCTCGCGCACGCTGATCTGTCGCGTCCCTCACGACGAACGGGACGTACGGGACGACGCGCACCGCGAGTGTCGATTCGGGCAATGGTATTACAGCCGGGGACCCGGCTGGCTGCGCGAACACGCCGGTTTTGCGGCCATCGAAGCGGAGCATGCGCTCATGCACAAACTGGTGGCGCAATTACTGACGAAGTCTTCCGAGGGGCAACCGGTTTCGCCCGCGGATTACGACGCTTTCGCGAACGTGCTGCAACGTCTGCGCCTGGAGGTCACGAACCTGGTGCGCGAGATGCAGGATTCCGTGGTCAATCTGGATCCCTTGACCGGCGCGACCAACCGGGTCGGGATGCTGACGAGACTTCGCACGCAGCACGAGCTGGCAGTTCGGCGTGCTCAGTCTTGCACCATTGCCATGCTCGATCTGGACCATTTCAAACGCGTCAATGACACCTTCGGGCACCACGCCGGGGACACCGTACTGAAGCGTGTCGTCGGCAAGGTACGTGCGGAGCTGCGACCCTACGACATGGTTTTCCGCTACGGGGGCGAAGAGTTTCTGCTGTGCCTGCCGCATACCGACACGGACGGCGCATTGCTGATTGCGGAGCGCCTGCGCAAGAGTATCGAAATCCTGCGGATCACGGACCAGGACGAGAAAATGATTTCGATCACGGTCTCGGTGGGCATCGCTGCGCTCGACCCGGACTGCTTCGTCGAAGAATCCATCGTTCGCGCGGACAAAGCGCTATACGAAGCGAAAGCGGCCGGGCGTAACCGTGTCGTCGTCTGGCGGCCCGTCACTGAATCGAGGACCGGAACGTCGATCAAGGCCCCGGAGGCGCGAGGCTGAACAGCCTCGCATCCGATCGGGACGCGCGTGCCGTCGGCGCGCGAACCGGGCGCGCCGGCTGACGCTGATCGTTCCGTCCACCTGCAGGCGTACGTCTGCGCGAATCGCGCGGGACGGGACAGGACGCATCCCGGCGGGTGGTGCCCCCGCGGTCGGGAGGTGCGCCGCGCGGATGGTGCCGGTCGATCCGTCACGGGTGGGCGGGTTGCGACGCGAGCAGACGTTCGATCGCCTCGCCGTCCACCGGCTTGCTGAACAAATAGCCTTGGTATTGGTCGCAACGCATTTCCTTCAACATCTGCAACTGCGCCTCGGTCTCGACACCCTCGGCGACGACCTTCTGGCCCAGCGAATGGGTCAGCGAGATGATCGAGGACACGATGGTCTTGCTGTTCTCGTCCTTGGTCATGTTCATGATGAACGTGCGATCGATTTTGATCACGCTCGTCGGCAGCAGGGCGATGTACGCGAGTGAGGAATAGCCCGTACCGAAATCGTCGATTGCGATCGCGACGTCCATCCCGCGCAACTCCCGCAGCATCTGCACGTTCGTTTCGATGTCGTGCATGAGCACGCCCTCGGTGATCTCGAACTCGAGTCCGTGCGGTTCGCCGCCCGCTGGGTCGATGGCGTTCGCGACCGAACGCAGGAAGTCCGGCTGTCGCAGCTGGATGGGCGAAACGTTTACCGCGATCGCTACCGGCAGGCCCCGGGCGCGCAGCGCCGCGGCCCAGCGTGCGGCCTCCCGCATCGCCCAGTCGCCCACCTGCACGATCAGCCCGGTTTCCTCCAGAAGCGGGATGAACTGCCCCGGCGGCACCAGGCCGGTTTCGGGTTCCTGCCAGCGGATCAGTGCCTCGAGACCGACGATACGGTGGGTCTGGACATCGACTTTGGGCTGGTAATGCAGGACGAACTCCTGGCGCTCGATGGCCTGGCGCAGCTTGTTCTCCAGAACGAGCTGGTCCGCGACCCGGGCGTTGAGATCGGGCGTATACAGAACGAGCGGTTCGTGAAGTGATTTGGCCCGCTTCAGCGCCGCCTCGGCGTTGTGGAACAGCGTTTCTGCGTCCGTCCCGTCCTCCGGGAAGTACGCGATCCCGGCGCGCGCGGAACGAATCACCGGCTGGCCCTCGATGATGAAGGGTTCGGCCATTACCTTACTCATCCAGTCGCGGACGAGCTTGGCGAGCTCGGCCTGGCCGTCGAGTTCGAAATCCGAGTGAATCAAGGCGAAGACGTCCGCGCCGACCCGCGCCAGACTGGGATCCTCGCCGAGGGTCGCGCGGATGCGGTCGCCGATCTGCTGCAACAGTGCGTCGCCGGCCTGCGGACCGAAGCTGTCATTGATCTGCCTGAAACGTTCGACGTCGGCGACCGCCACGGCGAGCAAACGATGCCCGTGCCTGGCCGCCGCGACCGCTCGCTCCAGTCGATCCATGAACAGCAGCCGGTTCGGCAGGCCGGTCAGCTGGTCGTGGGTGGCGAGGTAATCCACCCGCCTGCTCTTGGCGAGGTTGTCGAGCGCGAACGAGACGTCGCCCGCCAGCTCCTTCAGCAGGCGGATCTCCTCCGCGCCGAAGGCGCCGGGCGTGTCGGCGTACAGCACCATGACGGCTGTCAGAACTCCGCCGGTGGTAAATGGCAGCACGGCGGCCGCACGTGCACCCACGGCGAGGGCCTCCCTGCGCACGTAGCCGATATCCGGTCGCGCTGCCAGCAGGTCGTTTTCCCACACGGTGTTGCGCTGCTCCAGCGCCTGCTGCAGCAGCCCGCCACGCTCGGGCCGGCCGAGGCGCCGCGTCAACTGGTTGCCTTCCAGCGCCAAGCCGGCCGCCGCCTCCACCCTCAATTCAGCCGCATCCGCATCCAGTGAGCAGACATAGGCGACCATGAATTCCCCGATCTGCGTGGCGATGCGGCAAATGTCCGCGTACAGCTCGGCCTCGTCGGCGGTGCGTACGATCGTCGTATTGACGGCGGACAGCACGGCGTACAGGCGGGTCAGCCGCGCGATCCGTTCCTCCTGGCGCAGGCGCTCGGTGACGTCGCGCACGACCGCGGTGCCGAGGGCAGTCCCTCCCTCGGAGCGCTTGGAGATGCCGGCTTCGACGGCTACCAGCGTGCCGTCCTTGCGCCGGCCGAACAGCCGCCGCGCTGAGTTCATCGGCCGCTGCTGATCGGGACCTCGCATGAAGGCCTGCACGTGTCCGCGATGCGCCGCGACCTGGTCCGGCGGCAGAAGCAGGTCTATCGGTTTCCCGATCACTTCTTCGGCGGCGTAGCCGAACAGCGTCTGCGCGCTGCCGTTGAACACGACGATCCGCTGCTCGTCATCGATGGACACGATGCCATCGGCCGCCATGTGCAGGACTTCGCGGTAGCGGGCATCGCTCCGGCGCTGTTCGTCGTACAGTCGCGCCGCCTCGATGCCGGCGGCGGCATTGGTGAAGATGGTCAGGATCTTGACATGGCCGCGGCTGAACGAGCGTCGCTGCTGGACGTAGTTGACGCTGAGGACGCCGATCAGCCGGTTGCGCGTGACCATCGGCAGCACCAGGGCCGATTGGATCCCAGGACGGGGATGCAGGGGCGCGAAGCGCGGATCCGTGACCGCTCCGTCCAGCACCAGCGGTTCGCGATGCGCGGCGACCCAGCCCGCAATGCCTTCACCAGCCGGAACCCGTTCGCCGAGCAGGGCCTCGCGCCCCTCGCCGCAGGCCGCGGCCACGTACAGGCCGTGACCCTCCTCGTCGAGCAGCATGACCGAGGCCCCGTCCGCCTCGCATTGCGCGAGCGCGGCGTCGGCGATCTTGGCGAGCAGGACGTTCGGGTCGAGCGTATGCGCGATCGCCTGGTTCAGCTCGTGCATGGCCACCGTATCGCGCAGCTCCACGTTCTCGAGCCGCAGCCGCCGGACACCGACCGCGCGCGCGAGTACCGGCAGCAGGGCGCTCAGCCGGATGGGCTTCAGGACGTAGTCGAACGCCCCCGCCTTCATCGCCTGCACCGCCGTCTCGATGGTGCCCTGGCCGGTCATGAGGATGCCGACGAGCTGCGCGTCGATCTTCAGGGCCCCGGTGAGCAGGGCGACGCCGTCCATTCCCGGCATCATCAAATCGGTGAGCAGCAGGTCGAAGCGCGCCTCCCGCAGGACCGCGAGCGCGTCTTCGCCCGCGGTGCAGCCCGCGGTGTCGTAGCCGTGGTCGCGCAGCGTGTCGCGCAGCGCGCGCATCTGCGTCGCGTCGTCGTCGACGATGAGGATGCGGACCGGTGCGGCGGCGTTCATGCGCTCGGGTCAGTCCGCGGCCGGCACAGATCAGCCAGCGCGTCCCGCAGCTCGCGCAGCTTCGGCGGTTTGGCGAGGACGCGCGCGACGTGCGCCGGGATGTCGTTCTCGGCGACCAGGCGCTGGCCCCAGCCGGTGAGCAGAACCACGGGTGTGGCGGGCGCGGCGTCCTTGATGGCGGCGGCGACCTTGCGGCCGTCGACGTACGGCATGCCCAGATCCGTGATCACCGCGTCGAAGCGCTCGCCCCGAGCGAGGGCGGTGTGGAACACGGAAATGCCCTCCTGACCGCCGTTCGCCGTGACGATGACGTGACCGTCGGTCTCCAGCGCGTCGCCAAGCGACTTGAGCAGCAGCGGATCGTCGTCGATCAACAGCAGGCGCAAGTGCGCCGGCACCGCGCGTGCCTGCGCGGGGTGATCGGCGGCGGCCGGCAGGGCGGCAGGCGCGGGGAACACCAGCCTCATCGTGGTGCCTGCGCCGGCGGCGCTGTCAATCTCCAGGTCCGCGCCATGCCGCTGCACGACCCCGTACACCATCGGCAGGCCCAGCCCCGTACCCTGCTCGCCCTTGGTGGTGAAAAAAGGCTCCAGGCAGCGTTCGCGGGTCTTCTCGTCCATGCCCGTGCCCTGATCGGCCACCTCGATGGCGACGGCGGACCCCCACGGCGCCTGGCGGAGCCGGGTTCGCACCGCCAGCGTTCCGCCTTCGGGCATGGCATCCACGGCGTTGAACACGAGATTGGTCAGCGCGTCGCGGATCTCGCTCTCGACCCCCATGATCGCGGGCAGGTCCGGCGCCAGCTCGGCCTGCAGCCGAATCATCACCCCGCGCCGCTGCGCCATGTCGCTCCAGCGGGGGCGCGTGAGATCGATCACCTGCTGCGTGAGGGCGCTCACGTCGATGCGTGCGAGCTCGAGCGGTTCCTCGCTCCGGCGGTAGAACTCCCGCATCCGGCCGATAGTCTGCGCGACGTTCTGCACCGCCCCGTGGATGGTCTGCAGGTAGTCCCGGGCCCGCTCGCTGAGATTCCGCTCGGTCTCCAGCAACGACTCGGTGTACAACGACACGGGCGAGAGCGCGTTGTTGATGTCGTGGGCGATGCCGCTCGCCATCTGCCCCAGCGCCCGCAGCCGCTCCTGCTGCATCACCGCCTGCTGGGACTGGCGCAGGTCCTCGTAGGCCTGCTGCAGCGCGGAGTACAGCTGCGCCTGGTGCGCGGCGAGCGCCACGTGCTCGCCGAGCTGGCGCAGGAATTCGCAGTCGACGCTCGTGAAGCCGTCGACCGCGCGCCGTGCGGCCAGCAGGATGCCGTAGGTCCGGCTCTCCGAGCGCAGCGGTGCCAGCACCAGCGAGCCCAGACCACCTTGCGCGAGTTTCCGCGGCAAGGGGTATGCCACCCGGCCGATGTCCGGTTCGTAGACCAACTGCCCCTGCAGGCAACGCCCCAGGCCATTGTCGTCCACGTCGATCGTCGCCTGCTCACTCAACATCAGCTCGCGCGCGAGCGGCTCGTTCTTGGGGCCGATACAGGCCAGCCGCAAGGGGTTGGCCGGTGGCTCGTGGAGACCGACACAGCAAAGGTCGAGCGGCAGGCTGTCCTCCAGGCGGCGCACGACCACCTGGAAGATGCTCTGCAGATCCTGGCGCTCGCCGATGGCGCGCGTGAGCTGATCCAGCAGCTGCAGATGGCTCAGCTGGGCCTGGATCCTGTCCTCCGCCTGCCTGCGCTCGGTAATGTCGCGAATGGTCAGGACTGCCAGCAGCGGCTGTCCGCCGGCATCGCGCACGAGCCCGCCGCTGTAACTGAACAACCGCTGCCAGTCCCCCTTCACCCGGCGGATGCGCACTTCCAGATCGCGCAGATCCTCGCCGAGCAGGACGCGCGCCAAGGGCCACGCCGCAGTCGGCAGCACCGTGCCGCCCGGTGACGACAGCTCGAACGTGTCGCTGAATTCGGACAGGTGGCGCGCCAGCCCAGCCGGATCCGTGAATCCGTGCAGGGTCAGCGCGGCGCGGTTGAAATGAAGTATCCGGCCGCTGAGGTCGGCGGCCAGCACACCCTCGGCGAGATTCTCCACGACTTTTTGCAGCCGGGACTCGCTCTCCTGCAGCGCGGCACCGGCTGCCGTGATCCGCTCCTCCCGCGCCCTGACCTCGTCGATCATCTTGCGAAACGCCCGGACGAACGCCGGCACCTCGCCCAGGCCCGCCGTCGGCAAGGCGACCTCGTAGTCGCCGGCGCCCACGCGGTCTGCCAGCGCCGTCAGCTGGCGCAGCGGGGCGAAGGCCCAGCGCAGCAGGAGCCACACGAGGCCGGCGACGCACACGGCGACGAAGGACGTCATGCCGATGGTCGTCTTGCGTAGCTCGGCCAACTGCGCTTGCACGTGCGCGTCCGGCAACGCGTAGGCCAGCAGCAGGTGGCGTGCGGGCTGCCGCGGGTCGAATTCCAGGCGCGTCGCGGCCACGTGCAGCAGGCCGGCCGGCGCCGATACCGACTGCCACTGGCGCGGCCCGGACTCTCCGGCGCTCGCGGGCACCCGCAGGCCGGGCATGTCCTGCTGCCAGGTGTACCGCTGCCCCGAGGCAAAGCCGAAGCTGCGGTCGGCCTCGGGATGCGCCAGGTAGTCGCCCGCATCGTTCATCAGGTAGCCGCGCACGCCGGGCGCCAGCCCGGTCGTGATCGCGTCGATGATCGGCCCGACGTCCATGTTGATCACCACCATCCCGAACAGCGCCCCGTCCGGCCCGAAGACCGGTGTCGCGGCCCGCAGAGTGCGTACCCAGGGGACCTGTATCGCGCCGTGTTCCCGATTCAGATCGATCTCGGACAGGAAGACCTCGCCGGCCTTCAGTCTCCGTGCGCCCTGAAAGTAATCGCGGTCGGCCTTGCGTTGCAGCTGCTCCGGTGGTGTCACCCGTGGCCGGCCGTCGCGCACCTCGACGCGCACGAGCTCGCGGCCGCCGTCGGCGACGCCGAGGAAGCGTATCTGGTAGTAGTCCGGGCGGGCGCTGGTGAAGACGGAAAAGATCTCCTGCAGGCGACTGAGCCAGGTCGTGGCGGGAAGATGCTCCCGGGGGTCGAGACCGCCGTTGCGTGCCGCCCGCACGATGCCCAGCACCGGCGGTGTGCCCGCCAGGAACAGCACATCGCGACGCATTGCCTCGATGTGGCTGCCGAGCCGTTCCGCGTTCCGCTCGACCAGGCTGCCCAGCTCCGCGCCGCGGTCCGCCAGGTCGGCTTGGGTCTGCTGCGCGAGGAGGACGTGCGCGAGCGCCACTGCCAACGCCGCGATGAGCGCGGCGGCGCCCAGCATCAGGCGTGAGGCGAGTGAACGACCGAACGGCCCGCTGTCCATGGGCCTGGAAGAGCCCCTGACGACCACTCGTCATCTCCCTGTCGGAAGCAGTTTCTCAGCATTACGCGCCGTCCATGGCCGGTGCGTAAAGCACACTGTTGGTGTGTTTCGATCCAGATGATTTTTACGATCCCATCGTAGAGCACTATATTCGCGCGGCCAAGAGGCCGGAAGTGGGAGGCTTTTCACATAGGGATCATCGCGCGTCGAGAAAACTATGTTGGAGACCGAGAAAAATCGGCGGGCGGTCTTCGCAGTAGATATTGACCTTGGCGTTGTAGGCCATATGCGCCATCCCGTGTTTATCCGTCATGCGGTACGGCTGGACATCATACTCATTGATATCGTTTTTTCTACCGGTCAGGTAGCACCGGATGGCGGTCAGCGGTCGTCCCGCGAGCACGAGCCCGCTCAGGCGATCGAGGCCGTACTGCAGCCGTTCGATGAACTCAATGGTGCCCAGTGGCGATGCGCGGGATTCCGGCGAGCAGATCTCCGGTGGCGTCACGAGAAAGTCTCCGACGAGGATCTGCCCGGGCATCGCGTGTTCCATGATCCGCGCCAGTGTCACCGTGACGTCGCCGACGACGTAGTTGTAGCGGGTCGGCCGCAGGGAGTCCTGCTGGTAGAACTCGTAGTGCGCGCCGACGTGAAATGCGCATTTCACCACCGGTACGATGCTCAGCTCGGATCGCCGCAGCTCGAGGGCGTTGTGCGCCAAAAACAGGTGCATGAGGTGATAGAGCTGGATGTTGCCTTCGACCCCGTCGCGACGGCTCCAGACATAAAACCCGTCGCCGGTCGTCGTGCGCGCGAACTCGATGTCGAGACCGTGGCCGAGCAGCATTTCATACGCCGCGTTCAGCGAGTACGCCATGCTGTTGAGCTGGGTCATCTGCAGGACCGGGGACAAGCGCGAGAAACCGACGATGTCAACCAGAAAGATGGCGCGCTCCTCGAAATAGGATACGCTGTAACGGCGCAGCATCTGTTCGACGGTGGCGCTGTCGAGCGTCTCGACGGTCTGACGTCCTCTGAATTTGATCTGGCGCGGCTCGATACCGAGCATGACGCTGAGCTCCCCCATGCGATCGGCCGTCAGCTGTTTCACACCGCAGATGACGCGCTGCAGCGCTGTACGTTTGTCACCCGCGCTCGTCGGCCCTTCCTCAGGCGGAGCGCAAAGGATCTCGGCGGGCAAATGATGGGGAACGGCCAGGATCGCGACGCCGTGCCCGTGCACGCACCAGGCGAGCACGATATTTCGACCCAGATCCCACGCGGCGAGCAATTCGTCTTCCAATCGCTGCAGGTTCTGCGCGCGCAGGCTGCGCTCGCGGCGTCGCGCGACGCCATCGTCGAGTGCATGCGGAAGCTCGCGGTTCATTGGCGGCAGACTCCCCGCGCGTGCTGGTTGCTTCTCAGATCCGCGCGCCAACATTAAGCACAACGCCCGCTGGTTAGTAAAGGGCGAGGACACAACGTGGCACCTTCTGCGCCCGCACGCCAAATGGCGGATTGCCGCGTGGCGCCAGGAAAATCTCCCCGCCGACTGCGGGCCCGCCGCTCTGACACTTCGCGAGCCCCGATACCTGCCCTTGGGTTATGGCCGCCGCAAAACGCACCTCGGCATGATCCGATCGACCGCCCTTGACCGTTATACCGCCCTCGAGGCCGGCGACAGCCCTCACGCTGGCACCAGTACCGGACCTCATTGCAGCTCAGGGAAGAACTCCTGTGCCCCAAGCGAGCTCCGCAATCCGATTTGCTGTGCGACGTGCGGCGAGGCACGCGCGGGTCGGATGCCGGGCGGCGAATGGGCACGGTGTTGAGCTCGCCCCGAGCGTCCAGCGGAGTTGGCGTCGCCACTAGAGTCGCATTGCGGCCACTGCCCCGCAACGATGTTGCCGTGTCGTGATCGACAATGCACTCAGGGAATCCCTGAATTTGACGCGAGCACGCCGCCCGCCTGGCGAACCGTGTTGCTATATTCGGCCGTCCGGTGTACGGGGGTATGATCCATGTCGTAGACATCGCGTATCGGCTTCAGCGCTCCTGAAACGATCACGCGCGCGGAGGTTTCCTGCTATATGAATCTGCGAGCTCGTCTGTTGAGTGTCGTTGGCTTGGCAGCAATCCCAGGCCTTCTGGCGATCGGGCTCGCGGTAAAGGACCAACGTGACCATATCCTCGATCACGCACGTGGCGACGTGGAACGCGCGGTTAAACGTGCATCCGCTGAGCAAGTACGACTGTTCCACGAGGCCTACCAGTTTCTGACCATCGCAACGACGCTGCCGGCGATCCGATCCCTCGATACCGCTACCTGCCAGGAGGCCATTGAGCAGATCTGGCGTCCGGGTGGCCAGCTCGCCACGTTCGGAGTCATCGCACTCGACGGCACACTCCTGTGCAGCGCGTTGCCCCTGTCGGAGCACGTCAATCTGGCCGACCGTGCCTACTTCAAACGCGCCTTAGCCACGCGTGATTTTGCCGTCGGCGATTATCAGGTCGGACGTGTGACGCATCGGGCGACGATCAATTTCGGTTATCCCGTCTTGCACGATAATGGCGAGGTCTCTGCCGTCGCTTACGTGGCCGTCCCGCTCAATTGGATCCATGAGGCGTTGAGTAACGCGGATCTGCCCGAGGGTTCGACCGTAACGCTGATAGACCGTGCCGGAACCATGCTGGAGCACTATCCGGATCCAAGGAACCGGGTGGAAAAATTAGTCCAGGAAAGTACGTTCGGCGTGCAGCTGAAGCAGCTCAATGGCGATTCCCTGGTGCGAGCGCGGGGTTTGGATGGCGAGGAGCGGTTCTACCTTAAGTCAGTTCTGCGTGATCCGCGCGGCCGCGCCATGATGGATCTCGTTGTTGGGGTATCAACGGCCGGTATCGACGTTATGGTCGAGCAACTCGGTTTCCGTTACCTGGCTGTCCTGCTCGTCGTCCTGGCGACGCTCGGCGCCATTGCCTGGTGGGGTGGAGAGATCTTCGTATTGGCACCCATTCTCTCATTGACCGAGGCGGCGAAGCACATCGGCGCCGGGCGGCTGGGTCATCGCGCCCCAACTCTCGGCAAGACCTCCGAACTCGCGGCTCTGGCGACGGCTTTCAATACGATGGCGAGCAATGTGGAAGAACGCGACAGGGATATTCGCGCGGCCAGTAATCGAGTCGCGCGTCTCAACCGGGTCTACGCCGTATTGAGCGCCATCAACGGAGCGTTGCTGCGCATCCGCGACCGCGACGCCCTCCTGGCCGAGGCCTGCCGCATTGCCGTTGAGCTCGGCCAATTCAGGGTGGCTTGCATCTGGATCACGGACGAGGAGACTCGCCAACCGACCCTCGTGGCCTGCGACGGTGTGGCAAAGGAAGTGGCCGAGGAAATCCGTATCGAGCTGTCCGAGAGCAGCCCCTTCGGCATAGGCCCCACGGCGACGGCATTGCGAAACGGCACGCACGTCGTGATTCCGAACATCGCCACTGACTCGCGTACCGCCGCATGGGCGGGCTGGTGTTCCGAGCACGGTGTCCGGTCGGCCGGCGCATTTCCGCTCAAGAAAGCCGGTCGCGTCGTGGGCGTACTGAGCCTTTACGCGCCCGAACATGATTTTTTTGATGACGGCGAAGTAAAGCTCCTGCTCGAAGTCGCCGCGGATACGTCGATGGGCCTGGAGTTCATCGAGAAGGAGAGCCGGCTCGAGCATCTCGCGTTCCACGACATCGTGACCGGCCTGCCGAACAAGAGACTGTTCGAGGACCGTCTGCGTCAGGCCATCTCGCGCTATGGGCACCGTAACCACCGGGCAACAGGGGTCGCGATACTTGCGATTACGAACTTGCGTCGTATCTCGGATACCATCGGCAATCACGCGGGCGACGAGTTGTTGCGAAAAATCGGTAGTCATCTCGGCGACTCCCTTCGCGAGGGAGACACGGTCGCCAGCCTGGCCACGAACGAGTTCGGCATCATCCTGAGTGACGTCGCTTCAGCCGAGGACGTGATCCTCGTCACGAGCAAGCTGTTCAATCTGCTGCCGCGTGTCGTGCAGCTGAATGGGCACGAATTCGTGCCGGCCTACCGCATGGGTGTCGCCGTGCATGCCCGCGACGGACAGGACCCCGGCCAGCTGATCAGCTACGCCGGGTTGGCGGTCGCCGAAGCGCAAATGGCCGGCGCACCGATGCTGCACTTTTATTCGGCGGAACTGGGTGCCAGCGCCAGAAAAACACGAAGAATCGAAGAAGCTCTTACGCATGCGATCGAGCGTCAAGAGCTTGCGCTGCACTACCAACCCATCGTCGAGCTGGCGTCGGGGAACCTGTCGGGGTTCGAAGCCCTGCTGCGGTGGACGCACCCGGAGCTGGGACCGGTACGTCCCGATGAGTTCATCGGCGTCGCCGAGGAGACCGGGCTCATCATTCCGATCGGTCTGTGGGTATTCCAGGAAGCGTGCCGGACGGCGCACCGCTGGCAGCGGGAGGATTTTCCCCTGTCGATCGCCGTCAACGTGTCCGTGGTCCAAATCCGGGACGCCGGGTTCGTGCCCGATTTGCTGCGCATCCTGGACGACGAAAGGGTGGACCTGACCCGGGTCAGGCTTGGTGTGGAAATCACCGAGAGCCGTCTCGCCGAGAACGCGGAGCACATGATCGGGATATTGGCTCGACTCAGGCAGCGCGGCCTGAGCGTCTCGATCGACGACTTTGGCACGGGGTACTCCTCGTTGAGCTACTTGCAGCGGCTCCCGGTGGATGTGCTGAAAATAGATCGGAGTTTTGTGCAGGATCTCGAGACCGGGCATTCGGGTATGGCCATGATCAGGGCGATTGTAGGTCTCGCGCGCGGTCTGGGGCTACGCGTCGTCGCCGAAGGCGTGGAGACGGACGCGGAACGAGAAATCCTTCGCCGGGTTCGCTGCAGCCATGCCCAAGGCTATCTGTTCGCGAAACCGATGCCGGCCTTTGAGGCCGCACAGCGGTACGGACTGCGCGAGTCATGAGGCTTTGACGAGGTTCGAAAGTTCGCAGGCCCCGGCAAACGGTAATTGCATCCGACGAGGTGACGAACATGCCTTACATCGATCGGGCACTGAGCGGAAAAATCGTAGCGGGATTCGACCGGCAGTTATGGGAAAATCAGGAATTTATCCCTGACGACGCTCCGGAATGGCGAGATTTTCTGGCGGCCGAAAGCCCGCAACGCGCGCGATGGATCCAGGAGGAGCTCGCCGAGCTCGACCGCTACATGAACCGGGCCCTGGAGGACGTGATCCATGTCCTGACCAGCACCCAGGTCGTCGACGAAAACGATCTGCCCCGGCCTCTGATCCAGCGAATGGCCTACAAGGAACGATTGCGCAAGCGCTTGAACGCGGAGCTGGCTGTCTTGCCCAGCTAGGCCACAACCGGATTTCAGTGCCCGTGTGGGGGGGCGAGGGCTGGATCCTGGCCAACACCCGCGACCTGGCGACGGGTTTGGCCGGGAGGCCGTAGCGGAAGCCTCGCGTACGGAGAGATCGCCGCGCGTCCCGGTCCGCACGTCATGGCCGCGCCTACCGGTCACGGCGTCGAGACCCTGGCCGGACTCGGCGGCGCGGGAGCAACTCGCCCTCGCCTGCGTGGAGAGCCCGCCGTCGCTGCAGGCGCACCCGCGCATGCCGGTGCGGCAGATCGCCGCACGCGCGCCTGCCCGATCATCCTGGCGGGACGCTCTCGACGCCGCCGCGTCGCTCTGCTATCAGCCCCACCCCCGCACCGGGCGGCGGGTAACACCGGTTTCCAGTTGACCCGCGGCCTGCTCGGCGTGTCGCTCCGAGGGACGCCCTGATGCAGGTGCGGCGGCGCCCCGACGCGCCACCAGACATTGCCGGCGAGCGCGCCGGGCGTGCAGCGTGACCGGGTGTGGATCGATACTGGGCGCCGTGCCACAGGGAGATACCGGAATGCGGGACACCACGGCGGCGGGGCTCGAAGCCACCATCCGCGAGTATTTCGACGGCTGCAACGAAGCCAGCCGCGACAAGATCGTCAGCTGCATGGAGGACGACGCCGTGCATTACTTCCCGGCCGGCGCGCCACAGGGCACCTTCGCTGGTGCCCGTGCGATTGCCGAGGGCTGGATCAACGCCGTGCGCAAGCTGGGATCCGTGTGGACCATCGACCGCATGCTGGTCGACGCCGGTCGGCGCGAAGCGGTGATCGAGTGGACGCACTTCAAGGTCGACGAGGGCGTGTACCTGCGCGGCGACGAGTGGTACATCTTTTCCGCGCGCGGCCTGATCCGGGAGATCCGCGCCTACTACGCCTGCCCGCCCGCGACGAGTGAGCGGCGCAACTACGAGCTGGGCGATTTCCAATACGAAGTACGCGCTTACCCCATGACGCCGCCGCCGGTGCGGCGTTGACGTCCACGGTCCGGCGCATTGCGCTGCGTTCCCTGCGGGCGCCGATCGGGGGTTCGGGGGCGCTCCCGCGCCTCAGCCCGGCTGCATCGCCTCTCGCACGTACAGATCGATGGCTCCCCGCGTCGTCGCCCGCACCTCCACGAATTCGCAACCGAAGCAGATCTGTCCGGGCGCATGCGGGAACATGTAACGCAGGTCGAAGATCAGCGGGACTTCGATGGGACCGGACGCGAGCGGCAGCTTCATGCGCACGGGCACCCTGGGGTGGTGGTCGGCGGTGACCGGCACGCCGCTCGGGTAGAAGGCGCGCGCTTCGTCCCAGGTGCAGCGCAGCTGCACGCCGTCGGGGGAGAAATCGTGGACGACGTTCGCGAGCGTCACGCCGTCCGCGAGCTTCAGGGCGATGGGGACGATCGGTCGGATGCGCGGAAAGCGCCGGCGCTCCTCGAATTCCCATTCCGGATCGGACACGACGGACTCAGCGGTGCCGGAGGGCGGCATTGCGGGGCGTGGTCACGGCTTGGGCGCCCATTCCTGCTTCTCGATGATCTCGCCGGCCTCGCGCCCCGGGCGCACCTGCCCCTGGTAGATGAGATAGCGGCCGCCGGCGTCGATGCCGGTGCCGGCGTTCTCGATCCACAGCCACAGGTGGCCGGACTCGGTGTCGAGTATGAGCGCCTTGTCGGGCGCGAAGCCCGCGCCCGCGGACAGGGTCGCGATCTGGTAGCGCTCGGCCGCGCCGGCGCCGGGCGCGGCGAGGCCGAGCAGGGCGGCGAGCAGCGCGGTGGCGACGATGTCGATGAACAGGCGCATGACTGAGCTCCGTGAGCGCGGCGCGGGATCGCGGCGGCCCGACAGCCGCCGGGCGCTCATTCGCCGCGGGACATTTCGATAACGTAGCGGAAGATGTCTGAGGCGGAGAGCACGCCGATGAGATGGCCGTCGTTGTCGATCACCGGCAGGCCGCTGATCTTCGCCTGCAGCATCGTCTGCGCGGCGAGCGCGATGCTGAAGTGCTGCGATATGGTGATCGGATCGGTGCTCATGAGATCGGCGACCTTGGGCTCGTGCTCGGCGTCGACGCCGGCGTAACGGATGCGGGCTTCGCGCATGTCACCCTCGCTGAGCATGCCGATCAGCTTGCCGTCGCTGATGACCAGCAGGCGGCGGATGCGCCGGGCCTCCATGGTGACGTCGGCCTCCGTGAGCGAGGCTTCCGGACCAATGGTGATCACCTTGGTCGACATCCAGTCCTTGACGAGACTCTTGGTCATGAACGGCCGGATCCCGTTGCCTGCCGCGCCGGTACGCGCGTTCGCGATGAATACTACCAGCCCTACCGATCCCGCGACAGGGCCCGACGGCGGTGACGGCGGGTCAGGTTTCGCGCCGCGCGGCCGCTAACCCCGCCATGCGATCCGCAGTGTTCGTGCTCGTGCTGACGATCCTCGCCGCGCCGGTGGTGGCCGATGATTTCAGGCAGGGCGTCAGCGCCTACAAACGTGGCGACTTCGCCCGCGCAATCGCCATCTTCAGTCCACTGGCGGACGCCGGCGACGCGCGTGCGCAGTTCGCCATGGGTCTTTTCTACGATAACGGCCAGGGCGTGGCGCGTGACGACGTGCGGGCCGCCGGCTGGTATCGGCGCAGCGCCGAGCAGGGCTACGCCAAGGCGCAGCAGAACCTGGCGCTGATGTACCAGCGCGGTGAGGGGGTGACGGCGGATCCGGAGCTCGCACGCAAGTGGTTCGAGATCGCCGCCCGGCAGGGCAACGCCGATGCGCTCAGAGAGCTCGAGGCGCTCGCCACCGGTGGCGATGGCCGCGCGGCGCTCGCGCTCGGGGGCCTGTATCTCGCCGGCGAGGGCGTGCCCAAGGACTACGCCGTGGCGACCCAGTGGCTGACCCTGGCCGCCGCGGCGGGATTCGCCGCGGCGCGCTACAACCTCGGTTATATCCACGACGCGGGTCTGGGCGTGCCGCGCGATACGGGCAAGGCCATCGAGTGGTACCGCGCGGCCGCCGACAGCGGTCACCGGAAAGCGCAGTACAACCTCGCGCTCATCTACCTGGATCCGGGCGTGCCGCAGCACGATCCCGTCGCTGGCGTCGACTGGCTGCGCCGGGCGGCGGAAGGCGGCAGCGCGGTGGCCGCGTTCACCCTGGCTCTGCTCGCCGAGCGCGACGAGGGCACCCTGAAACCCGCCGATGCAATGGCTTTCTACGAGCTCGCGGCGGTCAACGGCAGCGCCGCGGCGCAGAACAATCTCGGCTGGGCCTATGGCACCGGCAACGCCGTGCCGCGCGACGACGTGCGCGCCTGGGTATGGTTCCAGGCGGCCGCCGGCCGGGGTCTGGAGCTCGCGGCGCGCAACGCCGGTGTCGTCGAGGCGCGCCTCGGCGAAGCCCAGCGGGCGACGGCGACGCAGGCGCTCGAGCGCCTGGAGCAGACCATTGCCGCGGCTCAGGTGACCAGGTAGTCGGCGAGCAGGCCCGCGAATACGGCCGCGCCCAGCCAGTTGTTGTTCATGAAAGCGCGAAAGCACTGCTCGCGCTTGCGCTCGCGGATGAGCACCTGCTGGTACACCGACAAGCCCGCCGCCGCCAGCACGCCGAGCAGGTAAGGCACGCCCCGGCCGGCCTGGCTGCCGACCAGCAGCAGGGCGAGAACGAGCAGACCCTGCAGTACGCCGATGAGCACGCGGTCGGCGCTCTCGAACAGGATCGCGGTCGACTTCACGCCGATACGAAGGTCATCGTCGCGGTCCACCATCGCGTACAGCGTGTCGTAGATCAGCACCCACACCATGTTGGCGACGAACACCAGCCAACCCAGGCGCGGCACCTCGCCGGTCAGGGCCGCGAACGCCATCGGGATCCCCCAGCCGAAGGCGAATCCGAGGAACACCTGCGGAAACCAGGTGTAGCGTTTCATGAACGGATACAGCAGCGCCCAGAACACGCCGGCGCAGGCGAGCTCGACGGTCAGGCGATTGAGCTGCAGCACCAGCACCAGCGCGATGCCGAGCAGCACGAGCGCGACGGCGACTGCTTCCGCCGCACTGACCAGGCCGGTGACCAGCGGTCGCCCGGCGGTGCGCTCGACGGCGCCGTCGATACGCCGGTCGGCGAGATCGTTGATGGCGCAGCCGGCCGAGCGCATGACGATGACGCCGGCGACGAAGATGGCGACGATCACGGGATCGGGCCGGCCTTCGCCGGCCAGCCACAGCGCCCACAGGGTCGGCCACAGCAGCAGCAGCCAGCCGACCGGCCGGTGCTGGCGCGTGAGCAGGGCATAGCGGCGCAGGCGTTCGCCAAGGCCGATTGCGCGCGCGGTCCTGTTCGTGCGGTTGAGCGTCGTCGTTCTCACACCTCGGCGTAGTCTAACGCATGGCCGAGCCAGCGATTGACCAGCGCCTCGGCCCGGTCCGGCGCGTTCGCGAGCAGCTCGTCGCTGACGCGGGCGACCGCCTCGACCAGATCGGCATCGCGAACGAGGTCGGCGATGCGCAGCGCCGCGACGCCGGCCTGGCGGGTGCCGAGCAGCTCGCCCGGACCGCGCAGCTCGAGATCCCGCTGGGCG
Source organism: Gammaproteobacteria bacterium (assembly GCA_020850735.1). Classification (GTDB taxonomy): domain Bacteria; phylum Pseudomonadota; class Gammaproteobacteria; order JADZEE01; family JADZEE01; genus JADZEE01. Next base: position 12,619 of record JADZEE010000005.1, on the reverse strand, counting down.
ATGACGAAGCCGTCGGTGGTCCCGCGCATGATCGCCAGGCGTTCGCGCGCGAGCGGGCCGAGCGGTGCGCGGTACATCAGCACGCAGTCGCTCGCCTGGTTGCCACGGCCGACACGCCCGCGCAGCTGGTGCAGCTGCGCGAGGCCGAGACGCTCGGCGTTGTCGATGATCATCAGGCTCGCGTTCGGTACGTCGACACCGACCTCGATCACCGTGGTCGCGACCAGCAGATCGATGGCGCCGGTCGCGAAGTCACCCATCACCGTATCCTTGTCGGTATCCTTCATGCGCCCGTGGACGAGGCCGACGCGCACCCCGGGCAGGCTCGCCGCGAGCGCCGCGGCGGTCTCGGTCGCGGCCTGGCACTGCAGCGCCTCGGACTCGTCGATCAGCGTGCACACCCAGTAGATCTGCCGGCCCGACCGCGTGGCCTCGCCGATGCGGGTGACGATTTCCTCGCGGCGGCTGTCCGGGATCACGGCGGTGGCCACGGGCTGGCGCCCCGGCGGCAGCGCATCGATGACCGACACGTCGAGCTCGGCGTAGGCGGTCATCGCCAGCGTGCGCGGGATGGGCGTGGCGGTCATGACGAGCTGGTGCGGCTGGCCGTGCTCGCCTCGGCCCTTGTCGCGCAGCGCCAGGCGCTGGTGCACGCCGAAGCGATGTTGTTCGTCGATGATGACCACGCCCAGGCGTGCGAACTCCACGCCCTCCTGGAACAGTGCGTGGGTGCCGACGACCAGGGCCGCCGGCGTTTCGCGGATGGTTGCGAGGGTGCGTGCGCGTTCGGACTTCGCCAGCCGGCCGGACAGCCAGTGCACGGGCACGCCCAGCGGCGCCAGCCAGCGGCTGAAGGTGCGCAGATGCTGCTCGGCGAGGAGCTCGGTCGGGGCCATGATCGCGGCCTGGCAGCCGGAGCCGATCGCGGTGAGCGCAGTGAGCGCCGCCACCACGGTCTTGCCCGAGCCGACGTCGCCCTGGAGCAGGCGCAGCATCGGCGTCGGCGTGCCGAGGTCGGCGAGGATCTCGCTGAACACCCGTTTCTGGGCGTCCGTGAGTGCGTACGGCAGGTTCGCGCGCAAACGTTCGGGCAGCGGGTTTTCGCGCAGGATCGGCGCGTGCCGGTCGCGCGCGTTGAGGCGCGCCCGGCGCAGGCTGAGGTGGTGCGCGAGCAATTCGTCGAGCGCGAGTCGGCGCTGTGCCGGATGCCGGCCGGCGAGGATCTCGGTGACGGCGGCATCCGGGGGCGGACGGTGCACGAAAGCGAGCGCCGCGCGCAATGTCGGCAGGCGTTCCCCGGCGAGCACGTCCACCGGCAGCCAGTCCTCGAGCCCGTCGTCGGCAAGCGTCTCGCTCGCGAGCAGGCTCAGCGCCTGGTCGGTGAGCCGGCGCAGGGTGAGCTGGTGCAGCCCTTCGGTGGTCGGGTACACCGGGGTCAGCGCCTGCTCGACGGGTGTCACCACGTCGGGCGCGAGCCGCTCGTACTCCGGATGCACCATTTCCATCCCGGCGGGACCGCTGCGCACCTCGCCGAAGCAGCGCAGGCGGGTACCACGGGCGAGATTGCGCTGCTGGGCGGCGGTGAAGTGGAACAGGCGCAGGGTGATCGCCCCGGTGCCGTCGCTCACCCGGGACAGCAGGTTGCGCCGGCGGCCGAACTGCACCTGCGTCAGCTCCACCGTGCCCTCGAACGCGGCTTCGGCGCCGGGGCGCAGCGCGCCGATCGGCACGAGCCGGGTGCGGTCCTGGTAACGCAGCGGCAAATGAAACAGCAGGTCGCGCACCAGCACGATCCCGAGCCGCGCACAGCGCCCGGCCGCTTTCGGGCCGATGCCCTTGAGATCGGTGACCGGCCTGGCGAGCGCGGTCCCCGGCGTCGTGCGGGCGGAAAGGCCGTCCATGCGCTCCCGTCGGCGGATCGGCGCGCCGCGAAGCGCGCTAGAGCTTGTGAAACATTCGCCCGCCGTAGCGAGACGGTTCCCGGGCGTTCCTGGCCAGGCGCGGGGGTGCACAAAATCGCGCGCGTAGCGGGCCTGCGGAAACGGTTTCGGGGATCCCCGCAACGCGGCCGGGGGCGTCCAGGGGCCGTCGCAACAGGCGCGGTGAGGGTTTCACGAGCTCTCAGGCCTTCGTGCGGGTCACGCGCGAGACGTGCTTCACCGCGCGCAGCCGGCGGATGAGCTGGGCCAGATGCAGGCGATCGCGCACGGTGATGACGAAGGTGAACTCGACGTAACGTTCGTCGCGTTCGGTCATCTGCAGGCCCTCGATGTTGGCGCCGTCGTCCGCGATTGCCGCGGCGATGGTGGCGAGCGCGCCGCGCTGGTTGGTGACCTCGATCTTGATCTCGGCGGAGAACTCGGCCTTGATGTCCTTGGCCCACTGCACGTCGATCCACTTCTCCGGCTGGTTGCGGAATTCACCGACGTTCTTGCAGGCCTGGTGGTGAATGACCAGGCCTCTGCCCGCCGAGAGGTGACCGACGATCGGATCGCCCGGGATCGGGTGGCAGCACTTCGGGAACGACACCACCATCCCTTCCGTGCCCTGGATGAGCAGCGGCGCGGCCGCGTCCGCGCGCCGCTCCCTGACGGTGTCCTGGTCGCGGCTCGCGGCGATGAGGTTGCGCGCCGCGAGCGGCGCCAGCCGCTTGCCCAGGCCAATATCCTCGAGCACTGCATCGAGCGAGCCGATCTTGAGCTCGGCGAGGGCGTGCTGCACGACCTGCGGATCGAGCGCGTCGAGGTTGGTGCCGAACAAGTCGAGCTCGCGGTTGAGCATGCGCTTGCCGAGGGTGCGCGCTTCGTCGCGTTGCAGGTTCTTCAGGAAATGGCGGATGTGCGAGCGGGCCTTGCCGGTGACGACGAAATTGAGCCAGGCCGGGTTCGGTCGCGCGCCCGGCGCGGTGATGATCTCCACCGTCTGGCCGGTGCGCAGCGTCGTGCGCAGCGGCGAGAGGCGCCGATCGATGCGGGCGGCCACGCAGTGGTTGCCGACGTCGGTGTGCACGGCGTAGGCGAGATCCACCGCCGTCGCGCCGGCGGGAAGCTCCATGATCTCGCCCTTGGGCGTGAACACATAGACCTCGTCGGGGAACAGATCGATGCGCACGTGCTCCAGGAATTCCTGCGAATTGCCGGCCTGGCGCTGCATCTCGAGCAGGCCTTTGAGCCACTCGCGCGCGCGCCGGTGGGCGTTCTTGCTCGCGCCCTCGGTGCCGGATTTGTACAGCCAGTGGGCGGCGATACCGACTTCGGCGACGGCGTTCATGTCGCGCGAACGGATCTGCACCTCGATGGGAACGCCGTAGGGGCTGAACAGCACCGTGTGCAGTGACTGGTAGCCGTTGGCCTTGGGGATCGCGATGTAGTCCTTGAACTTGCCGGGAACCGGTTTGTACAGGTTGTGCACGGCGCCGAGGACGCGATAGGAGTCGTCCACCGAGTCGACGATGATGCGAAACGCGTAGACATCGAACACCTCGTTGAACGGCAGCCGCTTCATGCGCATTTTCTTGTAGATGCTGTAGCTGTGCTTCTCGCGGCCGAGAACTTCCGCGCGCAGATGCTCCTGGCGCAGGCGCCGCTTGATGGAAGCCCTGATCTTCTCGACGATCTCCTTGCGATTGCCGCGCTGCTTTTTCACCTCGACCGAGAGTACGCGGTAACGCATCGGGTACAGCGCAGCGAATCCGAGCTCCTCGAGCTCGTGACGGATGCCGTTCATGCCCAGGCGCTGGGCGATCGGCGCATAGATGTCCAGCGTCTCGCGGGCGATCCGCCGGCGCTTGATCGGGCTGAGCGCACCGAGTGTGCGCATATTGTGGAGGCGGTCGGCGAGCTTCACGAGAATGACCCGGATGTCGCTAGCCATCGCCATCAGCATCTTCTGGATGTTCTGCGCCTGTTCCTCGGCGTAGGACTCGAACTCCATCTGCGTGAGCTTGCTCACGCCGTCGACGATGCTGGCGACGTCGTCTCCGAATTCCTTCTTGATGGTTTCCTTGCGGGTATCGGTGTCCTCGATGACGTCGTGCAGGATCGCCGCGACCAGCGTTTCGTGATCCATGTGCATGTCGGCGAGGATGCCGGCCACTTCCAGCGGGTGCTGGATGTAGGGTTCACCGCTGATGCGCATCTGCCCTTCGTGCGCGCTCGCGCCGAAGTCGTAGGCGTGCATGATCGCCTCGACCTGTTCGCTGGTCAGGTACGCGCTCGCCCGGTTGCGCAGATCGTCGAGATCGCACGCCGGCATGGGATGGCGCGCGATATCGACGAGCCGGGAGGTGTTGATGACGCTGCTGGCGGCGGGGACGGTCGACATGCCGGCCGGAGGCGACGGGACGCTGGACGCCGTCCCGTCGGGGGGATCAGGTTTCGAACGGCGGTGCGTTCGGGAGCGGATCGACGAACACGTCGGACTCCTGCATCACCGGCGATTCCTTCGCTTCGATCTCCTCGATCACGGCGTCGCTCATGAGGCCGGCGCCAATCTCCCGCAGCGCGATGACGGTCGGCTTGTCGGATTCCTCCTCCACCAGCGGGCGCGAGCCGAGTGACAGCTGGCGCGCACGCTTGGCCGCCAGCAGCACCAGGTCGAAGCGGTTACCCACGAAGGGGAGGCAGTCCTCCACGGTCAATCGGGCCATTATCGAATACCTCTTTGCATGTTTGGCTAAGCGCCGGAATCGCGGCCACGCGAGGTGGCGTTGTCGTGGGTGACGAACGTGCTGGCGGTCGCGACGATGACCGGCTCGAGCCGGCCCTGAGAACAGGCGCCGGCATACCGGCCCCACACGCCGGTCGCACGTGCCCATTGCGCGAATTCGCCTCGCGGAGGCGGCTGCAGCCGGCCTCCCGGCCGGTCGCCGCCCCGAGCTAAGTGGTTCGCCGCTCGGGGAAAAGTATATCAGGCGCCGTCGGCGCCGGGTATCAGGCCTGCCAGCGTGCCGGCCAGCCTGCGCCGCTGCGATGCGAGCGACAGCCGGGTGGCCCGGACGATCGACGCCAGTCCCGCCAGGGCGCCCTCGAATTCGTCATTGACGAGCAGGTAGTCATATTCCGCGTAATGCGACATCTCCTCGACCGCGTCGCGCATGCGCCGATCGATGATCTCGGCGCTATCCTGCCCCCGGCGCGACAGCCGCGCCCGGAGCTCCTCGAGCGACGGTGGCAGGATGAACACGCCGACTGCGTCGCCGACCACGTTCTTCACCTGCCGTGCGCCCTGCCAGTCGATCTCGAGGATGACGTCCAGGCCGGCGTCGCGCTGGCGGGCAACCCAGTCCCGGCTGGTGCCGTAGTGCTGGTCGAATACCGTGGCGTGCTCGAGAAAACGCCCGTCCGAGATCATGCCGTCGAATGTCTCTTCGTCCACGAACTGATATTCGACACCGTCGCGTTCCCCGGGGCGCGGCGCGCGGGTGGTGTAAGACACCGACAGGACGACGTCCTCGAGCATGCCGATCAGGCCGTTGACGAGACTGGTCTTGCCAGCGCCCGAGGGCGCGGAGACGATGAACAGCATTCCACTCATGCCGGCAGGTCCATGGCCGCTGGCCTCATTCGATGTTCTGGACCTGTTCGCGCATCTGCTCGATCAGGACCTTGAGCTCGACTGAGGCGGCGGTCGTGGCCAGGTGTGCGGACTTGGCGCCGAGGGTGTTGGCTTCCCGGTGCAGCTCCTGCATCAGAAAATCGAGCCGGCGCCCGATGGCGTCGTCGTCGCCGAGCACGCGTTCGACCTCCTCGAGGTGCGCATCGAGCCGGTCGAGCTCCTCGGCGACGTCGAGCTTGGACGCGACCACGACCAGTTCCTGCTCCAGCCGGGTCGGGTCCAGCTCCGCCTGTAATTCACCGAGGCGGGTACGCAGTCGTTCGCGGATCTCGTCGAACAGTGCCGGCATGCGCGGGCGAAGCTGCGCGACCTGTTCGCGCGCCAGCGCCGTGCGCGAGGCAATCATCTCGTGGAGCTTCGCTCCCTCGCGTACGCGCGTCGCGGCGAGGGACTCGATGGCCGTGTCGAACAGTGCCAGCACCGAGCCGGTCAGCTGCTCGGCGTCGGTTGTGGTGGAATCGAGCACGCCGGGAAAGCGCAGGACATCGAGCGGGTTCACCGGCGCTGCCGCAGGCAGGCGCGCGCTCACCGCGGCGGTGGCGGCGGCGATCTGATCGACGACGGCCGCGTTGACCTGCAGGCCGGCTGCGCCGGCCAGCGGGGCCTCGACGCGCAGGGTGCAGTCGACTTTGCCGCGCTTGAGGCGGCGCGAGGCGCTCTCCCGGATCCGGCTCTCCAGGGCGCGGAAATCTTCCGGCAGCCGCAGCGACAGATCGAGGAAACGGTGATTGACCGAGCGCAGCTCCCAGGTCGCCCGGCCCCATTCGCCTTCGGCGGACTGGCGCGCGAACGCCGTCATGCTGTTGACCATGCTTGAATTCCGTATGCGGCGGGGTGCAGGAAGGGGCATGTTAGCGGTTCGGGTGATGGGCGCAAATACCGGTGCCGGGAGGATGTGGCTATAATCGCGGCCCCACCGGTTTTTCGACCCCAGGATCCCAGATGCGCCCGAGCGGCAGAGACCTCGATGAGCTGCGCGCGGTCAAGTTGACCCGCCATTACACCCGCCACGCCGAAGGCTCCGTGCTCATCGAGTACGGCGACACGCGGGTATTGTGCAACGCCACGGTGGAGACCCGGGTGCCCAACTGGCTGCGCGGCAAGGGCAGCGGCTGGGTCACGGCCGAGTACGGGATGCTGCCGCGCGCCACCGGCGAGCGCAACCGCCGCGAGGCGAGCCAGGGCCGGCAGGGCGGGCGCACGCTGGAAATCCAGCGTCTCATCGGCCGATCGCTGCGCGCCGTGGTCGATCTCGCCGCGCTCGGCGAGCATACCGTCACCATCGACTGTGACGTGCTGCAGGCCGATGGCGGCACCCGATCCGCCTCTATCACCGGCGCCTACGTGGCGCTGGTGGACGCGATCGCGACCATGCAGGACCGCAGCATGATCGGCGCGAGTCCCATCCACGGCATGGTCGCAGCGGTGTCGGTCGGGATCTACAAGGGGACACCCATTCTCGATCTCGACTACGCCGAGGACTCGCTCGCCGAGACCGATCTGAACGTGGTATTGAATGAAGCCGGCCACTTCGTCGAGCTGCAGGGTACGGCCGAGGGCCACGCTTTCCGTCTCGAGGAGCTGCATGCGATGCTCGATCTGGCTCGCGGCGGTGTCCAGCAGCTGCTCGGGCACCAGCGCGACGCGCTCGCACGATGACCCTCGCCGCACGCCGGGTGGTGCTGGCGAGCGGCAACCCGGGCAAGCTGCGGGAACTGCGAGCGCTGCTCGCGGATCTCGATCTGACGATCCTGGCGCAGGCGGATCTCGGTGCCGGCGATGTGCAGGAAACAGGTCTCACCTTCGTCGAAAACGCCATCATCAAGGCCCGTCACGCCGCCCGGGTGACGGGCCTGCCGGCCATCGCCGACGACTCCGGCATCGAGGTCGACGCGCTCGGCGGATCGCCGGGCGTTTTCTCCGCGCGTTATGCCGGATCGGGCGCGGACGACCGCGCCAACCTGGAAAAACTCCTGGCCGACGTGGCCGACGTGCCCGATCCGGCGCGGACGGCGCGTTTTCACTGCGTCATGGTGTACCTGCGCCACGGCCTCGATCCGACGCCGCTCGTGTGCGACGGCGTCTGGGAGGGCCGGCTGCTGCGCGCGCCGCGCGGCAGCCAGGGCTTCGGCTACGATCCGATCTTTTTCGTACCGACGCACGATTGCACGTCCGCGGAGCTGGAGCCCGCGGAAAAGAACCGCATCAGCCATCGCGCCCGCGCGGCGCAGGCGCTGTCGCAGGCCCTGCGCGAACACTACTACCGCACGCCCGAACGACGCGGGTGACCGCCTGGTGCGACGGCGCGTTCGCAGGCCTGGATCGCCACGTCGCTGCGCGCCTCGCGATGACGGCGGGAAGCTAGTCCCATGGCGACGCTGCGTACTGCTGAGTCCCCCGTCCTGGTGAGCCTGCCCGACGCGTCCCCTGCCGTCGAGCCCGCCCGACGCGTCCCCTGCCGTCGAGCCCGCCCGACGCGTCCCCTGCCGTCGAGCCCGCCCGACGCGTCCACCGCCGTCGAGCCCGCGCGACGCGTCCACCGCTCGTCATTGCGAGCCCGCGCAGCGGGCGTGGCAATCCAGAGGTCGATGGCCACGGGCGCACGCGTGTGGATCGCCACGTCGCTGCGCGCCTCGCGATGACGGCGGGAAGCTAGTCCCATGGCGACGCTGCGTACTGCTGAGTCCCCCGTCCTGGTGAGCCCGCGTGACGCGTCCGCTGCCGTCGAGCCCGTGTGACGCGTCCCCTGCCGTCGAGCCCGCGCGACGCGTCCACCGTTCGTCATTGCGAGCCCGCGCAGCGGGCGTGGCAATCCAGAGGTCGATGGCCACGGGCGCACGCGTGTGGATCGCCACGTCGCTGCGCGCCTCGCGATGACGGCGGGAAGCGGCGTGGCAATCCAGAGGTCGATGGCCACGGGCGCACGGGTGTGGATCGCCACGTCGCTGCGCGCCTCGCGATGACGGTGGAGCCGGGGCGGGCCCGCCAGCCTTCCGGCAATGACGGCGGCGGCGTTGTGACGGTCTCGGGCCCACGCCGGCGGCTTGCATCGGCGGCCGCTGTGACGGAGGCTGATGACATGGAAGCCGTCCAGACCCTGCCGCCGCTCGCTCTGTACGTGCACCTGCCCTGGTGCGTGCGCAAGTGCCCGTACTGCGACTTCAATTCGCACGGTCTGCGCGGGGAGATCCCCGACCAAGCCTATGTCGACGCGCTGCTGCGCGATCTGCGCCTCGCCGTCGACGGGCTGGAACCGCGTCCGCTGGTGAGCGTGTTTCTGGGCGGGGGCACGCCGAGCCTGTTTGGCGCGCCGGCCCTCGCCCGTCTGCTCGAAGGCGTCGCCGCGCTGCTGCCGCTGCCCGCGACTGCGGAGATCACCGTCGAGGCCAATCCCGGCACGGCGGAAGCCGCGCGCTTCCGCGCCTATCGCGCCGCCGGGATCAACCGCATTTCCCTGGGCGTGCAGAGTCTGCGCGACGCCATGCTGGCGACGCTCGGACGGATCCATACGGCCGCGCAGGCGCAGCAGGCCTGCGCGCTGGCACGCAGCGCCGGCTTCGACGACGTCAACGTCGATCTCATGTACGCCCTGCCCGGCGACACGCCGGCCGGCAGCCACGCGGATCTCGAGCGCATCGTCGCGCTCGGCCCCGGGCAGATCTCCTGGTACCAGCTCACGATCGAGCCCGGCACCGCTTTTCATCGTGCGCCGCCGGCTCTGCCCGATGAGGACACGGTTGCCGCGATCGAGACGGGCGGCCACGCGCTGCTCGCCGCCGCCGGCTACACGCGTTACGAGGTGTCCGCGTATGCGCGCGCGGGGCGCCGCTGCCGCCACAACCTCAATTATTGGGAGTTCGGTGACTATCTCGGTATCGGCGCGGGCGCGCACGGCAAGTTCACGCGTGCGGACGGCACCGTCGTGCGCAGCGTGCGTGTGCGCGAGCCCGGACGCTATATGGCCGAAGCCGGCAGCGCCGCGGGCGTGCGCATCGAGATCGCGGACGCGCCCGGACGGCGCGTGGCGGAGTTCCTGCTCAACGCGCTGCGACTCGTGGACGGCTTCGAAGTGACGCTGTTCGAGCAGCGCACCGGTCTGCCTCGCGCCTTGCTCGACGCGGCGCTCGCCGAGGCACGGGTACGCGGCTGGATCGAAGTACACGGCGGGCGGATCCGGCCGAGCGCCGCCGGCTTCCCGTTTCTGAACGACATCCTGGTCAGCGCTGAGACCGCGCTCGACGCGCTGGCCGCCTGAGGGCGCCGGCGCGGCGCCCGAACGCCGTCAGCGCGCGGCGCGCCATCCCCGGGGGAGCTGGCGACGGCAAACCGGATTTCGCGCGTCCCGGTCCGGGGGCCGCTGGCGATGCGGCGCCGGCACGCGGACAATGCGACGCATGCGCGCCATGCTGCTCGAGCGTCAGGGCGAACCGCTGCTCGCCCGCGACATCGCCCCGCCGGTGCCGGCACCTGGACAGGTGCTCGTGCGGGTGCGCGCCTGCGGCGTGTGCCGCACCGATCTGCACGTCGCCGACGGCGACCTCACCGAACCGAAGCTGCCGCTGGTGCTCGGCCACGAGATCGTCGGCGTGATCGAGGGCTGCGGACCGGGGGTCGATCAGTTCGCGGTCGGTGCGCGCGTCGGTGTGCCCTGGCTCGGACACACCTGCGGCCGCTGCGGTTACTGCACGCACGGGCGGGAAAACCTGTGCGATTCGGCGCGTTTCACGGGTTATCAGATCGACGGCGGCTATGCCGAGCTCACGGTCGCCGATCAGCGATTCTGTTTCCCCATCCATGGTGACTACAGCGATGCCGAGGCCGCGCCGCTGCTGTGCGCGGGCCTCATCGGTTATCGCAGCCTGCGCATGGCCGGCGATGCGCGCCGGCTCGGCATCTATGGCTTCGGTGCCGCCGCCCACATCCTCGCCCAGGTGGCCGGCTTCGAGGGGCGCGAGATCTACGCCTTCAGCCGCCCCGGCGATACCGAGGCACAGGCGTATGCGCGCTCGCTGGGCGCGCTCTGGGCAGGCGATGCGCACGCCGCACCCCCGCAGGCGCTGGATGCCGCGATCCTGTTCGCGCCGGTCGGCGCGCTGGTGCCGGCGGCGCTGCGCGCCGTGCGCAAGGGCGGGATCGTCGTGTGTGCCGGGATCCACATGAGCGACGTTCCCGCTTTCCCGTATGCGATCCTGTGGGGCGAGCGTGTCCTGCGCTCGGTCGCTAATCTCACCCGCCGCGACGGCCTGGAGTTTCTGGAGCTGGCGCCGCGCGTGCCGGTGCGTACGCACGTGCATACGTTCCGGCTCGAGCGCGCCAACGAGGCGCTCGCGGCGCTGCGCGACGGCCGCATCCAGGGCGCGGCTGTGCTCGAGATCGACTGAGGGGCGGTCGCCGGTCAGCTCGCCTGCCGTGAGCGGCCGGCGGTGTTGCGGGTTCCCGCCACTGGTTGCGCAGCGCGATCAGTGGCGCGTCGGCTCGCTGTTCCAGAGCTCGTCCAGGTCCGTGAAGCCCCACCGCTCCGGCGACTCCCAGCTCACGATGCGCTCGTGCACTTCGGGGCGGGTCAGATCGATCTCGCGGATCGCGATCCGCGCCCCGGTCCGGGTGCAGTAGAACTGCTTGACCTTCGGCGTGAGCAGCGAGCCCTCGATCAGCTCCGTGACCACGGCGAGCCGCCCGGACTCCAGGCGTACCAGCGAACCGATCGGGTAGATGCCGACGCTCTTGACGAAGGCCTGGAACACCCGGTTGTCGAAGTGCCCGGTGCTCCACTCGTTCATCTTGCGGATCGCCTCGCCCGGATCCCAGCCCGCCTTGTAGGGGCGGTTGGACGTGATCGCGTCGTACACGTCGCACACGGCCCCCATTTTCGCGTACAGGCTGATCGCCTCGCCGGACAGACGATCCGGATAGCCGCCGCCGTCGACTTTCTCGTGGTGGTGCAGGCACACGTCGAGCGACATTTCGCCGGCGCCACCGGCTTCGCTCAGCATGCGGTGGCCCTCTACCGGGTGGGTCTTGATGCGCGCGAACTCGTCGTCCGTGAGCTTGCCTGGCTTGTTGAGGATTTCCAGGGGAATGACGGCCTTGCCGAGATCGTGGATCAGGCCGGCCACTCCCGCCTCGCGCGTTTGGGCTTGGTCGAGGCCGAGCTGGCGCGCGAGCGCGATCATCAGCGCGCACACGGCGACCGAATGCATGTAGGTGTAGTCGTCGGCGGTCTTCAGGCGTGCGAGGCTGATGAGGGCGCTCGGATTGCGCATGACCGAGGCGGAGATCTCCTCGACCAGGGGCTCGAGCGCGCGGGTTTCCACGGCCCGGCCCATGCGCGCTTCCTGGAACATGGACACGACCGCGGTTTTCCCGCGACTGCAGATCCGGGAGGCGCGCTGCAGCTCCGCCTGGAGATCCGTTCGCGAGTCGGGCTGTGCCACGGCCTTGGTGAGCAGCTCCTGCTCGTTGCGTGCACGGGCCTCGGCGGCGGTCTCCCCGGCGGCGGTGTCCCCGTCCGTGGGTTCGACGTCCAGACCCCGGCTGGTGTCTATCCACGCCTCGCGGACGCCCGACGTGCGCAGGCGGTCGAGATCGTCCGGATCCTTGAGCATGAACCGCGTGGTCCAGAACGGATGATCCATCCACGAGCCGCACAGCTCGTTCAGAAACATGCCGAGCCGGAGTTGATCTACGGGTACTTTCTTCAACATGGCCCCTGTTCCTTGCCGATCTTCTCACCGGGTGGTCGCGACGAATCGCGCCGGTGACGGTGCCCGGTCATCTCGCTGTTGCCCTTATCGGCACGGCCGCCCCGGCGCTTGAGCAAAGCGCCCAAGAGCGCGGCACAGTCATCGCGAGCCGGCGCAGCGCTTCCCCTGCCGTCGTTGCGAGCCGGCGCGACGCTTCCCCTGCCGTCGTTGCGAGCCCGCGCAGCGGGCGTGGCAACCCGAACGCCGATAGCCACGGGCGCAAGTGCCTGGATCGCCACGGCGCTGCGCGCCTCGCGATG
>JADZEE010000004.1 GCA_020850735.1 Gammaproteobacteria bacterium | reverse complement strand
TGTCATGCTGGCCGCTCCGTGGCAGGAGTGAAACGCGGCAGCGTCACGTCGGCAGTCACCGTGTCGAAGGAAATCCGCATCGGCATGCCGCAGCGCAGCGCGTGGCCGTCGCCCGCCAGCGAGCTGATGATGTGCGGCCCCTCCGTCGTGCGCGTGAGCGTGATGGTGTAGGGCACCTGGGCAGCGAAGGCCGGGTTCAACGCCAGGCGCACGACCGTCCAGGAGATCAGCGTACCCTGCCCGCTGGCCACGTGCCACTCGAGCTCGGCATCAGCGCAGCAGGCCGTCTCGCGCGGGTGGCGCCACTGGCCGCACTGCGGGCAGCGCCGCAGCAGCAGACGCCCGCTGCGCGCGGCTTCCCAGTACGCGCGCGTCGCTGCGCCCGGCGACGGCAGGATCATGCGGGCACCTCGGCGGACAGCAGGGCGACACCCTGCGCACCGGCGACTCCGGCGACACCGAGCTGCGCGTCGCGCAGCTGCTGCGCGGCGTCGCCGCGCAGCTGGCGCACGACCTCGACGAGCTGGTTCATGCCCTGCAGATAGACCTCCGCGAGCATGCCGCCCGAGGTGTTGATCGCCGGGCGTCCGGCGTGCACGAAGTCGACCGCCGCACCGTCGGCGCAGAATCCGAAGGTCTCGAGATCGAAGAGGATGTTGGCGGAATGGGCGTCGTACAGGCCCAGCACGTCGACGTCCGCGTGGCGCAGCCCGTTGCGCTCCAGCAGGCGCGCCAGCAATCCGCGATCGGTGGGCTGCGGCGGCAGCTCGGGCGAGTCGAGAAAGAAATTGTCGTACTCGAGCGAGAGCGCGTGCGCGGTGCCGAGCACGAACACCGGCCGCACCTGGCGTCTCGACCACAGCTCCCGCCCCGCGACGATGAACGCGCACGCACCATCGGTCTCCAGGCAGAAGTCCGCCCGACGCAGGGGCTCGGCCACGATCGGGCTGGCGCGGTAGTCCTCCAGGCCGAGCGGGCGGTCGCGCAGCAGCGCACGCGGGCTGGCCTGGGCGTACCGGCGCTGGCGCACCACGATCTCGCCCAGGGCGGCCCCGAGGCGCGGCTCGTCGATGGCGTACCGTTCCATGTAGGCCCGCACCCAGAGTGGAAACAGGCAGGCCGGCGACACCACGCCGTAGGGGCCGGTGAATTCCCCGCCGAAGGGCAGGTCGCCCGCCGCCAGGACGTGACCTTCGGGCGTCGTCGGCGGCAGCGGCAGGTGGCCGAGGCGCATGCCGGAGCGGCCGTTGAAGGCGCGGAAGCAGGCCACCGCGCGCGCCGCGCCGCTCTGCACCGCCGCGGCCGCCGCCGCGAGGACGGCGGTGGCCGACGCCGCACCAGCCGAACTGTCGAGCGCGACGCGCAGATCGCGAATGCCGAGCCGGCGCGCCAGCTCCGCGGGCCGCGCCGTGTCCAGTGAGAAGCGCGCCAGTCCGTCCAGTTGAGCGGGCGCCAGCCCGGCATCGGCCAGTGCCGCGCGTATCGCCGTGAGTGCCAGATCCGTCTCGCTGACGCCCGACGCCCAGGAATAGGCGCTCTCGCCCACGCCGATGACGGCTACCGCATCCGCGGCCCTGCTCATCGCGGCACCTCGATGCCGGCGGCCCTGACGTCGAAGGTCCCGGATTGCAGGGGCAGCCCCTTCAGTTCCTGCTTCCTGATCTTGCCCACGGCGGTCCGCGGCAGCGCGTCCACGACGTCGATGAAGCGCGGCACCATGAAGTAGGCGAGATTGCGCCCGCAGTGCCGGACCAGTGCCGCGGGATCGAAGGCCGCACCGCTCCCGGGCGCGAGCTCGATGAACGCCCGGACTTCCTCCTCGGCCCGCGCGTCGGGCCGGAACCCGACCACGGCGGCGGCAGCGACGCCCGGGAAACCCATCAGCACCTGCTCGACCTCGAAGGTGGACACGTTCTCACCACGGCGCTTCAGCGACTCCTTGATCCGGTCGACGAAGTGCAGCCAGCCCGCCGGATCGAGCCAGCCGAGATCCCCCGTGCGGAACCAGCCGTCGGTGAACGCCGCGGCCGTCGCCTCCGGCATCCGGTAGTAGCCCAGCATCGCATCGAACGGCTGGCGGGCCCGGACCCAGATCTCGCCGGTCGAACCGGCCGGGACATCCAGGCCGTCGGCACCGACCAGCCGCAAGTCCACGCGATCCCCTGGCCGGCCGCAGGAATTGGCCGGCGCCGGCTGCGGCGGACAGACCATGCCCGTCTCCGTGCAGCCGTAACCGGCGACCATGCGGCAGTCGAAACGCCGCTCGAAGGTGTCGACTTCGCCTGCCGTGAGACCGAAGCTCAGCACGAACCGCAGCGCGCTGTCCGCATCGTCGGGCGCCTCCGGCGCCGCCAGCAGAGCCCGTATGAGGAAGGGCGTGGCGGTCCAGTGCGTGGCGCCCGCCTGGCGCAGGTCCCGCAGCGTGCTCTCCCGCGGAAAGACGCTGCGCACCACGGCGCGCGCGCCCGCCAGGATCGCGGCCATCGGCCCGTAGATCAGCGCATTGAGATGGAACAGCGGATTGAAGGTGTAGAACACGGACTGCGCGTCCATCTGCACGCCATGCACCACGTCCCACGCCGCCGAGGAGATCAGCTGGTGCGGCAGCGTCACGCCCTTCGCCGGCCCGGTGGTGCCGGAGGTGAACAGGATCGTCCAGGGATCGCCCGGAGCGACGCGCACCGCAGCGGGCACATCCCCGGCGTGCAGCAGCTCGGCGAAGGCGCGTACGCCACGCGCGCGCGCCGGCTCCCGTCCATCCAGGGCGAACAGCTGCGCGAAGCGTCCGAGGCCGCCGGGCGTCGCGTCGATGCGCGGCAGGAACGCCGCCTCGGCGATCGCGGTGCGCGCGCCCGTCACGTCGAACACGTGCGCGAGGCTGTCGCCCTTCAGGGCGACGTTCACCGGGACCGCGATCGCACCCAGCTGGGCGATCGCGAAGAAGATCGTCAGGAACTCGGAACGGTTACCGATCACGAGAATGACGGGATCGCCGCGTCCGATGCCCTGCGCCTGCAGGCCCGCGGCGATGCGCTGCGATTCCGCCTGCAGCTCCCCGTAGGTCAGCGTGCGGTCGTCGAAGACGGTGACCGGCACGTCGCGCATGCGGCGGCATTGCCCGGCGAGGATCTCGGGCATCGGCGTTGGCTGTGGCGGAAGCGGTCGGGCGTTCATGACGTTCGTGCGGCCGGAATTCAGCGCGGCAGGACGATGCCCGCCTGCTCCCGGTCCCAGGTATGCTCGTTCAGCGCGTTGGCGCGCAGCTCCACCTTGCGCACGTTGCGCGAGGCGACGGTGCGTGGCAGCTCGGACATGAATTCGACGTAGCGCGGAATCATGAACCGCGGCATGATCGGAATCAGGAAGCGGATGAGCTCCTCCGCGGGAAAATCCTGCCCCGGATGGCGCACCACGACGACCTTGAGCTCGTCCTCCCCGTGCTCGGAGGGCACCGCGATGGCCGCGACCTCGGCGACGCCGGGATGGCGCAGGACCAGCGCCTCGACCTCGAAGGAGGAGATGTTCTCCCCGCGCCGCCGCAGGTAATCGCGCACGCGGTCGACGAAGTAGTAATTGCCGTCGGCATCGCGCCGCAGGGCGTCGCCGGTGTGGATCCAGCCGTGGCGCCAGACCTCCACCGTCTGCGCCGGCTTGCCGAAATAGCCCAGATTCATGACCCAGGGCTCCTCGACACGCACCAGCAGCTCACCGACCTCGCCGTCCGGCACGTCGTAGTCGTGCGCATCGACGATGCGCGCCCGAAATCCGGGGCGGACGCGCCCGCAGCTGCGGAAATTGTCGCTGACGTCGTAGCGGCAGATGGGGTTGCCCGACTCCGTCTGTCCGTAGAAGGTGTGGATCGTGATGCCGAAGCGCTCGCGGATGGCCTCGATTTCCGTGACGGCCACCGCCTCGCGCAGCGTGTGACGCCGATCGTCCGGACTGGCCGGCTGATTGAGCAGCCACCGGCCCATCGCCGGCATCAATGTCGTGATGGTACAGCGGTGGCGATCGATGTCGCTCCAGAAGGCACGCGTGTCGAAGCGCTCGCGGATGACGTCGCGCCCGCCGGCGAAGGCCGCCATGCCGAGCGGCACCTTGCCGGTGCCGTGGAACAGCGCAAACGGCGCGTAGTAGGCATCATCGGGACCGAGGTGCGCCATCAGCTGCGCCGCCTTGGTCTGACTCCCCCAGGGCAGGACCACGCCCTTCGAGGGACCCGTAGTGCCGCCGGTGTACTGGATGCCCAGGATGTCCCAGGGTTTGGGCGGCTCGAGTCCTTCCACCGGCTGCGCGTCGGCGAGGAATTCCTGCTCGCTCACGATGCGGCAGTTCAGCCCCGTGGCCGGTGGCGCGCCCTCCCCGAGGATGACGATCGTACGCAGCTCGGGCATCGAGCCCGCGAGCTCTGCTACCCGGTCGAGATAGCGCGCTGCCATGACGAGCGTCGTCGGACCCGAGTCGGTCAGCATGTAGCGCAGGATGTCGCCGCGATAGTCCGTATTGATCGGTACCTCGATGGCACGCAGGAGCGCCGTGCTCAGCCACGCAGCCGCCGCCTCGCGCGACGGCGGCAGCAGCACCGCCACCCGCTCCCCGCTCTGCACGCCCAAGCGCCGCAGTGCGTCGGCCCAGGTCAACAGCATCCGGTGGAAGTCGTCGTAGGTCAGTGCGCCGCGACCGACCTCCTCGATGTAGATCGCGTCCGGCGTCCAGCTCGCCCGCTTCGCGATCGCCCCGATCAACGTGTCGAACCTGTCGAATGCGTCGAAACCCGCCATGGCCGCTACCTCGCGATCATCCGCACCGGCACCAGAGATGCAGCGTCCGCGCCGCGCTCCGCGGCGAGCCCGGCCAGACTGGCGCGATAATGCCGCGCACCCCAGGCGAGGACCACCGCAGCGATCGCCGCCGCCACGCCGCACACCAGGCTCAGCGCGGCGCCGATCGCTGCCGGCCTCCCGAACAGGTAATCCGTGCACACGCCGACCAGCGGCGGTCCGAGCATCGCCGTCAGGTTCGATGTGAGGACGAACAGTGCCACCATCCGCGCCCGCATGTGACCGGGCGCGATCGCCTGGATCGCAGCCAGGCCCGCGCCCGCGGGGAAGGCGAGCACGAAGACCAGCAACGCGCAGCCGAACACCGTCTGCGTGCCCGAGGGTGCATTCGGCACCAGTGCTGCAAGAGCGGCCAGGATCAGCAGGATCGATGCCCCGACCCGCAATGGCGCATCCGTTCGCCCGCGGCGCGCCAGTCGATCGGTCATCGAGCCCCCGAGATTGATCCCCAGCGTTCCCGCGAGCAGCACGACGAGACCGAAGACGTATCCGGTGTCGCCCGCGCTCCAGCCGAAGCGCCGCATGAGCAGCGCCGGCATCCAGGCGAAGACCGTCACGGTCACCAGCACCAGCAGCGAATAGCCGCCGTACAGCGGCGCGAGCGCCCGCCAATGAGTGCGCAGGAAAGCCCCCATGCCAGTGCCGGCGATCGCAACTGGCGCGGCCGCCCGGCGCGGCGGCTCGCGCAGCGTGAACAGCAGCGGCAGCAGCAGCAACCCGGGCACGGCGACGACCAGGAAGCTCAGCTGCCAGCTGTGCAGCGTCCCGACCAGCGGCAACTCCGCCACGGGGTGCGCGGCAACCCGCTGCACCACGGCACCCCCGAGCAGGTACGCCAGACCTGCCCCCCAGTAAGCTCCCGTCGTGTAGGCACTGATCGGCGCCGCCAGCCGCTCGCGCGGGAAGACGTCCGCGAACATCGAGGTCGCCGCCGGCGACAGCGCGGCCTCGCCTACGCCCACCGCCATCCGCCCGAGGAACAGTCCGGCGAAGCTGCGCGCCAGGCCGCAGGCCGCCGTGGCCAGACTCCAGAGCGCGATGCCGGCGACGATGATGTTGCGCCGGCTGGTCCGGTCGGCCAGCCAGGCGATCGGGATGCCGACCAGCGAATAGAACAAGCCGAAGGCAAAGCCCTGCAGCAGACCCACGCCCGTGTCGCCGATCGCCAGATCGCGCTTCACCGGCTCGACCAGCAGACTCAGGATCTGCCGATCGATGATCGCCACCACGTAGGCCAGCGTCAGCACTCCCACGAGGTACCAGCCGCGCGCGCGCCCGTAGCCGTCCGCGGCAGGCGCGCCGGCCCCCGTCATACGCTCCGCCCTCCCGCCGCCGGCGCCTTCATGCCGCGCGCGCGGGCGATCACCTTGCTGAGCAGCCGATCGAGTGCCGCCCGCTCTGCCACTGACAGATCCTGCAGGCAGCGCTCCTGGTGACGCCCGGCGTCCGGCACGATCCTGTCGTAGAGCACCGCACCCCTCGGCGCCACGCTGAGCGCGAGCCGCCGGCGGTCCCGGCTGTTGGACGTCGCGCGGATGCGCCCCCGCCTCAGCAGTCGCTGCACGGCCCGCGTAATCGACATCTTGTCGACCGCGATGATCTCACTCACCTCGCGCGCCGAAATCCCCGGGTGCGACACCAGTGTCGCCAGCACGCGCCAATCCGTCAGCGTCAGATCATGCCGCCGCGCGTACTGCTGGTGAAAGACGCTCGCGTTCAGATTGACCGCGACGGCGAGCTTGAAGAGGATCGACTCTTCCAGCGGCAACGGGCGCCGGACGCTGAACTGCTGCCGCTTGGCCACGGTTGCCTGCCCCCATTGCAGGATGGCTTGCCTGAACTGGTATCGTATGTTACCTATTAGGCACGATCGTTACTAGTGCTAGATGCGACGGATGGCAGACCGGCCCCGGCAGCCCTCCCCGCGCACCCCCGGGAGGTACCGATGATCCGTTCGATCCACGTTGCGGCACCGACATGCGCCGGCATCACACTGGCTGTCACGCTCGCCGCGCTCGCGCCGCGGCCGGCGCATGCGCTCGATGCAGCGGACCCCGCTGCGGCCGCATCCGGCGTCGAGGAGGTGATCGTAACCGCTCGCAAGCGCGAGGAGCGCCTGCAGGACACTCCAGTGTCGATCACGGCCTTCACCGCCGCGGACATCGAACGGCGCGCCGAGAGCAACATCGGTGAGCTGGCCGGCTTCGTGCCCAACCTGAGTTACACCATCGGGGGCGCCAACGGCGGCAGCGCCGCACAACTCATGATCCGCGGTATCGGCCAGATCGATTTCGCAATCGGCAAGGAGCCGGGCGTGGCGATGTACGTCGACGGCGTGTACCTGAGCCGCTCTGTCGGCGCCTTGCTGGACATCGTCGATCTCGAACGGGTGGAGGTGCTGCGTGGCCCGCAGGGGTCGCTGTTCGGCCGCAATGCCATCGGCGGCGCCATCAACGTCACGACCGTGAAGCCCGGCAAGGACTTCGGCGGCAGCGTGAGCGCGACGGTGGGCCGTTTCCAGCGTCTCGACGGCCGGGTCACGCTGAATGCGCCGCTGAACGACGCTCTGTATCTGCGGCTGACCGGCGCGCGGCAGAAGCGCGACGGCATCGGCAAGCGCCTTACCGACGGCGAAGACCTGGGTGACATCAACAGCACCGCCGGACGCCTGCAACTGCGCTGGGTTCCGGGAGCGGACACGGAGATCAACCTCGCGGCCGACTACACCCACCGGAACGAGGGCTCGTACCCGGCCGTGCTGCTGGCAGTCGCCAGCCCCGCGACCGGCGTGCTGGCGCTGTACAACAGCACGGTGGGTGCGGCGGCCGGCAAGCTGCTCACTCCCGCACTCATCACCGGCAGCCGTTACGACAACTACACCGCGGGCCCGAACGTCAACGACCAGACGATCTGGGGAACGAACGCCACGGTGGAGACGAAGATCGCCGACCTGGAGTTCAGGTCGATCACCGCCTATCGGAAGCTCGCTGCCCGTTATTCGCGCGAGACCGACGGCTATCAGCTGCCTTACCTCGATGTTCTGAACGACGACCATCAGAACCAGTTCTCGCAGGAGCTGCAGCTGTCGGGCACGACCAGCCGGCTGCGCTGGATCGGTGGTGCCTATTTCTTCAACGAGGTCTCCGACGGCGTGAGCGATTCGAGGATCGCCTCGGGCATCTTCGACTATCTCCAGGCGCTGCCGGGCCCGGTGTTGCCGCTGGCACCACCGCCGCCGGGCACCTCGTGCGCCGCCGGCACGACGCCGCCGGGTTTCCCGTGCGCGGGTGGATACGGCAACCCGATCAACGTCCGGCTCGACAACGATCGTACCGATCTGATCCACCAGCACACGCGCAGCTACGCCCTGTTCGGGGAGGCGAACGTCGCTATCAGCGCACGAACGACCGTGACGCTCGGCGGGCGCTTCACCTCCGAGCGCAAGGAGTTCTCGCTGGACTCGACGCGCACGGCCTCCAGCGTGAAGCTGCTGCCGCTCACCAAGGTCCATGACAGCTGGACGAATTTTTCGCCCAAGGCCGGCATCGATGTGCGCTGGTCCGAAGACCTGATGACCTACCTGACGATCACGCGGGGCTTCAAGGCCGGTGGATTCAACGCGCGGGCGCGTAACGCCACGGAGCTGGAGCCCTTCAGTCCGGAGACGGTGCTCACCTACGAGCTCGGCATCAAGTCGACGTGGCTCGACCGGCGGCTGCGGGCGAACGCGGCCGCGTTCTACAACGACTATACCGACATCCAGGTGCTGGTCGTGCAGGCGGATCCGAACACCGGTCAGATCCTCAACCGGGTGGAGAACGCTGGTGCAGCGGACGTTCGCGGTTTCGAGCTGGAACTGCTGGCGCAGGTCACCTCCCGCCTCGAGCTGAACGCCGGCGCGGGCTACACCGATGCGAAGTTCACCCGGGTCGCACCGGGCAGTGAATTCACCGTGCACAGCAGGTTCATCCAGACGCCGGACTGGACCCTGAACGCCGGGCTGCAGTACACG
>JADZEE010000003.1 GCA_020850735.1 Gammaproteobacteria bacterium | reverse complement strand
TCGATGAGACCCCTGCGTTCCCGCACCACCACCCACGGCCGCAACATGGCCGGAGCCCGCAGCCTCTGGCGCGCCACGGGTATCAAGGACGCGGATTTCGGCAAGCCCATCATCGCCGTGGCGAATTCCTTCACGCAGTTCGTTCCCGGTCACGTGCAGTTGCGCGATCACGGCCGGATCGTCGCGGCCGAGATCGAGCGCGCCGGCGGCATCGCGCGCGAGTTCAATACGATCGCCATCGACGACGGCATCGCGATGGGACACGACGGCATGCTCTACAGCCTCCCGTCGCGCGACCTGATCGCCGATTCGGTCGAGTACATGGTCAATGCGCACTGTGCCGATGCGCTCGTGTGCATCTCCAACTGCGACAAGATCACGCCCGGCATGCTGATGGCGGCGCTGCGGGTCAACATTCCGACGGTGTTCGTATCCGGCGGACCGATGGAGGCCGGCAAGGTGCGAAGCGACGGCACCGAGCAGGCCATCGACCTGATCGACGCCATGGTTGCGGCGGCGGATCCCGCTGTCTCCGACGAGGCGCTGCAGGCGATCGAGCGCTCGGCCTGCCCCACCTGCGGCTCCTGTTCCGGGATGTTCACCGCCAACTCGATGAACTGCCTGGTCGAGGCGCTGGGGCTCGCGCTGCCCGGCAACGGCACGGTGCTCGCGACCCATGCCGACCGCAGGAAGCTGCTGACCGGCGCCGGCGCGCTGATCGTCGAGCTGGCGCGGCGCTATTACGACCGGGACGATGCAGCGGTGTTGCCGCGCTCGATCGCCACCGTCCAGGCCTTCGACAACGCCATGGCGCTGGACATCGCGATGGGCGGTTCCACGAACACGGTGCTGCATCTGCTCGCCGCGGCGCACGAAGCCGGCGTCGATTTCACGATGCGCGACATCGACCGGCTGTCCCGGCGTGTTCCCAACCTGTGCAAGGTCGCGCCATCGCGACCCGACGTGCACGTGGAGGACGTGCATCGCGCCGGCGGCGTGATGGCGATCCTGGGCGAGCTGGAGCGCGCCGGGCTGCTGCACCGGCAGGTGGCGAGCGTCCATGCGGCGTCGTTGACCGCGGCGCTGGAACGCTGGGACATCGGACGCAGCGCCGATCGGGCGGTGCACGAGTTCTACCGGGCTGCGCCCGGCGGCGTCCGGACGACCGAGCCGTTCAGCCAGGAACGACGCTACGCGGTGCTCGACAGCGACCGTGCGCAGGGCGCGATCCGCGATGTGGCGCACGCCTACAGCGCTGACGGCGGCCTCGCCGTGCTCTATGGCAACCTCGCTCCGGACGGCTGCATCGTCAAGACGGCTGGAGTCGCGGCGACACTGCTCAGGTTCGCCGGCCCGGCGCGCGTATTCGAGAGCCAGGACGCGGCAGTGGCCGCCATCCTCGGTAACCGGATCCGGCCCGGCGATGCGGTGGTCATCCGCTACGAGGGGCCGCGCGGCGGCCCGGGCATGCAGGAGATGCTCTATCCCACGAGCTATCTGAAATCGAAGGGTCTGGGTGAGGCCTGTGCACTGATCACGGACGGACGCTTCTCCGGCGGCACCTCCGGACTGTCCATCGGTCACGTCTCGCCGGAGGCCGCGGAAGCCGGAGCCATCGCGCTGGTTCAGGACGGCGACCGGATCCTCATCGATATTCCGCGGCGCTCCATCGAACTCGATGTGCCGCCAGCGGAGCTCGCAGCGCGCCGCAACACCATGAACGCCAGGGGAATGCAGGCCTGGCGGCCAGCGACCGCACGCGCGCGCGCTGTCTCCACGGCACTGCAGGCCTACGCCGCGCTGACTACCAGCGCCGCCCGCGGTGCCGTGCGCGACTTGTCACGGATCGCGGAGCAACGCCAGCACGGCACGCACGGTGATCATCGCCACGAACAGCGCCCGATCGGATGACAGTGGCGGTCATCAGGTGCGGCCCTGCTCGTCCCCGCTGTCGCGCCCCTGCTGGTCACGACGCTGCCGCTCGTGTCGCCCCGGCCTGGGCTCCGGCGGTGTCCTGCGTGCCTCGGTCCGCGGTGCCGTGAAGGCACCGGGGTGCGGTGTCGCCGCGATCGGCGGATGGCCTCCGTTGCGCGTCGCGAACAGCTCCGGATGGCTGCGCGCGGCGTCACGCTGCTGTCGCTGCACCGGCAGCGGCGCTACGCGCGGTGCCCGCGCGGCAGCCCGTTCGGCCGCGCTGGGCGTCACGGTCGTGCCGCCGGGACCACCCGCGTAACTGACGTTGCTCACACGCGTGTTGTTGATCGTGACGTTGTTGACGACCGTCTGGCGGTAGACGTTGTGCACAGTGCTGAGATTCACATTCGTGACCGCGGCGTTGTAATAGAACCTGTCGTGAACCCAGCGACCGCCGACGAAGCCGCTGCCGTTGTACCCGCCGCCATAATCGATGCCACCGTAGTAGCCAACGTGCCGGCCCCAGTAGCCGTCGTGGAATACGTAGACGCCGCCGACGAATCCCCAGTAGCCCGGCGTCCACAGCAGTCCGGCGCGCGGCGGCAGCATCCAGGTGCCCGGTACCCAGAAGTAGTCATCCGCGCCCCACTGCCAGTACCCCGGGATCCACAGATAGCCGTCGCCCGGGCACGGTGGCAGCTCGTAAACCGGCAGCGGTGGCGGTGCGACCACCACTCGTGCGACCGCCACGCGCCCGGGTTCGACCGGCTGCACGACACAGCCAGCGAGCGATGTGGCGAGCGTCAGCGCCGCCAGGCATCGAACCAGTACTGCACAGCTCATGTTCGCACTCCTGGATTCATGGCCAGCATCCTAACGCCGGATCGTGATCGGCGATGACCACATGACGCGGAGTTAATGCCGCCGCTGGATGACCGGCGCCAGCGGGACGGTCGCAACCTTGAGGATTGGCGCGCCCGGAGAGATTCGAACTCCCGACCCTCAGGTTCGAAGCCTGATGCTCTATCCGGCTGAGCTACGGGCGCGCAGACCCCGTGCATGGTGTCACGTCCGGGCGCCGGATGAAAACGGCCGCGGGTGTCACGCCGGTGGCAGCGCCCCGGGCAGGGCCTCCGCGGGATGTCGGCGGTCGCTTCTATATAATGGCTGCACCATGGCGGCCGTCGACCCCTCCACCGCCTCGCGCCTCATCGGCGAGCGCCTTGCCTGCCTGCCGATCGAGTCGCTGCCGGTCGGACACTGCGTGGGCGCGGTGCTGCGCGAGAACGTCTACGCCGAGCGCGACCAGCCGCCGTTCGACCGCGTCGCGATGGACGGCATCGCGCTCGCCTCGGCCGCGACGCTCGGCGGCCAGCGTCGCTTCCGCATCCAGGGCATGCAGGCCGCGGGCGACCCACCACTCAGCCTCGAGGCGCCGAACCACTGCATCGAAGTGATGACCGGCGCGATGCTGCCAGCGGAGTGCGATGCGGTCGTGCCCGTCGAGAGGATCAGCGTGCGCGACGGCTGTGCCGAATTGCGGCCCGAGGAGCAGGTGCATGCCGGCCGCAACATCCATCGCCGCGGCAGCGACGTCCGCCAGGGGACGCTGCTGCTGTCCGCCGGGATCGCCCTGCGCTCGCCGGAGGTCGCGATCGCCGCCGGCGCCGGCATGCCGCGGCTGCGCGTGAGCAGCCAGCCGCGGGTACTGGTGACCTCCACCGGCAACGAACTCATCGAGCCGGGCGAGCCGATCGCCGCCCATCAGGTACGGCGCTCCAACGTCTACGGCGTCATCGCCGCGCTGCACCGCCATGGCTTCATGCGCGTCGCCGATCAGCACCTGCGCGACGACGCCGAGGAGATCCGCGAGCGCCTGCGCGTGCACCTGCGCAACTACGACGTGCTGATCCTCTCCGGCGGCGTATCGATGGGGCGCTTCGACCTGCTGCCCCGGGTGCTGCCGGAACTCGGCGTGGAATGCGTGTTGCACGGCATCACGCAGCGCCCCGGGCGGCCGATGTGGTTCGGCATCAGTCAGGCGGGCTGTGCGGTGTTCGCCCTGCCCGGCAACCCGGTCTCGACCCTGGTATGTATGTCACGCTATGTCATCCCGGCGCTATGGGCGGCGATGGGCGCGCAGGCGCCCGAGCCGGAGCGTATCGCGCTCGCCGAGGGCGTGGGCTGGGAGCCGAAGCTGACCGGTTTCCTGCCCGTACGGCTGTCGATGGACGACTGGGGCCGCCCGTGGGCCGTGCCCTGCCCGACCAATGGTTCCGGCGACTTCGCCGCGCTGCGCGGCACGGACGGCTTCGTCGAGCTGCCCCCCGGTCCCAACGACTACGCCAAAGGGTTCGTCACGCGCCTGCATCGCTGGTAGCCTAGGCAATCATGGACACCGGACCGAACGAGGCCGCAT
>JADZEE010000002.1 GCA_020850735.1 Gammaproteobacteria bacterium | reverse complement strand
TCAGGCCCAGCGCCCGTGCGCGTGTGGCGAGGATGTCCGGATCGGCTACCGCCACCAGGGGCACACTGCGCGGCGATTGCGCCAGCATCAGCGTGAGATCCGGTCCGATGCCGGCGGGTTCGCCGGGTGTGAGCGCGATGGGCACACTCATACCGATCGGCCGTCCGCCCCTGTGCCCGCGGACGGGTCGTTCACTCCGGGAGGCGATACTCCACGTAGGCTTCGTCGCGAAGCTTGCGCAACCACGCCTCGTATTCCTCCTCGATCTTGCGCTGGCGGATGACGTCGCGCGCGCGCGCGCGACGCACTTCCTCGGTATCGTCCTTGCGTCGCCGGTCGACGACGCGAACGATGTGCCAGCCGAAGCGGGATTCGAACGGTTCACTGATGTCGCCGGGGGCGAGCTGGTTCATGACATCCTCGAATTCCGGCACGAGGTCGCCAGGGCTCACCCAGCCGAGGTCGCCGCCGCTGACCGCCGATCCGCGGTCATCGGAATGCGAACGGGCCAGGTCGCCGAACGAGTCGCCGCCTTCGATGCGCAGCTTGAGCTGCTCCAGGCGGATCCGGGCGTCCTTGCCGGAGACCAGCTCGTTCGGTTTGATCAGAATGTGCTGGACCTTGGTCTGGTCGACGACGTGCTGCTCGGAGCTGCGAACGCCGTCGAGCTTGATGATGTGAAAACCACTCGGGCTCGCGATCAGCGTACTGACGTCACCTTCGTTCATCGTCGCTACCACGTCGGTGAACATCGTCGGCAGCTGGCTCGCCTTGCGCCACCCCAGGTCGCCACCTTCGCCGGCCTGCTGCCCGTCGGAGTGGCGGCGGGCCACGTCGGTGAAGTCGGCACCGTCGAGCAGCGTCTTGCGCAGCTCCTCGGCCTGTACGCGCGTCGCTTCACGCGCAGCCTCGTCCGCGCGCTCGGGCGTGGCGACGAGAATGTGCATGATGTGATACTCCTGCTCCATGTCGCCGGACTGCTGCAGGTTGGCGAGCTGCGTGTCGATCTCGCGATCCGTCACGACGATCCGGTTTTCGACTTCGCGCTGGCGCAACCGGCTGATCGCGATCTCGTTGCGTATGTCTTCACGGAAGCGGCTGAACGAGTAACCGTCCTCCTCGATGATCTGGCGGAACTGGCGCAGGGAGAGGCCGTTCTCGGAGGCGATCTTGTTGATGGCCATGTTGAGCGATTCGTCGTCCACCTTGATCCCGGAACGCTGTGCGATCTGCAGCTGGATCTTCTGCAGGATCAATCGCTCGAGAACCTGCTTCTCGAACACGCTGCGCGGCGGCGGCGCTGCGCCCTGCTGGCGCATCTGGGACAGGACCCGTTGCATCTGGCCGTCCAGTTCGCTTTTCATGACCACGTCCTCGTCGACGACGGCGACGATTTCGTCTATGGGCGTGGCCGCGAGCGCGGCAGCCGGATCGGTGAACACGACCAGCGTCACCAGCGCGGCACCGGCGAGCGCGAGCAGGAGCCGGTCGAAGCAGTTACGGGCAGGCAGTTTCATGGGCGCGGCAGAATAGCACGTCCACCAGCCCTCGTCCCGGTGCCGCGCCCCGGTCGGTTCGCCATACCAATTCCGGGGGAACGTCACGCCGCCCCGGCGCCTGTGCACGGCGCTCGCAGCAGGCGCGATCCGCGCTCGCCGGACTCAGAACGTCGGTTCGTAGCCGGGCACCGTCTTGCCGATGAAAGATTCCGTGGACCGGCCGAAGCCGGCCAGGCCCTTGAGCTCGATTTGCAGGAAGATGCCCGTGTCGAACTGGCGCGTCGTCGTGCTGAGAAAGCGGCGCGCGGCGGCGCGCACGCCCCAGCAGCAGCTCTCGTATTCGAGCCCGCCGACCACCTCGAGCGTGGAGCTTTCCTCGAAGGAATAGTTCCAGCGGCCGATCAGCCCCCACCGGCGGGTCACTGGCCAGCGCATCGACACGTCGGTCTGCTCGATGTTGGTGCGCGCGCGGCGCAAACGGTATTCCACGTTGACGATGGGACCGTCCTGCTGCCGGTAACGCAGCCGCAGCGCCGCCTTGCGCGTTTCGCTGTCGTTCGGATCCCATTGCAGCGCCGCGCCGGTGCTCCACTCCCGGGTCAGATGAGCTGCCACCTCGCCGATGAGCTCCGAGACGCTGTCCGAGCTGCCGATCTGCCCGGGCAGTGACACTTCGCGGTTCTCCAGGTAGAAAATCTGGCCGAGACCGGCGCGCAGGCGCTCGAACCCCGTGTGACCCTCCAGGATCCGGGTCTCCAGGCCGATCGAGACCTGGTGTGTATCGCCCACGCGATCACGGCCCGAAAACCTGTCGGGACGGAAGAGCTGGTTGAAGGACAGATCGAATTCGCCGGTGTCGAAAACGGGAATTTCATCCTGCTCGGTCTGGGGCACGAACACGTAGTAGGCCCGCGGCTCCAGCGTCTGCACGAGGGCGGTTTCACCGAAATCGAACAGGCGTTCGAGCACCAGGCCGCTGTCGACGCTGACGACGGGTACGGTACGCGAGACGTGGTCGTCGCCGGCCGTGTTGGCGTCGAGCAGGTACTCCGTATGGCGCAGCTCCACCATCGGCAGGACGAACGATCCGGGCGTACGCCAGGGAAAGATCAGTGCGGGCCGCAGGTCGATGCGCCCGCCGGTCGTGCTGTTTTCGCGATCGAAATAACTGGTCTCGGCTTCGAAACGCAGTCCGGGCCGCAAATTCGGTTCGCGCCACCGTGAACGGACGAACAACTGGGGCAGGCGCTTGTAGGGGCCCGAGGCGCCGGCGAAGCTCGGATCGACGTTTTCGTAGTTCTGCACCCGCGCGAAACCGAACCAGCCGCGCCCGACGTAGGTCACGTCCGCGCGCTGTTCGAGAAAGCGGGTCGCGGCGATGCCGAGGTTGTTGCCGAAGTCCTCGAAGTACTCCTTGTCGGAAACGTGTGCGTAGCGGACTTCCGCGGTCCCACGGTAATCGTCGAAGCGCTGGTAGTGAAAAAACTTGAAGGACGAACGCGATTCGTCGTCGAATTGGCTGTCCGACGGCAGCAGCTCGCCATCGACCTGGCCCTGCCCGGTCGGCAGCAGATAGCGGAACTGGCCGCCCATCATCACGCCTCGATCGCCCAGGATCCGCGGGATGATGGTCGCGTCGTAGGCCGGGCGAATGTTCCAGTAGTAAGGGATGCTGACGTCCGCGCCCGAATCGGTCGAGCTGCCGAGCGTCGGTGGCAGGAAGCCGCTCTTGCGCTTGTCGCTCAGCGGGAAGCTCACGTAGGGCAGATACAGCACCGGGACGTCGTGAAGCTTCAGGGTCGCACCCCGGGCCACACCCCAGTCGCCGTCGTGATCGAGCTTGATCGTGCGGGCACTGAATCGCCAGGCCGGTACCGCACCGGGACAGGTCGTGTAATCGACGTGCTCCAGGCGCGAGCGGTTCTTCTGGCCGTCGAAGGCCACCACGGTGGCAGAGCCGTGACCGCGCCGGTTGCCGAGCAGCTGGTAGTCCCCGTCGTCGAGACGACCGAATTCGCGATCGAGCGCGTAGCGCCCGCCCGTGCCGCTCCAGAACAGCGCCTCGTCCCAGAATCGTGCCGCGCCGCGGAACTGCAGCACGTCCGTAGCCGGATCGTAGCTCAGCACGTCGGCCCGCATGACCTGGCCCTCGCGGATGACCTGGACGTTGCCCGTGAAAGTCGTCGGCCCGTCCTCCACGGCCCGTGCCTGATCGGAAGTGACCTCGATCGCCCCCGGTTCGAGCGGCTGCTCGGCGAGCGGTTTGGTCGGCACGTAGGCATCAGCGGGGCAAAGCGCCCAGCGATCGTAATCCCGTTCGTCCGCAGCGCTCGCCGGCAGCGCGATCGTCAGACTCAGGGATGCCGCGAATATCAGGCTTGATCCGACTCGAAACACGGTTGTGGGACGCACGCTCGGGGTCGGGCAGAAAATCGCACAGATATCGTCCGGTTTCAATTCGTGCCGGCCGGTTACCGATGGGTGGGTTGCGGGCATCAGTGCGCCACCGGCAGCTGCTCGGCCTGTTGCAGCAGCTCGGCGATGCGGGCGATGCGATCGCACGGGGTGTGCAGCTCGAGCAGCGTCTGCTTGATCCGCGGCGGCAGTGGCAGCCCCTCGGCGAGGCGGTAGCCGACCCACGCGGCATCCCGCAGTTGCGCCGTCGCCTGCGCGTCACTCACGCCGGTGCGGTGCAGAGCTTCACGCAGCAGCGCCACCAGCGGGTGGAATTTCTCGGGTATTTCGTCGTCGGGTTCGGCGAGCAGCTCCATGCGTGCCCGTTGCAGTGCGTTCGGCAGCACTTCGCGGTCGAGTATGCGGAAACGCTGCTCGCCGACGGCAAGAATGTTGAGCAGGCCGTCGTCCCCCCGATCGAAATCCTGGATCCGGGCCGTGGTGCCGATCGCCTCGGGTTCGGCGGCCGTGCCGGTCTCCGCCCCGGCGCGGATCAGTACCACGCCGAATGGTTCGTCGGCGCGCAGGCAGTTGCGGACCATGTCGACGTAACGGCGCTCGAACACGCGCAGGGGGAGGGTGCCGCCCGGAAACAGGACGGCATGCAGAGGAAACAGCGCAATCGTACCGGTCTGGTCCATCATGCGCCGCGGTTGCTCAGCCCGGTCCGCCGCTGGGCGGCCGCCCGGAGCCGCTCGGCCAGCCGGGCGTGGATCCCGCCGAAGTCCCCGTTACTCATCATGAGCACATGATCGCCCGGTTGTGCCATTCGGGCCAGCGTCGCGATCACGGCATCGATATCCCCACAGACGTCGCAGCGCGCGCCGAGGGGCGCGAGCGCCGCGCCGGCGTCCCATGCGAGCCCGGGCGGCGCGTAGACCACGACCCGGTCGGCGTCGCGCAGGGCCGGTGCGATGCGATCACGCATGACCCCCATGCGCATGGTGTTCGAGCGCGGTTCGAGCACGGCCACGATCCGCTGCTCACCGACCCTCGAGCGCAGCGCGGCCAGGGTCGCCGCGATCGCCGTGGGATGATGGGCGAAGTCGTCGTAAATGACTATCCCGCCGACGTCGGCGACGCGTTCGAGACGTCGGCGCGGCGGCCGGAATCGCGCCAGCGCAGCACAGGCCGCCGCGGCCGGTATGCCCGCATGAACACTGGCCGCGATCGCTGCGGCCGCGTTGCAGGCGTTGTGCGCGCCGCACAGCTGCCAGTCTACCTGCCCGACCGGCGTGCCCGAGCGCGCGACGCGAAAAGAACTGGCGTCGGCATTCAGGGGCCGCACTTCCCACTCGGCGCCGGCGACGGCGCCGAAGGTCGACTGCGGAGTCCAGCAGCCCATCGCCAGGGTCGAGTCGACTTCGGCATCGTCGGCCGGACGCACGATGTGGCCGTTGCCCGGGACGGTCCGCACGAGGTGGTGGAACTGGCGGCGGACCGCGGCGATATCCGGATAGATATCGACGTGATCGAGCTCGATGTTGTTGATGACCAGGATCTCCGGCCGGTAGTGGACGAACTTCGCGCGCTTGTCGAAGAACGCAGTGTCGTATTCGTCGGCCTCGACGACGAACCACGGCGCAGCGCCCAGCCGCGCGGAGCCGGAGAAATTTTCCGGTTGGCCGCCGATCAGAAAACCCGGCGCCCGTCCCGCGGCTTCGAGCACCCAGGCGATCATGCTGGACGTCGTGGTCTTGCCGTGGGTCCCCGCCACGGCGATGACGCGCCGGTCACGCAGCAGGGCGTCGGCGACCCACTCGGCGCCGGACTGGTACGGCAGGCGCTGGTCGAGAACATACTCGACCGCCGGGTTGCCACGCGACAGGGCGTTGCCGATCAGCACCAGGTCCGGTGGCGGCTGCAGCTGGGCCGGATCGTAGCCCGTCAGGATTTCAATTCCGGCGGCCTGCAGCATCGTCCCCATGGGTGGGTAACAGGCGGTATCCGAACCGCTGACCCGGTGCCCGAGCTCCCGCGCCAGCAGTGCGAGGCCGCCCATGAAGGTCCCCGCAATGCCGAGGATGTGCAGGTGCATGAGGTCGATCCCCGCGGCCCGGCGCGCGTCAGCGCCGGGTCCCGTGCGAACGCGGGCTCACGCGCGCGCGCCGAGCATGCCGGCGACACTGAGCACGAGGCCGACGTACACGACCGTGACGAGAAAGCCGACGCCGAAACGCACGGACAAGGCATGCCGGTACACGTGCGCGGATACGAGCAGGCTCCAGACGAATACCAGCAGCCACAGCAGGGCGGGGGCGCCCACGTCGACCCGCGTGGTGCGCGCGACGTGCAGCCAGGTGACGACCGGCCAGGCAACCAGTCCGAGGACGAGTCCGCTGCCGAGCAGTGCAATCAGGGTCTGCTCGATGCGGGCGTGATGCCCGCGTGCGCCGAGCACCACGACGGTGTAGCCCGCCAGCCCGGCGGTCTCCAGCGACGCCGTCAGCAGCGCGTCCGCCGCCGCCAGATCGATCCCCGCCAGGATCGCATCGACCCCCAGATACGCCAGCGCGGTGACGACCAGCAGCGCTCGCGACGCAGGCATGTCCTGGGGCCGGAGCCGAAAACGACAGATCTCGAAGAAGCTGATGAAAAGGGTCCGGGCGGCGCTGAACATGGCGGGCGATGAACGGCTGCGCGAGCCGTGCGGGATGTGCAGGCGGCCGCCGCGGCGGGCGCGGCTCAGGCCCGCGCCGCACGGTCCGCGTCGCGGCCGTAGCGCCGTTCCACGTACTCGTCCACGATGCCTTGGAATTCCTCGGCGATACGTTCACCACGCAGGGTCATGGCTTTGCGTCCGTCGATGAACACCGGCGCCACCGGGGCTTCACCCGTGCCCGGCAGACTGATGCCGATGTCGGCGTGTTTGCTCTCGCCCGGGCCGTTGACGACGCAGCCCATCACCGCCAGCGTCATGCTCTCGACGCCGGGGTAGCGGTCGCGCCAGATCGGCATCTGGGTACGCACGTAGCCCTGGATGTTGTCGGCGAGTTCCTGAAACACCGTACTGGTGGTGCGCCCGCAGCCGGGGCAGGCCGTGACCATCGGCGTGAACGAGCGCAGGCCCATGGTCTGCAGGATCTCCTGCGCCACCACCACCTCGCGCGCA
Organism: Gammaproteobacteria bacterium; assembly: GCA_020850735.1. Taxonomy (GTDB): domain Bacteria; phylum Pseudomonadota; class Gammaproteobacteria; order JADZEE01; family JADZEE01; genus JADZEE01. The sequence continues at coordinate 12,811 of JADZEE010000002.1, read as the reverse complement.
CGGTCGCCTCCCGGCTCGGGCGTGAGAGACACGCGAATGGTGTCGCCGATGCCGCTCAGCAGCAGGTAGCCGATGCCCGCGGTCGAGGCGACGATGCCCTTGGAGCCCATACCGGCCTCGGTCAGGCCGAGGTGCAGCGCATAGTCGCAGCGCGCACCGAGTTCGCGATACACGGCGATCAGCTCCTGGACACTGCTGACCTTGCACGAGAGCACGATGCGATCGCGGGGCAGCCCGATATCCTCGGCGCGCGCCGCGCTCGCGAGCGCCGAACTGATGAGCGCTTCGCGGGTCACTTCCGCGGCGTCCCGGGGCTGTGGCAGGCGGGCATTCTCGTCCATCAGCCCGGTGACCATGTCGGCGTCGAGGCTGCCCCAGTTCACGCCGATGCGCACGGGTTTCCCGTACTCGATCGCGGCTTGGATCATGGTCGCGAACTGCGTGTCCTTCTTGCGCCCGAAACCCACGTTGCCCGGATTGATGCGGTACTTGGCCAGCGCTCGCGCGCAGTCAGGGAAATCGGTGAGGAGCTTGTGGCCGTTGTAGTGGAAGTCGCCGATGAGCGGCACCCGGCAGCCGGTCGCGTCGAGCAGCTCGCGGATCCGCGGCACGGCGGCGGCGGCTGCCTCCGTATTGACGGTGATGCGGACCAGCTCCGAGCCGGCCGCCGCGAGGCGCTGCGCCTGCTGCGCGGTGGCCACGGCATCCGCCGTATCGGTATTGGTCATCGACTGCACGACTACCGGCGCGTCGCCGCCGATGATGATCGGACCGACTGCGACCGCCACGCTCCTGCGCCGGCTGATAGTAAAGTTCGTGGACATCATGACTTCAGAATTCAATGAGTTAGAGGTATGCGCCCCGCGCGCGCCGGTGGTGTGGCCACGCTGCCGGCGGCCAGTTTACCCGAACGCCGGTGAGCACTGCGCGCGCCGCGGGCGGCCCGTCGCCGCCACTACGCCGCGCCGGGGTGTCGTACCGCCAAGGATACGCTCGACCGCCCGGGGCCGCGACCTGCGCCCGTCCGCTGCAGGCGGCGGCAATCGGGTTTTTCTCCGGGTCCGCGGCGCGCGGATCAGCGCTCGTCGCCTTCACCGGTGCGTTCGAGGCGGTAACCGTGCTGATAGACGGAGGTCAAACGCCAGCCGGACTGCGGCGTGATGGCGAGCTTGCTGCGGATTCGGCTCACGTGCGTGTCCACGGTCCGCGTGTTGATGTCCGGATTGCGGCCCCAGACGTTCTGCAGAATGTGTCCCCGCGACAGCACCCGGCCGGCGTTCTTGAACAGGAACACGGTGAGTTCGTATTCCTTCTGGGTCAGCTCGATCTTGTTGCCTTCGTGCAGGATGCTGCGATGCTCCTGGTCGATCCGGTACGGCTCGAAGTCGAGCACCGGCTTGCCCTCGTCGACAGCCGCGCTGCGGCGCACGACGGCGTTGAGCCGTGCCGTCAGCTCGCGCTCGCGCACGGGTTTGGTCATGTAGTCGTCGGCGCCGTGCTCGAGCGCGCGGACGATGTCCTCATCGTGCTCCATGGTCGTCACGAAGATGATCGGGACTCGCCAGTCCAGATGCTCGCGGACCCAGTCCAGGACTTCGAGCCCGCTCATGTCGGGCACGAGCCAGTCCAGAATGAGCACGTCGAAGCTCTCCCGCTTCACCTCGCGAATGAATGCCCGGCTCGCGTCGAAGTGCTCGCAAGTGTGCCCGGCGGCGCTCAGCCATTTGACCAGCAGTCGGGCCTGATCGGCATCGTCCTCGAGTAGTGCGACTCTCACTGCGCTTCTCCTCATGTCCCCGCCGTGCGGAACGTGCCGGCTGGTCGCGCGCGACACTTGCCCGGGCGCCGTACCGCGCGGCCGGCGCCGGCACGGGCGGGGTCTGCGCGCACGCCGCTCGGCGTGGTGGCCACCGGACCCGACGCGCTATTATGGCCGCTCACGCTCGTCCGCGAAAAGCGCGGACGTGCCGGAGGGGGCCGCCCGTGAGCGAGAAAGTCATCAAGTCAGCACAGCAATGGCGCGAACAGCTCGATATCGAGGAATTCGCCGTCTGCCGGGAGGGCGCGACCGAACGCCCGTTTACCGGTGAATTCCATGCGTTCAAAGGCGACGGGGTCTATCGCTGCAAGTGCTGCGGGGCGGCGCTGTTCGATTCGCAGACCAAGTTCGACTCCGGTACCGGCTGGCCCAGCTTCTGGGATGCGGCCGGCGATCGCGTCGGCCGCCGCGAGGACGCCAGTCACGGCATGCGCCGGATCGAGATTTTCTGCGTCCGCTGCGATGCCCACCTCGGCCATGTGTTCAGTGACGGACCCGCGCCCACGCACGAGCGCTACTGCGTGAACTCGGTCGCCCTGCGCTTCGCTCCGCGTGCGGATGGCGGCGACGACTGAGAGGCTTGTGAAACCATCACCGCGCCTGCTGCGACGGCCCCCGGACGCCTCTGGCGGCGTTGCGGGGACCCCCGAAATCGTTTCCGCAGGCCCGCTGTGCGCGCGATTTCGTGCACCCCCGCGCCTGGCCGGGAACGCCCGGGAACCGTCTCGCTACGGCGGGCGAATATTTCACAAACTCTGAGCGGCGGCACCCGGCGGCCAAGTACCACGACCGGCACCCGCGGCGCGGCGCGCCGGTGCTGCCAAGGCGCCTCAGCCCGTGGCCTGAGCCTGCTTCGGCGGGTACCAGGCCAGTCGTTCGTGCAACCGCACGACTTCGCCGATGATCACCAGACTCGGGGGGCTGATGTGTGCGGCGGCGACTATCTCGGGCAAGGTGGCGACACTGCCGACCAGCACCCGTTGCCCGGGCGTCGTCCCCTGCTGCACCAGCGCCGCCGGCATCGTCGGCGCCATGCCGTGCTCGATCAGGGCCTCGCTGAGCCGTGCCAGCGCACCGACGCCCATGTAGACGGCTACCGTCTGCTGCGGCTGGATCAGCGCCTGCCAGTTGAGCTCCAGATGCTCATTGTGCAGGTGGCCGGTCACGAACACGACGGACTGGGCATAGTCGCGGTGAGTCAGCGGAATGCCGGCGTACGCGGCGCAGCCCGCCGCCGCCGTGATCCCCGGCACGACCTGGAAGGCGATGCCCTCGCCGGCGAGGGTGTCGATCTCCTCGCCGCCGCGCCCGAAGATGAACGGGTCGCCGCCCTTGAGGCGCAGGACGCGTTTGCCCGCCCGTGCCAGATCGACCAGCAAGCGGTTGATATCCTCCTGCGGCAGGGTGTGCTGGTCCCGGGCCTTGCCGACGTAGATGCGTTCGGCGTCGCGGCGCACGAGATCCACCAGCGCCGGCGCCACCAGGCGGTCGTAAACGACCACGTCGGCCTGTTGCATGAGCCGCAGCGCGCGGAAGGTCAGCAGGTCGGGATCGCCGGGTCCCGCGCCGACCAGATAGACCTCGCCGGTCGGCATCCGCCCCTCGCTGCCGGCGAGGGCGGCGTCGATGGCCTGCATGGCGTCGGCCCTGCGGCCCGCGAACAGCAGCTCCGCCACCTGCCCCTGGAGGATCTGCTCCCAGAAGCGGCGCCGCACGGTCGCGTCCGGCAATCGTGCCCGAACGCGCTGGCGCAGATCCGCCATCATGGCGGCGAGCTCGCCGTAGGCCGCCGGGATGATCGATTCGAGCCGCGCGCGCAGCAGCCGCGCGAGCACCGGCGACGCGCCACCGGTGCTCACGGCGATCTGGACCGGCAGCCGTTCGACGATGGACGGCACTACGAAGCTGCACAGGGCGGGGTGGTCGACGACGTTCACCGGGACGTTGCGGCTGTCCGCGGCTGCGGCGACCGCTTCGTTGACGCCCGCGGCGTCGGTCGCGGCTATCGCGATCCAGGCCGTGTCGAGATCGGTGGCGCTGAATTCGCGGGCGATGACCGTGATCCGTCCGCTGTCCGCCCACAGCCGCATCTGCGCGTGCTCGAGCGACGGTGCGATGACCGTCACCGCGGCGCCACAGCGCAGCAGGCGATCGACCTTGCGCGCCGCGACGTCACCGCCGCCCACGACCACGCATGAGCGTCCCGAAACTTCGATGAATATCGGCAGCTGCGGCATGCGCTCGATTCCTCTGCTCGTGCGGGTCCCCGGCAAGGCGGTCATGGGCTCGGGCGCCGCCGTTCGGCAGCTCAGAGCTCGTGAAACATTCGCCCGCCGTTGCGAGACGGTTCCCGGGCGTTCCCGGCCAGGCGCGGGGGTGCACGAAATCGCGCGCACAGCGGGCCTGCGGAAACGATTTTGGGGGTCCCCGCAACGCCGCCAGAGGCGTCCGGGGGCCGTCGCAGCAGGCGCGGTGATGGTTTCACAAGCGCTCAGGTCTTGGGCAGGGTCACGCCCCGCTGGCACTGGTATTTGCCGGCGCGGTCGCGATAGGACACCTCACAGCTCTCGTCCGATTCCAGGAAGATGACCTGGGCGACACCTTCGTTGGCGTAGATCCTCGCCGGCAGCGGCGTCGTGTTGGAAAACTCGAGGGTGACGTGGCCTTCCCACTCGGGTTCGAGCGGAGTGACGTTGACGATGATGCCGCAGCGCGCATACGTCGACTTGCCCAGGCAGATCGTCAGCACGTTGCGCGGAATGCGGAAGTACTCGACGGTACGCGCCAGCGCGAACGAATTCGGCGGGACGATGCAGCAGGGTCCCTGAAAATCGACGAAGCTCTTCGCGTCGAACGCTTTCGGGTCGACGACTGCGGAGTTTATGTTCGTGAAAATCTTGAATTCATCGGCGCAGCGTACGTCGTAGCCATAGCTCGATGTCCCGTAGGAGATGATCGCCTGGGCGCCGGCCTCGCGGACCTGATGGTCCGCGAACGGTTCGATCATGGCGTGCTCGTGCGCCATGCGCCGGATCCACGTGTCCGATTTGATGCTCACGCGTGCGGCGCGGGTCAGCTGTTTTCGACGACGATCTTGGGAAAGCGTGCGGAATAGTCCTTGCCGCGCAGCGATATCTTCGCGGCAATGCGCCGGGCGATGTTCACGTAGGTGTGTGCGGCCGCCGATTCCGGTTCCACGGCGACGGTCGGCCGGCCGTTGTCCGCGCCCTCGCGGATGCGGATGTCCAGCGGCAGCGCGCCGAGCAGGTCGACGCCGTACTGCGCCGCCATCGCCTCGCCGCCCCCGGCACCGAAAATCGGTTCTTCGTGCCCGCACTTGCTGCACACGTGGATGCTCATGTTCTCGATGATCCCCAGCACCGGAACATTGACCTTCTCGAACATCTTCAGCGCTTTGCGCGCGTCGAGCAGGGCGATGTCCTGCGGCGTGGTGACGATGACGGCGCCGGTCACCGGAATGTTCTGGCACAGCGTCAGCTGGATGTCGCCGGTGCCGGGAGGCAGGTCGACGACGAGGTAGTCGAGATCGTCCCAGCGCGTGTCGTTGAGCAGCTGGGTGAGCGCGCTGGTCGCCATCGGCCCGCGCCATATCATCGGCGTTTCCTCGTCCACGAGATTGCCGATCGACATGGCCTGCACGCCGTAGCTGACCATCGGCTCCATGGTCTTGCCGTCCTTGCTGTCCGGCCGGCCGCCGCAGCCGAGCATGCGCGGCTGGCTGGGACCGTAAATGTCAGCATCGAGCAGGCCCGTACGCGCGCCGTCACGCTGCAGCGCGACGGCGAGATTGACCGCCGTCGTCGACTTGCCGACACCGCCCTTGCCGGATGCCACGGCGACGATGTTGCGCACGTTGGCGAGCCGATGCGCGCCGCGCTGCACCTCGTGGCCGACGATCCGCGTGGCGACGTCGACGCGCACCGGGCGCCCGGCCGCGGCCGGCGCGAGCAGCTCGCGCAGGTGGCCGGCAAGCTCGGCGCCGTAAGTCCCGGTCGGGAAACCGAGCTCGACCTCGACGAGGATTTCCGCGCCGTCGGTATCGATGCGCTTGATCGCGCGTGCGCCGACCAGGTCGGTGCCCAGATAAGGTTCGGTAAAGCCGCGCAGTCGCGCTTCGATGGTGGCGGGAGTCGGTTCGGGCATCGATGGCTACCAGCTGTTGCACAATGACGATGGTGAACGCCAAAGTTTACACTATCGGTATACAAGCGTCGCGAACGCACCGCGGTCCGCGCCGTGTCGCCCGCCCGGCCCGTGCCAGGCCTGGCCGGCACCGGTTCGCGGGTTCAACCCGACCCTGACGGCTCTCTTGCCACGGTTTCCTGCCCATGACTGAAGCGACGAGACGGATGCTCGTAACCAGCGCGCTGCCGTATGCGAACGGACCCATACACATCGGCCATCTGGTCGAGTACATCCAGACCGACATCTGGGTGCGCTTCCAGAAGCTGCGCGGTCACGTCTGCCACTATGTATGCGCCGACGACGCGCATGGCACGCCCATCATGCTGCGGGCGCAGGCCGAGGGGATAGCGCCTGAAGCGCTGGTGGACCGGATCGGCCGCGAGCATCGCGCCGACTTCAGCGCCTTCGCGGTTGCTTTCGACAACTACCACACTACGCATTCGGACGAGAACCGGTACTACGCGAATCTCATCTACACGCGCCTGCGCGCCGCGGGACACATCAGCCGCCGGGTGATCCGCCAGGCTTACGACCCGGTGAAGCAGATGTTCCTGCCGGACCGTTTCATCCGCGGCGAATGCCCGCGCTGTGGCGCGGCCGACCAGTATGGCGATAGCTGCGAAGCGTGCGGGGCGACTTATGCGCCGACGGACCTGCGCAATCCCGTCTCCGTGCTCTCGGGCGTGGCACCCGAGGAACGCGACTCGGAACATTATTTCTTCCAGCTGCGTGATTTCGAGCCCATGTTGCGGCAGTGGATTGCGGACGGCTCGTTGCAGCCGGAGGTGCGCAACAAGCTCGACGAATGGTTCGACGCGGGTCTGCAGGACTGGGATATCTCGCGCGACGCGCCGTATTTCGGCTTCGAGATACCTGACGCACCGGGCAAGTATTTCTACGTCTGGCTGGATGCGCCCATCGGCTACCTCGCGAGCTTTCGCCAGCTGTGCGATCGCGAGGGGTTCGATTTCGACGAGTTCTGCGGTCCGGATGCCAGCGCCGAGATGTATCACTTCATCGGCAAGGACATCGTGTATTTCCACGCCTTGTTCTGGCCGGCGATGCTGCACGGCGCGGATTTCCGCACCCCGACGGCCATCTTTGCGCACGGTTTTCTCACCGTGAACGGCCAGAAGATGTCCAAGTCGCGCGGCACTTTCATCACCGCCCGAACGTATCTCGATCACCTCGATCCGGAGCACTTGCGTTACTACTTCGCGGCGAAGCTCGGCGCGGCGGTCGAAGACATCGACCTCAACCTCGATGACTTCGTCAATCGTGTGAACGCCGACGTCGTCGGCAAGTACGTGAACATCGCCAGTCGTTGCGCGGCGTTCGTCGATCGCCAGTTTCAGGGACGGCTCGGGCCGCACGTCGAGGTTCCGGAGCTGGTGGAGGATTTCCGCATCGCCGGCGAGGACGTGGCGCTGGCATTCGAGGCGCGCGAATACTCGCGCGCGCTGCGTATCGTGATGGCGCTCGCCGATCGCGCCAACCAGTACATCGACGAACGCAAGCCGTGGCTGATCGCCAGGGATCCGCAGCGGGCCGACGAGCTGCTGGCGGTCGTCACGACGGGTCTGAACCTGTTCCGGCTGTTGACCCTGTATCTGAAACCGGTCTTGCCGCTGACGGCGGCCCGGGTCGAGCAGTTTCTGCGCATTGCGCCGCTGACCTGGGAGGCGCGCGATCGGCTCCTGCTCGCGCACCAGGTCGCGCGTTTCGAACCGCTCCTGACCCGCGTCGATCCCAAGCGGGTCGAAGCGATGGTCAGTGCCAGCCGGGAGTCGACGGATACGGCCGCCGCGCCGGCGCAGCCGCAGGCGCCGGTCGCGACCACGCAGCCGGACGCGGCGGCAATCGGCCTCGAGACGCTCGACCGTATCGATCTGCGCGTGGCGCAAGTGGTGGCGGCCGACTACGTCGACGGCGCGGACAAGCTGCTGCGCCTGCGCGTCGATCTCGGCGGCGAGACCCGTACGGTGTTCGCCGGCATACGGGCGGCCTACGAACCGGCGGCGCTGGTCGGGCGCATGGTGATCGTGGTCGCCAATCTCAAGCCACGCAAGATGCGCTTCGGCTTATCCGAGGGGATGGTGCTCGCCGCGGGGGGCGACGACGGTGGGATCTGGCTGCTCGCGCCCGACAGCGGTGCCAGACCCGGGATGCGCGTGCGGTGAGCGGCACGGCGCGGCTCGCCGGCGCCCGCGCTGCAGGAGAGCGGCGGTGCTCGATCTGCTGGGTGTGATCCTCGCCACGGCCCTGACCAGCAACCTGCTGCTGGACGGATCGCTCGGTCTGAGCGCCGCTTTCGCCGTGACCCGCACGGACGCCACCGGCGCGGGTCTGGGGCTGGCCGTAGCTGTGGTGGTCGCCATCGCCGCACCTCTTGCCGCCGGCGTGCACACCCTGGTCCTCGTACCGCTCGGCGCGACCTCGCTGACACTGCTGGCCACGCTGCTGATCGTTGTGCTCAGCGCCCGCGCGCTGGCCCTCGGCGCCCGCGTCGCGCCGGGGCGCCTGGGGCACCTGGCGATCTACGAACCGCTGGTCGTCCTGAACAGCGCGGTACTCGGCGCGGTACTGCAGGCCGGGGCGGCGCCCGCCGGCGTCGTCGCGACCATCGCCGGCGCAGTCGGCGCCGGGACGGGTTACGCCGCCGTGCTGGTGGTGCTAGCGAGCCTGCGCGAACGCCTGGCGACGGTCGAGGTACCGGCCGCCTGCCGCGGCGTCCCGATCACCTGCATCACGCTCGGCCTGCTCGGCATGGCGATGCTCGGGCTGCGCGGCCTCGGCGCATGATCGCCGGCCTCGGCGCGGTGGCGCTGCTCGCGCTGGCCGCGGCGACGACAGCCGCGCAGCGGCCTGCACCGCGGCTATGGCTGGAGCGCAGGCGGCTCGGCGCGCGCATCGACGCCCTGTTGCCGCAGAGCCAGTGCGAAGCCTGTGGTTACCGCGGCTGCCGGCCTTACGCCGAGGCGCTGGCGAGCGGCGCGGTCGGGGTCGACCGCTGTCCGCCGGGAGGGGACGCGACCGCGCGCGCGCTGGCCGAGATGCTCGGCGAGGAGCGCGCGGGCGCCACGATCGCGGCGCGGCCGCGGTTGGTCGCGCGCATCGACGAGGATTGGTGCATCGGTTGTACCAAATGCATCCGGGCCTGCCCCGTAGACGTAATCATCGGTGCCCCGCGGCAGATGCACACCGTGATCGCCGCGCCCTGCACCGGCTGCGGACTGTGCCTGCCACCGTGTCCGGTCGACTGCATCGTCCTCGAGCCGGTGGCGCAGGCGGCCGCCGACTGGCGCTGGCCCGCGCCGGAGCGTGGCGCGTGAGCGTCGCGACGGCGGCGCGGTACGATTTTCCCGGCGGCGTGGTCCTGCCGCCGGTCCGGGGCGCGGCGGCCGAGGCGGCGATCGTCGCGGCGGGGCTGCCGGCGCGGCTCGTGCTGCCGCTGCAGCAGCACATTGGTACGCCGTCCGTGGCGATCGTGACCGCGGGTGAGCGGGTTCTGAAGGGGCAGCTGATCGCGCGCAGCGGTTCCGAGGTCGGCATGCACGTGCACGCCTCGACATCCGGTACCGTCGCCGGCGTCGGCGCCCACCCGATAGCGCACCCGGGTGCAGTATCGGTGCCGGCCATCATTCTCGACGCCGACGGCGAGGACCGCCGCGCCGAGCCGCTGGCGCCGATCGACTGGGTGGCGGTGACGCCGCAGGAAGTGCAGCTTCGGATCGCTGCGGCCGGTGTGGTCGGCCTGGGCGGGGCCGGCTTCCCGACCCACATGAAGGTGCGCGAGGGCATCGGCGCGGCCGTGCACACGCTGATCATCAACGGCGTGGAATGCGAGCCAGGCGTCAGCGCTGACGAGCGGCTGCTGCGGGAACGGACGCGCGAGGTGCTGGCAGGCGCGCGCATCCTCGCGCACGCCGTTCAGGCCCGTCGCTGCATACTCGCGGTGAAGCGCAATCCCGCGGTCGAGGCGGCCCTCGCCGCCACGGCCGATGCCGCCGTGGCGGTGGTCGCGGTGCCCGCGAGCTATCCGGCCGGTGGCGAGAAACAGCTCATCCTCGCGCTCACCGGCATCGAGGTTCCCAGCGCCGGCCTGCCCATTCATGCCGGCATCCTGATGTACAACGTCGCCACCGCGGCCGCCGTGCAGCGAGCCGTGGTGCATGGTGAACCGCTCATTTCCCGGGTGGTGACGGTGGCCGGGGCCGTACGCCGGCCGGGCAACTTCGACGTGGCGATCGGCACGCCGGTCGCGCACCTGCTCGACGCCGCGGGCGGACTGACGGATCCCGGCGCCGTGATCGTGGCCGGCGGGCCGATGATGGGCGTGCGCGTACACGATGTCCGCGTGCCGGTGACCAAACCCGTCAACGCCGTGCTCGCACTGGCGGACGCCGCGATGCCGGTGCCGGCGCTGCCCTGCATCCGCTGCGGCCGCTGCGTGAACGTATGCCCGGTGCGGTTGCAGCCGCAGGCGCTGTATGCGCAGGCACGGGCGGGGAACCTGGATGCGGCACAGGATCTGCACCTGTTCGACTGCATCGAGTGCGGCTGCTGCGCCTACGTGTGCCCGAGCGGCATACCGCTGGTGCACTATTACCGCTACGCCAAGGGTGAGATCGACGCGCTCGACCGCGCCGCCGCTCGCGCCCAGGATGCGCGCCAGCGTTTCGAGATCCGCGCCGCGCGAGCGCTCGGGGACGACGACGGGCCGGTCGACGATAACGGGTCCGGGGCGAGCAGTGACGACCGGCGGGCCTATGTTGCCGCCGCGATTGAGCGCGTGCGATCCAGGCGTGCGGCTGCGGGCCCGGAACCGGCGGGTGGCGATGATGGCGGCACCTGATCGGCGCGCGCCCGCGGCGCCGATCCCGCCGACCGTGGTCAGCTCTCCCTATCTGCACGACGGCAGCTCGGTCGCCGGGATGATGCAGGACGTGATCGTCGGCCTGCTGCCCGGCGTGGCTGTCATGGGCTGGTACTTCGGCTGGGGCGTGCCGGTGCAGCTGCTGCTGGCCGCCGTGACGGCCGTAGCCGTCGAGACACTGGCGTTGCACCTGCGCGGGCTGCCGGCGACGCGGTTCATCGCCGACCGCTCGGCGCTCGTGACCGCCATGTTGCTGGCGCTCGCGCTGCCGCCCTACGTGCCGTGGTGGATGGCCCCGGCAGGGGTCGCATTCGCGCTGCTGGTCGCCAAGCACGCCTACGGTGGCCTGGGCTGCAACCCGTTCAATCCGGCGATGGCCGGGTATGCCTTCGTGCTGTTGTGCTTTCCGGCGTACTTCGCCGTCTGGTCGCCCGGCGCGCAGGCGTCGTTGGCGACGATCTGGATGGCTGCGGCGGGCGTCGACGGCAGCAGCGGGGCGACGCCGCTGGCCGAGGTCAAGACCGGACTGCGGCTGATGCACATGCTGTCGGAAATGGACGTCGAGACCCGTACCTGGGACTGGGTCAACGGCGCCTTTCTGCTCGGGGGCTTGTGGCTGCTGGCCCGCCGTGTCGTCACCTGGCACGTGCCCGTCGCCATGCTCGCCGCGATCGCCGTCTGCGCCGGCGTCAGCCATGGCGTCGATCCGGATCGGTACCCCGGGCCGGCGTTTCACCTCGGTGCCGGCGCGACCATGCTGGGTGCGTTTTTCATCGCCACCGATCCGGTGACCTCACCGGCCAGCGCGCGCGGCGGTCTGCTCTACGGGGCGCTGGTCGGCGGCATCACCTACGTGCTGCGTGTCTTCGGCGCGCAACCCGACGGAGTCGCTTTCGCGGTGCTGCTGGCCAATGCCCTGGTGCCGTGGATCGATCGCCGGACCCTGCCGCGGGTGCTGGGCGGTGCACCGTGAACGCCGCCCGCGCCGGGATCGTCCTCGTGCTCGGGTGCACGCTGCTCGGCGCGCTGACGGTCGAGCTGACAGCCCATGGTACGGCTGGCGTGGTGCGCCGCAGCGAAGCGCAGGCTCGCTGGCAGGCTCTGCGGCCGACCGTCACCGTCGACTACGACAACGAACCGCCGGACGACTGGATCGAGGTCGAGGATCCGGGCGCCGGCGCCCGCCATGGCAGCGTGCGGGTCTACCGCGCCCGCGCGGCGGGCCGGGTGGTCGCCGTGGCGCTGTCCGTCACGGCCCCGGACGGCTACGGCGGTCCGATCCGGCTCGCGGTCGGGATTGCCGCCGACGGCCGGATTTTGGGCGTGCGGCCGCTCGCCCACACGGAAACGCCGGGTGTCGGCGCCCGCATCGATCCCGGTGCGTCGCGGTGGCTGGCCGGGTTTGCCGGGCGCTCGCTGGGTAACACACCCGCCGAGGCGTGGGCGGTCGGCCGCGGGCAATTCGACGCCGTCGGCGGCGCGACCATTACCTCGGCGGCGGTGGTGCGTGCGGTGCATCGGGCCCTGCAGCGTTTCGATGCCGATCGCGCGCGGCTGCTCGACGCCGCGCCGCCGGCACCGTGAGAGCATGTGAAACCATCACCGCGCCTGCTGCGACGGCTCCTGGACGCCCCTGGCCGCGTTGCGGGGACCCCCGAAATCGTTTTCGTAGGCCCGCTACGCGCGCGATTTTTTTGTGCACCCCCGCGCCTGGCCGGGAACGCCCGGGAACCGTCTCGCTACGGCGGGCGAATGTTTCAAGAAGATACAAGCGGGTAGCGGGTCAGCGGCTGCGCACCCGGCAGGTGCAGCTCTTGAGGTAGTCGGTCTCCGGGATCGCCGGATGCACCGGGTGGTCCGCGGCGAGCGCGCCCTGGCGAATGATCTGCAGGTCGACACCCGCCTGCAGG
>JADZEE010000001.1 GCA_020850735.1 Gammaproteobacteria bacterium | reverse complement strand
CTGGCCGCTTTCCCGCGCCAGGCCCTGCACGCCACCGAGCTCGAATTCGTCCATCCCGCCGACCGCACGGAGCTGTGCTTCAGCGCAGCGCTGCCGGCTGATCTGCGCACGCTGATCGAGAACCTGCGCGGCGACGCGCGCCCGGCTGCCGGGAAAGATTCATGAACACGGCCGCGGCGGCGGCTCCGGCGTGGGCTGTATTTGTGCATATTTCCCCTGTCCGGGTTCTCCGGGCTCAGCTACGAGTGCATCGGGTTGCACTACCTGAAGCTGCTGCTCGGCCGCACTGCCTGCGCCCTGACCCTGGTGCTCGCCATCTTCATGGGCGGCATGGCCATCGGCGCATGGTTCGCGAGCCGGCGTACGCACGCCTGGTCCCGCCTGTTGCCGGCCGATGCCGTGGTCGAGGGCGTCATCGGCCTCACCGCTCCGGGTTTTCACCCGAGCTTCATCGCGCTGGTCGATCTGCTCCACGTACACCTGATCCCGGCGCTCGGCGCGCCGCTGGCCGTCGACGCCGCCAAGCTGTTCGGGCAGTCGTTCACGGCGATGCAGTGGCTGCTCGGCGCCCTGCCGCGCTCCGAACACGGCTACACCGTCTTCCTGCTCGCCAGCCATGCCCTGGCGCTCGCAATCATGTTACCGGCCACGTTCTGCGCCGGCATGACGTTGCCGCTCATCACCTACGTACTGCTGGCGCGCGGCGCGGGCGAGCGGTCCATCGGCGTCATGTACGGCGCCAACACGGTCGGCGCGATCGCCGGCGTCATGTTCATGACCCACGTCGGCATGCCGCTGCCCGGGCTGCGCAACGCGGTCACCGCGGGTGCCGCCATCGACCTCGCCCTGGGGCTCGGCCTGCTTGCAACCGCGCGTGGCGGCGCGCGCGTACCGCGCTGCTCGAGGCGACCTCGCGCCGGGCCGCACCGGACATGCAGCGGCTGGCGCTCGAGTTGCTCGCGACCGCGGACGCCCGCGTCGAAGCCGAGCGCTACGGCTACCTGCTGGCCACCGCCATGCTGGCGGCGTTGGGCCGCGACGATCCGGCCGCCGCGCTGGCCGCCTGGGAACGCTATGGCGCGCCACGCTGGAGCGTGAATGACGTCAACATCTATCTGCGCCTGCTGGTTGCCACGGCCGTCTACCGTGCCGCGGGCGGTCCGGGTTGACGCCATGCCGGCGGCCGGCGCGCCCGCCGTCATCCGCGCCTGCTGGCCGGCGCCGGCGCAGGTGCGCGCGTTCACCACGACCCGCCATGGCGGCGTGAGCCGGCCACCGTACGCGACCCTTAACCTCGCCCTGCACGTCGGCGACGAAGCCGCCGATGTGCGCCGCAACCGGGAGCTGCTGCACGAGCGGCTCGCGCTGCCCGGCCCGCCGTGCTGGCTGCGGCAGACCCACGGTAGCGCCACCGTCGAAATCGACGCCTGCCCCGACACGCCGCCGCCAGCCGACGGCGCGCTCACCTCGCGCACGGCCTGTGTGCTCGCTCTGCTCACCGCCGACTGCCTGCCGGTGCTGCTGTGCGACCGGGCGGGAACGCGCATCGGCGCGCTGCATGCGGGCTGGCGTGGACTCGCCGCGGGTATCGTCGAGGCCGGTGTCGCGCGCATGCAGCGCGCGCCGCAGGAGCTGCTGGCCTGGCTCGGTCCGGCGATCGGTGCCGCCGCCTACGAGGTCGGGATCGACGTCCGCGACACCTTCGTCGCCGCCGACCCGGATGCGGCCGCCGCCTTCACACCGGTGCGGCCCGGTCACTGGCTCGCCGATCTCGCCCTGCTCGCGCGCCAACGCCTTGAACGCGCAGGCGTCCGCACGGTCCATGCCGCCGGGCACTGCACCTGGACGGAGCGCGAGGCGTTGTTCTCGCATCGTCGCGACGGCCGCACCGGACGCATGGCGACGCTGATCTGGCTGGCGCCGTTGCGCCGCGATCCGTTCGCCGCCGGCGGCTTGAATCCCGCAGCCACCGCCCTCATGTAGATTTTCACCGCCCGACTTTCCGGAGCTACAGGAATATGCGCGCCGATCGAATGACCACTCGTTTCCAGCAGGCGCTGGCCGAAGCGCAGAGCCTCGCGCTGGGCCGCGATCACCAGTTCATCGAACCCGTGCACCTGCTGGCGGCATTGCTCGAGCAGGAGGGCAGCACGACCCGCTCGCTGCTGGCCCAGGCCGGTATCGACGCCGACCGCCTGCACGGCGAGATCGAGCGCGCAATCGGTCGCCTGCCGCGCGTGGAGGGTGCCGGCGGCGACGTGCACCCCTCCAGCGAATTGGTACGCCTGCTCAATCTGACCGACAAAATTGCGCAAAAGCGCAAAGACGCCTACATCTCGAGCGAGTTGTTCGTGCTCGCGGCGATCGAGGAGCGCGGCACGCTCCAGGATCTGCTGCGCCGCATGGGCGCCGACAAGGCACGGCTGGAGGCGGCCATCGAAAACCTGCGTGGAGGTGAGCGCGTGGACGACCCGAATGCCGAGGAAAATCGCGGTGCGCTGGCGAAATACACCATCGATCTGACCGAACGTGCCACGCAGGGCAAGCTCGACCCGGTCATCGGCCGCGACGACGAGATCCGGCGGGTGATCCAGGTGCTGCAGCGGCGTACCAAGAACAACCCGGTACTGATCGGCGAACCGGGCGTCGGCAAGACTGCCATCGTCGAGGGCCTGGCGCTGCGCATCGTCAATGGCGAGGTTCCCGAGGGCCTGAAGAACAAGCTCGTGCTGGCGCTGGACATGGGCGCGCTCATTGCGGGGGCGAAATATCGCGGTGAGTTCGAAGAACGCCTGAAAGCCGTGCTCAAGGAGCTGAGCAAGCAGGAAGGCCGCATCGTGCTGTTCATCGACGAGCTGCACACCATGGTCGGTGCCGGCAAAGCCGAGGGCTCTATGGATGCCGGCAACATGCTCAAGCCCGCGCTGGCGCGCGGCGAGCTGCATTGCATCGGCGCAACCACGCTGGACGAGTATCGCAAGTACGTGGAAAAGGACGCCGCGCTCGAGCGCCGATTCCAGCGCGTGCTCGTCAACGAACCGAATGTGGAAGATACGATCGCCATTCTGCGCGGCCTGAAGGAACGTTACGAGGTGCACCACCACGTGCAGATCACAGACCCGGCGATCGTCGCCGCGGCCATGCTCTCGCACCGGTACATCACCGACCGCCAGCTCCCCGACAAGGCCATCGATCTCGTCGACGAGGCTGCGAGCCGCATCAGCATCGAGCTCGACTCCAAACCCGAGGAGATGGATCGCCTCGCCCGCCGTCTGATCCAGATCAAGATCGAACGCGAGGCTCTCAAGAAGGAAACGGACGAAGCATCGCGCAAGCGCCTGGCGACGCTGGACGAGGAGATTGCACGGCTGGAGCGCGAGCAGGCGGACCTGGAGGAAGTGTGGAAGTCGGAAAAAGCCGCGGTCGAGGGCACCCACAGCGTCAAGGAGCAGCTCGAGCGCGCGCGCCTCGATTTCGAGGCGGCGCGCCGCAGCGGCGACCTGAACCGCATGTCCGAGCTCCAGTACGGCATCATCCCGGCGCTGGAAAAACAGCTCGCCGGCACCGAGCGATCCGAGTCGCGGCAGATGAAGCTGCTGCGCAGCAAGGTGACCGAGGAGGAGATCGCCGAGGTGGTGTCCAAGTGGACGGGTATTCCGGTGGCCAAGATGCTCGAGGGCGAGCGCGACAAGCTGCTGAAAATGGAGGCTGCGCTGCACCGGCGCGTGATCGGCCAGGACGAGGCGGTCAGTGCCGTGGCCGACGCCATCCGCCGCGCGCGCGCGGGCCTGTCGGACCCGAACCGGCCGAACGGCTCGTTCCTGTTCCTCGGGCCCACCGGTGTCGGCAAGACCGAGCTGTGCAAGGCCCTGGCCGAATTCCTGTTCGACACCGAGGAGGCGATGGTCAGGATCGACATGTCCGAGTACATGGAAAAGCACTCGGTCGCACGCCTCATCGGCGCGCCACCGGGCTACGTCGGCTACGAGGAAGGCGGTCACCTGACGGAAACGGTGCGCCGGCGCCCGTACGCGGTGGTCCTGCTCGACGAAGTGGAGAAGGCTCACCCGGACGTATTCAACGTGCTGCTGCAGGTCCTGGACGACGGTCGCCTGACCGACGGCCAGGGCCGCACGGTCGATTTCCGCAACACCGTGATCGTGATGACGTCCAATCTCGGTTCGCAGCTCATCCAGGAGATGGCGGCCGAGGACAGCTACGCCGCCATGCGCGACGCGGTGCTGGAGACCGTCAGCCGGCATTTCCGACCCGAATTCATCAACCGCATCGACGACGTCGTCGTGTTCCACGCCCTCGAGAAGGCGCAGATCCGGGCGATTGCGGACATCCAGGTGGATCGCCTCAGGCGACGGCTGGCGGATCAGCACATGCAGCTCGCGGTCAGCGACAGTGCGCTCGCACTGCTCGCCGAGGCGGGCTTCGACCCCGTCTACGGCGCGCGGCCGCTCAAGCGTGCGGTGCAGACGCACATCGAAACGCCGCTGGCCCAGGACATCCTCGCCGGCCGCTTCTCCCCAGGCGACACCATCAGCGTGGACGTGGACGGCGAGCGACTGGTTTTCGAACAGCGCCGGGCTTCCGCGGCCTGAGGGCGGCCCGACCTGCCGCACGCCGGGCGACGCGCCGCTACCGCACCCGGGTACCGCCCGGCCGCCGCGCCGGCATCCGCGTGGGTATCGGACCCTTGCCCGAGCCATCTCGGCCCCGGCCACAAGGGGTCGCAGATGCGCCCGCGCGGCCGCTCGCGGGTACTTGCTGCCAACTCCGTCGCAAAGCTAAATTAGCTGAAGAATTGGCTGTTTAGACCCTTTTCATCTACCATTGGCTCAGTCTGTCCGGCCCATCCAGCGCGAGTAAGGGAAATGGCTGTCTCCAGCAACCGCGTTCACCTCAGCGGCCTCGCGCGCAAACTCGTGGTCGACGGCCTGCTCGCCGAGGAGCCCGCGATCCAGGCCTTTCAGGACGCGCTGCAGAAAAAGCAGCCGCTCGTTTCCTACCTCGTCGCCAACAAGCTGGTCGATGCGCGGGAGGTTGCCCATGCGGCGGCGCTCGAGTTCGGCGTGCCGCTCATCGACATCAACACCATCGACATCGATGCCGACGTCACCAAGCTCGTCTCCGAGGACCTGATCAAGAAGCACCACGCGCTGCCCCTGTACAAGCGCGGCAACCGTATGTACCTCGCCGTCTCCGACCCGACCAACCTGCAGGCGCTGGACGAGATCAAGTTTCACATCGGCGCCAACACCGAGGCGATCCTGGTCGAGGAGGACAAGCTCGCCAAGGCCATCGACAAGGCGCTGGAAGCGGCCGACACCAGCCTCTCCGACATGAGCGACTCGGACCTCGATGATCTCGAGGGTCTGGAAGTGTCCGACACCGAAGCCGAGCAGCGGGCGGCCGAGGCCGACATCGACGACGCGCCGGTGGTGAAATTCGTCAACAAAGTGTTTCTCGACGCCATCAAGAAAGGGGCGTCGGACATGCACTTCGAACCGTATGAGAAGTTCTTCCGGGTCAGGTTCCGCGTCGACGGCGAGCTCAGTGAAGTGGCCAAGCCACCACTCGCGCTCGCCAACAAGATCGCCGCGCGCATCAAGGTCATGTCGCGCATGGACGTGTCCGAACGGCGCGTACCGCAGGACGGCCGCATCAAGCTGAAGCTGTCCAAGACCAAGGCCATCGATTTTCGCGTCAGCACCTGCCCGACGCTGTTCGGCGAAAAAGCCGTTCTTCGTATCCTCGACTCGGACGTCGCGCGCCTGAACATCGACCAGCTCGGCTACGAGGACCATCAGAAGGAGCTGTTTCTCAAGAATCTGCAGAAACCCTACGGGATGTTCCTGGTGACCGGCCCGACCGGCAGCGGCAAAACCGTGTCGCTGTATACCGGCATCGCGATCATCAATACGATCGATATCAACATCTCGACCGCCGAGGATCCGGTCGAAATCAACCTGCCCGGCATCAACCAGGTCCAGATCGACGAACGCACGGGGATGACCTTCCCGAAGGCGCTCAAGGCGTTTCTGCGCCAGGATCCGGACGTCATCCTGGTCGGCGAGATCCGCGACATCGAAACCGCTTCGATCGCGGTCAAAGCCGCCCAGACCGGTCACATGGTCATGTCGACCCTGCACACCAACGATTGCCCGCAGACGCTGACGCGGCTGCAGGACATGGGCATCCAGGCCTTCGCCGTCGCGACCACCATCAACCTGATCACCGCGCAGCGCCTGGCGCGCAAGCTGCAGCCCGATCTGAAGGTGCCGCTGGAAACACCACCCCCCGAAGACCTGCTCAAGGAAGGTTACACGCAGGCGGACATCGACGCCGGGATCAAGCTCTATGGTCCGGGTTCGAGTCCGGACTGTCCGAGCGGCTTCAAGGGCCGGACGGGGCTCTACCAGGTCATGCCGATCTCGGACGCGATGAAGCGGCTCATCATCGAGGGCGCGAACGCGGTGCAGCTCGCCGACCAGGCCAAGGCCGAGGGCATCTGGGATCTGCGCCGCTCGGGACTGATGAAAGCCGCCCGCGGCTACACCAGCCTCGCCGAGATCAACGCCGTCACCCTGGAGTGAGTGCATGGCCGAACACGCATTGAAGCAGGACATGTTCGTCTGGGAGGGCCTGGACAAGAACGGCAAGCGCTGCAAGGGCGAGATGTCGGGGACCAGCGACGCGCTGGTCAAGGCGCAATTGCGGCGTCAGGGTGTCAACCCGCTCAAGGTGCGCAAGAAGGCCAAACCCCTGCTCGGCGGCGGCGGCGGCAGAAAGATCACGAGCAAGGACATCACCGTATTCAGCCGCCAGCTCGCGACCATGATGTCCGCGGGCGTACCGCTGGTGCAGTCATTTGAAATCGTCGGGCGCGGACACGAAAACCGCAACATGCAGAACCTCATTCTCGACGTGAAAGCGCACGTCGAAGCCGGCGGCAACCTGGCCGAGGGGCTGCGCAAGTATCCACAGCATTTCGACGAGCTGTACTGCAACCTGGTCGCGGCCGGCGAGGCCGCCGGTATCCTCGAGGCGCTGCTGCACAAGCTGGCCACCTACAAGGAAAAGACCGAAGCGCTGAAATCGAAGATCAAGGGCGCGTTGTTCTACCCGGTCGCCGTCATCGTCGTGGCTTTCGTGATCACCGCGATCCTGATGATTTTCGTCATCCCGCAGTTCCAGGATCTGTTCGCCGGATTCGGCGCCGACCTGCCCGCGCTCACGGTACTGGTCATCAACATATCGCAGATATTCCAGGACTGGTGGTGGGCCATATTCGGCGGCATCGCCCTCGTGATCGCCGGTATCTGGCAGGCGAAGAAGCGTTCGGTCGCGGTGGCACACTTTTTCGACCGCCTGATGCTCAAGCTCCCGGTGATCGGGGCCATCCTGGAAAAGTCGGCGATCGCACGCTTCGCGCGTACTCTGGCGACCATGTTCTCGGCCGGCACACCGCTGGTCGAAGCCATGGAATCGGTGGCCGGCGCCTGCGGCAACATCGTGTACTACGACGCAACGCTCAGAATGCGCGACGAGATCGCCACCGGCACACAGTTGCAGGTCGCGATGCGCGAGACCAACCTGTTCCCCAACATGGTGATCCAGATGGTGGCCATCGGCGAGGAGTCCGGCGCCCTGGACGACATGCTGTCCAAGGTGGCGGACTGGTTCGAGCAGGAGGTCGACGATGCCGTCGATGCGCTGACGAGTCTGCTCGAGCCGCTCATCATGGCGGTGCTGGGCGTGCTCATCGGTGGCCTGGTCATCGCCATGTACCTGCCTATCTTCAAGATGGGCCAAGTGGTCTGAGCGGCGCCTGAGCGAACCCCGATCGAGGGCGGGACCATCCCCGCGGCGATGGCACCAAGCCGGCACGCGCCGTGCCCGCGCCGCGCGACCGGCCGCAGCCTTGCAGCGGCCGGCCCGGGGGGGCCGTCCGGCCTGACCGCATGGAGCTGCTGATCTACCTGCAACACTCACCCGGCGCCTGGATCGCGGTGCTGTTCCTGTTCGGCCTGATCGTGGGCAGCTTTCTGAACGTGGTCGTGCACCGACTCCCGCTCATGCTCGAGCGCGACTGGCGCGCCGAGTGCGCGCAGCTGCTGGCAACGCCTTGTCCCGACACGCTCGACGAAAGCTTCGGCCTGGTACGGCCGCGGTCACGCTGTCCGCAGTGCAAGGCTGGCGTCAGGGCCTGGCACAATATCCCGGTGCTGAGCTACCTGTGGCTCGGCGGCCGCTGCGCGTCGTGCCGGGCGCGGATCCCCCTGCGTTACCCGCTGATCGAGCTGGCCGGCGGCCTGCTCGCCGCCGCGGCCGCCTGGCGCTTCGGTTTCGGCTGGCCGGCGTTGATGGCGGCGGTGCTGTCCTGGAGTCTGCTCACACTGGCCGCCATCGACTTCGACACTCAGCTGCTGCCGGATGCCATCACGCTGCCGGTGCTGTGGCTCGGCCTGCTGTGCAACCTGGTGCCGCTGTTCACCAGCCCGCGTGCGGCAGTCCTGGGCGCGGCTGCGGGTTACCTCATCCTGTGGCTCGTTTATCATTGCTTCCGGCTGCTCACCGGCAAGGAGGGCATGGGCTACGGCGATTTCAAGCTACTGGCCATGCTCGGCGCCTGGATGGGCTGGCAGGCGCTGCCCCTGGTCATCATCCTGTCCTCGTTGGTCGGTGCGGTCGTGGGCATCACACTCATCGTGCTGGGCGGCCGCGACCGCAGCGTCCCGATTCCCTTCGGTCCGTACCTCGCCGCCGCCGGTTGGATCGCGCTCATGTGGGGTGAGGCGCTGACCCGGGCCTACGTCGACTGGGCCCTCCCGGCGTGAGCGTTGCGCTGCGGATCGGACTGACCGGAGGCATCGGCAGCGGCAAGAGCACCGTCGCACGCCTGTTCGCCGAGCGCGGTGTCCCGGTCCATTCCGCCGATGCCATCGCCCGTGAGGTCGTCGCCCCGCAAACGCCGGCCTGGCGTGAGATCCTCGCCGAATTCGGCCCGGAACTGGCCGGACCGGACGGTGAATTGCGGCGCGACCTGCTGCGCACGCGGGTATTTGCCGACCCGAACGCGCGTGCCCGCCTGGAAGCCATGACCCATCCCCGCATCCTGGCGCTGCTGGAGGCGCGCAGCCGTGCGACCGGGGCCGCCTACTGCATTCTCGAAATCCCCCTGCTCGTCGAGCACGGGCTCGCGCACCTGGTCGATCGTGTCCTCGTCGTCGACGCCGCCGAGCCGGTGCGCACCGCCCGCGTCATCAGCCGCGATCATTTGACAGCCGCGGAAGTCGAGGCAATCATGCGCACTCAGGCGAGCTGCGACGACCGCATGGCCGCAGCGGACGATCTGATCATCAACGATGGCGACCTCGACGCGCTGCGCTCGCAGGTTGGCCGCTTGCACGACATTTATCTTTCCCTTGCAGCATACCGGCGCCCTGATGAAGGACACTGATCGAACCGCGGTACAGCGATCTTTGTTTACCGATACCGGTGCCGACATCGTTTACGAACAACCGCTGTCCGAGCGTATCCGCACGTTTCTGCGACTGGAACACCTGTTCGCGGTGATTGCCGCGAATGCGCCGGGCGAATCGGAATGGAACAGCCGGGTGGCCATCGCCGCCATGATCGACATCACCGACCTGCTCAGCCGGTCCGACCTCAAAGCCGAACTCATGAAAGAGCTCGACCGGCAGGCAGCGGTGCTGGCCGGGTTGAAGCGCAATCCGCGCGTCGATCTCGGCCGCCTCGAGGACGCGCTGACCAGTCTCGACGGCGTCATGGTCAACTTGCGCGCGCCGGACTACCAGCCCGGCCAGACCCTGCGGCGCGACGAGCTGGTTGCCGCCATCCGCCAGCGGATCGCGATTCCCGGCGGCACCTGCAACTTCGACCTGCCCGCGTTCCACTTCTGGCTGACCGCTCCGGCACCACGCCGGATCGCCCGGCTGCGCGGCTGGTCCGCCGACCTGGAGGCATTGCGCGAAGGGATCGATCTCGCCTTGAAAATCATCCGCGCGAGCGCGGCACCCAGCCATGAAACGGCCGGCGCTGGATTTTTCCAGCAGCCGTTGGATACCAGCGTGTCCTGCCACCTGATCCGGGTCGGCCTGCCGGCTGCGTCCGCGTTCTTTCCCGAAGTCAGCGCCGGCAAGCACCGCTTCACGATCCGCTTTCTGACACAGCCGGAAACCCAGGGACGCCCGTCGCAGACCGGCGAGGACGTGCCGTTCGTGCTCGAGCGGTGCGTGATGTGAACCGCGCGCCGCCCTGTCCCCGATGTGGTCGACCGGCGCGGCTCGATCCGCTCAACCCGGAGCGGCCATTCTGCAGCCGCCGCTGCCGGTTGATCGACCTCGGCGCGTGGGCGAGCGAGCAGATGCGTATCGCGGGCCCGGAGCTGGCGCCCGAGGAAGGCGACGACACCACGGCCGTACGTCACTGATTGCGCCGGCGGCTGCGGCCGGTTCAATCCTCCCGCCCCGTCGCTACCACGGCGGCCGGGTCCTGCGCATACCAGATGGCGCTGATGGCGGCGATGCCCTGCGACCCTGCCGCCCAGGCCGTCGGCCGATCGGCGGGCCCCAGACCTCCGAGCGCGAACGCGGGCAGGCGCGTGGCGGCGACCAGCCCGGCGAAGCGATCCCAGCCCAGCGGCTTTGCATCCGGGTGCGTGCGGGTCGGCAGGACCGGTCCGACGACGACGAAATCCACGCCGCGATCTTCCGCCCGCCGCAGCTCGTCCTCGTCGTGGCACGAAGCACCGGTCAGCAGCCCGCCGGGCCAGTCGCGTTTGCGCGCGAGGCGCAACGCGGCACCGGACAGGTGTACGCCGTGTGCCCCCAGGGCGAGCGCCACGGCCGGATCGGCATTGAGCAGCAGTCGCGCCCCGTGGCGCGCGCAGGCCGCGAGGCATTGCGCGACGATCGGCTCGAGCCGATCCCGGGACGTCACCCGGGCGCGCAGCTGCACGAGACGCACACCGGCGGCCAGACAGGTCTCGAGCGTGTCGACGAAACCCGCCGCATCGGGTTCCGGGGTGACGAGATACAGGCTCGGCAGCGACAGCGCGGTCAGGACCGGCCCGTCGGCCGCCGGCAACGCCAGCTCCGCCAGCTCCGCGGGCGTCACCCAGCGCAGCCGCTGGCCTTCCCGGCCGTGCACTTCGCCGCGCCAGGCGCGCAGCTTCCACACGTCGAGCAGCACGTCCTGGTCCGGATAACGATGCGGGACCGCGATGAGGGGTCGGGCACTGCCGATCTCGATGCCGAGCTCTTCGCGCAGCTCGCGGCGGAGTCCTGCCAGGCGCTCCTCACCGGGCTCCAGCTTGCCGCCGGGAAACTCCCACAGACCGCCGAGGTGTACGTGCTCCGGACGTCTCGCGACCAGGATCCGCCCGCCGGCGTCCTGCACGACTGCGGCGACGACGTGGATCCGTTCGGACATCGTGACGACGCGATGCGCGCGCAACCGTCAGCAGCGGCTCAGAGCTCGTGAAACGTTCACCCGCCGCAGGACGGTTCCCGGGTGTTCCCGGCCGTGCGCGGGAGTGCACGAAATCGCGCGCATAGTGGGCCTATAAGAACGCTTCCGGGAGTCCCCGCAACGCGGCCAGAGACGTCCAGGTGCCGTCGCAGCAGGCTGCGGTGATTGTTTCACATGGCTCTCAGCTGCGGTACTGCGCGTTGATGCGCACGTAGTCGTAGGAGAAGTCACAGGTCCACACGCGCGCCGACGCCGCGCCGCGGCCCAGATCGATGCAAAGGACGATATCCCGTTCGCGCATCACGGCGGTCACCGGGGCTTCGACGTAATCCGGCACCCGTACGCCCGCGCGCAGTACGGGGATCCCGCCGATCGCGACGCTGATCCCGCCGGGATCGAGCGCGTCCACACCGGCGCGACCGATGGCCGCGATGATGCGTCCCCAGTTCGGATCGGAGGCGAACAGGGCGGTCTTCACCAGCGGCGACTGTGCGACGGCGTAGGCCACTGCGCGACACTCGGCCGCGTCGGCACCACCACTCACGGCGACGGTAACGAACTTGGTCGCACCCTCGCCATCGCGCACGATCGCCTGTGCGAGGTGCTCGCAGACCCGCGTCAGCGCGGCCACGAAAATACGTCCGTCCGCACTGTCGCGCGTGTCCACCTGAACACCCGTGGCGCCGGTGGCGGCGAGCACGCAGGCGTCATTGGTCGAGGTATCGCCGTCGATCGTGATGCAGTTGAAAGTCGCGTCCACGGCCTCGCGCAGGGCATCGCCCAGCACACCCGGCGGCGCGCCCGCATCGGTGGCGAGGAACGCCAGCATGGTGGCCATATCGGGGCGGATCATGCCCGCACCCTTGGCGATACCCGTCACCGTGACCGATCCGCCCGACAGCCGGACGGTTTCCGAGCACGCCTTCGGTATCGTGTCGGTGGTCATGATGGCGCGTGCGGCCCGCATCCAGCCGTCGACCTGCACACCGGCGGCGACGCGCGGCAACGCAGCGTCGAACTTCGCGACGGGCAGCGGTTCACCGATGACTCCGGTCGAAAACGGCAGAACCTCCCGCGCACGGCAGCCGAAAATCGCGGCGACCCGCTCGCAGGTTTCGATCGCGACGCGTTCGCCGCCGGCACCGGTGCCGGCGTTGGCGTTGCCGGAATTGACGATCCAGCAGCGCGGCATCGCGGCGGCCAGATGCCGCCGCGCCACGATCACCGGCGCCGCCGCGAACGCGTTACGGGTGAACACGGCGGCCGTAGTCGCGCCCGGCGCAAGCTCGAACACGGCCAGATCATCGCGATCGGTGCGTTTGAAGCCTGCGCCGGTGGTGCCGATCCTGACGCCTGCGATCGGGATGACGGCGTCATTCACGGGCATCGGTCGTGATGTTGCGGCCAACCCGGACCGGTCAATCGAGCTTGCCGTGGCACTGCTTGTACTTGCGCCCGGAACCGCACGGGCAGGGTTCGTTGCGCCCGACCTTGCGGCCCCGGCGCACGAACGGCGTTTTCGACGGTGCCTGCGCGGCCGGCGCAGCGGGCGGCGCGCCGGCCGGCGGCTCCGCACCAGCCCCGGTTTCGAGCGGATTGTCCGGCGCGGCATGCTCGTAGGCCACCTCGGACTGACGGCGCCGCTGCTGCTCCACCGCCTCGACGTCCTGCTCAGCACGCACCTGCACACGGGACAGGATCCCGATCACGTCGCGCTTCATCGCGTCGAGAAAATGTCCGAACATCTCGAAAGCTTCACGCTTGTACTCCTGCTTGGGGTTTTTCTGCGCGTAACCACGCAGATGAATGCCCTGGCGCAGGTAGTCCATCGCCGCGAGGTGTTCCTTCCAGTGCCCGTCCAGGACCTGCAGCATCACGGCCTTTTCGAAATGCCGCAGGACCTGCGCGCCCGCGAGCTCCTCCTTGGCGCGGTAGGAACGCTCGATCTCCTCGAGAATGCGCGCGCGCAAGGTTTCCTCGTGCAGCGATGGGTCACTCGCCAGCCAGCCCGCGACGTCGAAGGTCTGTCCGAACTCGCGCTCGAGCGACTCGGCCAGCCCCGGGACGTCCCACTGTTCCTCGTAGCTCTGGCGCGGGACGAAGCGGTCGATCACCTCGTCGAGGACATCCTTGCGCATACCGGCGACGATGTCCGAAATGTCGTCGGTGTCCATGAGCTCGTTGCGCTGTTCGTATACGACCTTGCGCTGATCGTTGGCAACGTCATCGAATTCGAGCAACTGCTTGCGGATGTCGAAGTTGCGCCCCTCGACCTTGCGCTGCGCGTTTTCGATCGCCTTGGTCACCCACGGGTGCTCGATGTGCTCGCCTTCCTGCATGCCGAGCTTCTGCATCAGCGCTGCAACGCGCTCGGAAGCGAAGATTCGCATCAGGTTGTCTTCGAGTGACAGGTAGAACCGGCTCGATCCCGGATCGCCCTGGCGACCCGAACGCCCGCGCAACTGATTGTCGATGCGCCTCGATTCGTGCCGTTCGGTGCCGATGATGTGCAGCCCTCCGGCGGCTACCACCTCATCGTGAAGTTCTTGCCATTCACGTCGGATTTTCTCGATGCCGTCGCGTCTGGCGGCCTCATCGAGGTCTTCCCGGGCCCGGAATTCCGCAAGCCCGGCCTCTGGATTGCCGCCGAGCACGATGTCCGTGCCCCGGCCCGCCATGTTGGTGGCCACAGTGACCGTTCCCGGGCGCCCGGCCTCGGCGATGATGTGGGCCTCCCGCTCGTGGTACTTGGCGTTCAGAACCTGGTGCTCGATGTTTTCCTTGCGTAGCAACTCGGACAGGTTCTCGGACGTTTCGATCGAGGCGGTTCCGACCAGCACCGGTTGGCGCCGTTGCAGGCAATCCTCGATGTCTTCGATGATCGCTGCGAATTTCTCGCGCTTGGTCAGATACACGAGGTCGGCGCGATCGTCGCGGATCATCTTGCGGTGGGTGGGTACGACCACGACCTCCAGACCATAGATCTGCTGGAACTCGTAGGCCTCGGTATCGGCCGTGCCGGTCATGCCGGCGAGCTTGTCGTACAGCCGGAAGTAGTTCTGATAGGTGATCGAAGCGAGGGTCTGGTTCTCCTGCTGGATGGCCACGCCCTCCTTGGCCTCGACCGCCTGGTGCAAACCCTCGGACCAGCGCCGCCCGGGCATCGTGCGGCCGGTGAACTCGTCGACGATGACGATCTCGTTGCTCTTGACCACGTAGTCGACGTCACGGTTGAACAGGGCGTGCGCGCGCAGCGCGGCATGGACGTGATGCATCAGGCCGATGTTCGTGGCCGCATAGAGACTCTCGCCATCGGCAAGCATACCGTTCTCGGCCAGCAATGCCTCGATGCGCTCGTGCCCGGCTTCAGTCAGGTAGACCTGGCGGGCCTTCTCGTCGACGTAATAGTCGCCGTCTTCCCCTTCCTCGCTTTGCTGACGGCGCAGCATCGGCACGAGCTTGTCGATCTTGACGTACAGATCGCTCCGGTCGTCGGTCGGGCCCGAGATGATGAGTGGTGTACGGGCCTCGTCGATGAGGATCGAGTCCACCTCGTCGACGATCGCGAAGCTCAGCGGGCGCTGCACCCGATCGGCCTTGCTGAAGGCCATGTTGTCGCGCAGATAATCGAAGCCGAACTCGTTGTTGGTGCCATAGGTGATATCGGCCGCGTAAGCCGCCTGCCGCTCGGCCTGGGCAAGACCCGATACGATCACCCCGGTGCGCAACCCGAGGAATTCGTATACCGGGCCCATCCACAGCGCGTCGCGGCGCGCAAGATAGTCGTTGACGGTGACCACGTGGACGCCGCGGCCGGTCAAGGCGTTCAGGTAGGCGGACAGAGTCGCGACGAGCGTCTTGCCTTCACCGGTGCGCATCTCGGCGATCTTGCCGTCGTGCAGGATGATGCCGCCGATGAGCTGGACGTCGAAATGTCGCAGGTCGAGGGTGCGTCGTGCGGCTTCGCGCACGAGCGCGAACGCTTCCGGCAGCAGATCGTCGAGCGTTTCGCCCTTTTCGAGGCGCGCGCGCAGCTCATCGGTCTTCGCCCGCAGCCCGGCGTCCTCGAGCGCTGCCATGTCCGGTTCGAGGGCGTTGACGCGCTCCACCGTCCGTCTCATGCGCTTGAGCAGGCGTTCGTTGCGGCTGCCGAATACTCGTCGTAGGACGCCTCCTACGAAAGAAGGATTACTGCTGGACATGCTCCGGGGGCTGGAACGGCGCGGACGCGGCGATCTCGATCTCAGTCGGCCGCGGCGGTGATGTAGGGAACGGGATTGACGATCTTACCGTCGCGCTCGACTTCGAAATGGACGTGCTGCCCGGTCGCCCGGCCGGTAGCGCCCATGCGGGCAATGACCTGGCCCTTGTCGACCTTGTCACCTGCGGCCACCAGATTAGCCTTGTTGTGCGAGTAGCGCGTCACGAAGCCGTTACCGTGATTGATCTCGACGGTGTTGCCATAGGCCGGCCGGCGTCCGGCCCAGGTCACGACGCCCGAGGCCACCGCGAGCACGTTCGAATTCGCGCGTCCGGTTACGTCCACGCCGCGGTGAAACTCGCGCTTGCCGTCGACGGGGTCGGTACGCAAGCCGAATCCTGAAGAGATCCAGCCACCCGGAACCGGCCGCAGATCGGGATAGATCGAGTCCTGAAGCTTGCTGTTCATCAGCAGCGTCTCGAGCGCGAACAGTTTCTCCTCGCGATCCTGGAGTTGGCCTAGCGCCTGCAGCAGTCCGCCAACGAGGTTCGTGACCGACACCTGTTCCCGATCGGCCGGGGCCGGACCGCCCAGCGCCGGCTGCGACGAGAAGTCGAACTCGCCGGCCGGCAATCCGGCCATGGCCGTCAGTCGCTCGCCGAGCGCGTCCAGGCGCGTCACGTGCGCCTGCAGCGTACCGAGCCGCAATGCGAGCGCGGTGAGATCCTGCTGCGCCTGGGCACGCGTTCTGACGATGATCTCGCGCTGTGCCTTGAGCTCGCGCTGCCACAGGGCGGTGACGGAGCCGTCGCTGTCCTCGATCAGGATGCGTGCGGCCCGATCGGTGGCGGCATCGTATCCGCTACGCAACAACGTCGCACCCACGAGCGTCACCGCGAGCATTGCCAGGATGAACGTCGAACGACCGAGTGGCAGCCGGCACATGCTGCCGCGGCTTTTTGAAAGCAGGATGATTTCCATATTATTCTGCCTGCCCGGTTCAGCTTAGAACCGCTTCAAGGTTCCTGGTATGAGCAGCCGGTCACGCGGCACCTTGCGGCACCTGCACACCCTGCTGCACTCCTGCGGGTCGCGCCTCGCGCAGTACAGCCGCGACGCACACCGCGCCTCCATCCACCTGCAGATACTGATCGCCGTCGTGAACGACAGAGTCGCCGCACACCTCGTCGGAGTGCGCGTCGACGACGCTGACTTGACGGTACTGGTGGACTCCCCAACCTGGGCCGCACAGCTCCGGTTCCGCGTCCCGGACATTCTTCGTTCCTGGCCGGCGGACGCCGCGGTGCCGAAGCCCGCCAACATCCGCGTCCGGGTGGCTCGGCCGGTGCTGCCCGCGCGGCACGGCGTACCGGCCCGCCCGCGTACCGTGAGCCTGAGCCCGGCGGCGGCTTTGTCGCTGCAACAAGCGTCCGACTCTACTCCCGATCCCGCGCTCAAATCAATCTTCGCGCGATTGTCGCGTAGAGCGCGAAAAACAGGGGGTTTTGAGCCGGACCGCTGAGGGTCGACTGGAACCGTTTCAGCCGATTGCAGCGGGCCGCATGAATACGATCGGGGCCTGCGAGTCGTCATCGAAGACGACGTGTTCCCATGCCGCAACGTCAGCGAGAAGTTTCCGCAACAAGCGGTTGTTGAGCTCGTGGCCGGAACGGTTGCCGTGGAACGCACCGATCAGACTGTGTCCCAGCAGATACAGGTCGCCGATGGCATCGAGGATCTTGTGCTTGACGAACTCGTCCTCGTAACGCAGTCCGTCTTCGTTGAGGACCCGGTAATCATCGACCACCACCGCGTTGTCGAGGCTGCCGCCCAGCGCGAGATTCCGTTCGCGGAGCCGTTCGACGTCGCGCATGAAACCGAAGGTCCGGGCGCGACTGACCTCTTTGACGAATGAAGTCGTGGAAAAATCGATCTCTGCGAACTTGCTCGATTTTTCGAAAAACGGGTGGTTGAATTCGATCCCGAATGAAACCTTGAAGCCGCCGAACGGTTCGAACTGCGCCCACTTATCGCCTTCCTGCGCGATGACCTTCTTCTTGACGCGGATGAACTTCTTCGGTGCATCCTGCTCCTGCACCCCGGCGGACTGGATGAGGAACACGAACGGGCCGGCACTGCCGTCCATGATCGGCACTTCCGGCGCGCTGAGGTCGACGTAGGCATTGTCGATACCCAGCCCCGCCAGCGCCGACAGCAGGTGCTCGACGGTCGAGATGTAGGCGTTGCCCCGCGCCAGGCTCGTCGAAAGCCGGGTGTCGCCGACGAACTCCGCGCGGGCGGGGATGTCCACCGGCGGATCGAGATCGACGCGGCGGAACACAATTCCGGTATCGGCCGCCGCAGGGCGCAGGGTGAGGAGCACCTTCCTGCCCGTGTGCAGACCGACCCCGGTGGCCCGGATGACGTTCTTGAGTGTTCTTTGTCTTATCATCCACGACATCCCCGGGGCGCTGGCCCGGAGGATGATAGCACAGTGATTTTCCTCAAAGAAACAATATTTTCCCGCGTTATCATGGGGTCAACTCGCAACCGCGCCGATGACCTCAGTCGGCCTGCCGGCGAAGAAATGCCGGAATATCCAGATAGTCGGGATCGGTGACCGGCGCCGCGCTGCCGCCGTCCAGTACGCGCTTGCGGCTAATGGCCGGCCGTTCCAGCGACTTGTAGTCGATTTCCGCCGGCGCGGCCGCCGGTACCAGCTTGATCGGCTCCTCCCGCTCGGTCTTTTCGCGCTCCTTGTCCTTGCGACCGCCGTTCAGCCCGGTCGCGACCACGGTCACTCGCAACTCGTCGTTCAGCTTGCCGTCGATAGCCGTGCCCACGACTACCGTCGCGTTATCCGAGGCCAGATCCTTGATGATGTTACCGACCATTTCGAACTCACCGAGGGTGATGTTCGCGCTCGAGGTGATATTGACCAGGATGCCCTTCGCTCCGGCGATGTTGACGTCCTCGAGCAGCGGGCTCGCGATCGCGGCCTCAGCGGCCTCACGTGCGCGCTCGACGCCGGTTCCGCGCCCGGACCCCATCATCGCCATACCCATTTCGGCCATGACGGTGCGCACGTCCGCGAAATCGACGTTGATGTAGCCGGGACAGGTGATCAGCTCGGCGATACCCTGCACGGCGCCCAGGAGAACGTTGTTCGCGGCCTTGAATGCGTCGAGCAGCGTCACGTCCCGACCGAGAACCGTCAGCAGCTTTTCGTTCGGAATGGTGATGAGCGAGTCGACGAACTGGCTGAGCTCACGGATTCCGTGTTCGGCAATCTCGCCGCGCTTGCGACCCTCGAACTTGAACGGCCGCGTGACGACGGCGACGGTCAGTATGCCCATCTCCTTGGCGACCTGCGCGATGACCGGCGCACCACCGGTGCCGGTGCCGCCACCCATGCCGGCGGTGATGAACACCATGTCGGAACCTTCCAGGACATCGGACACCCGGTCCCGATCCTCGAGCGCCGCCTGGCGTCCGACGTCGGGACTCGCGCCCGCGCCGAGCCCCTTGGTGATGTCCGCCCCGAGCTGCAGCGTCGTCTTCGCCGCCGAGCTCTTGAGCGCCTGCGCGTCGGTATTCGCACAGATGAATTCGACGCCTTCGATCTTGCTGCTGAGCATGTGCTGAACGGCATTGCCGCCGCCGCCGCCAACGCCCACGACTTTTATCACCGCGCTCTGATTGTAGGAATCCATAAGCTCGAACATGGCCTTTCCTCCTCTCTAGTTATTTTGCCTGCCACCCGGTACGGGACAATTCCCGAACGCGCGCCGTCGCCGCCACGCCGACTCCGGCTGCCAAGCCGTGTCGCAAACGTGAATGCGCGAACGTCCCACGTCAGAAATTCCCGTGAAACCAGTTTTTCATCCGATCCCAGATACCTTTCATGCCACCGTCCAGTCGACTGGTCCGGCGTGCATCCTGTATGTTCCTGCTGCCGAACAGCAGCAGGCCGACTCCGGTTGCGTATACCGGGTTGCGCACGACGTCGGCGAGTCCCGATACGTAATGGGGCAATCCCGCGCGCACCGGCATGTGGAACACTTCCTCGGCAAGATCGATGGCGCCTTCCATGCGGGATCCGCCGCCGGTCAGCACCACGCCGGCTGCGATCAGTTCCTCGAAACCACTGCGTTTGAGCTCGGCCTGGATCAGGCTGAACAGCTCCTCGTAGCGCGGCTCGATGACCTCCGCGAGTGTCTGGCGCACCAGCCGCCTGGGCGGCCGATCGCCGACGCTCGGAACTTCGATCGTTTCCTCCGCGTTGGCGAGCTGTGTCAGCGCGCAGCCGTACTTGATCTTGATGTCCTCGGCGTGATGCGTGGGTGTGCGCAACGCCACGGCGATGTCGTTGGTGACCTGGTCACCGGCAATCGGGATCACCGCGGTATGGTGAATCGCGCCGTTGACGTACACCGCGATATCGGTAGTTCCACCACCGATGTCGGCGAGGCACACGCCGAGCTCCTTCTCATCCTCGGTGAGCACCGCCTGCGCAGAGGCGAGCTGCTGCAGGATGACGTCATCGACTTCCAGTCCGCAGCGGCGCACGCACTTGACGATGTTCTGTGCGGCACTCACCGCGCCGGTGACCATGTGCACCTTGGCCTCGAGGCGCACACCGGACATGCCGATGGGCTCGCGGATCCCTTCCTGGTTGTCTATCACGAACTCCTGGGGAAGGATGTGCAGGATTTTCTGATCCGCCGGGATGGCCACTGCGCGCGCTGCATCGATGACCCGGTCGACGTCGCCCACCGTCACCTCCGTGTCACGAATGGCGACGATGCCGTGTGAGTTGAGGCTGCGGATATGGCTGCCGGCGATGCCCGCGTACACCGAATGGATCTCGCAGCCGGCCATCAACTCCGCTTCCTCCACCGCGCGCTGAATCGACTGCACGGTGGACTCGATATTCACGACCACGCCCTTTTTCAGGCCGCGCGACGGGTGCGAACCGATCCCGATCACCTCGATCTCCGCGTCGGGGCCGATCTCGCCAACGATCGCGACGACTTTGGACGTACCGACGTCCAGGCCCACGATCAGACTCTTGTCCGTTTTCTTTACCATCGATCAGGCATCCCGTCAGACCTTATCCCGTGTAGCGGTGGTCGTGACCGCCAGTCCGTTGGTGTAGCGCAAGTCGACGATCGCGGCGGCCCCGCCCGCCAGCACGCGGTCGACGACCTGCGCGAGGCGCGCCAGCCGACCATGAAAGTCGTTGCGACCGAATACCACCTGCGTACCGTTGGAGAGCCACAACCGCCAGGCCCGGCGCGAGCTCAGCCGCACACGGGTGACCGCAAGACCGTGCGCGGCGAGCACGTCTTGCGCCTCGCGGTAGCGTCGCAAGACCGTGAGCGAGCTGCCCTGGGGACCGAGGAGCCGGATCAGCCCGCGCGGCAGTGAGTCCGGCGCCGGGTGGAATACGACGCCGTATTCGTTCACCAGACCGTCGTCGCCCCAGTAGGCAACGGCGCGCTGCTCGGCGACCGTGATCTGCAGCGTGTCCGGCCAGACCCGGCGCACGCTCACGTCGTTGACCCAGGGCTCGGCGAGCAGCGCCGCGCGGATCGCTTCCACGTTGACGCGGAAGAAGCCCGCCTTGAGCTCGCCGGCCACGATGTCCTGCAGCCGTTTCGGAGCCAGATATCGAAACTCGCCCTCGATGCGCACCTCGCGAATCGGCAGAGTCGCCGGGTCGAGCACGTGGCGCACGCCGGTGACTACCGTCGCCGCGAACGTGATCGACACCAGCAGACCCACGACCGAATACACGCGCAAGCGGGTCGAAACCTGCCCGGACTCCACGCGCCGGTTCGTGCGCTGGCGCAGCAGGCTCACCGTCCACCTCGCGCGGTCCGGTGCTCGAAACTGGTGGCCAGGATGCGTACCACCAGCTCGTCGAAGTCGATGCCCGCGGCGCGCGCTCCCATCGGCACCAGGCTGTGGCCGGTCATCCCGGGCACGGTGTTCGCTTCCAGCAGCCACGGCGCACCGGCCTCGTCGCAAAGGATGTCCACCCGACCCCAGCCGCGGCCACCGAGCACCGCGAAAGCCTCGAGCGCGAGCGCCTGCACGGCCGTCTCCTCGGTGGCCCCCAGACCGCAGGGGCACAGGTAGCGCGTATCGTCGCGCAGGTACTTCGCCTCGTAATCGTAGAAACCATTTGCCGGAACGATGCGGATGACCGGCAGGGCACGGCCGGCGAGGATCGGAACCGTGTATTCGCCACCATTCACGCTGCGCTCGGCGAGCACCACCTCGTCGAACGCGGCGGCGCTGCGGTAGGCCGCGTGCAGATCGGCGGCGCTGCTCACCCGCGTCACGCCGATGCTCGATCCCTCGTTCGCAGGCTTGATGTACACCGGAATTCCCAGCGTCGCCTCGATCTCCTCGGCTCGCGACTGCGGGCCGATGCACATCCACGGCGGCGTCGGCAGTCCGGCCCCCCGCCACACCAGCTTGCTGCGCCACTTGTCCATCGCCAGCGCCGACGCGAGCACGCCGCTGCCGGTGTACGGGATCCCCATCAGATCGAGGACGCCCTGAATGGTGCCATCCTCGCCGAAGCGCCCGTGCAGGAGGATGCAGGCGCGATCGAATCGCGCGAGCTCGGCGATCGGGCGCTCGGCCGGATCGAAGCCATGGGCGTCGACTCCGGCACGGCTGAGCGCCTCGAGCACCGCCTTGCCACTGATCAGCGAGATTTCACGCTCAGCGGCGCGACCACCGTAGAGCACGGCGACACGCCCGAAGTCCGCGGCTGCCGGCACCGGACCCATCGCCGCCGGCGCGCTCACGGTTGCCGCTCCCCGACGATACGCACTTCGGGTTCGAGATCGACGCCGAAGCGGCTGCGTACGGCCTCGCGCACCGCGTTGATCAACGCTTCGATGTCCGTAGCGCTGGCGCCACCGTCGTTGACGATGAAATTCGCGTGCTTGGTCGAGACCTGGCAGCCCCCCAGCCGATACCCCTTCAGTCCGCAGGCTTCGATGAGTCGCGCCGCGTAGTCACCGTAGGGATTGCGAAACACCGAACCACAGCTCGGCTGACCGATCGGCTGGCTCGCCTGGCGCTGCGCGAGCAGCGCGCGGATGCGCTGCGCGGCCGCGCCGTCGACATCGCGACCGAGCGCGAGCGTAGCGGCCACGAACCATTCCTCCTGCGGACCTGTGACCGTGCGATAGCCGATGCCGTAATCGGCCGCGGTCCGGCTCCGCAGTCGGCCTTTGCGGTCGATCGTCTCTACCGCCGTGACGATGGACCAGGTCTCGCCCCCGAAGGCTCCGGCATTCATCGCCAGTGCGCCGCCGAGCGAGCCGGGGATCCCGGCGAAAAACTCCGCACCCGTGCAGCCGCGCCGCGCCGCCTCGCGCGCGAGCTTCGCGCAGGCGACGCCCGCCTGTGCCTCCAGGGTGGTGTCGCTGGTGAAGCGCCAGGCGTCGAGCCTGCCGGCGACGCTGACGACCGTGCCGGCGAATCCGCCGTCACGCACGAGCAGATTGCTGCCCAGACCCACCCACAGCAGCGGCTCACCCGCCGGCAGGGACGCCAGAAATGCGCCCAGATCGTCCAGATCCGCCGGCCGGTAGCAGCGGGCGGCAGCGCCGCCCGCGCGCCAGGAGCAATGTGCGGCCATGGGCTCGTTCAGGCGCAGCGTGCCGCGCAGCACGGGTGCGGATTGCGCGGCCATCACCTGCGCGTCTCCGCGGCCGCACCCGCAGCGCGGGCATCGTCGGCCGCTGCCTGCACCAGCGCCGGCGCGATCTGCCCGATGCTGCCGGCACCCACCATGAGCACGACGTCGCCGTCGGCCACGACCGCGCGCAGCAGCCCCGGCAGATCCGCGGTCGTGGCTACGAAGATCGGTTCGATGCGGCCGCGCACACGGATCGCACGGGTGAGGCTGCGCCCGTCCGCACCGGGAATGTAATCCTCACCCGCGGGATAGACGTCGAGCAGCAGCAGTACGTCCACGGTCGACAGGACGCCGACGAAGTCCTCGAACAGGTCGCGAGTGCGTGAGTACCGGTGCAGCTGGTAGGCGAGGACGATCCGCCGCCCCGGCCAGCCCGCACGCACGGCGGCGACGGTGGCGGCGATTTCCGTCGGATGATGGCCGTAATCGTCGACGAGCAGCGCCGTCGCGGCGCCGATCCGCACTTCGCCCAGGAGCTGGAACCGCCGCCCGACGCCTGCGAAATTCTCCAGTCCGCGCGCGATATCGTCGTCGTTGACGCCGAGCTCACGCGCAACCGCAATCGCGGCGAGCGCGTTCAGGACGTTGTGCCGTCCCGGCAGGTTGAGCGCGACTTCCCGCCAGCCGCCGTCCGCGGTCGAAATCTCGAAGCGAGTGACGGGGCCCTGCGGGCGCAGATTCCTCGCCGCAAGATCCGCGCGTGCGTCGATACCGTAAGTGAGGACCGGGCGGGAGAGCTCGGGCAGCGTGCGCCGCACGCCGGCATCGTCCACGCACAACACCGCCAGGCCGTAGAACGGCAGGCGCTGGAGGAAGTCAACGAACGCATGGCGCAGCCGCTCGGGATCGCCACCGTAGGTACCGAGATGATCGGCGTCGATGTTGGTCACAACGGCGAGCACGGGGTTCAGGCGCAGGAAAGACGCATCGCTCTCGTCCGCCTCGGCGACGATGTAGCGCCCCTCGCCCAGGCGCGCATGCGAGCCGGCACTGTTCAGCCGCCCGCCGATGACGAAAGTCGGGTCCAGGCCGCCCTCGGCCAACAGGCAGGCGGTCAGGCTCGTGGTGGTCGTCTTGCCGTGCGTGCCGGCGATGGCGATTCCCTGGCGGAAGCGCATGATCTCGGCGAGCATCTCGGCGCGCGGCACAATCGGCGTGCGGCGTACGCGCGCGGCGGCGAGCTCCGGGTTGGCGGCCGGAATGGCCCCGGATACCACGACCACGTCGGCGCCATCGACCAGGCTCGGATCGTGGCCGGCGGCGACCGTGATCCCGAGCGCAACCAGGTGCCGCGTCACCGCGGTCACGGCGGCATCCGAACCGCTCACGCTGTAACCGAGATTGTGCAGGACTTCGGCAAGACCGCTCATGCCGGCGCCGCCGATGCCGACGAAGTGGATGCGCTGGACGCGGCCCATCGGATTCTCGCCGCGATCACGCATGGGCCAGCTCCAGGCATTGCGCCGCGACGCGTTCCGCGGCGTCCGGAACGCCTAGTGCGCGGGCCCGCTCCGCCAGGTCGCGCAGCCGGCTGCGCGACCCGTCGAGCTCGGTGAGCAGTCGAGCGCCCGCGCTCACGCTGAATCGGTCCTGCGGCAGCAGGATGGCCGCGTCGCGGTCACTGAGCACACGCGCATTGGCGCTCTGATGGTCGTCCACCGCGAACGGGAATGGCACCAGTACTGCTGCGACGCCGGCGGCGGCGAGCTCGCACACCGTGAGCGCGCCGGCGCGACACACCACCAGGTGGGGCCACGCATAGGCCGCGGACATGTCGCCGATGAAGGCCTCCACGCTCGCGTCGATACCGTGCTCGCGATAACGGGCCAGGGTCGCCGCGTGGTCGCGCTCGCCGCTCTGATGCCGGACCTCGAAGCGCGTGCTGCCCGCCGCCGCGATTACCTCCGGCATGCGCGCGTTGAGAAACGTCGCACCCTGGCTGCCACCGAGCACCAGCACGCGCAACCGGCCACACGCAAAGTCCATCCGCTGCGCGGGTGCGGGGATCGCCGCGATCGCTGCGCGCACCGGATTGCCCGTGGTCACGGCCGCGCGGCGCGCCGCGAAGGTGGCCGGAAACGCCTCCAGCACTCGTGTCGCGATGGGTGCGAGCAGGCGGTTCGTCAGCCCCGCGATCGCGTTCTGTTCGTGAATGAGCAACGGGATCCGCAGCAACCAGGCCGCGAGCCCGGCCGGGCCCGCGGCATAGCCGCCCATTCCGAGCACGGCCGCAGGCCGCATGCGCCGCAACAGCGATACTGCCCGCAGCAACCCCCATGCGAGCTGCAGCGGTGCCAGTACGCGACTTGCCAGCCCCTTGCCGCGCAGCCCCGTGACCGCCAGCGTGAACAGCTCGATCCCCTGTGCCGGCACCAGTCGCGTTTCGATCCCGCGCCGGGTGCCGAGCCACATCAGCGGCACGCCCCGGCGTTGCAGACACGATGCCACCGCCAGCGCCGGGAACACGTGCCCACCGGTACCACCGGCGCTGATCAGTACGGGCCTAGACACGGCCACCTCCGGCGCGCACGCGCGGCGGCACGGCATCCGTCTCATAGCCCGCACGCACGAGCAGGCCAACCGCCATGCACGTGAACACGATGCTGTTGGCGCCGTAGCTGACCAGCGGCAGGGTCAAACCCTTGGTCGGCAGCACGCCCATGTTGACGCCGATGTTCGTGAAGGCTTGTAAACCGAGCAGGAAGCCGATGCCATAGGCGAGATAGGCCTGGAATGCGAGCCCGGCCGCCTCGGCGCGCGCGCCGAGGCTGAAGGCCCGCCAGATCAGAAACAGGAACAATGCAATCACCGTAAGCGTCCCGGCCAGTCCGAGCTCCTCGGCGATGACCGCGAAGATGAAGTCGGTGTGCACCTCTGGCAGATAGAACAGCTTCTGCACGCTCGCCCCGAGACCCACGCCCGTCCACTCACCGCGGCCGAAGGCGATGAGCGCCTGGGTGAGCTGGAAGCCCTTGTCGTAGGGATCGGCCCACGGGTTCATGAACGTCATCAGCCGCTCGAGACGATAGGGCGCGAGCACGGCCGTCGTCGTCAGCGCGGTGACGGCGACCAGACCCCAGGCTGCGAAACGCGCCAACGAGACGCCGCCGACGAACAGCATGCCGAGAGCGGTGACGAACAACACGACCGTCGCGCCGTAGTCAGGCTCGAGCAGCAACAGACCGCCAAGCACCGTCAGCAGCCCGATTGGCTTGATGAAGCCGACGAAAGCGGTACGCACCTGCTCGCCGTGGCGTACGAGGTAAGCAGCGAGGTAGATGACGAAACACAGCTTGGCCGGTTCCGACGGCTGCAGCGACAGCGTACCGATCTGCAACCAGCGCATGCTGCCATTCACCTCCCGCCCGAGGCCGGGAACGATGACCAGGGCGAGCAGGAAGGCGCCGAGCAGCAGGAACATGCCGCTCGCGCGCTGCAGTGTAGCCAGCGGCACGCGGGCCATGGCGACGGCAAGCGCGATTCCCAGACCCAGCGCCACGAGCTGGCGCCAGAAATAGTGCAGCGGCTCGTCGAAGCGCCGCTCGGCGATACCGATCGACGCCGAAGCGACCATGATGAGGCCGAGCCCGATCAAGGTCACGACGGCCGCCAGCAACCAGGCGTCATAACCGCCCACCGTGAGCGGCCCCGGACGCTGGGCGCCCTGGGGCATCGCCTGCGCACCTGCACGGGCCATCAGGCGACCTCCAGAGAACACGCCGCGGCAGCGAAGGCCTCACCGCGGGCGACGTAGTCGGCGAACATGTCGTAGCTCGCACACGCCGGTGACAGCAGCACGGCGTCACCCGGACGGGCGAGCGCCGCCGCCTGCGCGACCGCGCTGGCCATGTCGTCGGCATGTGAGACCGGTACGACCGCATCGAGTGCCGCCGCGATGCGCGGCGCGTCGACACCGATCAATACCGCCGCGCGCACGCGCCCCGCGGCGGCGGTGCGCAGCGGCCCGAACGCCTGACCCTTGCCGTCGCCGCCGGCGATGAGCACCAGTCCCGCGTATTCCTCCAGGCCCGCGATGGCCGCACAGGTCGCGCCGACATTGGTCCCCTTCGAATCGTCGATGAAATCGACACCGGCGATACGGGCGACCCGCCGGCAACGATGCGCCAGGCCGGTGAAATTCCGCAGGGTCCGGACGAGCGCGTCGGCAGGCAGCCCGAACCCGTCGATCAGTGCCAGCGCGGCGAGCGCGTTGGCGAGATTGTGACGCCCGCGAATACCGAGCTCGGCGACCGGCAGCAAGAGCGTGCCGCGAGCACCGATCCACAGTGTCCCGGCGCGCCCGACCGGTGCGAATTCGACCGGCGCGCTGGGTTCGGTCGAGAACCAAAGCACCTTGCGCCCGGCTTCGGCCAGCGCCGCGACGGTCGCATCCTCGGCGTTCAACACCATCACGCCGCGACCTCGCAGGATGCGTGCCTTGGCCGCCGCATAGGCTCCGACGTCGGCGTAGCGATCGAGGTGGTCGGGGCTGACGTTGAGGATGGCCGCTGCGCTCGCGTCGAGGGACGAAGTGGTCTCGAGCTGGAAGCTCGAAAGCTCGAGCACGTAGCACTCGGGCGCCGTCCCGCCGAGCAGGTCCAGTGCGGGCGTGCCGAGATTGCCACCGACCCGCACGTCGCGCCCGCCGGCACGCAACATTTCGCCGACGAGTGTGGTCACCGTGCTCTTGCCGTTGGAGCCCGTCACGGCGATTACCGGCGCATCCGCATGGCGCGCGAACAACTCGACGTCGCCGATGACCTCCCCGGCATCCGCGAGGGCCCCTCCCAGGCGCGGATCGTCGCGACCGATCCCCGGGCTCAGGAGCACGGTGCGCGCCGTGCCGATCAGCGCCAGATCGAAACCACCGAAGGCCACGGGAACGTCGGGCTGTTCGCTGGCGAGCGCGATATAGCCCGGCGGTTCCGCGCGCGTGTCGGTGACCGCGAAAGCGCGTCCCCGCCGGGCAAGAAAACGCGCGCATGAAATCCCCGTCGCACCCAGCCCGACGATCACCGTTTCGGCTGCCAGTCCCGTCGATTGCGTCACCCGTTCGCGCATGGCCGTCGCCTGCATCACGTCACCGGATCTTCAGGCTCGCGAGCCCGACCAGCACCAGAATCACGGTGATGATCCAGAACCGCACGATGACGCGCGGCTCGGGCCAGCCCTTGAGCTCGAAATGGTGGTGCAGCGGCGCCATCTGAAAAATGCGCCGGCCGGTGAGCTTGAATGACGCGACCTGCAAGATGACGGAAATCGTCTCCATCACGAACACACCGCCCATTACGAACAGCACGAGCTCCTGTCGCACGACGACCGCCACCACGCCGAGCGCGGCACCGATCGCGAGCGACCCCATGTCACCCATGAACACCTGCGCCGGGTAGGTGTTGAACCAGAGAAAACCGAGCCCTGCCCCCACCATGGCCCCGCAAAACACGCACACCTCACCGACGCTGGCGACGTAGGGAATACCGAGATAGCGGGCAAAATTCACGTTGCCACTGGCATACGCGAACACGATGAGGGCACCGGCAATCATCACGGTGGGAAGGATCGCCAAACCGTCGAGGCCATCGGTGAGATTCACGGCGTTGCTCGAACCGACGATCACGAAGTAGGCGAGCACGACGAAAAACCAGCCGAGATCGATCTCGACCGCTTTGACGAACGGGACGATGAGCCCGGTTTCCACCGGCGATCTGGCGGTCAGGTAGAGCGCGAGCGCCGCGCACAGCGCGATGAGCGACTGCCAGAGGTACTTGTTTCGTGCCGGCAGGCCGCGCGAGTCGCGGCGCGTGATCTTGGAATAGTCGTCGGCGAATCCGACCAGCGCGAAAAGCAGTGTCGTCAGCAGCACGATCCAGACGAAACGGTTGCGAAGATCCGCCCACAGCAGGGTGCTGGCCGTCACCGAAACGAGGATGAGCAACCCCCCCATCGTCGGCGTCCCCGCCTTGACGAGGTGGGACTGGGGACCATCGCTGCGCACGCTCTGACCGATCTGGTAACGGCTCAGGTGACGGATCATCGCCGGGCCGATCAACAGGGCGATTCCGAGCGCCGTGAGTACACCGAAGATCGTGCGCAGGGTCAGGTACTGAAAGACGTTGAAGCCGCTGTAGTAGACACTCATCCAGTCGGCGAAAAACATCAGCATCCGTTCATCTCCTGCCCAACAGGAAGTTCACGACCCGTTCCATGCGGGCGGTACGCGAACCCTTGACGAGCACGGTGACACCGGCGACGAGGTCGCCTGCGACCGCGGCCGCAACCGCGGCCACGTCGGCGCAGCGCTCGGCGCCCGCGCCGAACTCGTCGGCCGCAAGACCGGCGAGCTCGCCCACGGTGTACAGCCGCTCGACACCCGTCGCACGTACCGCGGCACCGGCGCGCCGGTGCATGACCTCGCTGTCGGCACCGAGCTCACCCATGTCGCCGAGCACCAGCCAGTGCCGGCCCGGCAATTCGGCCAGGGTTTCGAGCGCAGCGGCGAGGGAACCCGGATTGGCGTTGTAGGTATCGTCGACGATGCGGCTGCCGCGAGCGCCTGCGTGCAGCTCCAGGCGCCCGCTCACCGGCTGCATGGCCTGCAGCCCGTCGCGCCACGACGCCGGTGCGATCCCCAGAGCGAGCGCACTGGCGACGGTGGCAGCGGCATTGAGGACGTTGTGGCGACCGAGCAGCGGCAACGACACCTCGGTAAGGCCGTGGCAGGTCTCGAACTCGATTCGACGGTGACCGTCAGAGTCGAGGCCGCGATCGTGCGCGCGGACGTCGGCCGCGCGTTGCATGGAGAACTGCAGCACCCGGCGCGTACCCGCCAGCCGCAACCAGAGATCGGCGTAGGGATCATCTGCGTTGACGACCGCGATGCCATCATCCGGCAGGGCCGAGAAAATCTCGCCCTTCGCCCGCGCGACGCCCTCGATGCTGCCGAAACCGGCAAGGTGGGCCGGCGCGCACTGCGTCACCACCGAAACCGTCGGCCGGACGATCGCCCCGAGTGCGGCAATCTCGCCCGCATGATTGGCCCCCATCTCGACCACCGCGTAGCGGTGTGTCTCGCCGAGGCCGAACAAGGTCAGGGGCACACCGATGTCGTTATTCAGGTTGCCGCGCGTCGCGAGCGTGGCCCCGACACGCGAGAGGACTGCGGCGAGCATCTCCTTCACCGTGGTCTTGCCGTTGCTGCCGGTCACAGCAACGACCGGTAGCCGGAATCGCGAGCGCCAGTGGCCCGCCAGACATCCCATGGAGGCGCGGGTATCGGCCACCAGCAATCGCGGCAGCACAGCCGACGAAGCGCGTGCGACCATGGCACCGGCGGCGCCGCGGGCGGCGGCATCGGCAAGGTGATCGTGGCCATCGTGCCGCGCTCCAGCGAGCGCGACGAACAGCTCGTCCGCGTGCACGGTGCGGCTGTCGATGCTCACGCCCGTGAAGCTGCGATCGTCACCGAGCAGACGTGCCTCGAGGCGGGCGGCGGCGGCGGACAGGCGCATCGTGATCATGCCCGGCCCGCGCGCAGCGCCGCCAGCACCACCGCGCGGTCACTGAAGGCAAATCGCTGCGTACCGATCTGCTGGTAGTCCTCGTGACCCTTGCCGGCGACGAGCACCACGTCGCCGGCCCCGGCAGCGGCGATTGCCGTGCGGATGGCGCGCTCACGGTCCGGTTCGCGCATGCAGCCCGGTGGCGAGACGACACCGGCCGCAATCTCGTCGAGAATGCGTCCCGGCGATTCGGTGCGCGGATTGTCGTTGGTGAGCAACACGTGGTCAGCGAGTGCGGATGCGATCGCCCCCATTTGCGCGCGCTTGCCGCGATCACGATCGCCACCGCAGCCGAACACGCACCAGAGCCCGCCGTCGCCGAGCAGGCGTGCGGCCGACAGTGCCTGCTCGAGGGCGTCGGGCGTGTGCGCGTAGTCCACGAGCACGAGCGGATCGTTGCCGGAGCCACCGAATCGTTCCAGCCGTCCCGGCGCACCCTGCACACGGGCCAGCGCCGCCGCCGCACTGGCGAGCGGGACGTCGAATGACAGCAAAGTGGCGACGGCGGCGAGCAGGTTGGCCGCGTTGAACCGGCCGACGAGCGGTGATTCCAAGTCCACCGTCGCTTGCCCACTGACGACCTGCATGCGTGTTCCCGCCGCCGAGGACTC
Organism: Gammaproteobacteria bacterium; assembly: GCA_020850735.1. Taxonomy (GTDB): domain Bacteria; phylum Pseudomonadota; class Gammaproteobacteria; order JADZEE01; family JADZEE01; genus JADZEE01. The sequence goes on along the minus strand of JADZEE010000001.1, from coordinate 247,342 downwards.
CAGCAAGCGGCCGCGAACGCAAATCGCCGGCAGCGGTTCGATCAGATGGGCGTTCATGGTGTAACCGATCGCGGTGACCGTCGGGGACACACGATCGAGCAGTCCGCGCGCATAGGCATCGTCCAGATTCAGGACGGCATAACGCAACCCGGGTTGCAGGAAAAGACCCGCCTTGGCTTCGGCATACGCGGCGAAGCTCTCGTGGTAATCGAGATGATCGCGACTGAGGTTGGTAAATACGGCCGTACGGAAAGCGATGCCCTGCACCCGTGCCTGGGCCAGGGCGTGCGAGGACACCTCCAGCACCGCCGCCTGGAATCCCGTGTCGCGCAGCTCGGCGAGGATGCGCTGGAGCATGACCGGTTCCGGCGTGGTCATACCGGTCGGCGTGAGCCGCCCGGGACGGCCGTAACCGAGCGTGCCGATCACCGCGCACGCCGGTGCGCGATCGCATCGTGCCAGCGCGTTGGCGACCAGATGCGTCACCGTGGTCTTGCCGTTGGTTCCGGTGACGCCGACCAGTTCGAGCGCGCGTGCAGGCTCGCCGAAAAATCGCGCCGCGATGACAGCGACCCGCTCGCGCAGGCGCTCGACGCGGAGCACGGCGACGCCGGCCGGCAGATCGGCGACCGCGCTTTCGGTCACGATGGCGGCTGCACCCGCGGCTGCGGCAGCGTTGGAGAACGCGGCGCCGTCGTGGCTGGCGCCCGGCAGAGCGAGAAAACAGGCCCCCGGACGCACGTCACGGTGATCCGCAACCAAGTCGGTGACGGTCGGATCGCAGCCCGCAGGCACCACGGCGATACCCGCCAGCAGCTCGCTCAGCCTCACCCCTGATATACGCGTCATCACCGCGGTCATCGCTCTGCCGCCGCGCGCGCGGATGGGGCATCGCCGTCGTGCACTGCCAGTCGCGCGCCGTCCGGTTCGACGACGTCATCCGGGGGGATGTTCAGCAGCCGCACCGCGTCGCGCATGATGCGCGCGAATACCGGCGCCGCGACGAGGCCGCCGTAGTACTCCGCGCCCTTCGGCTCGTCGATCAGCACCACGGTGACGAGGCGGGGATTGCTGGCCGGTACGAAGCCCGCAAACAGCGAAAGGTAGCGATTCTCGGCGTAACCGTCCCCGGTCAGCTTGCGCACGGTGCCGGTCTTGCCGGCCACGCGGTAGCCCCGCACGGCAGCTTTCGTACCGGTGCCGGTGCGTACCACGGCCTCGAGCATCGCACGAACGGCGCGGGCGGCTTGCGCGTGGAACACCTGCTTGCCTTCCGGTGACGGGCCGTCGGCCCGTACCAGCGTGAGCGGCACGAGGCGACCATCGTTGGCGATGACCCCGTAGGCCTGGGCCAGCTGCACCACGGTCGTCGACAGCCCGTAGCCGAAAGCCATGGTGGCGTGCTCGATTTCTCGCCAGCCCTGGTAGTCGCGCAGCTGCCCGGCAGACTCGCCGGGAAAACCGAGCTGGGTCGTCATGCCGAAGCCGACGCCGTGAAAAGCACTCCAGAGCACCTCCGGATCCAGTGCCAGGGCCATCTTGCTCGCACCGACGTTGCTCGATTTCACGAGCACGCCGGTCACGTCGAGCACGCCGTAGTCGTGCACGTCGCGCACGGTGTGGCGACCGATCGTGAAGTGACCGGGACGGGTGTCGATCCGCGTGCTCGGCTCGAAAGCACCGGAGTCGAGCGCGGCACTGACGGTGAGTGGCTTGATGGTCGACCCGGGCTCGATGACATCAGTGACGGCCCGGTTGCGATAGTAATCGCCCTTGAGATCGCTGCGATTGTTGGGATTGAACGAGGGCTGGTTCACCATCGCCAGCACTTCGCCGCTGGCTGGATCGATGATGACGATCGAGCCCGCGCGCGCGCGATGGGTCATGACCGCGGACTTCAGCTCGCGATAAGCGAGGTACTGAATACGCTTGTCAATCGACAGGGCGAGGCCGTGACCGGGCTGGGGGCTGCGGATCCTCTCGACGTTCTCGACAATGCGGCCGAGCCGGTCGCGCAACACGCGCTTGGCCCCGTTGATCCCGCTCAGGTGCCCCTCGAAGGCCAGCTCGACCCCTTCCTGGCCGACATCGTCGACGTTGGTGAAGCCGAGTACGTGGGCGGTAACCTCCCCGGCCGGATAATAGCGGCGCTGTTCCTGCACCAGCGCGACGCCGTCGATGCCGAGCGCCATGACCCGCTCGGCCAGATCCGGCGAAACGTGCCGCTTGAGGTATACGAACTCGCGGTCGGCACGCGGCTCGAGGACGGTGCGCAGGTACTCGGTGTCGGTTCCGAGCAGACTCGCCAGCCGCGGCCAGCGCGCACGCTCGGCGAGCAGGCGTCGCGGCGTCCCCCAGATGGAGCTGACCGGTGTACTGATCGCCAGCGGTTCGCCGCGCCGATCGGTGATCACGCCACGGTGCGCGGGGATCTCCACGACGCGCAGGTAGCGTGCGTTCCCCTGCGTCTTGAGAACCTGGTTGTTGGTGAGCTGCAGGTCGACTCCGCGCCAGGAGAGCCCGGCCGCGACCAGCGCGAAAACCGCCAGCACGATCCGGCGCCGCAACGGGTAACCCGGCCACGAAGCGGCGGTGCTCATGGACTCAGCAACACTACGGTGGCAGCGTTGGGAGGCGTCATGCCGAGCTGTGCCCGCGCGATTTCCTCAACCCGGCCGTGCGTGCCCCAGGTCGCCTCCTCCAGTTGCAGGCGGCCCCACTCCACGTCGGCGTCGTCGCGCACTTTCTCCAGTTCCTGCAACTCGACGAACAATCTGCGACTCTCGTGGCGTGCAATCACGAGCGCGAGCGCGGAGCCGAACACGGCCAGCGCGAGAATGAGCAGCAGCACCCGTTCGCTCATGCGATGCGCTCCGCCACCCGCATTCGCGCGCTGCGGCTGCGCGGATTGCGGCTGATTTCGGCCTCGCCCGGGCGCACGAGCTTGCCGGCCAGGCGCAGGCGCGGCCGGGATTGCGCGCCCCCGACCACCTGTGCCGGCCGGGATTCGGCACGCAGGAACCTCTTCACTACGCGGTCCTCCAGCGAGTGAAAGCTGATGACCACGAGCCGGCCGCCGACCTTGAGCAGGGCGACGGCGGCCGGGAGCACGCGCTCCAGCTCGCGGAGCTCGTCGTTGACGTGGATGCGCAGTGCCTGAAACGTGCGTGTCGCCGGATGGATGCGGCCGCGGCCGCGCGGCATGCAGCGCGCGACGATGGCAGCGAGCCTGACCGTGGTGATTATCGGCTCGGCGCTGCGCGCGGCGACGATCGCCCGTGCGATGCGGCGTGAGTGCCTTTCCTCGCCGAAGTGGAACAGTACGTCGGCGATCTCCCGCTCGCTCGCGTGCGCCAGCCACGCCGCGGCGCTCTCGCCCGCGCCTGGGTCCATGCGCATGTCGAGCGGGGCTTCGGCGGCGAAGCTGAAACCGCGCCCGGACACGTCGAGCTGCGGTGAGGAAACGCCCAGATCGAGCAGGATGCCGTTGACGCCGGAGCCGAACCCTGCGTACGCCGCGATTGCGTCGAGATCACCGAAGCGTCGCCGCTCGACACACAACCGCTGGTCTTGCATCGCCAGTTTCATACCTGCCGCGAACGCCTCGGGATCACAGTCGATTGCGAGAACCCGACCCGTCGGCCCGAGCCGGTCCAGGATGCCCCGCGTATGGCCGCCACGCCCGAAAGTGCAATCCACGTACATGCCGTCGTCACGCAGTTGCAGTGCTTCGAGCGCCTCGACCAGCAGAGCCGGCTCATGCACCGACGCGCTCACCGTGCGCGCACCGTTACAACGACAGATTCCCCAGGGTCAGTGAGGGCTCGCCCTGATCGTCGTCGAGACTGTGCAACCACTCGTCGCGCTGCGCAGACCAGGCCCGCGCGTCCCAGATTTCGCACTTGTTGCCCTGTCCCAGCAGCACGACGTCCTTCTCCAGCCCGGCAAACTCGCGCAGGTTCGCCGGCAACAGGATGCGACCCTGACCGTCCATGTCGCAGTCGCATGCGTAGCCGCGCATCATCTGCTTGGTGCGCCGGCTGCGGCGGTCGAAATCCGACAGCGCCTGCAGTTTCGATTCGATCAACTCCCATTCGGGCAGGGGATAGAGCCACAGACAGCGGTCGAGCGGATTCAGCGTGACGACCAGAGCCCCCCGGCAGGTGTCGGCCAGACGCTCACGGTAGCGGCTCGGAATGGCGACCCGCCCTTTGACGTCGAGACTGAGCGTGCTGAAGCCGCGGAACATGTCGGCGAGGCCTCCCGAGGTGGGTTTGATCCACTTTTCCCCACTTTTTCCCACCCCAGCGCACTATACGGAGCGACGCTTCGCAAAGTCAAGGAAATCGGCTGCCTGCGCACGAAAATCTCTCTTTTTGAACAGTGACTTACAGCACAAAACCTTGGATCGACACTGCATTGCACAGTGAACACGCGTATTGTCATACAGTTAGTAATTTAACCTTAGATATCACTTGAGCTTTAGCGGCCATTGGCCACCGCAGGCAGGAGGCTGCCGCCTGGCAGCCGTTCGGAACGAAGCGGGAGCCGACCTGTAAGCCGGGTTCTGTACCGCGGTCTCGCGACCGCGGTGGCAGCCATTCATCTGGGGCGTGCGTCACCGCACGTCTCAAGCGACCTACCCGGAGGCTCGCGCGGGCCACGCCGGACCGCCCGCAGGGGCGGCACGCCTCCCTATTTGGTCTTGCTCCAGGCGGGGTTTGCCGTGCCGTCCCGCTTGCGCGCGACGCGGTGCGCTCTTACCGCACCTTTTCACCCTTGCCGGCTCCCGAAGGAGCTTGGGCGGTCTGTTTTCTGTGGCACTTTCCGTAGGCTCGCGCCTCCCAGGAGTTACCTGGCGCCCTGCCCTGTGGAGCCCGGACTTTCCTCCCTGCGTTGGCGCAGGGCGGCTGCCCGGTCGGCTCCCGCGGCGCTGATCGTAGTCCTTCCGGGGCGCACTGCAAGTCACAGAGCTCGTGAAACACTCGCCCGCCGTAGCGAGACGGTTCCCGGGCGTTCCCGGCCAGGCGCGGGGGTGCACGAAATCGCGCGCGCAGCGGGCCTGCGGAAACGATTTTGGGGGTCCCCGCACGCTGCCAGGGGCGTCCAGGGGCCGTCGCCACAGCCGCGGTGATGATTTCAGGAGCTCTCAGGCGCCCCGCTGCCGGCCGACGGCCAGCGCATAGACGACGTTGCGGGGCTCCCCGGTGATGGCAACCGTCGCGGCCACGGCTTCGCGCAGGGGCAGGCGCGGCATCAGGATGTCGAGCACCCGGACGGTTTCCGCGCCGGCGCCGGGCGCTTCATGACGCGGTGCGCCGGCGACGACCAGTACGAACTCACCCCGCCGTTCCTGCGCGTGCGCGGCAAACCAGGCGGCGAGTTCGCCGGCGCGACCCCGGCGCACCGTCTCGAACAGCTTGGTCAGCTCGCGGCAGACGCACAGCTCGCGTGGCGCGCCGAACACGGCGGCGATGTCGGCGAGCGCAGCGGCGATTCGATGCGGGGCCTCGAAGAGCACGACGGTGGCGGTTTCGGTCGCCAGCCGCTCGAGCATCGCCCGGCGCGCGCCCGCGCGGGCGGGAAGGAAACCTTCGTAACGGACACTGTGCGCCGGCATACCGGCCACCGACAGCGCGGCCGCCATCGCCGACGGCCCCGCGACCGCGCGCACCGGGATGCCGGCTGCGTGGGCCGCCTGCACGAGCAGATAACCCGGGTCATTGAGCACCGGGGTCCCCGCGTCGCTGACCAGCGCCGCCGACTCGCCCGCCTGCAATCGCTGCAGTATCGCGGGCATGAGCTCGCGCTCGTTGTGGTCGTGACAGGCGAGCATCGGCGTGCGGATCGCAAGGTGTTGAAAAAGCCGACCCGTGACGCGCGTGTCCTCGACGAGGACCAGGTCGACGGCCGCCAGTGTCGCAGCTGCCCGCGCGCTCAGGTCGCCGAGATTGCCGATCGGCGTGGCAACCACGTACAGCGTACCCGCTTGCGTTGACACCGGTGCCGGGGCGTCTCGATACTTGAACGATGCATTGCTCACGATTTGTCCGGTATCACTCCCGCGGCACGGGCCTGGCGCTCGTCCTGATTATCGCGACGGTCGCCTGTACGCCTCAACAGGCGGTACGCGAGCGCGAGTCCGAGATCGCCGTCGACGCGCACGCGCAAGCCCTGCTGGCTGCCGGCGACTACGCCGCAGCGGCGACAGCCTACAGCGAGCTGGCAGCGCATAGCGAGAGCAACGTCGACGCGCTGCGTTTTCGTCTCGGTGCCGCCGACGCGTGGTTGCGGGCCGGAGACGCCACCGCCGCCGGGACTGCGCTTGACGGCGCGCGGGTGGCGAAGGACACGCCGGCGGATCTGCGTGCCTGGCGCATGCTGCTCGACGCCGGTCTCGCGCTCGGCAAGGGTCAGAATCAACGCGCACTGGAGCTGGTCACCGGTATCCACGCCAAGTCACTGCCTGCGGAGCAGCGTAACGCGCTGATCCTCACCCGGGCCCGCGCGCTGGCCGCCAACGACGATCACCTCGCCGCCGCGCGCAATCGCGCAGAGCTCGCCCCGGCGCTGGCCGACGCGTCGGCGCGGGCGGACAACGAGCACGCCCTGTGGGGCGAGCTGAACCGGACCGATCCGGCCGTGCTGGCCCGCGAGGTGCTCAGCCCGGGGGACGGCTGGTCGGGCTGGGTCGAGCTCGCGCTCGGCGCCCGGCGCTCGCTCTACGACAGCGCTGCTTTTCAGGGCGTGCTGGCGCAGTGGACCTCCCGCTACCCGGGGCACCCGGCGCTCACGCGCATCGTCCCTGAGTTGCTCGAAGCCGCCACGGCGCTGGATGTCGCCCCGACCCGGGTGGCAATGCTGCTACCGCTGGTCGGTCAGTACGCCGGGGCCGGCACGGCCGTGCGCGACGGCTTTCTGGCGGCCTGGTACGCCGATGCCGGCAACCCCCGCCGGCCGCCGGTGTCGATCTACGACGCGGCGCTCACCAACATCACCGATTCCTACGATCGCGCACGCGCCGACGGCGCCGACCTCATCGTCGGTCCGCTCGAGAAAGCCGCGCTCGAACGTCTGGTCCGGGAGCGCGAAATCGACGTCACGCTGCTGGCGCTGAATCAGCTCGACCAGCCGCCGGCGACGAGTGAGGGGGCGGCGCTGCGACTGTACGAATTCGGCCTGTCGCCGGAGGACGAGGCCCGCCAGGCTGCGGAACGAGCGTGGTTCGACGGGCGCGTTCGCGCGCTCGCCATCGCGCCGCAGGGTGATTGGGGTACGCGTGTCACACAGGCATTCGCGAGCCGTTGGCAGGAACTCGGTGGTGAACTGCTGGAAACCGTGCGCTATTCGTCCGACACCCGCGATTTCGCCACGCCGAGCGAGGCATTGCTCAACATCGACGCCAGCAAGGAGCGCGCCGCCGCACTCGAGCGACTGTTGCAGCGGCGTGTGCATCTGGAACCGCGGCGGCGCCAGGACGCCGACCTGGTATTCATGGCCGCATTCCCGGTTCAGGCGCGCCAGATCCGTCCACAGCTCGAATACTTCAACGCCGGAGACCTGCCCGTGTATGCGACCTCGCACGTGTTCACGGGCAGCGTGGACCTGGAACGCGATCGCGATCTCAATGGCATCGTGTTCGGCGACATGCCCTGGCTGGTGGACTCGCGGGCTCGCGACGTCGCGCTGTACAGCGCAATACAGCGCGATTGGCCCGATGCGGCCCGCGCCTGGCCGCGCCTGTACGCGCTGGGGATCGATGCCTATCGCCTGCTGCCCCAGCTCGGGCGGCTGCGCGTTCAGCACAACCGCCGCTTTACCGGGCAGACGGGCATGCTTTCCATGGATGCGCGCGGGCGCGTACAGCGGCAACTGACGTGGGTCCGGTTCGAGGACGGTGCGCCCCGCCTCGTCGATCCGGTGCTCGCGGGGCCATGATCGAAGACGATCCGCAAGCCCGAGGGCGCGCCGCAGAGCACGCGGCCGTACGGCACCTGGAGAGTCACGGACTGCGGCTTCTGGTGCGCAATTATCGCTGCAGGTTGGGAGAGATCGACGTCATCGCGCGCGACGGCGTCACCACCGTGTTCGTCGAAGTACGCTACCGGCGGTCCGAACGCTACGGCGGCGCGCTGGAAAGTATCGACGGCCGCAAGCGCGGTCGTATCGTGCGCGCGGCTCAGCATTACCTGCAGAGGCGCTCGGATCGGCAGGATCCGGCGTGCCGGTTCGACGTCGTGCTCGTGAGCGGAAATATGAAAACGCCGCGAATCGACTGGATCGCGAACGCGTTTCAGGCATAATTCGCACCGCTACGGCGATTCCGATGGACGGTGCAGAACGCGTTCGACAGATTTTCAACGACAGCATCCAGCTCAAGCTGGAGTGTCGTGACACGCTCGCCACGGCGATCGTCGATGCCGCTGCGGCCATCGCTGCGGCGCTGCTCGCCGACCGCAAGATCCTGAGCTGTGGCAATGGTGGCTCGGCGGCGGACGCGCAGCACTTTTCCTCGGAAATGCTCAATCGTTTCGAGATGGAACGGCCCGGACTTCCTGCGATCGCGTTGACGACCGACGCGTCGACGATCACGTCCATCGCGAACGACTACCAGTTCGACGAGATATTCGCCAAGCAGGTCCGCGCACTCGGCCAGCCGGGCGATTTGCTCCTCGCGTGCACGACCAGTGGCGAATCCGCAAACATACTCGCGGCCATAAGCGCCGCACACGAACGGGAGATGCGGGTAGTGCTGCTTACGGGGCGCGACGGCGGTCAATGCGCCACGCTCTTGGGCGAGCAGGACGTGCTCGTGTGCGTATCGAACTGGACGACCGCCCGCATCCAGGAAGTTCACATAATGGTCATTCACTGCCTGTGCGATCTGGTCGACAGGCAATTGCTCGGACAGGATACCTGAACCCATGACGACACCAGCCTACCTCGTGTTTCGAACCACTCTCGCCCGGGCACTGCTCGTGGCTGCTCTGGCGGTCCTGACCGGCGGCTGCGTCGCCATCGCCGCCGGGGGCGCGGCTACGGGGGCGAGCATGGCCAATGACCGGCGCACGGCCGGAACGTTCATCGACGATCAGGGCATCGAGCTGAAAGCCGCGAAAGCGATTGTCGAGGACGAGGAGCTCAAAGCGCAGGCCCACATCAACGTCACCAGTTACAACTTCATCGTGCTCCTGACGGGTGAGGTACCGACTGAGGCGCTGCGGGAGCGCGTAGTCGACATCGTGCGCAAGCTCCCGAAAGTCAAGCACGTCTACGACGAGCTCGCCATCGCCGCGCCGAGCTCGATGGTGTCCCGCAGCAGTGACAGTCTCATTACCGCCAAGGTGAAGACACAGCTGTTCGCGCTGACGGACTTTGATGCGACCCGTGTGAAGGTGGTGACCGAGCGCGGTACCGTATTCCTGATGGGCCTCACCAAGAGCGCCGAGGCTGATCGTGCCACGGAAACCGCGCGCACCGTCGGCGGCGTACAGAAAGTCGTCAAGCTGTTCGAGATGCTCGATGAGTGACACCGTGGCGCCGGTGCGCCCCTTACTCGACCAGCTTGAGCTGCGGGCGCCCGCGCGAGGAGGATCCCGGGGAATCGGCGTCCGGCGGCGTTTTGCCCGGTTCGTCGTCGGTGAACACGATCCCCTTGCCGTTTTCCTTGGCGTAAATCGCCTTGATTGCCGCCAGGGGGATGTCTATCCGGGTGGCGACCCCGGCGAAACGCACGTTGCAACTCACCGCGTCGTTGCCCAGATCGAGATCCCGGACCGCGGTCGGTGAGATGTTGAGTATCAGCTGACCATCGACGACGTATCGTGACGGAATGTCGACGCCGTCGGCCGATGCGTCGATCAAAAGGTGCGGCGTCAAGTGGTTGTCCTTGATCCATTCGTGGATTGCACGCAGCAGATACGGGCGTGTCGATGTCATCATCACGAATCTGACCCGGTCAGACGGGCAAGGTTCGCGCGCGGCGTGGATTCAGCGGGCGCGCAATTCCCGTTCGCGAGGCGACAGGCTCGCCCGGAACGCGTCACGGCCGAACATTCGCTGCGCGTATTGCACTAAGGGCTTCGCCTGCGCCGGCATTTTTACCGCGAAGTGATCCAGCCGCCAGAGCAGGGGGATGAGGCAGCAATCCACGAGCGAGTACTCGTCGGACAGAAAGAACGGCTTCAGCGCGAACGCGGGTGCGATAACCGTGAGATTGTCGCGCATCACCTTGCGCGCGTTTGCAGCCGCGATTTCGTTCGTTCCCGACAGATCGGCAACCAGTGCGTACAGGTCACGCATGATGCGATAGCGGAGCTGGCGGTTGTTCGCTCTTGATACCGGGTCGACCGGCATCAAGGGCGGATGCGGATAACGCTCGTCCAGGTACTCCATCATGATCTGCGGTTCATAGAGCACGAGCTCGCGATCGATGAGCGTGAGCAGATCGTCGTACGGATTCAGATCGTTGAGGTCTTCTGGCTTGGTCTCTTCGTTGACGAAGTTGATCTCGACGTTGATGTCTTTTTCCGCGAGCACTATGCGCACGGCATGACCGGCCGGCGAGGTATCGTCCGAATACAGCGTCATAACCGATCGTCTGCTCGCAAGGACGTTCATCTGCGTACTCCAATTTTCTACCGGCATCAGGTCATCGCTCCGGTTCAACGCTGGCTCCGGAAACGCAGTTTGTCTCAAGCCGGCCTTTCGTTGCTCGCAGGCGGGCGGGTGGCGCGCCGCCACGACGTCGGCCGGCTGCTAGTGAACGTCTTTCCAGTATTCGCGCTTGAGCAGATAGGCCAGGAACGTGAAGAACAGCAGGAACAGCATTACCCAGGCACCGATTCGGTAACGCTCGAGCTTCGCCGGTTCGCCGATGTACACGAGAAAATTGACGAGGTCGCGCACGGTGGACCGGTACTCGGCTTCGCTCATACGTCCCGGCGCTGCCAGCTCGAAACCGGTGATCTTCTCGTGTTCCACCCCGTCGGCATCGGTGATCGTCTCCGTCACTGCACGCTGCATTCCCTGTAACTCCGACAGCACGTGCGGCATAGCCGTATCCTTGAACGCAAGATTGTTCACACCGGTAGCGCGGCCCGGATCCTCATAGAAACCCAGAAAGAAGGTGTTTAGCCAGTCCGCCCCGCGCGCGCGGGCGATCACCGACAGATCCGGAGGCGCTACACCGAACCATTGCACGGCGTCGTCGGGGCGCAGTGCGACCTCCATCGTGCTGCCGATCTTGTCCGTGCTGAACATGAGATTGTCCTTGACCTGCTGGTCGGACAGACCTAGATCCGCGCCCATGCGGCTGTAGCGCATGTAAGCTGCCGAATGACAGCTCAGACAGTAGTTCACGAAGATGCGCGCACCGCGCTGCAGGGACGGCCTGTCCCCGAGGTCGACGTGCGCGCGGAACGTCGGCCCTTGCTCGGAAGCGCCGGCGACGGAAGTGAAGATTGCCAGCAAAGCAACGAAAGCGAACCGTTTCATGTTCAGGTCACCCTGTCTGGAACAGGTCGGGTCCGGTCCATCCTGGTGTAAACCGGCATCAGCAGGAAGAATCCGAAGTACACCACCGTCAGCACGCGCGCCATGAGCGTGTAAGTGGGCGTCACGGGCTCCAGACCGAGATAACCCAGTCCCAGGAAACTCACGGCGAACGCGACCATGGCGGCGCGGCTCCACGCGCCTTTGTACCGGATAGACTTGACCGGGCTGCGATCCAGCCACGGCAGCAGTACGAACATGAACACCGCCAGCCCCATCAGAATGACTCCGGAGAGCTTGTCGGGAACGGCGCGCAGAATCGCGTAGAACGGCGTGAAGTACCACACAGGCGCGATGTGCTGCGGAGTGGTCAGCGGATCCGCGGGTATGAAGTTGTTTTGCTCGATGAAGTAGCCGCCCAGTTCGGGCATGAAGAACACGACGGCGGCGAACAGCAACAGGAACACACCCACTCCGACCAGATCCTTGACGGTGTAATACGGATGGAACGGGATACCGTCGATCGGGATACCGTCCGGGCCCTTGTGTTTCTTGATCTCCACGCCGTCGGGATTGTTCGAACCGACTTCGTGCAGGGCGATGATGTGCACGAACACCAGAGCGACCAGCACCAGTGGCAGGGCGACGACGTGCAGCGAGAAGAACCGGTTCAGGGTCACGTCGGAGACGACGTAGTCGCCGCGAATCCACAGCGCCAGTGTGTCACCGATGAAAGGTATGGCGCCGAACAGCGAGATGATCACCTGCGCGCCCCAGTAGGACATCTGACCCCAGGGCAGCAGGTAGCCGAAAAACGCCTCGGCCATCAGGGCAAAGTAGATCGCCATGCCGAGCAGCCAGAGCAGCTCGCGCGGTGCGCGATACGAACCGTACATCATCCCGCGGAACATGTGCAGATAGACGCAGATGAAGAAAGCCGAGGCACCGGTGGAATGCATGTACCGGATGAGCCAGCCCCATTGCACGTCGCGCATGATGTACTCGACGGAACCGAATGCCTGCTGGGCGTCCGGCTTGTAGCTCATCGTCAGCCAGATGCCGGTCAGCAGCTGGATCACCAGCACGACCAGCAGCAGCGATCCGAAGAAGTACCAGATATTGAAATTCTTGGGGGCATAATAACGGGCGAGGTGCTCGTTCCACATCTTCGTCAGCGGAAACCGCGCATCGACCCAGTCGCGCGTGCCCGTCAGGAGCTTGGTGACGGCATTCATCAGGCAGTCCCCTCGTCCGCTCCGACGACGATGACGGAGTCGCTGAGATACTTGTACGGCGGAACCTCGAGGTTGGTCGGCGCCGGCACACCCTTGTACACGCGACCGGCGAGATCGAACCGCGAACCGTGGCAGGGACAGAAGAAACCGCCCAGCCAGTCCGGGCCGAGCGCTCCCGCGTCCTCCTTGGGCACGAAGGTCGGTGAGCAGCCGAGATGGGTGCAAATACCGATGACGACCAGGTACTCGGCCTTGATCGACCGGTAGGCGTTCCGCGCGTAGGAGGGTTGCTGTTCGACGACCTCGGAATCCGGGTCGCGCAGATGTTCGTCGTTCTTGGGCAGATCCGCGAGCGTCGCCTTGCTTCTGCGCACGACCCACACCGGCTTGCCGCGCCACTTGGCAATGACCCGCTGACCAGGTTCGAGCTTGCTCACGTCGATCTCGACCGGTGCGCCTATCGCCTTGGTACGCGCGCTGGGCTGGAACGACGCGACGAACGGGACGGCCGCGAAGGCGCAGCCTACACCACCCACGACGGTGGTTGCGGCGGTGAGAAACCGGCGCCGCTGCCGGTCGATACCCTGATTTGCCATTCCGTAAGAACCCTTGATGGAGCAGGCCTGCGAATTTTTCTTCGCCCCCGAAACCGGTAAATTATAGCATCAAACCGTGGGGCTTCGGGGCGGTGCGCCGGACGCCCCGCTGATCCCCGGGAGCACCGCATGGCACGCTTTGGCGAGGCACTGGCTTTCACCCTGCGGTCGGTTTTCGCGGGCCTGGCGGTGGCGTACCTGATCCTGCTGCTGCGGACGGCGCCGGCACCACCCCCGGCGATACCCCCGGCCGCCGCCGTTGCCCCGCCCGCCCCCGCCCCGTCCGCCGCACCCGCGGGACCTTATTCCTACGCCGCCGCGGTGGCGGTGGCGGCCCCGGCCGTGGTCAACGTCTACACCAGTAAATACGTGTCCGCGCGGAGCAATCCCTTACTCGAGGACCCGCTGTTCCAGCGCTTTTTCGGTCCGGCGCTCGCCGAGCCGTCCAAGCGTCTGGAAACGAGCCTGGGCTCCGGGGTCATCGTCGCGGCCGACGGGCACGTTCTCACCAACCACCACGTGATCGAAAGTGCCGACGAAATCGCGGTGGTCCTGCACGACGGCAACTCCGTGCGCGCAAGGATAGTCGGTACGGACCCGGAGTCCGACGTCGCCGTGCTGCGTCTGGAGGGTGCGGGTTACCCGGCCATCCCGATCGGCGCGTCGGGCGCGATTGCGGTCGGGGACGTGGTGCTCGCGATCGGCAATCCCTTCGGTGTGGGCCAGACCGTCACCCAGGGTATCGTCAGCGCGACCGGACGCAACCGCGTCGGCATCAATGTCTATGAGAACTTCATCCAGACCGACGCGGCCGTGAACCCGGGGAATTCGGGCGGCGCGCTGGTCAACGCGCGTGGCGAACTGGTCGGGATCAACACCGCCATCGTGTCACGGACCGGGACCGCGGCGGGCATCAGCTTCGCCATCCCGGCCGAGGTGGCGATGGCGGTGCTCGGGGACATCCGCGCGACCGGCTTCGTCGTGCGCGGGTGGCTGGGAATCGAAGTGCAGGATCCGGGCGTCGCGCTGGTGTCCGGCAGTGATCCGTCCGGCAGCGGTGCCGTGGTGGTCGAACGCGTGCTGCGGGGCGGCCCCGCGTACCGCGCCGGACTGGAGCCGGGCGATCTGATCACGCACATCGACCAGCGGCCGGTCATCGACTCGCGTACGGCGCGCGACATCATCGCCAGGATCGTCCCCGGGACGACGGTTCCAGCGCGCGTGCTGCGCGGCCGGCGCACGCTGCTACTGGACGTACAGGTCGGCCAGCGACCTCACGAACCTGCAAACTGACCCCGCGTCGCCCGGCTTCACTCGTCCGCCGCACGACCGGGATCGCGGTAGGCCGCCGAGCGCGCATGGGCGCTCAGACCCTCGCCTTGTGCGAGGCAGGTCGCCAGTGGTGCCAAGCGTGCCGCGCCGCGGGCGGAGACCTTGATGAGCGAGGATCGCTTCTGGAAGTCGTACACGCCGAGCGGTGAAGAGAACCGGGCCGTGCGCCCGGTCGGCAGCACGTGATTGGGTCCGGCGCAGTAATCGCCGAACGCCTCGGGAGTGTGCCGGCCGAGGAAAATGGCACCAGCGTGCCGGACCTTGCGCGCCAGCGCCTCGGGCTCGGCCACCGAGAGCTCGAGATGCTCCGGCGCGATCCGGTTGACGAGCGCTACCGCCTCGTCCAGGTCGACTACCTCGATGAGCGCCGCGCGCGCGTCGATGGCACGGCGGATGATGTCCCGGCGTGCCAGGGTCGGCAACAGACGCTCAATGCTCGCGGCCACAGCGTCCAGATACGCCGCGTCGGGCGAGAGCAGGATCGCCTGCGCGCGCTCGTCGTGCTCGGCCTGTGCCAACATGTCCATCGCGATCCAGTCGGGATCGGTGCCGCCGTCACACACGATCAGGATCTCCGAAGGGCCGGCAATCATGTCGATGCCGACGGCGCCGAACACCGTTGCCTTGGCCATTGCGACGTAGGCGTTGCCCGGCCCGACGATCTTGTCCACCGCCGGGATGGTGGCGGTACCATAGGTGAGCGCCGCGACGGCCTGGGCGCCCCCGATGGTAAACACCCGATCGACGCCGGCGATGCCGGCCGCCACGAGCACGGCCGGGGCCACTTCCCCGCGCGGCGCCGGCACGGCCATGACGACCTCGCCCACGCCCGCCACCCGGGCCGGGATCACGTTCATGAGCACCGACGACGGGTAGGCGGCCTTGCCACCGGGTACGTAAACACCGACTCGATCGAGCGGCACGACCTGCTGGCCGAGCAGTGTTCCGTCCTCGTCCGCGTAGGTCCACGACTCGAGCCGCTGATGGGCGTGATAGCGCCGAATACGCTCGGCCGCGGCTGCAAGGGCGGCGCGCAGGTCCGGTGCGACGCGCTCCGCGGCTCGGGTCCGGGCGCGACCGTCGAGCTCGAGTTCGGCCGCGTTCGCCACCGTGCGCGCATCGAAGCGATTGGTGTACTCGACGAGCGCCGCGTCACCGCGCGCCTTCACGTCGGCGACGATCTCGCGCACCGTTGCCAGCACTGACGCGTGATCCGCCTGTTCGTGACTCACGAGGCGTTCGAGACGCTGATCGAAATCGGCATCGCGCGTGCGCAGTCTGGTTATGGTCATCAGCGAGTTCTCCTGGTCCGGCCACGCCGGCCGGAACCGCCCCTCAGGGACCGGCGACGATCCGGCGCAGATCGTCGACGAACCCGCGGACGAGCCCGTGCTTGAGCTTGAGCGCCGCCTTGTTCACGACCAGTCGCGAGCTGATGTCGGCGATTTTCTCGAGCGGTACGAGGCCGTTCGCCCGCAGCGTGTTGCCGGTGTCGACGAGGTCGACGATAAAATCCGCGAGGCCGACCAGCGGGGCGAGCTCCATCGAACCGTACAGGCGAATCACCTCGACCTGTTCTCCGCGCTCGGCATAGAACCGGCGAGTGGTATGTACGTACTTGGTCGCCACGCGCCTGCCGCCCTGCGTCGCCGTCGCACCGGCATGCCCGGCCAGCATCAGGCGGCAACGCGCAATGCCCAGGTCGAGCGGTTCGTACAGACCGTCACCCTGGTACTCCATGAGCACGTCCTTGCCGGTGATACCCGCATCGGCGGCCCCGTAGTCCACATAGGTGGGCACGTCCGCCGCGCGCACCACGACGATGCTCACGTCCGCGCGCGAGGTAGGCAGGATCAGCTTGCGGGATTCATCGGGACCCACGCTCGGGACGATGCCGGCCCGGGCGAGCAGCGGCAGCGCCTCCTGCAGGATACGGCCCTTGGAGACCGCGACCCGCAGGCCCTCACTGGGTGGAGCTGACGCGGACACTGGCAGATCGACCGGAGGGCGCTTGCTGCGCCGACGCGCCGGGATGGCTGGGCACACGTCGGATTTGCGCACCGAGCTGTCCCAGTTTCTCCTCGATGGTCTCGTAGCCGCGGTCGATGTGGTAGATGCGGTCGACCTCCGTCTCACCCTCGGCGACCAGGCCCGCCAGCACCAGGCAGGCCGATGCGCGCAGGTCCGTGGCCATGAGCGGCGCCCCGGTTAGTCGCGGCACACCGCTCGTGATGGCGGTGTTGCCCTCGAGCCGGACCCGCGCGCCCATTCGCTGCAGCTCCTGCACGTGCATGAAGCGGTTCTCGAACACGGTCTCGGTGATGGTCCCGTTACCCTCGGCGACGCAGTTGAGCGCCGTGAACTGCGCCTGCATGTCGGTCGGGAAACCCGGATAAGGTGCCGTGTGCACGTCGATCGCACGCGGCTTGTTACCGCGCATGTCGAGGCGGATCCAGTCGCTGCCCACCTCGACGTGAGCGCCTGCCTCCACCAGTTTCGCCAGCACGGCCTCGAGCAGTTGCGGGCGGGTGTCCTTGAGCTTGACCGAACCGCCGGTGATCGCGGTCGCGACCAGGTAGGTACCGGTCTCGATGCGATCCGGCAGAATCGAGTAGGTCGTGCCGGCCAGACGATCCACGCCGTTGATGATGAGCGTGTCAGTGCCCGCACCCTCGATCTGCGCGCCCATGCTGAGCAGACAGTTCGCCAGATCCACGACTTCCGGCTCGCGCGCGGCGTTGCGGATGACGGTGCGCCCGCGTGCCAGCGTCGCGGCCATCATCAGGTTTTCCGTACCGGTCACCGTGACCATGTCCATGACCAGGTTGGCGCCCCTCAACCGGCTCGCTCGCGCCTTGATATAGCCACCTTCGACGCTGATTTTCGCACCCATCGCCTCCAGTCCCTGCAGGTGCAGATTGACCGGACGTGAGCCGATCGCGCAGCCGCCGGGCAGCGACACTTCCGCCACGCCGAAACGAGTGAGCAGCGGCCCGAGCACGAGGATTGAGGCGCGCATCGTCTTCACCAGCTCGTAGGGGGCGAAGAAGTTCTGGATTTCGCTCGAATCGACCTCGATCTGCATGCGCTCGTCGACCATGAGCTGCACACCCATGCGGCCCAGCAGCTCCATCGTGGTGGTGACGTCGTGCAGATGCGGGACATTGCCGATCGTGACCGGGGTCTCCGCCAGCAGCGTGGCCGCGAGTATCGGCAGCGCCGCGTTCTTGGCGCCGGAGATACGGATCTCTCCGTGCAGGGGAACCTGGCCCGTAATGATGAGCTTGTCCATGATGTAGTGCGCCGTCGTACCCCGCAGGGCAGAGCCGTGGAGACCGCGTCAGTGACTCCGCACCGATTCCCACTCGGTCGGCGTCAGGGTGCGCAGCGACAGAGCGTGGATCGCTTCCTGCATCAAATGGCCTAGCGCCCCGTACACGAGCTGGTGCTGCTTGACCTGGCTCAGCCCGGTGAACGCATCCGCGACGACCAGTGCCTGGAAATGCCGCCCGTCGTCACCCTGGACCCGCACAGTGGCCCCGGGAATACCCTCGGCGATGAGCCGCTCAATCTGTTCAGCCGTCATTGCTGCCGTTCCTGTCCGGCGCGCACCCGGAGCTACCGTCCGACACGAATGCCGATACTCCGCACAGGTCCGCGATCGCACGAACGCCCGAGGGCACGTTGCTCAGCGTCATGGTCGTGCCACGCGCGGCCGCCTCGCGTGCCCACTCGAGCAGCAGCGCGACCGCCGCACTGTCAATCCGGTCCACACCCGCCAGATCTATCGTCGCCGCCGGTCCGCCCCAGAGCGTCGCGCTGCCCGCGAGCAGCTCCGGCACCGTGTGCTGGGTGACGTCGCCGCGCAGGGCGAACAACCCGTTGCCGCGCGATTCGAGCGCAACCGCCGTCACTGCGTCTGCGTCGTCGCGGCCGCCGTGCTGCTGTTGCGGGCAGCAAGGTTGTCGATGAGTCCGTCGATGCCGCTCTTGCGGATCTCCGAGGCGAACGACGCCCGGTAAGTGGTGATGAGGCTGACGCCATCGACTGCGATGTCGTAGACCTTCCAGTATCCGTCCTTGACGTGCATGCGGTACAGGATCGGCACCGCCACGCTGCCCGGCTGCTCGATCTCGGTCTTTACCGTGACACTGCGGGAATCGCCCGTCGTCTGCACGGGGAAATAGGTGATGTTCTGATTGGAATACTCGAGCAGTGCGGTTGCATAGGTGCGCACGAGCAGGTTCTTGAACTCCTCGATGAAGCGTTTGCGCGCGGCAGCGTCGGCGTCGCGCCAGTACTTGCCGAGCACCCACTGCGCCATACGCGGGAAATCGAAGCGCGGCACGATCATCTCGTCGACCAGCGCGTTCAAGCGCTTGGGATCGGCCCGCAGCGCATCGCGATCGGCGGTGACCTTGGCGATGACCGCGTCGGCGGTGCTGCGCACGACCTGTTCGGGCGTGTCGGTGGCGGCTAATGCAACGGCATCGAGGGCCAAAGCGAGGCAGGCGCCCATCACGAACGTGAATCCTCTCATGAAAACACCTCTTCAAATGCGCTGGTCGATGTCACCGCGGCCAGACCCTGGGTTCGCCCAGGCGAGTGGGCGATTACGACGGGGAAGAAGGCCGCATCAGGCCCATTCTGCCCCCTGCCCGGGACGCCCGAACGGGCTCCGGCGAGCAATCGCCGCCTCTCGCTCAGTTGCCCTTCCCCTTGTCGTAGAGGAACTGACCGATGATGCGTTCAAGCACGACTGCGGATTCCGTCAGTGTAATCTGATCACCCTCCTGAAGGAACTCGTCGGCCCCGCCTGCTTCCAGGCCCACGTACTGCTCGCCGAGCAGCCCGGCGGTATAGATGCTCGCCGTGGTGTCCGTGGGGATGTCGCTGTATCGGCGGTCGATGGCCAGTGAGGCAACCGCTTCATACGTGGCGCTGTCGAAGCCGATATTGCTCACCCGGCCGATGACCACCCCGGCCATCTTCACCGGCGAACGCACCTTCAGGCCACCGACGTTGTCGAAGTGGGCGGTGACGGTGTAGCTCCCGTTCGCCGTCATGCTGGCGAAGCTCAGGTTGCTCACCCGCATGGCGAGCACCAGCAGCGCGCCGAGGCCGACCAGGATGAAGGCACCGACTATGGTTTCAATAGTCTTCGAGTGCAGCATGGCTCAGTCCGGATTACTGGTTGAACATGAGTGCAGTCAGCACGAAATCCAGACCCAGGATCGCGAGGCTGGAGTTTACCACGGTGCGCGTGGTGGCGCGGCCGATCCCCGCGGAGGTCGGCACCGTGTCCCAGCCCTCGAACACGGCGATCCAGGTCACCACCACGCCGAATACCAGGCTCTTGATGACCCCGTTCATGATGTCTTCGTTGACATCCACGGCCGATTGCATCTGCGACCAGAAGGCACCGTCATCAACGCCGAGCAGACCCACCCCCACGAACCAGCCGCCGTAGACCCCGAGCGCGCTGAAGATGGCCGCGAGCAGGGGCATGGCGATGATGCCGGCGGCGAGCCGCGGCGCGATGACCCGGTGCAGCGGATCGACTGCCATCATTTCCATGGCGGCGAGCTGCTCGGTCGCCTTCATCAGGCCGATCTCGGCCGTCAGCGCCGAGCCGGCCCGGCCCGCGAACAGCAGCGCCGCCACCACCGGCCCCAGCTCGCGCACCAGCGACAGCGAGACCAGCACGCCCAGCGACTCCTCGGCGCCGAAGTCCACCAGGGTGTTGTAACCCTGCAGGCCGAGGACCATGCCGACGAACGCGCCCGAGACGACGATGATGGTCAGCGACAGCACCCCGACCGAGAAGACCTGCATGACCACCAGGCGCCAGCGCGGGATCATCCCGTGCATGCCGGCGAGCACGTAGGCGAGGAACAGGTGCCCGCGACCGAGTCGCTCGAACGATGACAGGCCGTCGCGGCCGAGGCTCTGCAGCAGGCCGATCACGGCCGCGATCCCAGGCCGAGCTCTGAGGCGTAGTCGGGGGCCGGCTGGTGGAAAGGCACCGGGCCATCGGGCAGGGCCTGCATGAACTGACGCACCCACTCCGAATCCGTCGCGTCGAGCTCGTCGGGGTGTCCCTGACCGACGATCGTGCCCTTGGACAGCACATAGATGTAGTCGGCGATGGATGCCGTCTCGGTGACGTCGTGCGAGACGATGATGCTGGTCACGTCGAGCGCGTCGGTCATCTGCTTGATGAGGCGCACCAGCACACCCATGGAGATCGGATCCTGGCCGGTGAATGGCTCGTCGTACATGATCATCATCGGATCGAGTGCGAGCGCACGGGCCAGCGCCACCCGCCGCGCCATACCGCCGGACAGCTCGCTCGGCATCATAGCGCGCGCACCGCGCAAACCCACCGCCTCGAGCTTCATCAGCACCAGGTCGTGCACGAGCGCGCTCGGCAGACGGGTGTGCTCGTGCAACGGGAAAGCGACGTTGTCGAACACGTTCAGGTCGGTCAGCAGCGCCCCGCTCTGAAACAGCATGCCCATGCGTTTGCGCAATTGCATCAGGCCACGGCGCGACAGCCTCGTGACTTCCTCGCCGTCGACGTGGATGCTGCCGGCGTCGGGACGGAGCTGGCCGCCGATCATGCGCAGCAGGGTGGTCTTGCCGCAGCCGCTGGGGCCCATGATCGCGGTGATGCCGCCACGGCGGATGTCCATGTCGACGCCGTCGAAGATGACCTTGGTGCCGCGGCGAAAGCACAGCCCGCGCACCTGCACCAGGACGTCGGAATCGCTGTTGGGATCGGGCATGGGCGGACCGTTCGAAAGGAGCGTGAATTCTCGGCACAACGCGCCGTGCGGTCAACGTCGACGCATATACGGCTGTGCTAGGATGCTCCCGAATTCAGCGATAGCGGCCCGCGAGGAGGCAATCATGACCTGGAAGACCCCGCTCGCCGTCGCGGCGTTCGCGGCGGCCGCCGCCGTTTCGGCGGGAACGCCGGCGCCCGAAGGGGCGGCGACCTATCTCATCAGTCCGGCGGATGGCGCGAGCGTCGCCAGCCCGGTCACCGTACGCTTCGGCCTGCGCAACATGGGCGTGGCGCCCGCCGGCGTCGATGTCGCCAGGACCGGCCACCATCACCTGCTCATCGACACCGATCTGCCGCCGCTCGACCAGCCGATCCCCGCCGACGATCAGCACCGGCACTTCGGCGGCGGTCAGACCGAGGTGACCGTGGAGCTGCCGCCCGGCAGGCACACCCTGCAACTGCTGCTCGGCGATTACCAGCACGTGCCGCACACGCCGCCGGTCGTCTCCGAGCGGATCACCGTCACGATCCGGTAGCCCCCTCGCGGCAGATTGCGGGGCGATGTCCATCAGGCGGCGTCCCCGGCCCGGTCCTCGAGCAGTTCGATCCGGTATCCGTCGGGATCCGCGACGAAGGCGATCACCGTCGTCGTGCCCTTCATGGGGCCCGCCTCGCGCACGACCTCGCCACCTGCAGCCTTGATGCGGTCGCAGGCCGCGTAGACGTCATCGACACCGATGGCGATGTGGCCGTAGGCATCGCCGTGCTCGTAGCGGTCCGTGTCCCAGTTGTGGGTGAGCTCGAGCACGGTCGCGTCCTTCTCGTCGGCATAGCCGACGAACGCCAGTGTGAACTTGCCCTCGGGAAAATCCCGCCGGCGCAGCAGCTTCATACTGAGCACGTCCGTGTAGAACGCGAGCGAGCGATCCAGATCGCCGACTCGCAGCATCGTGTGCAGCATCCGCATGGGTCACCTCCGTTCAGTCGCAGCCGCGGCCGGCCCGCGGCGTGGCAGCCGGCCCGGCTTCAGTCGACGACGGTAAAACCGGCGCCGGCGATCTGCCGGTGCAGGCTGCCGTCACCCGCCGGTCCGATACGCACCGGGATGGCGGCAAATTCACGCCGCGCCGGGTAGTCCCGGCGCAGCCGGTCGAACAGCACGGCTCGCTCGGCCCGCGGCGCGTTCACGCCCGCGGCGAGCGCGGCCGCATCGCGGCGCACATCATAGCAGGCGAGCACCAGGGCGCGGACGCAGGCGTCGGCCGGTCCCGGGGCCAGCGTGCGCTCCGGCACGGGAGGTACGAGCGGGGCCAGCGCCGCCAGCGGCCAGGGATCCTCGCGCCCGAACGCACTGCACAGCGCCGTGTGCAGCATGCGAGTCGCGGCGAGCTTGCCGTCGAGCGCGTAGCCGGCGATGTGCGGCGTACCGATCGTCACGCGTTCCAGCAGTTCGGATGCGATGCCCGGTTCGTCCTCCCAGCAGTCGAGCGCCGCGCGCAGCCGGCCGGCAGCCAGCGCCCGGCCGAGCGCGTGCTCGTCGACCACGCCACCGCGTGCGGCATTGATGAGCGTAGCACCGCGGCGCATGGTCCCGAGCCGGCCCGCGTGCAGGAGCCCGGCGGTAGCGTCCGTACCCGCCGTGGTCAGCGGCACGTGCAGGGTCACCACGTCAGCACGGGCGAGCAGCTCCTCGATCGTGACGAAGCCTGTGCCAGCGCCGGTTCGGGCGAGCGGCGGGTCGTTGCGCAGACAGGGCACGCCGAGCGCGCCCAGGCGCGCGACGAGGCGCCCGCCCACGGCGCCGCAGCCGACCACCCCGACCGTGTAATCGGCCAGGGCCCGGCCGTCCTCGCCGGCGAACACGCTGAGCACGCTGAGCACGTAATCGACCACGGACGGGGCATTCGATCCCGGCGCGTGGGCGAAGCCCACGCCGTGCGCCGCGAGCCAGTCCCGATCGACGTGATCGGTGCCGGCCGTCGCCGAGCCGACGAAGCGGACCCGGCTGCCCTCGAGCAGCCGCCCGTCGATCCGCGTGACCGAGCGCACCAGCAGCGCGTCCCGGTCGCGCACCACCGCCGGGCTCCAATCGCGGCCGGGCAGCAGCGTGAGCTCACCCAGGGGCGCGAACGCGGTGGCGACGCCCAGAATGTCCGGGTCGGCGAGGATATGCAGGCTTCGCGGCGCGCCGGGACCGCCGTCCCGACCCCTCCGGACGCGCGCCCGGTCGGAGCCTTCGCGGGCCGCCCGGCGGGGTTGCGGAACCGCTCCGGGCACCGGCCTCAGGGACGCTGGTCGGCTGGCGCGCCTTCCCTGGCCACCGGCAGCATGTCCCCCCGCGAGATGCCGAGCGCGATGGTAAGGGCGCTGGCGACGTAGATCGAGGAAAAAGTACCGATCAGGATGCCGACGATGAGCGCTGCCGAGAACGGCCGCAGCACCTCGCCGCCGTAGACGAACAGGGCCACGACCACGAGCAGGGTCGCGACGCTGGTCATGATGGTGCGCGACAGCGTCTGGTTGATGGACGCGTTGGCCACCTCCTCGGGCGTGCCCTTGCGCATCTTGCGGAAGTTCTCACGGATGCGGTCGAACACGACGATGGTATCGTTCAGCGAATAGCCAATCACCGCCAGCACGGCCGCCAGGGCGGTCAGATCGAAAGTGAGCTGAGTGAGCGAGAGAGCGCCGAACACGATCACGGCGTCATGAATGGTGGCTATCACCGCACCGACGGCAAAGCGCCACTCGAAGCGAATTGCGACGTAGATGAGTATGCCGATGAGTGCGTAGAGCATGGCGAGCCCGCCCTGTTCGGCGAGCTCGTCACCGATCTGCGGACCGACGAACTCCACCCGCCGCATCTGTGCGCCCGGCAGCGCCTCGAGCACGCGGTTGCTGATCGCCGCGCTCGACTCCTCGGCCTGCGGCGCGAGTCGTACCAGGACGTCGCGCGGGGAGCCGAAATTCTGCACCAGGGCGTCCTTGAAACCGGCCGCAGCAAGCTCGCCGCGCACCTTGTCGAGCGCGACGTCCCGCTCGTAACCGAGCTCGATGAGCGTACCGCCGGTGAAATCGATGCCGAAATTCAGCCCCTTGCTCGCCAGACAGACGGCAGTGCCAAGCGTGAGCAGGATCGTGAATGCGTAGGCGTAGCGGCGCCTGCCGAGGAAATCGATGCTGGTGGCGCGAAAAAATTCCATCGTCGTCCTCCGCAATCAGATCGACAGCTTGGCGACGCGACGGCCGCCGTACACCAGGTTCGCGATCGCCCGCGTACCCATGATTGCCGTGAACATCGAGGTCATGATCCCCAGTGACAGGGTCACCGCGAATCCTTTCACCGGGCCGGTGCCGAAACCGAAAAGGACGATAGCGGCGATCAGTGTGGTGATGTTGGAGTCGGCGATCGTCGCGAAAGCGCGTTCGTAGCCGGAATTGATGCTCGCCTGCGGACTGTTGCCGTTGCGCAGCTCCTCGCGGATGCGCTCGTTGATGAGCACGTTCGCGTCGACGGCCATACCGACGGTGAGCAAAATACCGGCGATACCCGGCATGGTCAGCGTCGCCTGCAGCATCGACAGCAGCGCCACCAGCAGCACCACGTTCAGCAGCAGCGCGACATTGGCGAAAAGTCCGAAAACACGATAGTAAAAAATCATGAACAAGAGCACGGCAACGAAGCCGATGACGCACGAGAGCACGCCGCGGTCGATGTTTTCCTTGCCCATGCTCGGGCCAACCGTGCGTTCCTCGATGATCTCCACCGGTGCCGCGAGCGCGCCGGCCCGCAACAGCAGCGAGAGATTGCGCGCCTCCTCGGTGGAATCCAGTCCGGTGATCTGGAAGCGCTTGCCGAGCTCCTCGCGAATGGTGGCGATGTTGATGACCTCCTCCACGGTTTTCTTCACGCGCACGAACTGTCCGCCTTTTTTCTCTGTGGCGGACTTGTTCTCGATGAATACGACGCCCATGGGCCGGCCGACCTGATCGCGGGTGGCGCGGCTGAACTGCCGCGCACCTTTGCCGTCGAGTGTAATGAATACCGCCGGCGAACCGTTCTGCTGTTCGATACCCGAGGACGCATCGACGATGTACTCACCGGTGAGCATGACATCCTTCTTGAGCAGCACCGGCTTGCCGTCGCGGGTGCGGTAGAGCTTGGAGCGCACCGGCACTTTGCCGTCGAGGGCGTCCTGGACGTCGTGCTCCTCGTCGACCATGCGGAACTCGAGCGTGGCGGTGGCACCGAGGATCTCCTTGGCACGCGCCGTGTCCTGCACGCCCGGCAGCTGGACGACGATGCGGTCCGCGCCCTGCTGCTGGATGACCGGCTCGGCGACCCCGAGCTCGTTGATGCGGTTGCGCAGCGTCGTGAGATTCTGCTGCAGGGCGAACTTGCGCGTCTGTTCGAACGTCTCCGGCCGCACCGTGACCTTCAGGGCGGTTTCGTCCCCGGTCACGGCGGGATCGTCCTCGATGAGCAGATCGGGTTGCTCCTCGTTGATGAGATCGAACGCATCTTCCCGCCCCTGGGCGTCGCGAAAGCGGATATAGATACCGCCGCCATCGCTGCGGTTGAACGGCAGGTAGCGCACGCGCTTGTCGCGCAGCAGCGTCTTGATGTCGGCGACGTAGCGTTCCTCGGCCTGGCGCGTGACCGCTTCCATGTCCACCTGCATGAGAAAATGGACGCCGCCACGAAGATCGAGACCCAGGTACATCGGTTGCGCGCCGATGTACCGCAGCCAGCGCGGCGTGGCCGGCGCGAGGTTCACCGCCACGGTGTAGTCCTCGCCGAGGGTCACGGCGACTTCACCCTGCGCCGCACGCTGGTCGTCGGTGTCGGCGAAGCGTACCAGCAGGCGGTCCGCTTCATGCTCGATCGCGAGCGGCTCGATCGACTTGCCGGCGAGGGCATCGCGGACCTTCTGCTCGACACCCGCGTCGACCGTCGCGCCACGCGCCGCCGAGATCTGCAGCGCGGGATCCTCACCGTACAGGTTCGGCGCCGCGTACAGGGCGCCGATCATCACGGTGGTGACAATCAGGATGTACTTCCAGACAGGATAGCGGTTCATCGATTGTGGAAAATCCGTTGACGGGTGCCGCGCGGAGCGCGGCGTCTCGGGGTCACAGCGCTTTCATCGTTCCCTTGGGCAGCACGGTCTGGACGGAGCCTTTCTGCACTTTCACGTCGACGCCCTTGGCGATTTCGACGACGGCGAAGTTGTCGCCGATGTCCTTCACCCGACCCACGAGCCCGCCACTGGTCACGACCTCGTCGCCCTTGGCGAGACGCGCGAGCAGATCGCGGTGTTCCTTCTGGCGCTTCGACTGCGGACGCCAGAGCGTGAAGTAGAACACCACGAACAGCAGGCCGAACATGATCATCAGCTCGATCATGCCGCCGCCCTGCGGGGGTGGGGCGCCCTGCGCCCAGGCGTCTGAAATCAGCAAGTCCATGGGAGTCCGGCGAAAAATCGGGGCGCCATTATGGCACAGGCGCCTGCGCTTGGGTGCGGGCCGCGAGGAACCGGCGCCGGAACCCGGACAGCTCGCCGGCCTCGATGGCGCCGCGCAGGCCGCGCATGAGACCGAGATAATAATGCAGGTTGTGAATCGTGTTGAGCCGGGCGCCGAGGATCTCCCCGGTCCGGTCCAGATGATGCAGGTAGGCGCGGCTGAAGTGACTGCAGGTGTAGCAGTCGCAGCCCGGGTCCAGGGGTTCGAGCGAGTCCCGGTGGCGGCTGTTGCGGATCCGCACGGTGCCCGTGGAGGTGAACAGATGGCCGTTGCGGGCGTTGCGGGTGGGCAGCACGCAGTCGAACAGGTCGATGCCACGCCCGACCGCCTCGACCAGGTCCTCCGGCGTGCCGACCCCCATCAGGTAGCGCGGCCGGTCCGCCGGCAGGCGCGCGGCCACGTGGGCCAGGATGCGGTACATGTCCTGCTTGGGCTCGCCCACCGACAGCCCGCCGATGGCGTAGCCGTCGAATCCGATCCCGACCAGGCCCGCCAGCGAGCGATCGCGCAGTGCTTCGTGCACGCCGCCCTGGACGATCCCGAACAGCGCGTTCGGCGAGTCCGCGTGCGCGGCCCGCGAACGGGCCGCCCAGCGCAGGCTGAGCTCCATCGACGCCTCGACCTCGGCCGCGGTCGCCGGATAAGGCGTGCACTCGTCGAAGACCATGGCGATGTCCGAATCTAGCGTACGCTGTACGGCCATGGCGCGCTCGGGATCGAGAAAGATCCGATCGCCGTTCACGGGCGAGCGGAAGGTCACGCCCGCCTCGGTGACCCGCCGCGCAGCGGCGAGGCTGAACACCTGATAGCCACCCGAGTCGGTGAGGATCGGCCGCGGCCAGCCCATGAAGCGGTGCAGGCCGCCGTGACGCGCAATCACTTCCGTGCCCGGCCGCAGCAGGAGGTGGAAGGTGTTGGCGAGCACGATCTCGGCACCGAGTGATTCCAGTTCGGCCGGCGTCATCGCCTTGACGGTGCCGTAGGTGCCCACCGGCATGAAGGCCGGTGTCTGCACCACACCGCGGCGCCGCCGCAAGCGGCCGCGGCGCGCGTCACCGTCGCGCGCGAGCAGCGCGAAGCTCACGCCGTGCGCTCCGGATCGACTGGGCCGCCGGTGAGCAGCATCGCGTCGCCGTAGCTGAAAAAGCGGTAACGCGCCGCCACGGCATGGCGGCAGGCCGCGAGGATACGCTCGCGTCCGGCATAGGCCGCCACCAGCATCAGCAGCGTCGACTCCGGCAGATGGAAGTTGGTGATGAGCGCGTCGACCACCCGGAAACGATACCCCGGTGTGATGAAAATGTCGGTCTCGCCGCTGGCCGGCACGATCCGTTCGTGCGTCCCGGCGGCGCTCTCGAGCGCCCGCACGCTGGTCGTGCCGACCGCGATCACCCGGTGGCCGGCGGCCCGTGCGGCGGCGACCCGGGCACACACCGTGGCGTCGACCGTGTAGCGCTCGGCGTGCATGCGGTGATCTGCCACGCGTTCGGCACGCACCGGCTGAAAGGTGCCGGCACCGACGTGCAGGGTGATCCAGGCCAACTCGACACCGCGCGCGCGCAGGGTGTCGAGCAGCGCCTCGTCGAAGTGCAGCCCGGCCGTCGGCGCCGCGACCGCCCCGGGACGGCGCGCGTACACCGTCTGGTAACGCTCGACATCGCCGGCACCGTCGGCGCGGCGGATGTAGGGCGGCAACGGCAGGTGGCCGTGGCGCTCCAGCACCTCCTCGACCGTCCCGCCGTGCAGCCGCAGGCGATGGACGCCACTGTCCTCGCGTGCCTCGACCTCCGCGGTGATGCCGCCGGTGATACCGATCGTGGCGCCCGGCCGGGTCGGTTTGCTGGCACCAATCCAGGCGAGGCAGCGCTCGGCGTCGAGTACGCGCTCGATCAGGATCTCGGCCGCGCCGCCGCTCGCCTTGCGGCCGAACAGGCGCGCCTTGAGCACCCGGGTGTCGTTGAACACCAGCAGATCGCCGCGCTCGAGCAACCCCGGCAGATCGGCGAAACCACGATCCGCAAGCACGTCCGCGCCGCAGTCCAGGTGCAGCAGGCGGCTGTCCGTACGCCGGGGCGCCGGCTGCTGGGCGATCAGGTCCGCGGGCAGATCGTAATGAAAGTCCGCACGGCGCATGGGGCGCGGATGGTAGCAGAACCGCCCCGCCGCCGGCGCCGGGCGCGGCTGCCGGCGCCCGCGCCTTCCTTTATACTTGCGCCCCCGCGCCGGGATGGCGGAACTGGTAGACGCGCCGGACTCAAAATCCGGTGGTGGCGACACCGTGTGGGTTCGATTCCCACTCCCGGCACCAGCTACCCGGATCCGACGCGGTCCGGGCAGTGCCTGCGGCCCGTCCCGGCGGCGCCGGCCCTGCGCCGCGCGAATTCGAGCGCAAGCACCGGAGTGCGCAGCGCCGCCGCGATGACTACAGTGTCTGCATGCCGTGCAGGGCTGGAGGTCCGGAGGTGGCTATGACTGCTCTCGAGCAACGCCGCGCGCAAACGACCGCGGCAGACCCGCGCTGGGCGGCCGTGCTCGCACGCGACCCGACGGCCGACGGCGAGTTCTTCTACGCGGTGCACACGACCGGGGTGTATTGCCGGCCGTCCTGCCCGGCGCGTACGGCCCGGCCTGAGCACGTCACATTCCATCCGAGCGCCGCGGACGCCGAACGTGCCGGCTTCCGGCCGTGCAAGCGCTGCAGACCGACCGGGCCCACGCTCGCCGAGCGGCACGCGGCGATCGTGGCCGGTTTGTGCCGGCTCATCGACGGCGCGGAGCACCCGCCCGCGCTCGCCGCGCTCGCCCGGCACGCGGGGATGAGCCCGTATCACCTGCACCGGGTATTCAAGGCGGTCACGGGCCTGACGCCGAAGGCCTACGCCAACGCCGCCCGCGCCCGGCGCGTGCGGGCCGGGCTGGCGTGCAGCCGCACCGTCACCGAGGCGGTCTACGCCGCCGGGTACAACTCCCAGGGGCGTTTTTACGCGCGCGCCGACGAAATCCTGGGCATGACCCCCGCCAGCTATCGCGCGGGCGGTGCGAACACCACGGTGCGCTTCGCCATCGGCGAGTGCTCGCTGGGCGCCATCCTCGTCGCCGCCAGCGATCGCGGGGTATGCGCCATCCTCATGGGCGATGATCCCGGGCAACTGGCCCGCGATCTGCAGGACCGCTTCCCGCACGCCGAGCTGCACGGCGGTGACCCGCAGTTCGAGCAGCTCGTCGCCCGGGTGGTCGGCCTGGTGGAAGCGCCCGGACTCGGGCTCGATCTGCCGCTGGACGTGCGCGGCACGGCGTTCCAGCAGCGCGTCTGGGACGCATTGCGCGAGATCCCCGCCGGCGAGACGGTGAGCTATACCGAGATCGCGCGCCGCATCGGCGCGCCGCAGTCGGTCAGGGCCGTGGCCGGGGCCTGCGCGGCCAACACCCTGGCCGTGGCGATCCCCTGCCACCGCGTGATACGGGCGGATGGCGGACTCGCCGGCTATCGCTGGGGCGTGGCGCGCAAGCGTGCATTGCTCGATCGGGAAGCCGGGGAATGAACCCGCGGCCACCGCGGCACGCCGGCGGGCGATCGACTCACGACCTCTGATCACGACGCACCGCCGCCGGCAGCCATGGACCTGTTCGAAAACGAGGTTGACGGCGGAGTACACGAGCAGGCGATCGGCGCCGGTGCGGTCGTGCTGCGCGGTTTCGCCGCCGCTGACGCCGCGCGCCTCGTGGCCGCAGTCGAGGCCGTCATCGCGCGGGCACCGCTGCGCCACATGCTCACCCCCGGCGGCCAGCGCATGTCGGTGGCGATGAGCAACTGCGGCGCCCTGGGCTGGATCAGCGATCGCCGCGGTTACCGCTACGACGCCGTGGACCCGCTGAGCGGCCGGCACTGGCCGGCGCTGCCGGCGCTGTGCACGAGCCTGGCGGCGCGCGCGGCACGGCAAGCCGGCTACGCCGGTTTTGCGCCCGATGCCTGCCTCGTCAACCGCTACGAACCCGGCACGCGGTTGTCCCTGCACCAGGACCGCAACGAGCGCGACTTCGACGCGCCGATCGTCTCGGTGTCGCTCGGCATTGCGGCCGTATTCCTGTTCGGCGGCACCGAACGCGCCGATCGGCCGCTGCGCGTGCCGTTGCGCCATGGCGACGTCGTGGTCTGGGGCGGCCCGGCGCGGCTGCGTTATCACGGCGTGCTGCCGCTGGCAGCCGCGCAGCATCCGCTCACCGGCGGCTACCGCTACAATCTCACCTTGCGCAAGGCGGGCTGAGCATTGCGGCCTGTCCGCCGGCCGGCACCGGATCAGCGCAAGTCACGGCACCGGCGTCGTTGCAGCCGTCGCGCCCGCACATTCGCCGATCCGGACGGCCTCGATACGTTGTGTGAAAGTCATGTTCTTGCCGCCCATCTTCACGGCGAGCGTACCGACCAGCCCGGCAGGGGTCGCGCTCAGCGTCGCGGTGCCGGTGGCCACCCGCGCACTTTCACACACGAGCACGTAATGCACCGTGTCGCCGTCAGTTTGCGCGTAGTCGAGCGCGCAGCCGCCGAACGCGTACTGTTGCAGAACCGGGAACAAGGTTTCGGGTTGGCCGTCGCGCAGGCAGCGCTGGGCGTTGATCACGCTGCGGCGCATGCCGTCGAGGTGCGGCATGATCAACCGCGCAGCGATGTCGTAGGCGCCCGGCTGCAGCGGCGTGCCGGCGGCCGGCGCCACGCCGGCGAGGCCGGTCAGCGCGATCATCACGAAACCCGCCGCGGCGCTCCGCTCACCGCGCACGCGGCCACTGGCCCGGTACGGCGACGAAGTGCCTGGCGTGACGGCTGAGAGTTCCATGCTGCCTTCCTGCGCAACGGGCGCGGTTTCGAATCGCCGGCCGGGCGACACGGCACCCGCGGGTCCACCGCAGCTGCTGCGACGGCCGCGCGCCGATACCCGCGGTGGCGATCCTGACGCGCATGATCCCCGACGTCCGGATCATAGTGTGTCGCAGCCCGTGGCGGCACCCCGCTACTTGCGCTTGAATCCGGTTCACGGACGCGGCCAGGGTGGCTGCATGGCAGCATTCGACGCAGGTCGCTGCAGCGCTGCGAGGCGCCGGTTCCTGCGCCTCGCCGTCACCGCGGCGCTCGCCGGCGGCGCACCGATCCTCGCCGCCGCCGGGCAGGTCGAGCTGTATGCCGACGACACGCTCGGCCGCTACGGCTTCGGCGACGGGCATCCGCTCGGCACCGGCCGGCAGGGTGCATTCCTGCGCGCCGCGCGTGCCGCCGGCCTGCTCGGCCAGGTGCAAGTGCGCGCGGGTCGCGCGGCGACGCGCGCCGAGCTCGCGCGCTTTCACACCGCCGAATTCATCGACGAGATCGCGACCGCCGAGACGGGTGGGCGTACCCTGCTCGACGCCGGCGACACCCCCGTGTTTCCGGACGTCTTCCGCGTTTCCGCCCACGTCGTCGGCAGTGCGCTGGCGGCGCTCGAGCGGGTGATGACCGGCGCTTGCCGGCGCACGTTCCAACCCGTGGGCGGGCTGCATCACGCCGGCCGCGGACAGGCAGCGGGGTTTTGCGTGTTCAACGATCTCGGCGTGGTGATCGAAACCCTGCGCGGGACCTACGGACTCGAGCGGATCGCCTACGTCGATATCGACGCGCATCACGGCGACGGCGTGTTCTACGCCTTCGAGGCCAGCCCGCAGGTCGTCATCGCGGACATCCACCAGGATTCACGCACATTGTACCCGGGTACCGGCCGTGCCGACGAAACCGGCACCGGTGCGGCCGCAGGCACCAAGCTCAATATCGAGCTGCCGCCGCGCGCGGGCGATCCCGAGTTCCTGCGTGCCTGGCAGGACGTCGAACGCCATCTGCGCGGCTTCGAGCCGGAGCTGTTCGTGTTTCAGTGCGGCGCGGACAGCCTCGCCGGCGATCCGATCGCGCAGCTGCGCTATTCGCCGGCCGCGCATGCGCACGCCGCGAAGCGTCTGTGCGCCCTGGCGGACGAGTACGCCGGCGGCCGGTTGATGGCCTTCGGTGGCGGCGGTTACGACCGTGACAATCTCGCCCGGGCGTGGAGCGCGGTGCTGCGCGAATTGCTCGCCTGAGGCATCGCCGCGCACGGATCCCCGACGCGGCGACCGGCCACAGCGGCAACTCGCTTTTCGATGGCGAACCTACCGCCGCTCAGAACGCCGCGACCGACATCGTCAGACAGGTGTCGTCGAAGCGGGCGAGCAGATCGAGCCAGGGCTGCACTCTGGGCAGCTCGTAGCGGAAAAAATAGCGGCAGGCGCGCTGTTTGCCGATGTAGAAATCGTGTTGCTCACCCGCCGCCGCCAGCGCCCGCTCGGCGACGAGCGCCTGGCGCAGCCAGGTCCAGGCGATTACCACGTGGCCGAGCATGTCGAGGTACACCGTCGCGTTGGCAAGCATCAGGCCGAGCCGGCCCTCGCCGGGCAGGAGCGAAAGCGCGGCCGTAACCTCGCGCACCCGCGCACAGGCGCCGGCCAGCGACGCGACGTGTTCGTCCAGCGCGGCGTGGCCGCGCCCCTCGGCCAGCGTGGCTTCGATTTCGCTCAGCAACAGGTGCAAAGCCGCACCACCGCGCATCGTCACCTTGCGGCCGAGCAGATCGATGCCCTGGATACCGTGCGTGCCTTCGTGAATGGCGTTGAGACGGTTGTCGCGGTACAGGCGTTCGACCGGGTAATCGCGTGTGTATCCGTAACCGCCGAGCACCTGGATCGCGTGCTTGTTCGCCTCCAGGCAGAACTCCGACGGCCAGGACTTGGCGATCGGCGTGAGGATGTCGAGCAGCAGCCCCAGCCGCTCGCGTTCGGCGGCGTCCGCGGCGGTGCGCCGGCGGTCGACCAGGTGCGCGCAGTAGAGCACCAGGGCGAGCGCGCCCTCGACGGCCGCTTTCTGCGCGAGCAGCAGTCGCCGCACGTCGGCGTGCTCGATGATGAGCACCTGCGGTGCGGTGGGATCCTTGTTCTCCGGCAATCGCCCCTGCGGCCGGCCGCGCGCGTACTCGAGCGCGGACAGGTAGCCGGCGTAGCCGCACATGGTGGCGCCCAGGCCGACGCCGATGCGGGCCTCGTTCATCATCTGGAACATGTACTCGAGCCCGCGCTGCGGCTCGCCAACGAGGTAACCGATGCAACGGCCCTGCTCGCCGAAGTTGAGCAGCGTGTTCACCGTCGCGCGGTAACCCATCTTGTGGTTCAGGCCGGCGAGCGCGACGTCGTTGCGCACGCCGGGCGCGCCGTTTACGCCCGGGAGGTACTTCGGTACCAGGAACAGGGAAATCCCTTTCACGCCCGCCGGCGCGCCGGGGATCCGCGCCAGCACCATGTGCACGATGTTCTCGGCCAGATCGTGCTCACCGCCGGAGATCCACATCTTGCTGCCGCGGACGAGATAGTGCCCCTCGGCGGCCGGCTGCGCGCGCGTACGGATATCGGCGAGGGAGGAGCCGGCCTGGGGCTCCGACAGGCACATCGTGCCGAAGTAGCGCCCTTCGAGCATCGGACCGAGGAAGGCGGCCTGCTGCTCGGCGGAGCCGAAGGCACGCAGCAGATTGGCGGCGGCAACCGTCAGTAACGGGTAGCCGTAGGTGCCGATGTTGGCGGCGGCAAACACCGCACCACAGGCCTGGGCAATCGTCCATGGCAGCTGCAGGCCGCCCACGTCCGCGTCGAAGGCGGCAGCCATGAAGCCCGCTTCGCGGTAAGCATCCAGCGCAGCCTTGACCTGCGGCAGGATGTGCACCCGCGTGCCGTCGTATTCCGGTTCCGTGGCGTCCACCTGGGCCGCGTGGGGCAGGAAATGCTCGGTCGCGATCCGCACCGCGGTGTCGAGGACTCCGTCGAACATCGCGCGATCCTGCCCCGCGTGCCGCGGATGGCCGCACAGCGTCTCCACGCCGAGCAGCTCGTACAGAATGAAATCGAGATTACGACGGTCGAAAAACGCCATGCTCGAGTGCCCTCCACCGGTCCACGGGCCACGTCCACGAACGAGGCCACCGCCCGTGTTTCCTAACCCCCGCGGAGCCGAGGCGCGACAAGATAGCAGAGATCCCAGTGTGTCCGCGGCGCTGCGACCGGAACCGGGGCGCGTGGCGCACGCCACGTTGACAGCCGCAGCGCCGGCCGCCAACCTCCTCCCGGTACCGCCACCCCGGCGGGCACACGGACCCGGAGCGCGCGTGAGCCGTCGAGCCAAACCGCCGCTGCAATCACCGGCTTTCAGCCCCGGCGCCCGGCCCGGGCATCAAAGCGCCGTCGTCACCGCCGAGCGCGGCTGCGGCCGTACGCCATGAGCGGCCGGGCCGCGGACGCGGCCGTGATGTACGCCGTCCGGCCGCGGGTGATTGCGCGCTATCTCGGCCAGATCGGTGCCGTGCTCGTGCTGCTGTGCGCGGTACCCCTGGCCGCCGGCGTCGTGTATCAGGAATTCGAGCTCGTCCGGCGCATCACCCTGGTGACAGCGCTGGTGGCGGCACTCGCGTTCCTGCTAGGGCGCGTCGCCGCACCAACCGACCTGCAGCGCAATGAGGCGTTCGTCATCACCGTGCTGACTTTCATCTTGGCGGCGGCGATGATGACATGGCCACTGATGACGGCGACGGACTCGGCCCTCGACGCCCTGTTCGAAGCCGTCTCCGGAGTGACGACGACGGGGCTCAGCATGCTGACCGACGTCGACAGCAAGCCGCGCGCGATCCTGCTGGCGCGCGCGTGGCTGCAGTGGTACGGCGGGCTTGGCATCGCGGTCCTGTCGGTGGCGGTGCTGGCGGAACAAAGGGGCATCGAGGCGCGTCTGCTCGACCGGGGCGACGAGGAGTCGCTCGCCGTCACCGCACGCACGCACGCGCGCCGCGTCCTGCAGATCTACGTCTGCATCACACTCGTCGCCGCGGCGGCGCTGTGGCTGGCCACCGGCGAGGGTTACTCCGCCCTGAGCTACACGTTCGCGGCCGTCTCGACCGGAGGCTTTGCGACCACCGATCGCAGTCTCGCCGCGTTCACCACGCCCTGGCCCGCGGTCACGGTCACGGTGGTGACTTTCACCTGCGCGATCGGTCTGCCCTTGTACCGTCGCACCTTCGTCGAGGGCCGCACCGATCTGTGGCGGGACGTCGAGGTGCGCACCCTGGTCATCGTGACCGCGGCCGTCGCTGCGGCGATTACCGTGATCATGCTCGCCAGCGGTTTGCATTGGCGGCAGGCGCTGCAGGCGGGTCTGTTCATGGGCGTATCGGCGCAGACGACGTCCGGCTTCAGTACGCTCGAGGTCGGCGCGTTGCCATCCATCGCGCTCGGCGTCATGCTGTTCGCCATGCTGATCGGTGGTTGCACGGGATCGACCGCGGGTGGTATCAAGACGCTGCGTTTGCTCGCCATGATGGAGATCGTCCGCCACCAGCTTCGCCGCGCCTGCGCACCGCGACGCGCGGTATTGCAGCCGCACCTGCGCGGTGGAGTGATCGAGCCCGGCGACGTGGTGCCGATGCTGGTCATCAGCACGCTGTTCATCACCGTGATCGGGCTGTCGTGGCTCGCGTTTCTCGCGTACGGGCAGCCGCCGCTGCCGTCCCTGTTCGACGTCGTTTCGGCAACCAGCACCGTTGGCCTCAGCGCGGGTGTTACCGGGCCGGATCTGGCGGCGCCGCTGAAAGTCGTGCTGATCTTCGACATGCTCGCGGGGCGGGTGGAGATCTTCGCCTTGCTCGTGCTGCTGTATCCGCGCACCTGGATCGGACAGAGGCGGGTCTGAGGTGCGCGCGGTTTTCGTCGGCACGCCGACGCTCGCCATCGTTGCGGCAGAGACCCTGCGTGGGCGAGGACATGATGTCGTCATGGTCGAACAGGACAAGGCCCGCATCGAGGAGCTCTCGGAGCGTCTGGACGTCGGCTTCCTGCACGGTGACGGTACCCGCCCCGACGTGCTGGCCGACGCCGATCCCGGCAACAGCGACTGCCTGTTCTGCCTGACGAACAACGATCAGGCCAATATCATCGCCAGCCTCGTCGGCCGGTCGCTGGGTTTCAAGCGCGTGGTTACCGGCATCAAGAACGCTGACTTCGACCGCATCTGCATCGAGCTCGGCCTCACCGATACCATCGTTCCCGCAGTCGCCATCGGGCGCTACCTCGCCGACATGTTCGAGGGGCAGGACATGCTCGAGCTGTCGGCGATGGTCAAGGGCGACGCGCGTGTGTTCTCGTTTACGATCCGCGAGGCATTCGCTTCGCCTGCCGAACTGCAGCTGCCCGACGACGCGCGCCCGTTCTGCGTCTATCGCGGCGATGAGCTGCTGCTGCCGGACGCGGACACGCGCCTCGCCAGCGGCGACGAGATACTGGTCATCACCCATCGGCGGCATCTGGAGATGCTGCAGGAGCGTTTCGGACCCGGGGTGCGTGGGCGTAAACCACCGCTGCGCGGTGAGAGCGGCGCCGCGGGTGAGGACGCGGGCGAAGGTGGCTCGCATTGAGCCTGCCGGTACCGCTTCCGCCGCACCGGCCGGGGCAAGGTAGAGCACGCGAGTGCCCCGGCTTGCCCGCGACCGTACAATGCTCTGGCGCCGAGTAATGCCGTGAGCGGCACAGGAGCGAACATGGATCATCTCTACCGGCAGATACTCGAGAACCTCGGCGAGGACCCGCAGCGCGAAGGTCTGATCAAGACACCTGAGCGCGCCGCCAAGGCGCTGAAGTTCCTGACCCAGGGCATGCATCACAGTCTCGCCGAGATCGTCAACGGAGCGATCTTCGAGGTCGAGGCGAATCACATGGTGATCGTCAAGGACATCGAAATCTTCAGCCTTTGTGAACACCACATGCTGCCGTTCTTCGGTCGCTGCCACATCGGTTACGTGCCCAACGGCAAGGTTCTGGGCGTGAGCAAGCTCGCCCGCATCGCCGACATGTATGCGCGCCGGCTGCAGGTGCAGGAGCGGCTGACCAACCAGGTTGCCCGCGCCATCATGGAAGCGATTGAGCCGGACGGTGTCGGCGTCATCATCGAGGCGCAGCATCTTTGCATGATGATGCGCGGCGTCGAGAAGCAGACCTCGAAGATGGTCAGCTCGGCCATGCTCGGTATCTTTCGACACTACGAAGCGACGCGTACCGAATTTCTCAATCTCGTGCGATGATGTCGGGACGACCCGATCCGGGACGTCGTACCGAAGGGAGGATCCGATCCGTGCACCGATGCAACCGCACGATCGCGGCAGTCATCGCCCTGATGCTCGTGGCGGCGCTCGGCGCGCATGCGCAGGAGCGTGTATTCCCGAGCTTCAAGAAGCGCGACGCCGCCAGCGCTCGGATCGTCACCGGCCAGGACTACGTAGCTGCCTGTGGCAGCCGCGACGACGTCGCCAAGCCGGCCTGCCACAATCCCTTCCTCGGCGAGGTGTTCGCGCTGCAGACCGCCGGACCGGGCACCGAGAACCCGTTCCGCCGCTGCCCGATCGACATCCGCAGCGTGAAACCGCTGGAGGAGTTCTCGCAGGCGTTTCAGCCGGCCTTCGTCCGCTGGCTGAACGGCAACCGCTCGCGTCTCGACGAGCCGGTGGAGCCTCTCGCCGGCGCCGCGCTCGGCGAGATCGACGTGTGCGATCTGCGCTGACCGGTCGCCTCTGAGGCGAACCGCCGGGCGCGGGTGCGGGTCGAACCGGGACATGACCCGGCACCGCGCCACGACCTGCACCCTGTTCGCCGGCATGGCCGCGCTGTGTCTGCACGGCTGCGCCCTGTCCGGACCGAAACCCTCCACTGCCGCCCCGGCGACGCCCGCCGACTGCGTCGCGATCTATGCCGCATTCGACCGGCTCGTCACCGCCGCGGGCGTCGGCGACGCTCAGGCGGCGCACGTGGCGGGCGCGCCCTACCTGCGGGTCGACCGCCTGCTCGCCTCCTACCACGGAGCAGCCCTGGAGGACGCGGCCCTGGAAGCCTGGATGGATGCCGCCGCCGGGCTGGCCCGCACGGCGCGCCGGATCGAACTGGCCAATCTGCCTGACGCCGTGTTCGGAACCGCCGCGACCGCGGGCATGGACCGGGCCGCCCTGGCGGCGCGCCTGGACGCCTGTGCCGCGACACTGCGGGCGCAGGGCGATTCCCGTCGCATGGTCGCCGGCGCGCGGGTACCCGCAGCCTACGATGCCACCCGCCGGCTGCTCGGCCTGTATCCGCTCACGCGGGCGGCGGTGCTGCGCGGCGTGGCCCGCCTGCATGCCCGGTCGACCCGAACATTCGCGACGCCGCTGGCGGATCTGCCGCGCGCCGGAGAACTCCTGGCCTTCGCGCCGCCCGCTGCGGCGCCGGCCGGACCGGGAGAAGTTGCGCACATCCTGGCGTCCGCGCGCGACGCGCTCGGCGTACCGCGCCCGCGCGGTGCCGCGCTGGCGCGGCTGTTCGCGCTGTTCGCACCGCGGCTGGTCGTCGACGTCGCGACGGCGGCCGACCGCATCGGCGCGCCCCTATGGACCCGCGAGGGGCTGCCCGACGTCGATCCCGGCCGGCCCACCGTGTACCGGCTGCTGTCGCATGCGCGCTTCGGCGACGCGGTGCTCGCCCAGCTCAACTACGTGGTGTGGTTCGCTGCGCGTCCCCCGCATGGCAGCCTCGACCTGCTCGGCGGCCGCCTCGACGGCATTACCATGCGCGTGACCGTGGACACGGACGGTACGCCGCTGCTGATCGAGACCATGCACAACTGCGGCTGTTATCACATGTTCTTTCCCGGGCCACGGCTGGAACGCACCGTGCCTGACGGACCGGCGGAAGAACCGCTGTGGATCCCGCAACGTGCGCCGCTGCCGGCGCCCGGGCAGAGGCTGGTCTTGCACCTCGCCCACGGGACGCACTACGTCGTGCGCCTGGACACCGCAGCCGCGGGGGATCGGACCGTGGACTACGTCATCGCCGACTACGACCTCCTGCGCTCGCTCGAGACGCCGGCGGGCGCACGGCGCAGCCTGTTCGGACCGGCGGGCCTGGTGGCGGGGACCGAGCGGGCGGAACGCTGGCTGCTGTGGCCCATGGGGATCCGATC
Organism: Gammaproteobacteria bacterium; assembly: GCA_020850735.1. GTDB lineage: Bacteria > Pseudomonadota > Gammaproteobacteria > JADZEE01 > JADZEE01 > JADZEE01. Next base: position 207,310 of record JADZEE010000001.1, on the reverse strand, counting down.
AGCGGGAGCGATGCGCCAGTGGGGGCAGCATGCGACCGCGTTCGTGGGCCAGCGGCACTTCGACGCGCCCGACCTCGTGTCACGCTATTTCGCACGGGCGTCGCCGTGATGGCGACGGTTACTCAGAGCTCGTGCAACAGTCCCCCGCCGTAGCGAGACGGTTCCCGGGCGTTCCTGGCCAGGCGCGGGGGTGCACAAAATCGTGCGCGTAGCGGGCCTGCGGAAACGATACCGGGGGTCCCCAACGCCGCCAGGGGCGTCCAGGGGCCGTCGCAGCAGGCGCGTTGATGGTTTCTCGAGCGCTCAGTCGGCGCCGGCCGAGCCCTCGAGTCGCGCTTGCAGCTCGGCAAGCCGTTGCAGCGCCTCGTCGCGCTCGCGCCCGACGCGGGCGGTTTCGGCCAGTGCCTCGAAGGCGGATCGTTCTGCGCGCTCCGCCCGGGCGAGGGCTTCGCTGCGCTGGCGGGCCATGGCCAGCTCGCGCCGGCTCGGCCCGAATGCCTGCCGCAGCCAAGCCCCGAGGCGGCGCCACGGCGGCCGGTCCTCGACCGGCGGCGGTTCGTCCCGGCGCAGTGATTCGAATTCCGGACGCTCGAGCAGCGCCGAGGCGGTCCGCTCGAGGTAGTCGAGCAACTGGCGGTCGTGCGAGCCCGACACCGTGTTCTCCACGACGCAGCGCGTCATGTCCTTGAGCTCACGCGCCTCGTGGTATCCTGCCGCGCCCTCGGCAAACTTGATGTCCATCCCCGCGTACCGGCCATCTGCCTGCGGCAAGGATAGCAGGCAGACGGGCGCGAACGCAGCCTCGGCGCCGACCTGCCCGCGCGGTTACAGCGCGCGCACCGTGAGGCCCAGCTGCGCAGCGCAGTCCAGGCTGTCGCGGCTGCCGATCACCGCCGTGCTGGCGCGTGCCGGCAGCAGATAGGTCGCGGCCACGCGTTGCAGATCCTCGATCGTGGTGGCGAGCACCCGCTGGCGGAACCGCAGACGGAATTCCCGCGTTCGTCCGTGACGCCGGTCGAAGTAGGCGCGCAGCGCCTCCCCCGCCGGCGAGGACGGCTGGTCCAGATCCTTGATCACGCCGAGTATGGCCTCCTCCACGCGCCGGAACGGATGTTTACCCTGGATCCAGTCGAGTGCACGGTCGAAATCCGCCAGCGTCTCGGCGAGGCGCGGGTCGCGGTAGGAGTAGAAACGCAGGCTCGCGGAATCGGAGTCGTAGGCCGCGCCGCCGCCGTAGGCGCCACCCTGCTCGCGGATGGCACGATGCAGGATACCGTCGCGCAGAAAATGACCGAGCACCGCGAACGCGGCCGCATCGGGATGATCGGCAGGCACCGCGGGATAGGCGCGGGCGCAGAAGTTCACCTGGGTACTGGTCGACCACGCTTCCGTAACCTGCGCGGTTTCCCACTCGGGCGCGAACGGGCCGGGATCAGCGGCGCCGGGCGCCGGCCAGATCTGCGCCAGCGCGGCGGCGATTTCGTCCTGTGGCGCCGCTTCGCTGACGATGACCAGCTCGCGCGGCGACCCGAGCAGCTTCGCATGCACGCGGGCGAGCAGCGCTGCGAACGCCTCCTGGGCGCCGTTGCCGGCCAGGGACTTGTCCAGCTGTTTCACGGTCTGTACCGCCTCCAGGCCGTTCCAGATGTGGTAAAGGCGCGCCACCGGGCTCAGCCCGCGCGTCGCCGCCAGCATGGCGAGGCTGTGCCCGCGCCCGGTCACCGCCGCTTCGGCATCGGCGCGGGTCTGTGCGACCAACTCGCGCAGGCGCTGCAGCTCATCGAAGCGCAGCGTCGTGTAAGTGTCGCGCATGAGTTCGGCGAGGGCGGCGTGATTACGCGTCAGACCTTCGCCGCCGAGTACGAAAAAGCCGCTCAGCCGGCGCGCATTGTCCGTGGCCGCGCGCAGGGACACCTGCGCGCTCAGGTGCCCGGTGCGGGTCTGGCGAGCCTGCATCGCCAGGTAATCGGCGCCGCCGCAGCCGAGCTCGCTGACGAAGCTCCAGTAGAGCGCCAGTGCCGCAGTCTCCTCGGCGTCCAGCGCCGGCAGGGCGACCACGAGCTGCTCGTGGACGAGACCGTTCGTGCCCGCGGTGTACCAGGTCGAACGCCCGGCGGGCAGCTGCCGATCGACACCCGTGGCGATGCGGATGTCGGCGGGGACGTCGGCCAGACCGACTTTCGGCAGCACGTCCGGATCGTCCTCCTGGGCCTGGCGGGCCGCGAGCGCCCGGGTCCGGGCGCGGATCTGCTCGCGTCCGGCAGCATCCATCGATGCCGCGATGGCGGCCAGCCGCTGCTGCTCTTCGGCCTGCTCGCGCGCGGCGCACTGCGGATCCGGACGCATGGTCACGCGGACCCGGTGCGGATTGTCGAGCAGCAGCGCGCGAACCAGATTCTGAACGAAGCCAGCCTGACCGATTTCGCCGCGCAGCTCCTCGAGCACGCCGTCGACGTCGAGCTCGGCGAGCGGATCGCCACCGTGCACGGTCGCGGGCAGCATGCGCTGCATGAGCTGCAGCCCGTAGGGATAGCGGCTGGAGACCTCGCGCTGGGCCAGCTCCATCTGGTGCAGCGCCGCCTCCAGATCCTCCTGCGCAACCCCGTCGCGCGCCACCCGTTCGAGCACGTCCAGCACGAGCGCCTCGATGGCGTCGGCCCGCTGCGGCTCGGCGCCTTCCAGGCCGCACGCAAACACGGCCTCGCGCGCCGCGTCGTCGAGCCCGCACAACTCCGACGGGGCCTTGCCGAGCTGCGTGGTCTCCAGCGCCAGACGCAGCGGCGCCGCGCTGTCCTGCAACAGCACGGCCTCGAGCAGCCGCGCACGCATCGCCGCCCGTACGTCGTTGCTGCGTCCGAGCAACCAGCCGATGACGACATGGGTACGTTCCTCGATTCCCTCGTCGGCGTCGACGGCGTAGGTGAGCTCGTGGCGCTGCGGTTCGCGATAACGATGCTCGTCCGGAATGCTGACGTCGATCGGGCGCGCGTCGAACCGCGCCAGCGCGAATTGCTCGATGTGGCGCTGATGCTCCTCGACCGGGAAGTCCCCGTAGGTGAAGAAAATCGCGTTGGACGGGTGATAGTGCCGCGCGTGAAAGCGCTTGAGCTGCTCGTAGCTGAGCGTCGGTATCACCTGCGGATCACCACCGGAATTCCAGTGATAGGTCGTGGTCGGAAACAGCTGTCCGGCCAGAGCGTGCCAAAGCCGGGCGACGGGCGCGCTCATTGCGCCCTTCATCTCGTTGTAGACCACGCCCTTGTATACGAGCGGACCGTCCGGCGCGTCGTCGTCGATCTCGATCCGATGCCCTTCCTGGGCGAAGTCGAGCGGGTCGAGGCGCGGGAAGAATACTGCGTCCAGATACACCGCGAGCAGGTTGTCGAAATCCTTGCGATTCTGCGTCGCAAAGGGGTAGGCCGTGGTGTCGCTCGAGGTGAACGCGTTCATGAAGGTATTGAGCGAACGGCGCAGCATCATGAAGAACGGATCGCGCACCGGGTAGCGTTCGCTGCCACACAGCGTCGTATGCTCGAGAATGTGCGCAACGCCGGTGGAGTCCTGCGGCACGGTCGGCAGCGCCACCATGAAGGCGTTGTTGGAGTCTTCGGCGCGCAGGTGGAAGTGACGCGCGCCGGTGCGGCGGTGGACGTATTCCTCGAAGTCGACGTTCAGCGACTCCACGCGTGCGCTGCGTACGCGCTCGAAAGGCGGTTCGGTCAGGCTCCGGGGCGTCGCGCTGTTCAAGTCTTCTCCTTCACCCGTCCAGGGAGTCGAGGTAATGCTGGGCATCGAGCGCCGCCATGCAGCCCGTGCCCGCGGAGGTTACGGCCTGGCGGTAGATCGGATCGGCGACATCGCCCGCGGCAAACACCCCGGGCACGCTGGTCGCCGTGGCGAGGCCATCAGTGCCGCTGCGGACCCTGATATAGCCGCCCTCCATGTCGAGCTGACCGGAAAAAACGCCGGTATTGGGGCTGTGGCCGATGGCGATGAACATACCATGCACCGGAACCTGCTTCGTCGAAGCACCGTCCGCGCTGCGGATGCGAATGCCCGTTACGCCCTGATCGTCGCCGATGACCTCGTCGAGCACGTGGTTCCATTCGACCGTGACTTTACCCTGTGCGGCTTTGTCGAGCAGGCGGTCGCTCATGATCTTCTCGGCCCGGAAGCGGTCGCGACGGTGCACGACCGTGACGTGCGAGGCGATGTTGGTCAGGTACAGCGCCTCCTCGACGGCCGTGTTGCCGCCGCCGACCACCGCGACCGGCTTGCCCTTGTAGAAAAACCCGTCGCAGGTGGCACACGCGGACACACCACGCCCCTTGTACGCATCCTCGCTCGGCAGCCCCAGATACTTCGCCGAGGCGCCGGTGGCAATGATGAGCGCGTCGCAAGTGTAGCCGCTGCCGTCGCCCCGCAACCGTAACGGGCGGGCGCTCAGATCGACGGCGTTGATGTGATCGTAGACCAGCTCGGTGCCGAAGCGTTCCGCGTGGCGCTTCATACGCTCCATCAGCTCCGGGCCCATCACGCCGGCGTCATCTCCGGGCCAGTTGTCGACCTCCGTGGTCGTGGTCATCTGACCGCCCACCTCGATACCGGTGACCAGCACCGGCGCAAGGCCCGCGCGCGCCGCGTAGACCGCAGCGGTGTAGCCGGCCGGACCGGACCCCAGGATCAGCAGTCGGCAATGTCGTGAAGTCATTGGAATTCTCCTTGCATGGAACACCGCCGGCCGGGGTACCCCGGCCGGCGGCGGTGCCTTTATATCAAAGCGTCCCGGCGTTTTCAGCCAGATAGGCGGCGACACCCGCACCCGTCGGTTGCATGGCCGCACGGCCCTTGCGCCAGCCGGCGGGACAGACCTCGCCGTGCTCTTCGGTGAACTGCAGCGCCTCCACCACCCGGAGGATATCGTCGACGTCGCGGCCGAGCGGCAGGTTGTTGACGACCTGGTGCTGGACGATGCCGTCGCGGTCGATGAGGAACGACGCCCGCAAGGCCACGCCGTCGGGGTGCTCGATGCCGTAGGCGCGCACCACCGCGTGCTTGATATCGGCCACGAGCGGAAACCTCACCTGGCCGATGCCGCCGTTCTCGACCGCCGTGCTGCGCCACGCATGGTGGGTGAAATGCGAGTCGATGGACACGCCCACCACCTCGACACCGAGCTCGCGAAAGCGTTCGATGCGGTTGTCGTGAGCGATGATCTCCGACGGGCAGACGAAGGTGAAGTCGAGCGGCCAGAAAAACAGGACGACGTAGCGGCCGCGCAGATCGGACAGCCGGAAATCCTCCCGTATGCTGCCGTCGGGCATGACCGCCGGGGCGGTGAAATCGGGCGCGGGGCGCGTGACCAGTACGCTCATGGTGGCAGATCCTCCTGTGTAGAGTTCGGGGTGATGCTTCGATGGGCACAGGATAGGGATCCGGGACTAATAATAAAAATTGAATGTATATATTAATACATTCTATTAAAACGATTCTTGGCCGGTACCGTTCAGGGCCCGTCCTCGAGTTGCTCCAGCACCTCGGCGAGCGCCGCGAGCGAGGCGATCTCGGCCTGCGGCGGATCCATCTGCGGCCAGGGCGAGCGCTCCCGGTTGATCCAGACGCTGGCCACGCCCGCGCGTTGCGCACACGCGATGTCGGTATGGGGTTCGTCACCGACGTGGACGATCGCGCTCGTTGCGACGGCGCAGGCGGCCGCAACGAAATCGAATACCGCCGGATCGGGCTTGGCCTTGCCCGTTTCGGCGGGCGATACCGCCCGCTCGAGCAGGTGCGCGACAGCCGTGCGACCGACGTCGGCGTTACCGTTGGTCAGGGACACAAGCCGATAGCGGCGGCGCAGAGTCTCCAGCGCCGGCAGCGTGTCAGCGTACATCCGTACCCGGCTGCGCTCGGTCAGGAAAACTTCCATGGCCTCGTCGGCAAGCCGCTCCGGCGCACCGGCCGCGGTTGCGAGCTCGACCAGCGCGGCGTGGCGCAGGCGCGTGAAATCGTGCCCCAGATCGGGGCGCCGCGCCATCAGCTCACGCCGGTGGTCCACCAGCGCGGCCACGGTGTAACGCTCGGTAATGGCGGGGCAACGCGCCTCGAGCAGGGCGTATACGGCCCGCTCGGCGCGGGCGAGCGCGGGGCGGGAGTCCCACAGAGTCCCGTCGAGATCGAGCGTCACCACCTGGAAACGTTTTCGCGACATGGTCAGGCTATGCTACGTGGTTCGGCACACGCGCGTTCACCCCCTGCCCGTCCATATGCTGCACGAACACCGATTCGACTGCCCTTGGTGCGGGGAATCCGTCACCATGGTCCTGGATCTGTCCGTCGACACCCAGACCTATATCGAGGACTGCGAGGTATGCTGCAACCCGATTCTGATCGAATACACCGCGAGCGAAGGCGCATCGCTGCGCCTGACGGCCGAACGGGCGCAGTGACTCGCCCGGATTCGACGGTGCCGGCCGATCGGCACGCTGCGCGACACTGCCGGTGACCGACACGTCGTCTGCCGCGGACGCGCTGGAGACGGCCGACTTTTACGCGCTCGATCCGGACGCCGTGCTCGACGCGGTGGAGCGCACCGGGCGGACCGTGAGCGGTCACCTGCTGGCATTGAACAGCTACGAGAACCGCGTCTATCGCGTCGGCATCGAGGGCGCCGACCCGGTGGTGGCGAAATTCTACCGTCCGGGGCGCTGGCCGGACACGACCATCGTCGAGGAGCACGACTACACCCTCGAACTCGAACAGGCGGAAGTGCCGGTGGTCGCACCGTTGGCGGACGCGCAGGGTCATACGCTGCTCAGGCACGGCAAGTATCGCTACGCGCTGTATCCGTGCGTCGGCGGCCGCGCACCCGCGCTCGACGACCTCGGCCAGCTCGAGGATCTGGGCCGGCTGGTCGGCCGCGTGCACGCGGTCGGTGGCGTGCGGCCGTACCGCCACCGGCCCGCTATCGACGTCGCGCGCCTCGGCGAGGCGTCCGTGGCGCTGCTCGCTGACGATCCCTTGTTTCCGGACTCCCTGCGCGCGAGCTACCGCGCCGCCGCCGGCGGGGTACTCGAACGGGTCCGCGCACGCTTCGCTGCCGTCGGCACCACCCGCAGCCTGCGCCTGCACGGCGACTGCCACCCCGGCAACCTGCTGCGCCGGGACGATGCCGTGTGGTTGCTCGATTTCGACGATTCGGCCACGGGGCCGTCGATACAGGACCTGTGGATGTTCCTGGCGGGGGAGCGCGCCGAGATGGAAGCGGGACTGGCCGCGCTGCTGCGCGGTTACCTCGAGTTCGCCGATTTCGACCCGCGCGAGATCGTCCTCATCGAACCGTTGCGCGCGCTGCGCATGCTCCACTACGCGGCCTGGCTCGCTCGACGCTGGGCGGATCCGGCGTTCGCGCGGGCGTTTCCGTGGTTCGGCACCGAGCGCTACTTCGGCGAGCACATCCTCGCGCTGCACGAGCAGGCGGCCGTGCTCGACGAGCCGCCCATCACCTGGCTCTGACGCCACCTTTGGACGCGTTGCTCGGTCTGCTCGGTGTCGGCGCGCTGGTCTGGTTCGTCAGCGACAGCCTGGCCGCCCGCGAGCGCCTGCTCGCCCGTGCCCGCGCGGCCTGCGACGAGGCCGGCGTGCAGTTCCTCGACGACTCAGTGAGCGTTGCCCGGATGCGCCTCGGGTGGGGCCCGGCCGGCCTGCGCCTGCTGCGCCACTACCGCTTCGAGTTCAGCACCCGCGGCGACGACCGCTGCAGGGGCAGCGCGACCATGCTCGGCCGCGACGTCGAATTTCTGCGCCTGGAGCTTCCTCAAGGCGCGGTCATCGTCGGTACGGGCACCGACGCCGTGACGCGGATCCACTGACCAACGGCACCGAACGCACTCGCGCCCAAACAGCGCTCGCCGTACCGCGCACCCGTGCCGGCGATCAATCCTCGTCCGGATGTCGCAGCCGTGCGGCAATCTCGTCGAGCAGACTCTGGTCGTGTTCCTTGGCGCGGCGCCTGGCATCCTGCGCACGCAGCTTGATGCGCTCCATGTAGGCGCGCTGGCCGGCGAGAATTTCCTGTTGCGCCGCGGAGCTCTCGAACTCGTGCTGCTCCCGCTGCCAGTCGGCGATTTCGACTTCCACGTGCCGGAGCATCTCCTCGGCCGCGGCCAGATGCTCCTCCATCGCCATTTCGTTGGCCGCTTGCGCGGCGTGCGCGGCGCGCAACTCGGCGTCTGCGTGCGAGACTTCCGCTTCTATCGCCTGGATGCTCGCGCGCAGCTCGTCCGCCGCAACCGTGTCGCGCTCGGCGACCGCCGGGGCCGCTCGGGCCTGTTCCTCGAGCACGCGCATCGCCTCGAGCCGTGCCGCTTCCGCCTCGGCCTTCGCCAGTCGCGCCGCCTCGAGCTGCGCGCCGATCTCGGCGGCCTCCCGCTCAATGCGTTCGCGTTCGGCGGCGATCTTCGCCTCTTCGGCGGCGCGCACCCGTGCGTGCGACTCCCGGTACTCGGCAATGATGCGCTCGGCCTCCTCGGCCGCGGCGCGCCGGGCCGCCTCGGCCGCAATCTTTTCCCGCCTGGCGAGTTCGAGCTGCTCGGCATTGCGCGCGAATTCCGCTTCGAGTTTGCGCCGCTCGCTGTCGATGCGCGTGCGGATCTCGCTGTTCAGCCGCTGCTCGAGCTCGAGCTGGCGCTGCTGGCGCTGCTCGGCTTCCGCCTCGGCGGCGAGCCGTGTCTGCTCGACCTCGCGTTCGATCCGGCGAGCCTCGGCAAGGCGCCGTCGTGTTTCCTCCGCCTGCGAGGCGATCCGCTCGCGCTCATCCGCGAGTTTCACCTCCGCCTCATCCTTCATCTTCTGGAAGCGGGCCAGCTCCTCGGACTTCCACCGGTAGACCTGCTCCAGGCGTGCTTTCTCCTCCTGCAGGCGCCGCTCGGACTCGTCGTGCAGGCGCTGAATGCGCTCCTCCTCGGCCTGGCGGCGTTGCTGCACTTGCTCGTCCGCCGCGCGCTTGGCGGATTCGATATCGACCTTCATGCGCTGGGCTTCCCGGAGCATCGCCTGCGCCTTGCGCGCCTGCCCGGCGAGCTTGCGCCGCTCCGCGCGTAACTTCGCCGCCTGTTCGCGTTCGGCGCGCCGGCGCTCGGCCTGCGCTTGCGCTTCCAGGTGCCTCGCTTCCTCGAGCTGCATGTTGGCGCGCGCGAGCTCCGCTCGCAGCGCCTCCGCACGCACGTCGGCTTCGAGCGTCGCCTGCCCCTCGTCGACGCGCACCGGCGGCGGCGTGAATGACTCGCGTTCGATCTCCGAGCGCTGCGATACGGGTACCGGTCCGCTCGCGAGCGACGGCGGCGGAAAAGCAATGACCTTGCCCGCCTGCACTTCGGTGATGATTTCGAGGTCCGTGGCGACACCGTCCAGCTCCCGGCCGACACCACCGTCGACGTAAACGGCGTCCAGACCGCGCTCGACCAGCAGGAAGGCGCCCACCGAGCTGCGCTGGCCATTGTCACAGTAGACGACGTAGCGACGGTCGCGTGGCAGGCGCTCGCATTGCAGGCGCAATACGTTGAGTGGCAGATTCAAGCTGCCCGGCAGCGCCGCGCGCGCATGCTCGTCGTTGAAGCGCACGTCCAGCCAGATGGCACCGGCGGCGACCGCGGCCCGTGCGTCCGCGAAACGGACACTGGTGAGCAGCGGGTCGCGGATGAGCTCCACGAAGTGCTCCTTGTGCAGCCGCATCAGCTCGCCGTCGCTGAGCATGGTGACCGTGGCGTTGCGCCGCGCGTCGGCGATGAGCGCCTCCTCGCCGAAACCGTCACCGGGATGCAGCTCGGCGAGGACGATCGGCGGCCCGCCAGCCGATGTCTTGCGTGTCACCGCGCAGCGCCCCTGGCGGATGATGTAATAGTAGTCGCCGGTCGCGCCCTGCTGGATGACGGCGTCGCCGGCCTTGACCTCGACCGCTTCCATGCAACTGAAAATGCGCTGAATATTCGCCGCCGGCACCTGCGCGAACAGCGCAGACTGGAGCATGCGCGTCATCCAGTCGATGTCGTCGCCGCCGTCGAGCTCGTGAACCTCGACCGCGAGGGCGTCGTCAAGCGCCTCCGGAGCGCGGGCGAGACCGTCTAGCAGGCGCGAATCCACGCGCAGCACCGTGCACTTGCCGCGCGCCTTGGCCGACATCTGCCGGGGCTGGAGCTGCGCGAGCGCGCGGGCCGCCCGCTCCGTACCACCACGTATGTGCTGCACCCGCTCACCGTCGGCGAGCAGCTCGATCTCGCCTTCGAGCAGATAGAAGGAGTGATCGTCGCGGTCGCCCTGGCGAAAAATGTGCTGCCCGCTGCGGAATTCCAGCAATGCTGACTGCTGCATGATCCGGTCGAACTGCGCCGGCGACAGCGTATTCAGCGGCACGAGCTGGCGCAACGCTGTTTCGAACTGATCGATGTCTCGAACCACCATACCTGACATGCAGTCCTCTCGCGGGCCGATCGTTCGCCACTGCCGGCCCCCGGGCCGGGGGCCGTCACCGCAGCGGGCGGCAACGGGACGGGGACGCGAACAGTAAAGCAATGTAATTTTACCGCGCCACGATCCTGACGAGCGATTGTGACTGTGATCACGCAAGTTCTTCAAAAATCATAAGCTATTGACTCGAATTGGATTTTCTCCTGACATTTGGTGTGCCCGGCGGCAAATCGCCCGGCATGCCTGCACGGCCATGGCGCGCGGGGCGCCCGCGCGGCAGACTATGGCGCCGCTGCGGCCGGCGGCTCCCGGCAGCGCACCGCGCCCCGAACGTACCGGGTCCCGGTCGCGGCGCAGCCGCCAGGACGACCTGCATGGACGACGAGCGCAACACGAGAATCAAGGCCCGGCTGCAGGAACTCCAGCTCGAGCACCGGGCGCTCGACGACGTCGTCGAACGCCTGAGCGAGGCGGTGCACGTCGATCAGCTCCAGCTGCGCAGGCTGAAAAAGCGCAAGCTGTTTCTCAAGGACCAGATCGAACGCTACAAGAGCATGCTGATTCCGGACCTAGATGCCTGAGACGACACCAGTCGGAGCGTGCGGCGACGCCTGTCGAGACCCGTCGGGTATTGGTGTTAATCTAGTCGCGCACACTGACTCCACCCCGACCAGAACCCGCACGGGAATCCTGAAGCGGACCCGCTGATGTCCGAGCTCCACGAGCGTTTTCACGACCTGATGCGGCTGCTGGTTCCCATCAACAGCCTGCCGCCCAAACACCAGGACCAGCTGCTCAAGGGCGCTGACGTCCTTCAATTCAAGAAAAAGGAGTACGTGTTCCGGCAGGGTGACCGCGACGCTTACTCCTTTTATCTCCTCGAGGGCCACCTCGATCTGTACGCCGACGATCAATTGATCAAGGAAGTAGAAGGCGGCACCGGACCAGCCTTCAACGCTCTCGCGCAGCTGCAGCCCCGGCAGCTTTCGGCCAGGGCACGCACACCGGTGACCGTGCTGCGCGTCGATCGCGGATTGCTCGAAAGACTACTCACCATCGAGGACAAGACATCCGCGCCGGCGGCGGCCATCGAGGTCACCGAGATCGAGGTCGACGACGGCGGCGACTGGCTTACCGCACTGCTCCAGTCCGAGCTGTTTTCGCGTGTGCCGCCCTCCAACATCCAGCGCCTGCTGGACACGATGGAATCGGTCGAAATGAAGCAGGGCGACGTGGTGGTACGCCAGGGCGATCCGGGTGACTACTACTATATCGTTCAGCGCGGACGCTGCGAGGTCACGCGCAGGACCAGCAGTGGCAGCAACGAGATCCGCCTGGCCGAGCTGCGCCCCGGCGACAGCTTCGGCGAGGAGGCGCTGGTGGCGGATTCGCGCCGCAACGCCAGCGTGCGCATGCTCACGGACGGTGAGCTCGTGCGCCTGACCAAACAGGATTTCATCGAGCTGATAAAAAAGCCCGTGCTGCATTCGGTGAGTTACGAGCAGGCCTGCCAGCTCGTCGCCGCAGGTGCGGTGTGGCTCGACGTGCGTCAGCCCGAGGAACATCGGGAGAACGGTCTGCCGGACAGCGTCAACGTGCCCCTGAATCTGCTGCGTCTGAAGTCCGAAGAGCTCGATCCGCAGCGCGCCTATGTGGCGTACTGCGACAGCGGTGGGCGCAGCTCGGTGGCCGCTTTCCTGCTGACCGAACGCGGCTTCGACGCCCATTACGTCGATGCCGGCTGCGTCGCCGGAATCGACGTCAAACCGGCGCAGGCGCGACCCGCCCCGCCTGCGGCCGCAGCCGCGCCCGAGCCGCCCGTGACGCCGAAGACCACGTCGCCGCCGCCCGCCGCCACTGCGGCCGCCCCCACGGCGCCCGCGCCGGTCGCACCCGAATCGGAGCCGGTCAGCGCCGCCGACCGCAGATCCCGGGACGCGGACGAGGATCTCGACGCAGAAGTGCGAGCCTCGGCGCTCAAGGCCGAGCTCGCCCGCGCGTCCCTGCAGCTTGCCGAGGCCCAGCGGCTCAAGCAGGAGGCCGAGAAAGCCAAACGCGAGGCGGAGAGATTCGTGGCCGAGAAGCTGCGCAGCGAACGCGAACGGGTCGAGGCCCAGGCGCGCAAGGCCGAGGAGATGCTGCGGGCGGCGCAGCGGCTGCAGGGCGAGATCGAGGTGGCGAAGCAGCGCGCCGAATCCGAGGCGGAACGCCGGCGCAGCGCGGAAGAGGAACGCATCAAGCGCCTGCATGCCGAAGCCGCGGCACGCATGCAGGCCGAAGAGGCTAGGTTGCAGGACGTGTATCGACGTAATACCGAGGAGATCGAGAACATTCAGCGTCTCAAGGCCGAGGCTGAAGTCAACCTCGCAAGCGAGCGCGAGCGCCTCGAGGCGCAATCCGCGGACACCCATCGCCGCCTCGAGGAGGCGCTGCGCAAGGAACAGGCGCTCGAATCAGAGGCGGAGCGCTTGCTCGCGGAGCAGAACGAGCGCGAGAAAGAGCTGCAGGAGTCCGCGCGCCGCACCCTCGCCGCCGAGCGGCGCAAGCTCGAAGCCGAGTTCGCCCGCACGGCACACGAGCTCGAGCAGACCCGGCGCGAACGGGCGGCCGCGCAGGCCGCGCGCGAGGCCGCGCAGGCCGAAGCTGAAAACATCATCAGCGAGTTCAAGCAGCAGCACGACAAGGTGCGCGCCGCCGAATACGCCAAGATTGAGCGCGAACGACTGCGCCTGAAAAAGGAAGCGGAGCGCATTGCGGCGGCGCGAATTGAAACGCAGAAAGCACGCGAGGCCGCGGAAAAGGCACAGCGCGAGCTCGAAACGCAGCGCGCCGTGCTGGCCACCGAGCGGGAGCGATCCGTCGCTGCCGCCGCGCAAACCAGCGGCCGCGAAAGCGCGCTGCGGGCTGAAATCGAAGCGGTGGAAGCGCGTGCCGCGGCAGCAGCGCGTCAACTCGAGCAGGCCGAGCGCGCGCGGGTCGACGTGGAGGCGCGCCAGCGCGCCAACGAAGAACGCCTGGAACGGACCTACGAGAGTCAGGGCAAGCTCGACGACGTGTTCCGCAACGAGCTCGAGGAATGGATCGCGGAACAGGAACGACTGCAGAGCTCGACCCTGGGACGCGACAAGATCAAGGAGCAGATCGAGATCTCGGACCGTATCAAGCGCAGCGCCGACGTCGCCCGCAAGTCCACCTCGGCGCACGACCAGGCGCTGCTCGAGGAACTCGCGGCGGTGCTCGACACCGACGCGTAAACCGCCGGGCCCGGCGGCCGTTCAAACGTCCTGACTTTGCCGGCAGGGATACTCCCGCGCGAGAGCCTCGGTTGCGAGCACGTAGGCCGCCTCGTCCAACCGTCCGGCGTGCTGCTCGAGCCATACGACCACCCGGGTGCGCACGTCCTCGAACGGTACCTGCGCCGGATCGACGCAGAAAACGGCGGGCGCAGCGCCCATGTCCTGGAGCGCGGAGACCGTCTGTACCAGTCCGGCAATGAAGCTCGCGCACAGCGACTCGCCGCCGCGACACGCGCTCAGCAGCTCACCGCCGCGCAGAACCTCCTGCTCCTCCTGGACGGGTGCCGGCTGCGCGTACGCTGCCGGCACGCCCCCCAAGGTGGCCGCGAGGACCAGTGTTACCGGCCAGGACACGGACGATCGATGCATGGCGGGTTTATACCCCGGCGACGGATCAGCGCACAACGGGAACGCGTCGATGCGAATGCGGTCCGACCCATCAGATGACCGACAGCCGCGTTCACAGGCACGGCAGGGCACAGCTGACGCCGCGTTCCGCACCTGCGACGGCGGTGACCGTGCTCGCCGCGCTGGTCGCGCTCGCGGTTCCGGCCCAGGCGGCGTCGTTTGCGAGCGGACCCGATTCTGTGCCCTTGCTCGAGTTGTATACCTCGGAAGGATGCAGCAGTTGCCCGCCCGCGGACCGCTGGCTGAGCGGCTTGCAGAGCGACCCGCAGCTATGGCTGCGCTTCGTGCCGATTGCCTTTCACGTGGATTACTGGAACGGGCTGGGCTGGCCGGATCGGCTGTCGACGCGGGAGTTCAGCGACCGCCAGCGCGACTACCGCCGTGCCGGGAGCCTCAAGACCGTCTACACGCCCGGCTTCCTGTGGCAGGGCCAGGAGTGGCGCGGCTGGTTCAGGGGCGAGAGTCTGCCGCGCGGCCCGGCCGGGATGCCCGGCGAGCTGCGGGTGCACGTCGATGACGGCGCAGCGCGCGTCAGTTTCGTCCCGCACGCGCAGCCCGAGGAAGGCGACTACGTCGCGCACGTCGCCATACTCGGTTTCGATCTGCGCACCCGGGTGCAGCGCGGCGAGAACGTCGGCCGCGAGCTCGCGCACGACTTTGCCGTCATCGGGCTGGGCACGGCGCCGCTCCTGCCGGTCGGGGGCGAACACAGGGTCACCACGGCGCTGCCGCGCGAGCGCGAGCGCGCGGTCCGCCGCGCCCTCGCGGTATGGATCACGCGCGCCGGCGATCCGCGGCCCCTGCAGGCCACCGGCGGCTGGCTCGACTGACCACCGGCGTGCCGATCGCCGCCGCGGCGGCCCGGCGTGAAGTCACCGCCGCGCGAGCTGATACACTAGTGCAACCGCGGGGCACCCGCACCGCGCGAGAGACCTTGCATGACCGCAAATCGTTTCCAGGGTACGGAGCGCTACGTCGCCACGGAGGATCTCATGACCGCGGTGAACGCGGCGATCACCGTCGCCCGTCCGCTGCTCATCAAGGGTGAACCCGGCACCGGCAAGACGATGCTCGCCGCCGAGGTCGCCCAGGCCCTCGGCAAACCGCTCATCGAGTGGCACGTCAAATCCACCACCAAGGCGCGCCAGGGCCTGTACGAGTACGACGCCGTGGCGCGCCTGCGCGACTCGCAGCTCGGCGATAATCGCGTGCACGACATCGCCAACTACATCGTCCGCGGCAAACTCTGGGAGGCGTTCGCCGCACCGGAGCAGGCGGTGCTGCTGATCGACGAAATCGACAAGGCGGACATCGAGTTCCCGAACGATCTGCTCCAGGAGCTCGACCGGATGGAGTTCTTCGTCTACGAAACCAAGGCCCTGGTCAAAGCACGCAACCGTCCCATCGTCATCGTCACCAGCAACAACGAGAAAGAGCTTCCGGACGCGTTCCTGCGCCGGTGTTTCTTTCACTACATCCGCTTTCCGGACCGGGAGACGATGGAGCAGATAATCGACGTGCACTTCCCCGACCTGAAAAAAAGTCTGCTGCGCGAGGCTCTGGACTGCTTCTTCGAACTGCGCGAGATCCCGGGCCTGAAGAAAAAACCCACGACTTCGGAGCTGCTGGACTGGATCAAGATCCTGGTCGCCGAAGACGTTCCCGCCGAGACCTTGCGCGACCAGGACACGCGCAGGGCGCTGCCCAAGCTCTACGGCGCGCTGCTCAAGAACGAGCAGGACATGCACCTGTTCGAGCGGCTCGTGTTCATGAGCCGGCGCCAGGGCGCCAGGAACTAGGCCGGGGGGATCCCGCCCCCGGCGATCGCCCGTCCCGCCCGCGCGAGCAGGCGCCATGCTGGTCGAATTCTTCTACGAGCTGCGCGAGGGCGGCATTCCGGTGTCGCTTACCGAGTTCCTGTCCCTGCTCGACGCGCTGCACAAAGGGGTGGTCGTACTCGACGCCGAAGAGTTCTATTTTCTCGCCCGTGCCGCGCTGGTGAAGGACGAACGGCACTTCGATCGCTTCGACCGGATCTTCGGCGCCTACTTCCAGGGTCTGGAGGCTTTGTTCGACGAGGTCGTCGGGGAGATCCCCCTGGAATGGCTGCGCAAACAGGCACAACTCGAGCTCTCGCCGCAGGACAAGGCGGCCATCGAGGCGCTCGGCGGCTGGGACAAGCTCATGGAGACGCTGCGCCAGCGCCTCGCCGAGCAGCGCGAGGCGCATCACGGCGGTTCGAAATGGATCGGCACCGGCGGCAGCTCGCCGTTCGGCGCCTACGGCTACAACCCCGAGGGCGTGCGCGTCGGTCAGGACGAGGGCCGACAGGGTCGCGCAGTGAAGGTGTGGGACCGGCGCGAGTACCGCAACCTCGACGATGCCGTCGAACTCGGCACTCGCAACATCAAGATCGCACTGCGTCGACTGCGCCGCTTCGCGCGTGAGGGTGCGGCCGAAGAGCTCGATCTCGACGACACCATCGGCTCGACGGCGCGAAACGCCGGCTTGCTCGACATCCGCATGGTTCCCGAGCGCCACAACGCCGTGAAGGTTCTGTTGTTCCTCGACGTCGGCGGCTCCATGAACCCGCACGTGAAGCTGTGCGAAGAGCTGTTCTCGGCAGCGCGTTCGGAGTTCAAGCACCTGGAGTATTTCTACTTTCACAACTGCGTGTACGAATCCGTTTGGCGCGACAATCAGCGCCGCCACGCCGAACGGCTGCCGACCATGCAACTGCTGAACACCTACGGCCACGATCACCGTGTCGTGCTGGTCGGCGACGCGTCGATGAGCCCCTACGAGATCATGATGGCGGGCGGCAGCGTCGAGCACTGGAACGAGGAGCCGGGTCTCGCCTGGATGGAGCGCTTGCTCGGCGCCTATCCGCACGCGATCTGGCTCAATCCCGTGCCGGACACGCACTGGGACCACACCGCGTCGATCCGCATGCTGCGCGAGATCATGAAGGAACGGATGTTTCCGCTCACGCTCGACGGCCTCGAACGCGCGATCGAGGCGCTGAAACGTCCGGTGGCACATTGACCGGACCACGGCCCCCGCGCACCGCATGAGCAAACCCGCGGGCCCGCTGCCACCCTGGTCCGCTCTGGTTTATCTCGCGCTGCTCGCCGCGGGCGTTCCATGGTACTGGCCGGATGGCGACGAGACCCTCGTGCTCGGGATCCCCGCCTGGGTGGCCATGGCCATTGCCGTAGCGCTGGTCGTGGCCATCTTCAGCGCCTGGCTGCTGTCACGCCGCTGGCCCGGCGAGAGCGACGGCGATGACTGACCGCTTTGCGCTCGGCGCCGGCGGCTGGGCGTTCATCGGCGCCTACCTCGTATCCATGATCCTGGTCGGATTCGCCGGCATGCGCGCCAGGCGCGAGCGCTCGCTCGCCGATTTCTACCTGGGTGGCCGGGGTCTGGGCAGCGTCGTGCTGCTGATGACGCTGTTCGCGACCCAGTACAGCGGCAACACCTTCTTCGCCTTCACCGGCAACGTCTACCGCCAGGGTTACGTGTGGGTGATGAGCCTGCACTTCATGATTGCCGTGATCGCGTTCTACCTGCTGCTGGCGCCGCAACTGCACCGGCTCGCACGGGAACGCAATTTCATCACGCCGGCGGATTTCCTCCACGACCGTTTCGCCACGCGCGCGCTGACGATCACCGCCTCGGCGATCATGGTCATCGCGCTCAGCAACTACCTGCTGGCCCAGCTGATGGCGATCGGCCGGGCGATGGAGGGACTGGCGCCCGATGACACCGCCGCCGCCTACCACTACGGGGTCGTTGCACTGGCGCTGATCATGGTCGTGTACGGAACCCTAGGCGGGATGCGGGCCGTCGCGTGGACCGACGCCATCCAGGGCGCGCTCATATTCGCCGGCATCATTTTCATCTATTTCATGGTGCATCAGCGCTACGGCTCCATCGGCGACGCGACCCGCATGCTGCTCGGCAGCAACGATCCGCAGCAGGCGTCGAAGATCGTGCCGCCGGGCGGCGACCAGCTGCGCTCGTGGCTGTCCTACGTGCTCATGTTCGGTCTGGGCGCCTCGCTGTACCCGCAGGCGATCCAGCGCATCTACGCCGCCGGCTCCGCGCGCGCGCTGCGCCGCAGCCTCGCGGTCATGGCCTTCCTGCCCCTGCCGATGACGCTGATGGCGCTGCTGGTCGGCATCGTCGGCATCGCGCACTTCCCCGGGCTCAGCGGTCCGGACACCGATCGGATCTTCGCCATCGTGCTGCGCGATATCGAGCAGGCATCGGCGCTCGGCCACGCCTTCGTCGTGCTGCTCATCGCCGCCGTGCTGGCGGCGATGATGTCCACCGCCGACTCGGCGCTGTTATCGATTTCCTCGATGCTCACCAACGACCTGTACCGGCCGCTGCTGCGGCCGCGGGCCTCGCAGGCGGAGCTGACGCGCGTGGGCAAGGTCTGCTCCTGGGCGCTGATCGCGGTGCTGGTGGGATTCGCGATCGCGCTCAGGGACCACGCCTCGCTCATCGATCTGCTCGACCGCAAGTTCGACCTGCTGGTGCAGCTCGCGCCGGCGTTTTTCCTCGGCGTGCGCTGGCCCGGACTGCGCGCCGGACCCACGCTGGCCGGCCTGCTCGCCGGCGTCGTCGCGGCGCTCGCACTGGCCTTCGGCCCGTTCGGTTTCGTCCACCACGGCAAGATCGCCGGGCTGCATCCCGGGCTGTATGGCCTGGGCCTGAACGTCCTGATCATTGCCCTCGGCTCCTGGCGCCGACCGGCGCCGGCGCGCGTCGCCTCCACCCGACACTGATGCAGCGGCAGCGGCCGGGATCGGCCGATGAGCGTCAGAATTCCGCCGCCGATGCTGCGACCCGCGTCGCCGTCCGCGCACCCGGGATGGGCACCCATCACAGCGCCCGCCGGCAAATCAGTGACTTGGCGAGATCTGGTATGGACCTTGCATTTGTCAGGACCAAGGTCAACGTACGAGAGCGCCGTGATGAATCTGCTCGACAGCTACCCGTTTCCGCAACCCGCCTTCGGCGGTTACCGGGATGCCGACGGCCGCTTCGTACCCTTCCCGGTCGTCGACGAGGTATTCGATCGCGCGCGCCGCATCCGCACGCGGGTGCTGCTGCGACTGGTGCTCACCGATAACGGCGAGCTCGAGGGCATGCTCTACACCCATGCCGGAGCCGCCAACCGATGAACGATGCATGTCTGGTGTGACCTCCCCTCGCGCGCAGCCAGCGCGCTTCGCCCGGCGCGCCAGCCTGTAGGCCGCCGGGCTTTTTCATTTCCGGACCACGGCGTCGGGACGCGGCGCTGGGCGGATGCCGGGCGCTGCGCTATGGTGCCGACGGATGAATCCCGCGCGCTGCGGCCGCGTTCCGCCGGCTATGGTCCTCGCCCTGCTCGTCACCGCCTGCACGGACGCCGGGCACGACTACTACCCGCTCGGTGCCGGCCGTGGCTGGCAGTATCGACTCGAGCTGCGCACCCTGGGAGAAGTCCACGAACACAAGCTCGTGGTCCGTAACCTCGGCGCGGGAACCTTCGCCGGGGAACGTGTGCACGCGCGGCGCGAGCAGACCGGCGACACCCGCTATTACCGGCGCACGGCCACGGGCGTGGTCCGGGTCGCGACCCGCGTCGCCGGCAAGCTGAACGCGCAAGCCGATCCGCCGGGCCAGCTGGTGCTGCCCCTGCCGGCCGAGATTGGCCGCCGCTGGACGCTGACGAGCCGACTGCGGCTGGTCGAGAGCCGTACCTTTGCCCGCGAGGATCGGCTCGCTCCGCGCCACCTGCCGGTGGACATCGATTACACGCTGGAAGCGCTCGATGACACCGTCACGGTCGCGGCGGGAACCTTCGCGCACTGCCTGCGGATCCGCGGCGCCGGCACGGCCGCCGTGCCGGTCGACCGCGGCAACGCCCGGGCGACGGTCGCGGTCGAGCACGTCGAGTGGTATGCGCCCGACGTCGGTCTGGTCAAATCGGTCCGCCACGAGACGACCGACAGCGTGTTTCTGCACAACGGGGACTACCGGCTCGAGCTCGAGCGCTACGACTGAGACCTTGCGAAACCATCGCCCCGCCGGGGAGCCGCCCGGCACACTGCGGCCGACCGCCGGCGCCGATCGCTGCGGTAGGGTTTTCGGCGCACACTTGCGACAATGGACCCCACAATGGGAGGGTCCATGCGGAACCAGAGGTACATCGACACCGTTTACGATCGGAACGGCGCACAGGGCGTTGCGGCGCCGGCGGCCCGTACCGGGTCCTGCGGGCGGACTGAGCCGTGATCTCGATGTTCGACGACCGGTCCGTCCTCGTCACGGGCGGCACCGGGTCATTCGGCCAGCGCTTCGTTGCGACGCTGCTCGAGCGCTGCCAGCCACGACGCCTGATCGTGTTTTCGCGTGACGAGCTCAAGCAGTTCGACATGTCGCAGCGATTCGACGCGCCGTGCATGCGCTATTTCATCGGCGACGTGCGCGACCGCGATCGCCTGCGCCAGGCCATGGTCGACGTGGACTACGTGGTTCACGCCGCGGCGCTCAAGCAGGTGCCGGCGGCCGAGTACAATCCGATGGAGTGCATCAAGACCAACGTCCACGGCGCCGGCAACGTCATCGACGCCGCGCTCGCCAACAACGTGAAAAAGGTCATCGCGCTGTCGACGGACAAGGCCGCGAACCCGATCAATCTCTACGGCGCCACCAAGCTGTGCGCCGACAAGCTGTTCGTCGCCGCGAACAACGTCGCCGGCAAGGCGCCCACGCGCTTTGCGGTCGTGCGCTACGGCAACGTCGTCGGCTCACGCGGCTCCGTCGTGCCTTATTTCCAGTCCCTGATCGACCAGGGCAGCGATCACCTGCCGGTCACGCACGAAGCCATGACGCGGTTCTGGATCTCGCTGCAGCAGGGTGTGGATCACGTCGTGCGCTCCTTCGGGCGCATGTACGGTGGTGAGATTTTCGTGCCCAGGATCCCGTCCATACGCATCGTCGATCTCGCGCACGCGATGGCACCACGGCTGGCGCTGCGCTACACCGGTATCCGTCCCGGCGAAAAACTGCACGAAGTGATGTGCCCCCGGGATGATTCACACCTGACGCTCGAATTCGACGATCATTACGTCATCCGCCCGGCGATCCGTTTTATCAGCTCACCCAACGGCAACTGTTTCGAACTCAACGCGCTCGGCGAGCAAGGCCTGGCGGTGCCCGAGAACTTCGAGTACCAGTCCGGCACCAATCCGTGGTTTCTGGCACCCGGGGAGATCGGCGCGTTCAACCACCGGGCGATGTCGTGATCCCCTACGGCCGGCAGTGGATTTCGGCGGACGATGTCGCGGCCGTCGCGGCGGTGCTCGAGTCGGATTTCCTGACCCAGGGCCCGGTCGTGCCGGCCTTCGAGTCGGCCGTGGCCGGGTACTGCGGCGTGGCGCACGCGGTGGCGGTCAACAGCGCCAGCTCGGCCCTGCACCTCGCCTGCCGCGCACTGGATCTCGGTCCCGGGGACTGCCTGTGGACCTCACCGAACACCTTCGTCGCGACCGCCAACTGCGCCCGCCATTGCGGGGCGCAGGTCGATTTCGTCGATGTCGACCCCGACACCGGCAACCTGTGCCCACGGCGCCTGGCGGCGAAGCTCGAGCGCGCAGCCGCCGCAGGCCGGTTGCCGCGGGTACTGGTCCCCGTGCACTTCGCCGGCCAGCCCTGTGACATGGAGGCGATCGGCGCGCTCGCGCAGCGCTACGGCATTGCCGTGATCGAAGACGCCGCGCATGCCCTGGGTGCCCGCTACCGGGGCACGCGCATCGGCGACTGCCGTTACGC
Source organism: Gammaproteobacteria bacterium (assembly GCA_020850735.1). Taxonomy (GTDB): domain Bacteria; phylum Pseudomonadota; class Gammaproteobacteria; order JADZEE01; family JADZEE01; genus JADZEE01. The sequence continues at coordinate 185,312 of JADZEE010000001.1, read as the reverse complement.
GCAGATGGCGGTGTTCAGCTTTCACGCGGTCAAGCTGATCACCACCGGCGAAGGCGGCATGGTCACGACGCCCGATCCGGCACTGGCACGACGTCTGCAATCGCTGCGCTCGCACGGCATCACCCGCGAGCCGGCGCAGATGGAGAACGACAGCGAAGGCGGCTGGTACTACGAGCAGATCGCGCTCGGCCACAATTTCCGCATGACGGACATTCAGGCCGCGCTCGGCCTCAGTCAGCTGCGGCGCATAGACGCTTTCCTCGATCGCCGCCGCGCGCTCGCCGCCCGCTACGACCGGCGCCTCGCCGCGCTGCCCCTGCGACGTCCGGTGATCGCGGCGCACACCGACCCGGCCTGGCACCTGTACGTGGTACAGCTCGCGCCCGGGCAACGGCGCAGCGTCTACACGGCAATGCGGGCCGCCGGTATCGGTGTCAACGTCCACTACATTCCCGTGTACCGCCATCCCTATTACCGGCGGCTGGGATTGCGGCGCGAAGACTACCCGCAGACCGAACGCTACTACGCCGGGGCGTTGACGCTGCCGCTGCATCCGCAGCTCGACGAGGCCGGGCAGGAACACGTGATCGAGACCCTGCAAGGCGCGCTGGCGGCGCCATGAAAATCGGGCTGGGCACGGTCCAGCTCGGCATGCCCTACGGCATCGCCAACCACGCCGGGCAGGTACCGGCGGATCGGGCGTGCGCAATCGTGGCCCGGGCATTTGCCGCCGGCGTGCAGGTGTTCGACACCGCGGCCGACTACGGCGACGCCGAGTCGATCCTCGGCGCAGCGCTCGCGCCCGGGGAGCGGCTGCGCGTCGTGACCAAGCTGCCACGCCTGCCCGCAGACATCGCGGAAACCGCCGCCATCGAACGCTGGGCCCGCGACACCCTGGCGCGATCACTGCGGCGCCTGCGGCGCACACGCCTCGCCGCGCTGCTCGTACACCATGCGTCGGATCTGCTCGGTACGCGCGGTGCGCAGCTATACGCCGGCCTCCTCGCGCTGAAGCACGAGGGGCAGGTCGCGGCGATCGGTGCCTCGGTCTACGCGGCGCAGGAAATCGAGGCGCTGCTGGCCCGCTACGCCCTGGATATCGTCCAGCTTCCGCTCAACCTGCTGGACCAGCGCCTGGTGCGGGGCGGACAGTTGCAGCGCCTGCGCGCGGCGGGCGTCGAGATCCACGCCCGCTCGCTGCTGCTCCAGGGCCTGCTCGCCATGCCCGGCGACGGCCCACCCGCCGCCTGGCTGGATCCCTGGCGAACGCTGCTGCGCGCTTTCCGCGCCGCGGCCGGCGCCGAGGGTCTGTCGCCGCTGCAGGCCGCCATCGGCTTCGCGGCGACGGTGCCGGAGATCGATTGCGCCATCGTCGGCGTCACCAGCACGACCGAGCTCGACGAGGTGCTCGACGCCGCGTCGATCCGGTTGCCGGCGCACTGGTATCACCGCTTCGCCGTGAATGACGCCGCCCTGCTCGACCCGTCAAGGTGGCCGGCGTGAGCGCGGGCGTGCTGTGCATCGTGCAGGCGCGCATGTCGTCCACGCGCCTGCCGGGCAAGGTTCTCGCCCCGCTGCTCGGCCGGCCGCTGCTGGCGCGCCAGATCGAGCGTATCCGCCGCGCCCGCCTCGACGCACTGTGCGTGGCCACCAGCAGCGATGGCTCCGACCAGCCCATCGCCGACTGCTGTGGCGAGCTGGGCGTCGGCTGTTACCGCGGCAGTCTGAGCGACGTGCTGGACCGCTACTACCAGGCCGCGCGCGCGTACGCGCCCCGGCACGTCGTGCGCATCACGGGCGACTGCCCGCTGGTCGATCCACGACTGCTGGACGGCGTGGTCGATCAGCACCTGCGCGAGGACAACGATTACACCTCCAACGCCCACGTTCGCAGTTTTCCGGACGGCCTGGACGTCGAGGTGTTCCGCTTCCCGGCGCTGGAACGCGCCTGGCGGCTGGCGACGCTCCCGTTCGAACGCGAGCACGTCACGCCCTGGTTCTACCGCAGTGCCAGCACCTGCCGCTGCGGCGTGTACCGTGACAGCGTGGACCGCTCGGCGCAGCGTTGGGTCGTGGACTATCCCGAGGATCTGGAATTCGTGCGCGCGGTCTATGCGGCGCTCTACCCGCACAAACCCGACTTCGGCCGCGAAGACGTTCAGCGTCTGCTCGACAGCCGTCCGGAACTGGCGGCGCTCAATGCGCGGCAGGCCTGAACCGTGAGCCGCCGACACGCCGCGCCGGGCGAGAACGACGTGCGCGCACCCGGCGTTCGTTACCGGCGCTCGCTGGAGCTGCTGGCGCGGGCCGAGGCGGTGATACCGCTCGGCTCGCAGACCTTCTCCAAGTCGCGTGTCGCTCTGCCATGGGGTGTATCGCCGTATTTCCTGGAGCGCGGCCGGGGTTCCCGCGTATGGGACGCGGACGGCAACGAATACATCGATTTCATCAATGCGCTGCTGGCGATTTCGCTCGGCTACCGGGATCCGGACGTCGATGCCGCGGTGCTGCGCCAGATCGCGTCCGGTGTCAGCTTCTCGCTGCCCCATCGCCTGGAGATGGAAGTGGCCGAGGCGATCGTCGACATGGTCCCCTGCGCGGAGGCGGTGCGCTTCGGCAAGAACGGATCCGACGCCACCGCCGGTGCGATCCGCCTGGCGCGTGCATGCACCGGCCGCGAGCACGTGGCGGTGTGCGGTTACCACGGCTGGCAGGACTGGTACATCGGCTCGACCACGCGCGATCTCGGCGTACCAGGCTCGACCCGCGCCCTGACGCACCGGTTCCGCTACAACGATCTGCCCTCGCTGGCACGCCTGTTCGACGAATTCGCAGGCGCGATCGCGGCGGTGATCCTGGAACCCATGACCAATGAGTGGCCACGGCCGGGCTTCCTGGAGGCGGTAGCCGCACTGACCCGCCAGCACGGCGCGCTGCTGGTGTTCGACGAAACCATCACCGGTTTCCGCTTCGCCGCCGGCGGCGCCCAGGCGCTGTTCGGCGTCACCCCCGATCTCGCCACCTTCGGCAAGGGCCTGGCCAACGGCTACCCGCTCGCGGTGCTCACCGGCCGCCGTGAGTTCATGCGTCGGATGGAGGAGATCTTCTTCTCCTTCACCTTCGGCGGTGAAACGCTGTCACTGGCGGCCGCCCTGGCGGTCCTCGCCAAGATCCGGCGCGAGCCCGTCCTGCAGACCATCCACGCGCGTGGCGAACAGTTGCTGGCGGGCCTCGCGGCATTGGTCGCGCAGCACCGCGTGCAGGCCTTCGTGAGCGTGTGCGGGCATCCGGCCTGGCCCTTCGTCGTGCTCGCAGACGCGAGTCCGTGCACGGCGCTGGAGCTGCGCACGCTGTACCTGCAGGAGATGTTCGCGCGCGGCATCCTGGTCAATACCGGTCACAACCTGAGCTACGCGCACACCGAAGCCGATATCGCCACACTGCTGGCGGCCTACGCGCAGGTGCTGCCGTTGCTGCGGGCCGCCGTGGAACAGGGCGATCTGCGCGCCCGGCTGCGCTGCGAACCGCTCGAGCCGCTGTTCCGCGTCCGCTGATCCGTGCCGATGCGGGCGCTCATACGCACCGACGCGTCGCTGCACATCGGCAGCGGTCACGTCATGCGTTGCCTGTGCCTGGCCCGCGCGCTGGCGGCGCACGCGGTCGAGGTGCAGTTCGCCTGTCGCGAACTGCCCGGTCACATGATCGGCGCGATCCGTGCGCGGGGCTTTCGCGTACACCGCCTGGAGTCCCCGCGCGCGGCGCGGGACGGCGACTCGACCGCCGAACCGGCGCCCGTCGACCAAGCGCAGGACGCGGCCGCGACACGCACGCTGCTCGAGGCGCTCGGCGGCGTCGATCTGCTCGTCGTTGATCATTACGCCCTGGACCTGGACTGGGAACGCGCCCTGCGCGCGCTCGCCGGCCGCATCGCCGCCATCGACGATCTGCCCGAGCGTGCGCACGACGCCGATATCCTGCTCGATCAGAACCTCGGCGCCGAGGAGCGTGATGGCGGGATCCGCCGGCTGGCGCCCGGTTGCGCGCGACTGCTCGGGCCGCGCTACGCATTGCTGCGTCCGGAATTCGCCGCGGCACGGGCGGTGCTGCGCCGGCGCGACGGCCACCTGCGCCGGCTGTTCGTGTTCCTCGGGGGCACCGACCCGGGCGGCTACACCCTGAAGGTCCTCGACGCGCTCACCCTGCGCAACCCGCCGCCGCTCACCGACGTCGTCGTCGGCGCCGGGAACCCGCAGGCCGACATCATCGCGACCCGCTGCCGCGGCGACGCGCGGCTGCGCTTTTGCCAGGACGTCGACGACGTCGCCGAACGGATGGTCGCGGCGGATTTCGCCGTCGGCGCCGGCGGCACGGCAACCTGGGAACGTGCCTGTGTCGGCCTGCCGAGTCTCATCCTGACGGTGGCCGGGAACCAGCGTGCCGGTGCCGGGGCGATGGCGGCGGCCGGCGCGGCGATCGTGATGGCGGGCGAATCGGCCTCCGCTGACGCCATCGCGGCGCAGCTCGACGCGCTGACACCGCAGCGGCTGCAAGCAATGTCGGCGCGCTGCCTGGAACAGGTGGACGGTCGCGGCACCGAACGGGTACTGCGCATCCTGCTGCCGCCACCGATCGTGCTGCGGCGCGCCGCGCCTGCCGATCGCGACGCCATGCTCGCCTGGCGCAACGATCCCGGGGTCCGGCGCTACTCGCACGACGGCGATCCGATCCCGGCGGCGGCGCACGCACGCTGGTTCGCCGCCGCGCTCGCGGATCCGGCGCGGCTGCTGCTCGTCGCCGAGCACGCGGATCGGCCGGTCGGCGTGCTGCGTTACGACTGCGACGGCCAGGCCGCGCACGTTTCGATCTATCTCGTTCCCGGCTGCTCGGGCCGGGGCTACGGACCCGCCATGCTGCGGGCGGGCAGCCGCTGGCTGTCCAGCCACAGGCCCGATCTGCGGCGCATCACGGCGCAGGTTCTGGCGAACAACGACGTATCCCGGCAAGCTTTCGCCGCGGCCGGCTACACGCGGGGCGCGGGGAGCTACGAACAGGTGTTGAATCCGTGACGATCCGAATCGGCAGACACGTATGCGGCCCGGACCACGTCCCACTGGTGATCGCCGAGCTGTCCGGCAATCACAATGGCTCGCTCGAGCGCGCCCTGCGGCTCGTCGAGGCCGCGGCGGCGGCGGGGGTGCAGGCGATCAAGCTGCAGACCTACACGGCCGACACCATGACGCTCGATCTGGACCGTGACGAATTCTTCATCGCCGATCCGGACAGCCCCTGGGCAGGCAAGTCCCTGTACCGCCTGTACCAGGAGGCGCACACACCGTGGGACTGGCACGCCACGATCTTCGCCCGTGCGCGGGCGCTGGGAATGGCGGCATTCAGCACGCCCTTCGACGCGAGCGCCGTGGATTTTCTCGAGCAGCTCGACGTGCCCTGCTACAAGATCGCGTCCTTCGAAAACGTCGATCTGCCGCTGATCCGGCGCGTCGCGACCACGGGCAAGCCGGTGATCATCTCCACCGGCATGGCCACGCGGGAGGAGATCACGGCGGCGGTCGACGCGGCGCGCGCGGCCGGCTGCCGGGAACTCGTGCTGCTCAAGTGCACGTCGAGCTACCCGGCCTCGCCGGCGGATTCGAACCTCGCGACCCTCCCGGACCTGCGCGCGCGCTACGGGTGCGAAGTGGGTCTGTCGGATCACACCGCCGGGATCGGTGCCGCCGTGGCCGCGGTGGCGCTCGGCGCGACGGTCATCGAGAAACACCTCACCCTGGCGCGCGCGGACGGTGGCGTCGACGCCGCGTTCTCGCTGGAACCCGAGGAGCTGCGACGCCTGGTCGAAGAGACTGCGCGCGCACGAGCGGCGCTGGGCACGGTCCACTACGGCCTCACCGCCGCCGAGCAGGGCTCGCGTGTGTTTCGCCGCTCGCTCTACATCACCGCGGACCTGCCGGCCGGGGCCGTGCTGACGGCCGATACCGTGCGCGCGATCCGGCCCGGCCTCGGGCTGCCGCCCGGCTGCCTCGACGCCGTGCTCGGCCGGCGACTGCGTCGCGCCGTCCCGCGCGGGACACCGGTGTCCTGGGATCTGCTCGACTAGGCACCCGCTGCGAGCCGTCAGGGCATAATCCCACCATGCGCACCGTGCTGTTCCTGCCCTCGTCGCCGCACCACACCCTGTGGTGCCTGGCGCTGGCGGCCGGACCGTTTCGCGATGCCCGCTGCGTGCTGGCGCAGACGAACTGGCGGGCAGACCACCGCGAGTACCTCGTCGAAACACTGCGCAGCCGTCCCTGCGGCCTGTTCGCCGAGTTGACCTCCTTTCCGAAGCTGGTCCTGCGGCCGCGGGACCGACTGCTCCGGGCCCGCCGTCTGCTGGCCTCGATCAGCCGCTACGCACGGGATCTGGCACCCGGCCACGTGGTCACCGGTAACGACTACCGGGCCGAGTTCCACGCCGCCCTGCGCGGCGCGCCCGGCGCCATCGGCACCTACGTGGACGATGGCTGGGGCAGCTATCGCAACGACACCGTCACGTCCGGCACCGCGGGCACCGTGATCGACGCCCTCAAGGCGGGCTCGGTGTCCGCCTGGCGCTGGCTGAGCTTCGGCGTACGCACCGGCCGGCCGGGACGGATCGGCGGCTCGGCCGCGGTGCGCGAAGCCTGGGTGATGGCGCCGGCGCTCGCCCACGACAAGCTGGCACCGAAGACGCTGCATGCCATCGAGCCCGCCTGGTTGCATGATCCGCGGGTGCTGGACACCTGCACGGACGCAATCCGCCGGTCGGGGCTCGCTGCGGAGGATCTCGACAGCGTCGGCCTCGTGCTGCTGCTGCCCCACGACGAGTTCCTGCGCCGGCACCCGGAGCTGCGCGCAGCCATGGAGCGGCGCGCGCAGGCCTGTGCGGCACGCGGGGAGCTGCTGGCGTACAAGCACCATCCACGCTCGCGGGCGCAGGGTCTGGCGCTGCCCCGCGATCGCTGCGTGGAGATCCCGCAGCGCCTGCCGGTGGAGATCCTGGCGCCCTTCCTGCGCGACACGCTGGTCGTCGGGGTCATGACCAGTGCGCTGATCTTCCTGCCGCGACTGCAGCCGCGGATCCGGGTCGAGGCCCTGATCCCATCGGCCGCGCATGCCGATCCCGTCACCCGCATCTACCGGTCCATGGGCGTTCACACCCTGGACCTGGCCGGCAACGAACCGTGAGGGAGCACATGTCCGACACGAATATCCGTGAAGTCGACGCGCTGGTGATCGGCGCGAATCTGGCCGGCCTCATCAGCGCCTGGCTGCTCGGTGAGCTCGGCTACCGGACCGTGCTGCTGGAACGTTCCAGCCGCCTGGGCGGCATCAACACCTCCTTCGCCGGCCCGGACGGCAGTACCTTCGACATGGGCATGCACGTGCTCGACTACATGCGTTCGCCCGTCACCACGCGATTGTTCAGCCGCATGACCGGCGAGCGGCTGCGCCGCACCCTGCTCGAACGCGCCATCGTCCTGCGCGGCGAGATCATGCCGTATGCGCCGCTGCCGGCGCAGATGCCGGCCGCGATCCGGGCCCTGCTGCCTGCGGACCTGCGGGTCGACGACCTCGGCACCGCGCCGCCCACGCGCGAACGCATCGCCCGGATCTACGGCCCCGGCTACGCGGCGCTCATCTTCGACGAGGTGCTGCCGTCCTACCGCTGCGAGCAGCGCCACCGCCAGCTCGGCGTCGGCGAGGAACACCTGCTCACCAACATCTATCCCTGGTTCTTTCCGCGCGTCGAGCGGCCCGTCGCGGACGCCGGAGAATCGCGCCGCTTTCACGACCGGCTGCGCCGTGGCGAGCCGCAATACGTGCTGTACCCGAGCGAGGGCGGCTTCGCCGGATTCGCCCGGGCCTTCGCCGAAGCGCTCGATCCCCGCTATGTCGAGACACTGATCGACATCCCCGACCTGCACGTCGAGATCGGTGCCGGGGCACATACGGTGCGCTGGGTGCGGGCGCAGGGGCGCCGGCTCACCGCACCGCACGTGTTCTGGGCCGGCCACTGGGGCGGACTGTGCAAACTCCTGGGCCTGCCCTGGCAGGACCTGGCGACCGACAACCTGCTGCTCGGCAGCTTCACGCTGAACCGGCCCGCGAGCAGCCGCTACAACGAGATCATCGTCGGCGATCCCGCCCTGCACATCGATCGCATCAGCTTCCCCGGCAGGTTCGCCGGTACCGATGCGCCGCAACTGCAGCTCGAGTTCGCGTTCCCGGTGGCGGACAGTGATAGCACGCCGAACGCTGAACACTGGCAGCGGATCTGGCTCGCGGACCTGCGTCGCCTCGGCGTTCTCGACGACGCGCATGTCGTGGAGAGCTTCGACTTCCGGCACTTGCGCATGCATTTCAACAGCTACGGCGCCGAAGGCCGGCCGCACGTGGAAGCCGATCCCGGGCTGCTGCACGAAGACAGCAACATCGTGCCGGTCGCCCCCAGCGTGCTCAATCGCAATCTCAACTCCAGCGTGCCGCGCTATCTCGAGGCGGTGCTGGGCGCGGTCACGGGCACGCGCTGAGGTGCGCTACTGCCGCCGCTGCATCCTGCCCGACACCCGCCCCGGCGTCGCCATCGGCGCCGATGGCGTGTGCCACGGCTGCCACAGCGTGGCCCGCAAACAGCGTTCGGTGGACTGGGCCGAGCGCGCCGCCGAGTTCACCCGCGTGGTCGAACACGCCCGATCGCACAGCCACGGCTACGACTGCCTCATCCCCGTGAGTGGCGGCAAGGACAGCTACTGGCAGGTGGTCAAGTGCCTCGCCGCCGGACTGCATCCGCTGACGATGACCTATGTCGTTGCCGGGCAGACCGATCTCGGCCGGCGCAATCTCGAGAACCTGGTGCGCATCGGCGTCGACCACGTCGCCGTGCGCGTCAATCCCGCGGTCGAACGGCGGTTCATCGAACGCGCGTTTCGCCGCACCGGCACCAGCGGCCTGCCGGCGCACATGGCGATCTACTCGATGCCGCTGCGCCTCGCGCTGCGTTACGACATCCCGCTCGTGGTGTACGGCGAGAACAGCGCCATCGAATACGGCTCCGAGGACGAGAGCCTCGCCGGTGCCGAGGTCAACCGCCGCTGGCTGGATCGCTTCGGCGTCACCCACGGCACCACCGCGGCCGACTGGATCGACGAGGATTTGAGTGAGCGCGAGCTGATGCCCTATGTCGCGCCCTCGGCGGCGGAGCTGGCACAGGCCGACCTGCGCGCGATTTTTCTCGGCTACTACTTCCACTGGGACGTCCAGGAGAGCTACCGCGTCGCCACCGCGCACGGCTTTTGCAGCCGGGAGGAAGGCGCGCGCGTGGGCACCTACGACTACGTCAACATCGACGACGACTTCATCGCCATCCATCACCACCTCAAGTGGTACAAGTTCGGCATCACCCGCAGCTGGGACAACCTGTCGGTGGAGATCCGCAACGGCAGGCTGACTCGCGAGCAGGCGCTCGAGCGCCTGCGTCAGCTCGGCGACGAGACTCCGCAGCGCGACATCGAAGCCTTCGCGGCCTACCTCGGCATCAGCGTTGCCGAGTACTACGCGGTTTGCGAGCGTTTCCGCAACCGGGACATCTGGACCCGGCGCAACGGTCGCTGGGAGATCGACGGCTTTCTCATCCAGGACTGGCCTTGGCCGGCCGACGCCGCGAGTCCTTGAGAACAGGAGGCCTCGCTCATGCCCGATCCCTTTGCCCAAGCCGGTTACCTCCCCTTGCCGGAGCTCTCGCCCTACGTCCGTCACGACCGCTTCGAACAGCCGAAGGAAGTGTTCAAGTTCATCGCCAACACGCTCGCGCGCCGCACCGATTCGAATCACGCTTATCACATGGCCGACATCGGCTGCGCGAACGGCGAGTTGCTCTATTACCTGCGCCAGCGCTTCGCGCATTGGCGTTTCCAGGGTTACGACCTCACCCCCGAATTCATCGCCGCCGGTCGCGCCTACCCGCCCATGGCCGGCATCGCGCTCGAAGTCGGTGATCTGTTTGCTCTGACCAGCACCTTCGACATCGTCAGCTTCATCAATGTGATGACCGTCATGGACGGTGCCGAGGAGCCGCTGCTGAAACTGCTTTCGCTCGTCAATCCCGGTGGCTTGCTGCTGGTGGACGGCATCTTCAACGTCGATGACATCGAGCTGCGGGCGGTGTTCATGGACAACTCCCGGCCTGAATCACGCGGCATCTGGCGGCGCGAATACAGCCAGTTCAGCCGGTGCTCCATCGCGGCCATCCTGGCGGACCGCTGCCGGTCGTTCGACTTCGAGGAGATCCCGATGAACGTCGACATCCCGCGCCGACCCGAGGCACCGGCGATCAACGTGTGGACGTTCCGGGACGAGCGCGGCCGGCGCATCCTCACCAACGGCACACACATGATGCTGGAGAAAACCCTGCTGACGGTGCAGGTGTGAGCCACCGGCCCGCATCTCCCGTGCGTTGCGGGTGTGACGATCCGGTCGCGCAGCGACTCGCTGCGGCGAAGCTGTCGCCTGACCCCGGGGCTCGCGTAGAATCGCCCGCACGCGCCCGTAGCTCAGTTGGATAGAGCACCAGGCTTCGAACCTGGGTGTCGGGAGTTCGAGTCTCTCCGGGCGCGCCAATCTCCTGGCCGGATGCGGCGCTGCGATCGGCGCCGGCCCGTCCACGCCGTCAACCTGCCCGCACGGCATGGAGATGATCGGCAGACGATCGGGGATGTCGTCGTCGCCGGCGGATCCGCTGCAGGTTCGCTCCCCTGATTCGACCATTACGCAGTCGATCCCGTCGCGGCGATGCTCGCTTGCGCGCCCGCCGGCGTTCGGATCGTTGCCGCCCGCACCGTAACGCCTGGGCCCGCGGCGGCGGCGAGATCCTGCGGGGGTCGTTCTCGCCGCCGCAGGCCCGCTGATTTAGACTTGCCGTCGAGACGAAACCGCGGCGGGCCGGGAGCGGGCGCGGAACACGCGGCCAGCGTGTGTCACCCGGGTCGATATGGGGCTTGCACTTGGAATCAGCGGCCAAAGACGATCTGTGGTATCTCGAGGGCTGCATCGACACGGACGGCGTGCCGCGACGCGTATCGCTCGTCACCTCGCCATTTCGCATCGGCCGGCGCGCGGATCTGGAGCTCTGCCTGCCGTTTTCGAACATCTCCGGCACCCATGCCGAGATCGTGCTGCGTCGCGACGGGCCCTGGATCGCGGACTGCAACAGCCGCAACGGCACCTTCGTCAACCGCGCCCGCATCGAGGCGCCGACGCGCCTCAATCCCGGCGACCTGATTCACCTGACCCGCAACGAATTCGTGGTGGGCCGGCGCGCGGGCATGCGCGACGCGGATGACGTCACCAGCATCACCGACGTCGGCATGGCTACCTTGATGCGGCCGGGGATGGCCGCGCTGCCGGCGCTGCGCGAGTTGCTGCTCCAAGGCGCGGTCACGCCCCATTACCAGCCCATCGTGGCCCTCGACGAGAGCGACGCCCGCATGTTCGAGGTGCTGGGCCGGGGTGCGCACCCGGCGCTGCCGACGGCGCCTTACGAGCTGTTCGGCATCGCGGCGCAGGCCCGCTGCGAAGCCGAGCTCAGCCGCGTGTTCCGTCGTGCCGGCATCGACAATGCCGCCGCGCTGCCGAAACCGACCACACTGTTCATCAACACCCACCCGGCCGAGCTGCTCGGGGACGGCGTCGCGACGCTGGTGGCGACCCTGGCCGAGCTGCGCGCCCAGCAGCCGCGGATCGAGCTGGTATTCGAGGTTCACGAAGGAGTCGTGATCCATCGCGCCCACATGGCCGAGCTGCGCACGCTGCTGCGGGATCTGGGGATCGGCCTCGCCTACGACGACTTCGGTGCCGGCCAGGCGCGCCTGCTCGAGCTGGTCGACGTCCCGCCCGACTTCCTCAAGTTCGACATTGCCATGGTGCGCAACATCCACGTCGCATCCCCGGCCAAGCAGATGCTGCTGCACACGCTGGTACGCATGGCCTGTGATCTGGGCATCACCTGCCTTGCCGAAGGCATCGAGCAGCAGGCCGAGTGGGAGACCTGCCAGCAGATGGGCTTCCGATACGCCCAGGGCTATTTGTTCGGGCGGCCGGCGCCGGCCGCGGCCTGGGACGACGGCCGCAGCACGCAACCCGAGCTGCCGGCCTGACGCCGCGGGATCCGTCCGGCACGCCCGGCGCCGCTGCGCGTTCGAATCGCAGCGCGATCCCGTCCGCCGCGTGGAACGTCAATTCCGGTTCGAGTGTGATACCCGTCACAAAACCGGCAGGCAATTGCCCGTTGACGCGTGCCGCGCATTGGACTCGCGCCTTGTCTGTGCCGATATAACGACGCGGGACGAGCCCGGGTGGCAACCCGGCGATGAATCGGTATGGATCGGCAATCCCACCTCGGCACCTGGTACCTGGAGGGCTGTATCGACGCTGACGCCATGGCGCAGCGCGTGAGCCTGTATTGCAGCCCCTTTCGCATCGGCCGCCGCCGCGATCTCGAGCTGGCGCTGCCCGATCCGACGATCTCCTCGGTGCACGCCGAGATCATCCTCGGTCCCGACGGTCCGTGGATCCGGGATCTCGACAGCCGCAACGGCACCTACGTCAATTTCACCCGCATCCGCGACCGCCAACCGCTGCAGGAGGGCGATCGCATACACCTCACCGGGCGCGAACTCGTCGTCGGCCGGGCACGCAACGCGCACGACGAAGACGTCACCAGCCGCACCGAAACCGGACGCGGATCGCCTCCGGCGGCCGCAGGTGTCCCGCGCGCGCTGCAGAGTCTGTTCACCCGGGCGGCGCTCAGCGCCGTGTTCCAGCCGATTGCTGCGCCGGACGGCGGGCCGGCGCGGCAGTTCGAAGCGTTCGCGCGCGGGGCGATGACCGACATAGCGACCGCACCCGCCGAGCTGCTCGCGATCGCCGAACGCGCGGGAGCGGCTGCCGAGCTGAGTGCGCTGATGCGCGCCGTAGCCGTAACCGCCGCGACCTGCCTGCCCGGACAGCCACGGTTGTTCCTGAACGTTCATCCCGCCGAATTGCGCGGCCCGGCCCTGGCCCGGCTGGTGGCATCGCTCGAGCAGATCCGCAGTCGGCACCCGCAGCTGGCGCTGGTGCTCGAAACCTACGAGACGGCGGTGCTGCTGCCGCGGCAACTGCGGGATTTCCGCCACCGGCTGCTGGAGCTGGACGTCGCGCTCGGGTTCGACGATTTCGGGGCCGGCCAGGCGCGCCTGCTCGAGCTGGCGGATGTGCCACCGGAGTTTCTGAAATTCGACATCAGCCTCATCCGCGACATCCACCGGCGTACACCGACCCACCGCAATGTGCTGCAGACGCTCGTGCGCATGGCCCACAACCTCGGTACCGCGTGCATCGCCGAAGGCGTGGAATGCGCGGGCGAATGGCTGGCGTGTCGCGAAATCGGCTTCGACTTCGGCCAGGGCTATTTCTTCGGCCGACCGGCACCTGTACAACGCTGGCTCGCACCGCCGGCGGCACGCCGCCTGGCCTGAGATCCGGGCAGCGCGCCGCCGGATCGGCGGCCGGTAGCGGTCGGGACCACTGTCCGCTTACAACGGCCGCAGCGTCGCCTGGCCGGACGGTGAAAACATTTGCCCTGCGCTCTTGCACCCTGCCGCGATGACGATGTGGTCCCCTGCCCGCGCCATCCGTCGGGTGCGTGTGGGCCGGATGGACGCCGGCACGACCGTGTGCCGGTCGCCGACTTGCGAGCATGGTTTTGCGCCGGCCTGCTAACATGCGGGCGCTGTCCGTCCGGTCACGAACCCTGGATCCGCGCCCATGCACAGCGACACCGAATACCGCCGCCTGTTCCCCGATCTGCCCGCGGTCGAATTCGAACCGCTCGCGTACACGCGCCTGCCGCCGGAGCAGATGCTGGCACGCGCGCGGGCCTGGTACGAAGAGTGCGCGCGGCGGCGAACCACGCGTCATTTCTCGACCGAAGCGGTGCCGCGGGAGCTGATCGAGTATGCGATCCGGACCGCGAACACGGCGCCCTCCGGGGCGCACCAGCAGCCGTGGCAGTTCGTGGTCATCGACGATCCGGCGCTCAAGGCCCGCATACGAGCCGAAGCCGAGGCCGAGGAGTACAAGTCCTACACCGAACGCATGACCGACGAATGGCGCCGTGAGCTGGCGCCGCTCGGCACGGACTGGATCAAGACCCACATCACGGACGCGCCCTGGGTAGTGGTGCTGTTCCGGCAACGGTACCGGGTGGCGCCGGACGGGTCGCGGCGCAAGAACTACTACGTCGAGGAAAGCGTGGGCATCTGCGCGGGTTTGTTCATCAGCGCGGTACATCACATGGGGCTGGTCACCCTGACCCATACGCCGAACCCGATGCAGTTCCTCAATGAGTTGCTCCGGCGGCCACCGAATGAAAGCGCGGTGCTGCTGTTCCCGGTCGGCTTTCCCGCCGCCGGCGCGCAGGTCCCCAGGCTCGAGCGCAAGCCGATCGGCGATATCCTGCAGTGGAACCAGGGCTGAGAGTTTGTGAAACCATCACCGCGCCTGCTGCGCCGGCTCAGTGGGCGGCCAGGGGTTTGGGCGCCGGCGCGGGTTGTCCGGGCGTGACGGTGCCGGCCGGCTCGGGCACAGCCGCCGCAGCGGGATCCGGGGCGCCAGACCCGCCCGCGGCCGGGACGTCGGCGCTGACCGGCCCGCCCTCCCCGTTCAGCTCGGCCTCGGCTTCGCGGTTCATGACGATGATGCTGATGCGACGGTTCGCCGGGCTGAAGGGATCACTCTTGTCGTACAGCACCGAGGACGCCAGGCCGACGATGCGGCCGAGCTTGTCCTCCGGCAGGCCGGCGGCGACGAACTCGCGCCGCGCGGCATTGGCGCGATCCGCGGACAGCTCCCAGTTCGAGTAACCGTCGCGGGTCGCCGCGAACGGGGTCTGGTCGGTGTGGCCGGAGATGCTGATGCGGTTCGGCACCGCGTCGATGACCTGCACCACCTCGCGCAGGATGTCGCGGGTGTAGTCCTTGAGCCGGGAGCTGCCCAGGTCGAACATCGGCCGGTTCTCCTTGTCGACGATCTGGACACGCAGCCCTTCACTAGTGATGTCGAGCAGGATCTGATCCTTGAACTGCGCGAGCTGCTCGGACGCCGCGATCGCCGCTTCGAGCTCGTCCTTGAGCTGCTCGAGGCGCAGGCGGTCCGCCTCGGCGGCCTGTTCGGCGAGCTCGGCCTCGCTCGGCTCGTCGTCGAAGGATTGCTTGCCCGCGTCGAAGACCTCGCCCTGCGCCTGGAACAGCTCGTCGGGGTTCTCGCCGGCACCCGAGGGGATGTTCATGCCACCACCCATGTCGATGGCGGCATTACTCGCGCCGCTCGTGTTCTCGACGATGGTCGGATCGTTGAAGTAATCGGAGATGCCCCGACGCTGCTCGTCGGTAGTGTTGCCGAGCAGCCACAGTAGCAGGAAGAAGGCCATCATCGCCGTCACGAAGTCGGCGAACGCAACCTTCCAGGCGCCGCCATGATGGGCATGCCCGCCCTTCTTGATTTTCTTGACGATGATGGGCTGGGCTGGGTCGTGCATCGCCATGGTTTCCCGCGATCGGTGCTATCGGTGGCGTCAGTTCTTGCGCTTGACGTGATCCTCGAGCTCGCGGAAACCCGGCCGCTCGGTCGAGAAAATCGCCTTGCGCCCGAACTCCACCGCAACCTGGGGCGCGTAACCCTGCAGCGAGGCCACCAGGCAGGTCTTCAGGCATTTGATGAACTGCGCCTCGTCCTTGGCGACGTGCTCGAGGAAGGTCGACATCGGGCCGACGAAGCCGTAGGCGAGCAGGATGCCGAGGAAGGTGCCGACCAGCGCGGTGGCGACCTTGTGACCGATCACCTCCGGCCCGGCCGTGAGCGAGGACATGGTGATGACGATACCGAGCACCGCGGCGACGATGCCGAAGCCGGGCAGGGCGTCGGCGACGCGCGTCACGGCGCTCGGCGCCGCGTGGCCCTCCTCGTGGTGCGTCTCGAGCTCCACGTCCATCAGGTTCTCGAGCTCGAAGGCGTTCATGTTGCCGCTGACCATCAGCCGCAGGTAGTCGCAGATGAACTCGACCACGTGGTGATCGCCAAGGATTCTGGGATATTTCTGAAAGATGGGGCTCTGCTCGGGCTCCTCGACGTCGTTCTCGAGCGCCATCAGGCCGTCCTTGCGCGCCTTGGTGAGAAGGTCGAACATGAGCCCGAGTCCGTCGAGGTACAGTTGCTTGCTGCACTTGGAGCCTTTGAACAGGGTACCCAGGCCACCGAACACCTTCTTGATGAGCTTGCCGGGGTTGGCGATGACGAAGGCCCCCGTCGCCGCGCCGCCGATCACCAACAGCTCGGTCGGATGCCACAGGGCCAGCAGCGTGCCGCCCGACATTACGAAGCCGCCGAAGACGCAGCCCATGACGATGAGCGCACCCACCAGGAAGTTCATGTCCTCTCCGTCCGTTTTCGACCACAATGACGACGGCGATCGACGCTGCTGCTCCGCGATCACCCGGGCTTCCTATCGGCGCCGGGCGGAAATTCTTGAAGTGCCGGGCGGGCCCGCGAGAAGCGCTGCGGGGGCGTGCCGGCCACTGGAGACCGGGCCTGCCACGGACGCAGCCGCGCGGGCGCAGCGTGGTGCAAAAGTGCGAACTTTCGACCCCGGTGAGGCTCTATGAATACACACAGCGAGGTGATCCCATGCGCAGGCGCAGCTTCCTGGCGGGCGTACCCGCCGGTTTCCTGAGCCCACTGGCGCTCGTGCGGGCCGCCGCTGGCGCCGGTCCGGACATGTTCGCGATCGAGCGATTGCAGGCGAACTGGCAGTCGCTGCTCGCCCCGGGCGCCGACGTGGCGACCACGACCGACCAGGTGCGCAAGACCGAACGCGCCTGGCGCGACCAGCTCGGTCGCCGCGCCTATGCGGTGCTGTTCGAGGAAGACACCGAACGCCCCTACTCCAGTGCGCTCAACGACGAGAAGCGCCAGGGCGTGTTCGTGTGCGCCGCGTGCAGCCTGCCGCTGTTCACCTCGGCGATGAAGTTCGACAGCGGTACGGGCTGGCCGAGCTTTTTCACCACCATCCCGGACCACGTCGCCACCCGGACCGACTACAAGCTCGTCTGGCCGCGCACCGAGTACCATTGCGTGAAGTGCTCGGGACACCAGGGCCACGTCTTTGACGACGGCCCGCAACCCACCGGCCAGCGCTGGTGCAACAACGGCCTCGCGCTGCGTTTCATCCCGACGGCTACGGCCTGATCACCCCGCAAGGCCATTGCGCTACGCCCGCCATCTCGACCACCCGCGCGGCGACGACCCGCCGGCCGTCCTGTTCGTGTGCTCGGGCAACCTGTTCCGCAGCGTCACCGCGGAGTACGGCTTGCGCCATGCCCTCGGAAAGCAGGCCACACTGAGCGTCGGCTCGGCCGGTACCGAGGCGGGCGAGACCCGCGCGAGTCCCATGATCACGAAGCTGCTGAGAAAACGCGGTATCGACGCCGGCAAGCACGCGCCGCGGCGGCTGACGGCCGCGTTGCTCGAAGGCAGCGGGCTGGTCATTGCCATGAGCACCGATCACCGCGACTTCATCGCCCGCGTTTTCGATCGGCACGTGCCGCTGTTCAAGGAGATCTGCTACGGCCGCAGCGAGCCGCTGCTCGACGTTCACGAGGCGGTTGCGTTCTGGGAAAGCGAGCCGGTCGCCTGCCGTAACTACGCGGCGCAGCTCATCGACGAGATCCTGGCCGCCATGCCGGCCCTGGTTTCCGTGCTCGAGCAGCGCCGCAGCCGCCCTGCACGCTGAGCCGCAGCCCTCAGGCGCCGGCAAGGTAAGCCCGCCGGGCACGCCACGCGCCGGGATCGGGCAACCGCCACACCAGCACTGCGCCCGCCACGGCGAGCGCCGCGGCGGCGGTGAGCGGCAGCGCGTAACCGGCGCCGAGGTCGTAGGCCAGCCCGGCCAGCACCGGCCCCGCCAGGCTGCCCGCACCCGCCGCCGTGTATTGCGCACCGATGATCGCGCCGATGTTGCGGCCCGGAAAGAAATCCGCGGTGAGCGCGGGAATGAGCGCCACGTAGCCGCCATAGCAGGTCCCGAACAGCAGTGCGAATACCAGCAGCGCCAGCAGATCCCGTGCTTGCGACCACAGCAGCATGCTGACACCGATACCGGCGAACAGCGCGGCCAGCGTCGGCCGGCGACCGGCGCGATCGGCAAGACCGCCGAGCAGGAAGCGCCCGCAGGTGCTGCCGACGCCGATCAGGGCGAGTGCCGCAACGCCCGCATCGCGTCCGAGACCGGCATCCTCGGCGTACGGTACGACGTGCACGAAAGGGATGAACAAACCGAGCGTAGTCAGCGTCTGCGCCGCGTACAGTTGCAGGAACGGTGCCGACCGGATCGCCGCGACCCAGTCTGGGCCGCGGTCAGGGTGGCCTGCCGCGGGCAGCCCCGATTCGCCATCCGGATGCAGGCCGAGCCGCGCCGGCTCGGCGACGAGCAGCACCGCACCGGCGCCGCCCAGCGTCGCGGTCACGGCCGCCAGCACCACCATGGTGACGCGCCAGCCGTGACCGTCGACGAGCGCGTGTGTCGCCAGTGGCAGCAACAGCGTGCCCACACCGATGCCGGTGACGGCGAACCCGGACGCGAGCCCGCGCCGGCGCACGAACCAGCGTTGCACGGCGCCCACGGCCGGCACGTAGGCGAGCCCGGCGCCCACACCCGCGCCCAGCCCGTAGCACAGGCCGACCGTACCGAGCGACTGGGCGCGGCTTGCCGCCAGTAAACCGACCGTAATGCACGCGACACCCGTGAGCGCGACCGGCCGGGGACCGAGCCGATCGGCGAGCGCGCCGCTACCGGCACCGACGGCGAAAATCAGGAACACAGCCAGTGAAAACACGAACGAGACCGAAGCGCGCGTGGCGGTAAAGTCAGTGGCCAGCGCTTCGAAGAACACGCCGAAGGAGTAGTTGACGCCGAACGCGATGAACAGCACCAGGAACGTGCCGGCCACCACATACCAGCCGCGGAAGATCCCGATCACGTCCCGGTGCCTGTCCTTCGTCGTCGTGTCACTGCAGTCGTGTACCGATGCAGCCATACTAAATGCATGCCGGCAACTGTGCAGACCCTGGTGATCCGCGGCGTGCTGCTGGATATCGGCGGCGTGCTCTACGTCGGCGAACGGGCGCTGCCCGGGGCCGTCGGCGCGCTCGCACGGCTGCGCGCGGCGTTACCGGTGCGCTTTCTCACCAACACCACCCGCAGCAGCCGGCGAACGATCTGCACGCGACTGGCGGCCATGGACATCGAGGTGGCCGCCGGAGAGTTGTTCGTGCCGGCGACCGCCGTGCGCGCGCACCTGACGGCGCAGGGGATGAGCGCGCACCTGCTCGTGCACCCCGCGCTGCGCGAGGATCTCGCCGGTATTCCGGCCGGCACGCCACCGGCGGCGGTCGTCGTCGGCGACGCCGGCGAGGCCTTCGACTACGCCAGTCTGAACACCGCGTTCCGCCACCTCGTCGCCGGTGCCGAGCTGTTCGCCCTCGCCGCCAACCGCAGTTTTCGCGATGCCGACGGCGGGCTCAGCCTGGACGCAGGGCCGTTCGTGCACGCGCTGGAGTACGCCAGCGGCTGCCGGGCGCGGGTATTCGGCAAGCCCTCACCCGATTTCTACGCGAGCGCGCTGCGCAGCCTCGGCTGCGCAGCGGGCGTGGCGATCATGGTTGGCGACGACGTGGAAGCCGACGTAGCCGGTGCCATGGCCGGCGGCATGCACGGCCTGCTCGTGCGCACGGGCAAATACGTCGCCGGCGCAGAAGCGACCATTGCGCCGGCGCCGACGATGGTGGTGGAGGATTTTCCAGCGGCCGTCGACTGGATCCTCGCGCACGCCGGCTGATTGCCCGACCGCGGACGCTCAGAACAGGTGCGCGCGCTGCTGGATGCCGCGGTTGTAGCGGCTGGCGAGTTTGCGCCACTGGATGATGTTGTTGTCCGGCTCGAACAGGCGCTCCTCCAGCCAGGCCTCGTCATGGCGGTAGAACTCCTGCTGCGCCTCGCGGGCCCAGATGTCATCGTCGTTGAAGCCGGCGAGAGCGAGGGTGCGCCACTTGGAATCGAATTCGGCCGCAAACCGCGCTTCCTCTTCGGCGTTGGCGACCCTGCGCCCGAGCGTCTGCACATAGAAGTGCCGGTCCGCGTCGATGGGCACGTACCATTCAAACTGTGTCAGGCTCGGATCCGGCCACGGGTGAACACGCAGCACGCCCGGCAGCCAGATGGAAATGTTGTAGGCGACCCGGGTCTGACCGAGATGACCGTGCAGCACGGTCTCGCCCAGTACCTTGCCTTCGAAGATCGGCTCGGAGTGCTCACCGAGCAGATCGTACACGCCCCTGGGTCCGTCCGCGGCCTCGACCACTTCGAAGGCACGCGGACCGGTCGGGCGGAAACCGAGCGGCAGCGCGAGATCGTTGCCTTCGACCAGCACCGAGTCCTTGTGGATGAACACGTGGGTGGAATCGAAACCGTTCTCACAGCCGACCCGCCAGTTGCTGCCGACGCTCTGGCGCACGCCGCGCACGGCGAGATCGTCGTCCAGAAACATCGGCGGCACGTCGTGGGCGAGCGGCGGCGGCTCGGCATCGCCCAGGAACACGAACACGATGCCCTTGGCCTCGATCACCGGAAAACGGGCGATCCGCAGGCGGCCGATCTGGCGGCTGCCGGGATCGGTGATGATGTCGACGAGCATGCCGGACTCGAGATCGAAGGTGAAACCGTGGTACCAGCAGGTCAGCGTGCCCTTGCGGTAGCATTCGGGCTTGCGCGAGAACGGCACGCCGCGGTGCACGCAGCGGTCGCGCACGGCGTACGCACGGCCGTCGACGCGGGCGAGCAGCAAGCGGTCACCGAGGATGGGATGGGAAACGTAACCGCCCTCCGCCAGCTCGTGGGAAAAAACAGTCGGATACCAGTGATTGCGAAAACCGAGCTTGGCTTCGACGTAGCCGGGGTAGATGGCGCATCTGCTCACCACCGCGGGGTCGACCAGGGGGGGGTGTGGCATGGATCGTTTCTCCTTGCCCGGGCGGGTCGCGCCGGCCTACGCTGTCAGACAATCCCGTCGATGCCGGTTTGCCGCCGCGTCAGGCTTAGCAACGATACCGTTCGGGAAATCCCGGTTACGACGACATTCGTCGCTGGCCAAGGTCAAATTGTAGGACAATCCAAAACCAATCGCTGCGCACTCATGCCCGCCACCGCCCCCCCGTCCGCGCCCGTCGGCGCGACGGATTCCGTCATCCAGGCGCTCACCCGCGCGATCCGCGAAGGTCACTACGCGCCCGGTGCGCGTCTGACCGAGGCCGAGCTCACACGCGAACTCGGCGTCAGCCGCGGCTCGCTGCGCGAGGCCCTGCGCCGGCTGGCCGCCGACGGGCTGATCGAGCTCGCGCCCCATCGCGGCGCCATCGTCAAGCGCGTCACCCTCGACGAGCTCGCCGATACACTGGTCGTGCGCGAGACGCTCGAAGGCCTGGCCGCAGCGCTCGCTGCCACTCGGATCGATCTGCCCGGCAATCGCCGGCGGCTGGCGGATCTGCGCGAACGCAGCGCCATGCTGCGGGCGGACATGGCCGCACAGGCACTGCTCGAAGACAACGTCGCGTTCCACCGCGGCATCATCGAGCTGTCCGGCAACGCCGCCCTCGGCCGTGCCATCGAACACCTGCAGCTGCCGGCCCTGCGGGATCGTTTCTTCGCCCAGCTCGGCCCGCCCGAGTGGCAGCGATCGCTGGCCGAGCACGCGGCACTGCTCGATGCCATCGCCGACGCGGACGCCGCGCTGGCGGAAAGTCTCATGCGTGCCCACGTCCGTCGCACCCGGCGCGTGTTGGAACACCTGCCGCTGGACACCTTCCAGGCCTGATCCGTGACCCATGGCCGCAGGAGCGGCATTCATGCCGGTGGCCGGTGGCCCCAGCTGCTGAGCTCGGCGTAGGTGCGCACGCTCCAGCTCGGCGCATCAACCGTACGTCCGCCCCAACCCAGCTCCAGCTCGAATCCCGACGGCGTGGTCACGTAGAAGGACAACATGCGGTCGTTCGGGTGCATGCCGATCGACCGCGCAATCGGCACCCCGGCATCGAGGCAGCGATACCAGGCGCGCCCGAGATCGTCCAGGGTCGCGTACTCGAGCATGAAATGATGCAGACACCTGGCGAGCGGGATCCCCGCGGCGAACGCCACCGAGTGGTGGCGGCGGTTAGCGTGCAGGAACAGCGCGTGGACATCGTAAGGGCCGAGGCGGGCACGGATGTGATCGCTCGGTTGCAGGCCGAGCAGATCGGTGTAGAACGCGGCGCTGGCGTCCAGATCATCGCAGCGCAGGACGACGTGGCCGAGTCCTGCCGATCCGGCCACGAAACCGCCGGCGACCTGTGGCAGGTGGCAGGGTTGCGGGTCCATCTGCGCGGACGTGTAGATCTCCACCGGCACGCCGGCCGGATCACGCGTCGCCAGAAAGGCTTCGACCCGACGCTGGCGGCACTGTGCCGCCGTACCCTCGACAACGACGTGTCCGCAGGCCGCGAGGGCGGCCGCCATCGCCGCGAGGCTTTCGCAATCGGGGACCTCCCAGCCGCAGCACAGCAGATCGTCGGCTACGCCGTCGAGCAGCAGCAGGCGCTGAGCGTAGCCGTCGAGGCGAAACGACGCCGTGTCTTCCGCCGATGCCGCCGCTGCCACGCCCGCGAGCTCGGTGAGCAAGCGGATCCAAGCGCTGCGATCAGCCACCGTAAAGCCGAGGTAACCGAGCTGGGTCACGCCACGCACGGCGCGACCTCCCCGGCGCTGGCGTCGAGCAGCCCGAGCCAGGCGAGCACGGTGCCGGTGAACGCCTGCGGCTGTTCGATCATCGCCCAGTGGCCGCAATGAGCGATGATGTGCAGGGAGGCGTTGTCGAGCAGCTCCATGAAGCGCCACGCGAGCTCCCTCGGCACCACGCAGTCTTCCCGGCCATTGATCACCAGGGCCGGCGTGCGGACCCGGGCGATGTCCTGCTCCGGATAGAACAAGCCCCCCTGCGCGGCGATCCAGCGCATGGTGGCACCGTAAGCGGCCATGGCGCCCGCTGCCTGCGTCCGTTCGTAACGGTATTGCAGCAGTTCGTCGTCCACCTCGAATCCGGGCGCGGTGAGGGTCGCGACCAGGGTGCGCATGTTTTCCAGCGTGGGCTCGTAGCCGAGGATGGTCCGCAGTTCGGGCGACAGGGTCGCGTTCAGCCCCGCGCTGCCCATCAGCACCAGGCCCCGGACACGCGCGGGCGCCGCCATCGCCACCCCGAGCGCCGTGCAGCCGCCCATGGAGTTACCGACCAGCACGGCCGCGGGCAGGCACAGCACCCGCAGGAAACCCTCCAGATGCCGGTTGCGCGCCGCCTGACTGTACTCGAAGACCGACGGCGGTGGCTTGTCCGTATCACCGAAACCGACCATGTCCACCGCCAGGACGCGGTAGCGCGCGGCCAGCCCCGGCATACAGCTGCGCCAGTTGCCGCGCGCGTCGGCACCGGCGCCGCCCCCGTGGATGAGCACCAGCGGTTCACCTTCGCCCGCCTCCAGATAATGGGTCCGCAGACCGTCGACGTCGACGAAGCGCGATCGCGCCTGCATGCAGCTGTTCCTCCGTGTGGCGGACTCTCGACCGACTGCGGTCACAAACGCCGGCGAGGGCAGTATTGTCAGACAAACACTGATATTTTGTCAATTATCTCGTAGATATATCGATTTATTCCTATATTTTGTCTGACATTTCTCGGCATCTGCTTGTGACACCGGCGACTTGCCGGGCGCGCGGGCAGCGTTGTAGAGCGGTGGCCAGAGCGAGTTTCGAAGCTGTGGCGGCCGCTCGGCATGATACCGCTACGACCAGGCCCGCCACTGCCGCGCTGCGCAGCGCGCACGGGCGTCCACCGGGTCCACAGGCCATTGCGCCCGCGTAGCCTGCAGATCCCTCGACGCAACGCCGACGGTCGCTTGGCTGCGCGGTGCCGGCCGTCGCCAGACCGCGTGTCACGGTGCCCGCGGGTGACCGCGACTGCGGCTGCGGGCGGCCCGGCACGACCCGGGAACCGGATACCTTTTTGTCGTCCCCCACGCGAGGATACGATGGCGCGGTGCGGGCACGGAATGGAGATGAGGCCGACACGGGCCGGGCGACAGCGGATGACGACCTACGACGTCGAAGTGATCAAACACCGGCAATGGATGCAGGTCGCGCGCGGACCGTACCTGCCCGCGTTCGATGACTTGTTGCGCAATGAATTCCTGGCCGAGGCGCAACAGCAGGCCTGGCAGCGTCGGGCCCTGCAAAGGATGGTCCGCTACGCTGCCGCGCAGGTGCCTTTCTACGCCGCGCTGTTCGCACGACTCGGCCTGCGGCCGGTCGACATCGACGATCCGCAGGCGCTCGAGAATCTGCCGCTGCTGCAAAAACACGACGTATTGCGCTGTACCGGGGAGCTCCGGACGCGACAGCTCCCGTCGGGAGAGCGGGTCGCCACCGTCACGAGTTCCTCCGGTACGACCGGCCGGCCGGTGCGGGTGTATCACTCCACCGCCAGCGCGCGCATGTTCAGTTTGTTGTCGCACCGGCACGCCCGCTGGTTCGGCTTCGATCCGGCAGGAACGATGGTTTTCGTGTGCATCCCCGCCGAAATGCCCGGGCACGCCGAGCGCAGGATCGATACCAGACACGCTGTCGTACGCGAGGATCATTGGCGCTACGTCGGCCAGTACTTCGACACGGGACCGCAGTACAGTTTCAGCATCGCGAACCCCGTCGACCAGCAACTCACCTGGATGGCGGAGATCCGGCCGCAGTATGTCAAGGGCTATCCGAGCGTGTTCGAGGAATGGTTGTTCGCCAACGCCGGCGACGTTCCCGTGGCCGGCCTGCAGGCATTGTTCGGCATCGGTGCGCAGGTGACGCCGGCCCTGCGCTCGCGCCTCGAACAGAGCTATGGCATACCGGTGCAACAGGCATACGGCCTGAACGAGATCGGTATTGTCGCCGGGCGCTGCGCAGCCGGACGCTACCACGTACACACCGAGCATTGCCTGGTCGAGATCATCGCTGCCGACGGCCGCGCCTGTGCCCCGGGACAAACCGGCAAGGTCGTGGTGACCGGCTTGCGTAATTTCGCGATGCCGCTGCTGCGCTACGACACCGGCGATCTGGCCGTGGCCGTCGCGGGACCATGTCCCTGCGGACGGACCCTGCCGGCGTTCGGCGAGATCGAGGGCCGGTACCGTCGTTATGCCGCCCTGCCCGCGGGAACGAAGGCGCGCGTCAATACGCTCGTCGACGCCATCGGCGAGATCGCGACCGAACACCTGAACTTCCTGCGCCGCTACCAGATCTACCAGGATCGGTCTAACCGCTTCGAATTGCGGCTCGTGACCGCAGCGCCGATCCCGGAGGCGTTTCGCTCTGGAATCGCCCGCGCGTGGGAGGCGGTCGCCGGTGATCCTGCGATTCCGCTCGTGCTCCGGGAGGTTGAAGCGATCGAACCGGCCCCGAGCGGCAAGCTGCTCGACTTCGCTTCAGAGCTGCACGTCGATGCGAGCGTCAACCCTCATGCCACGACGGCGAGCGATCGAGCCAATGGCCGCGGATGAGCCCGACCATCGGGTTCGACACTGGAATCGGATCGCGCAGCAGTGGTGGCGGATCGGCCCACCGATCCGTCCATCGGCGGCGGATGTCGAGTCCCTGTGCGTTGCGATCGGGAAGATGGCCCGCCGCCATGGCGGCGCGCGCAAGCGCGCTCTGCTGCTCGGCGTCACGCCCGAGCTCGCGGATCTGCACCGCCGCGAGCGCGTCGATCTGGTGGCCATCGACCGGTCGGCGGAAATGGTACGCGTGGTGTGGCCCGGTGATCTGCCGGGACGCCGCGCCGTGTGCGCCGACTGGTTCCGGTTTCTCGCTTCGGCCCAGCCATACGATGTGATCCTCGGCGACGGCAGCTTCAACACCGTGCGGCATCCGGACGAGATGCTGGCGCTCGCCCGGCTGGCGCACGCGGCGCTGGTAGACCAGGGCGTGCTGGCAACGCGGCTGTTCGTCGAGCCGCAACGGCGTGAAACCGTGGACGCGGTGCTTTGCGAAGGCCGGAGCGGTGCGATTGCGGGCTTTCCCGTATTCAAGTTCAGACTGGCCATGGCCCTGCAGTCCGAGTCCGGCGGCGGGGTCAGGATCGCCGACATCTGGAGGGCGTGGCACGGCGCGGGCATCAACGAGGCGAAACTGGCGCAGGCGACCGGCTGGACGCTCGAGGAAATCGACACGATACACCTGTATCGCGACAGCCCCGGCTACATCTGGTTTCCGACGCTGCACCAGGCCGTGGACCTGTTTTCGAAGCTGTTCAAGGTCGAATCCGTCGCGACGGCCGACTATGAAATGGGCGAGCGCTGTCCCACGCTCGTGCTGGTGAAATAGCGCCGGTTCCAAGCGCTGTGCCCGGGCGTCTGCGCGCACGTGGCGCCGGCGTTCGCCACGGTGGTGGTGAACGTGACGATCGCAATACTTGCCGGCCCGGTCCGTTGCCCTATCATGCAGGTCTTCCCGGTGCCGGCGCCGGGCCGCAGACAAACCAGAGGCAAACGCGTGACTGCACGAATCCCGCATCCGTCCGGCGCCGCCATCGCGGACGGCTTTCTCCACGTTGACGGCCGGCGCCTGGAAGCCGAGTGGCTCGGACCTGCGCCCGGTCTTGCACCGACGCTCGTGTTTCTGCACGAAGGGCTCGGCTGCGTGCGCATGTGGAAGGACTTCCCGCGCAAACTGGCCGAGGCGACCGGTTGCGGTGCGCTGGTCTATTCCCGCTTCGGCTACGGTGCCTCCGACCCCTGTTCGCTGCCGCGCCGGGTCGACTATATGCACGGCGAGGCCTTCGACGTGCTGCCGCGGGTGCTCGAAGCGTCCGGCATCCGTGACGCGATCCTGGTCGGGCATTCGGACGGTGGCTCCATCGCGCTGCTGTACTGCGGTGGCACGCCGGCGGCCGAGGTGCGCGGCGGCATCACCCTGGGCGCGCACGTATTCGTCGAGGACCTGAGCGTGGAATCCATCGCGCTGGCAAAGACGCGCTACCACGAGGGCGATCTCAGGGCGAAGCTGGAGCGCTTTCACGGCGCCGCCGTGGACGAGGTGTTCCGGGGCTGGAACGACATCTGGCTGCACCCGGACTTCCGCCGCTGGAACATCGAGGCGTATCTGCCGCACATCCGGGTCCCGTTCCTGGTCATCCAGGGTGACGACGACCAGTACGGCACCCCTGGGCAGGTCGCAGCGATCGCGCGCGGGTCCGGTGGCGCGGTGGACAGGCTCATGGTGCCCGAGTGCAACCACTGGCCGCACCTGGAGCAGGAGCAGATCACGCTCGACGCGATGCGCACCTTCGTCGCCGCTTTGCTGCGGAGCCGGCAGCCATGATCCGCCTGTATCAGTTCCGGCGCACCTGGGGCATACCCAATCCCAGCCCGTTCTGCATGAAGCTCGAATTGTTTCTGCGCATGACCGGCATCGAATACGAGTGTGCGTGGGTCGACGTACCCAAAGGACCGAAGGGCAAGGCACCCTGGATCGAAGACGGCGGGACACGGATCGGCGATTCCGCGCTGATCATCGACTTCCTGCGGAAAAAATACGGCATCGATCCCGACGCGGGCCTGACCCCGACGCAACGCGCGGTGTCGCGCGCATTCGCGTCCATGCTCGACGAGCACCTGTATTGGGCGCTCGTGTACAGCCGCTGGATCGATGAGCGCAACTGGCCGGCGCTGCGCCAGGACTTTTTCGGCGCCCTGCCGCCGGTCGTGCGCTCCGTCGTGCCCGTGATCGCGCGGCGCCGGATCCGTGCGCAGCTCTGGCAACACGGGCTCGGCCGGCACACGGGCGAGGAGATCTACGCCCTCGGCTGCAGCGACATTGCCGCGCTGGGCGATTATCTCGGTGACCAGCCGTACTTTCACGGCGACGACGTCTCGCTGGCGGACGCGAGTGTCGCCGCTTTTGCCATCGCGCTGCTCAAGCCGCCGTTCGACAGCCCTCTGAAGCGCGCGATAGAACAGCGCCCCAACCTGGCAGCCTACTGCGAGCGCATGCTCGGGCGCTATTTCCCGGAGCTCGGCGCGGCCGCGGCAGGCGATTCCGCAACCGGCAGGGAGAGTACCGCATGAACGACCGGCAACTGCTCGAAAACCTCGTCGCCGTATCCACGCTGCAGTTGCAGGTCCTGCTAGAGATCCGTGCCCTGCTGGCGCAGCAGGTGAACCGTGCCACGACCGACTACGAATTTGCCATCAACGACGTGGTCGATCACGTCAGCGCGCAACGCGACGACGTCCTCGAACAGCTGATGCAGCAGCTCGACTGAGGGCTTGCGACCCACCGCGACAACACGCCCGGCCATGCTGAGCGACAAGGTCGAGCAGCACCACCGCAGCCTGCAGGCACAGCTCGACGAAATGGTCGAGCTGCTGGACAAGCAGGCGCTCGAACGCGAGATCAGCCTGCGCCAGACCGGCGCGCGCCAGGACCTCGTCGAGGCGCTGGTCTCGAGACAGCAACTCGCCGAGGTCCAGCGCCGGCTGGACCGCCTGCATCCGGCGGACGTGGCGTACGTGCTGGAACGCCTGCCGCCGGAGCGTCGCCGGCAGATCTGGACGCTGGTACGGCCGGAACGGCGCGGCGCAATCCTCATCGAACTCGCCGACGCGGTGCGCGACAACCTCATCGCGCTGACCGCGCCGGGCGACCTCGTACTCGCCGCCGAGCATCTGGATTCCGATCAGATCGCCGATCTCGTCCCGAGCCTGCCTGCCGACACGGTGCTGGCAATCATGAGCACCCTCGACAGCCGCGACCGCAGCCAGGTACGCGAGGTGCTCGCCTTTCCCGAGGGTACGGTCGGCGCACTGATGGAGTTCGACATGGTGACGGTGCGCGAGGACGTCGCGCTCGACGTCGTGCTCCGCTACCTGCGCCGGCTCGGCGAGCTGCCGGAAGTCGTGGACCAGCTCTTCGTCGTCGACCGCATCGGCGAATTCAAAGGCATCCTGCGCCTCAAGGATCTGCTCACTCACGATCCCGAACACCTCGTCGGCGAGGTGATGATCAGGGAGCCGCTGGTGTTCTCGACCGATGATCCCGCCCGCGACGCCGTGGCCGCCTTCGAGCGCTATGACCTCGTGAGCGCGCCGGTCGTCAACCTGCACGAGCGTCTCACCGGTGTGCTGCGGGTGGACGCGGTCATGGACTTCATGAGCGAAGCGGCCGAGAACGAGCGCCTGAGGCAGGTGGGTCTGCGCGAGGACGAGGATCTGTTCGCCCCGATGTGGCGCAGTACCCGCAACCGCTGGCCGTGGCTCGCCATCAACCTGCTCACCGCTTTTGTCGCGTCGCGGGTCATAGGCGTATTCGAGGGCACCATCGAGCGCCTGGTCGCGCTCGCGACCTTGATGCCGATCGTCGCCAGCCTGGGCGGCAACACCGGCAACCAGACCATCGCGCTGGTCGTCCGCGGCCTCGCCCTCGACCAGATCAACCGCGCCAACGTCCTGCACGTGGTCGGCAAGGAAGTGGGCATCAGTATCGTCAACGGCCTGCTGTGGGGCGCCGTCGTCGGCCTGGTGACGGTGTTCCTGTACGGCAAACCCGGTATCGGCCTGGTGATGGCGCTGGCGGTGGTGCTGAACCTGCTCATCGCTTCGGTCGCGGGCGTGTTCATCCCGATCGTGCTGCATGCCCGCGGCCGCGATCCCGTGCTCGGCGCGAGCGTGATGCTGACCTTCATCACCGATGCGATGGGATTCCTCATCTTCCTCGGTCTCGCCGCCGTGCTGTTGACATGAGTGGATGGTCAATGCGCCGGCCACAACCGTCGCGCAGCCGCGAGCCGACCTGGTTCGGAACCGGCCGGTCCGCAGCCGGTTTACGTGCCGACCGTCGATCGTGGCCCGCACGGAGCAGGAGGTTGCATGGTCCCCGCCATCCGCCCGCTTCGGGCGCGCGAACGCCGGCGCCGTGCAGAAACCGGAAAGTCGGTCTTGGGCCCGGATCAGACCAGCCGTTCGCCGTTGAAGTACGCCTTGCGCCAGCGCGTGAGCGTCGTGGACTCGAACAGACCGCCGAGCGCGAAGGGATCATGGGCGATGAAGTCCTCCGCCTCCTGGCGAGCGTCGGTATCCAGGAGGATTGCACCGCCGTGCCCGCCCGAGCCGTCGTCGTTCAGCAGCGCGCCTGCGGCGAGCAGGCGGTGTCGGTGGCGATCGAGGTATTCGAGGTGCGCGGCGCGCAGCGCGTTTCGCCGTGCGAGCGAGTCGGGCTTGTCGGTGGTCAGGATGAGATAGGGCATCGCTACGACTCCGCGGGGCCGGGATCCGGCGCACAGGATATCCGTTTGCGCGCACGGGATCGTGACGACGCCCGCGGCGACCACCCTGTCAGCCACCGGTGGCGACGGGCCGGGGGACGGTACGACCGCTGCTTCTGCGACGACCGCCGTGCCCGCCAGGGCCGTTGCCCGCGGTCGCGCATCGCGCCCATGCCCGGCAGACGCCTCCCCTGCGGCTCCCCGGCCACGGCTGCGCGCTGCTCGCTGGCGCCCAGGGGCGGCTATAATTCCCGCTGAGCCCCGCAATCCCGGACACCATGACCAAAGACGACTTTCTCGCCGACCTGGCGCGCCTGCGTACCGAGCTCGCCGAGCTCGACGCCAGCGACGACGAAACGCGCGCGCGCATCATCGGGATCATCGACGCACTCGAACGCAAGCTCGAGCATCCCGACGACACCGAGCACGACGAGAACCTGCTCGACAGCGTACGCGGCGCCGTCGAGCACTTCGAGGTGAGCCATCCGCGGGCAACGGCCATCGTCAACCAGATCATGATGACGCTCGGGAATCTGGGGATATGAGTCGCTTTTTCTGGGAGAATTCGTCTGATGAGCGGACGCATTGACGCACGCCTCGCCGAGCTCGGCCTCACACTCCCCGAAACCCAGGCGCCGCGCGGCAACTACATACCGGTGGTGATCTCCGGGCGCCACGCGTGGGTAGCCGGGCAGGTGCCGCTGGCCGACGGCGAGGTCCGTTACCGGGGCCGGGTCGGCGCGGACCTCAGCGTCGAGGACGGGCAGGCGGCCGCGCGCATCTGTGCGCTCAACATCCTGGCGCAGCTCAAGCGCGCGCTCGACGGTGATCTGGACCGTGTCCGACGCATCGTGAAGGTCGGCGGCTTCGTGGCCTGCGCTGCGGATTTCAGCGCCCACCCACAGGTCGTCAACGGCGCCTCGGACCTGTTCGTGGAGATCTTCGGTGATGCCGGCCGGCACGCGCGATTCGCGGTCGGGGCCGCGTCACTGCCACTCGGCTCGGCGGTCGAGGTGGACGCGGTCATTGAGATCGATTGAGAGCCCGTGAATCGCGCGGCGCAGCGCTTGCGACCGCCTCCGAACGCGCCCGGCGGGTGGTCGACGAACGGGAACAGGCGGGCGCCGGCCGCAGTGCGCCGTCAGGGGTAAGGTCATGCCGAGGTACGATTATTTCTGTGAAGCGAACGCGCGGACAGTCGAGGTGCGCCACCCCATGCACGTACAGCTCGGTTTCTGGGGCCAGGTGTGCTACGCCGCGCAGATCCCGCTCGGCGACACCGATCCGCTGGCGCCCGTGCGCAAGGTACTGACGCCCCCCTACGTCAACGTGCCGACGAGCGATTCGACCCTGAAGGAAAAGGGCTTCACCAAGCTCGTCCGGCGCGACCACGGCGTGTACGAGAACGTCACGGCGATCGACGGTGAGTCGCGCTACATGCGCGCCGGCGACACGTCGACCGTGCCGCAGATCCACAAGAAGGTGGGCGACTGATCGCGCGCCGCTGCGGGGCTGGCTCAGCCGTAGCGCACGCGGATACCCTGGGAAATCGACAGCTCGAGCTCGAGCGACGATAGCTCCCGCGGGAAGTAACAGCCCGAGACGTTGGCGGTCGCGAAGCTCGCGCCTTCGAGCTTTGTCTTGCGGAAATCGATGCCGCGCAGGTCCGATCCGCGGAAGTAGCAATCGCTGAGATCCAGCCCCGCGGCATCGAGGCCACGCAGATCGAGCCGGCTCAGATCCGTACCGGCCAGCGCGCAGCTTCCGCCCGTAGTGCGGCAACGATTGAATTCCTCGATCTTTTCCTCACGCAGCAACTGGTACAGGGGATCATCGCCGATACGTGGGCGATACATAAGACTCACCTCCTGGCGCCGAAAAACAGGGGGGCACGGCCCGCCCGGGTTAGCGGCCGCGGGCCGCGGGGCTTGAGTCGCTCCCGCAGCCGCGTACGATAGGCGCTGGCCAGGGCACGACGAAAGACCGGGACACCATGCGCAGCAAACGAATCAACATAGAGCAGGTGTTCGACGCCAGCTACGAGCGCGTCATGCGCCAGGAGCTCGCCGGTCGCGCATTCATCCCGGCGTTCTACGACCGCTTCATCGATTCCTCGCCGCTGGTCCGGGAGAAGTTCCGGGACACGGACATGGGTCGCCAGATCGCGATGCTCGAGAAGTCCCTGCACTATGTCGCCTACCTGTTCAGCAGCCCGGATATCTATTCTTACGTCGAGGAAATCGCGCTGCTGCACAGCGCGCGAGGCAAAGACATCCCGCCGCAGCTCTACGATTTGTGGCTGGAAACGCTGATCGACACCGTCCGGGAGTTCGATCCGGAATTCGGCATCGACGTGGAGCTCGGCTGGCGGCTGTCGCTCGCGCGCGGCATCGCTTACATGAAATTCATGTACGACAAGTAGGGACCGGCGCCGCGCCATCGACCGGCGCCGGCGCGAAACCCGCATCCGCCTCGCCATCGCACTGGAGACCACGCCGAAACCCGCGCTTTCGGACGTGTTTTTGCTCGCGAGCGTCGCGGCGGCGCGCGCCGCACTCCCCCCCCGCCGTCACGGCGGTTGAAAAAGGCGTCGCGGCGCACGACGATGGCGGCGTGAACACCTGCCAGCGACTGCTGTGTGCCGGGGGCCTGGCGCTACTCGCGAGCGCCTGCGCGCAACGCCTGGAGCCGGCCCAGGTCGCGCAGCGCTTCTGGAATGCGGTCACTGCCGGCGACACCGGCGCCGCCCAACTGTTCGTGACCGCCGACTCGCGCGCCATGCTGCGCGCCGGTGACGGCGTGCTGCCGATCGGGGACGTGCAGATCGGGCGCACCATCATCGACGGGCGCACGGCGCGGGTGGAAACGACCGTCACCGTGCTCGGCGACAAACCACTCGCCGTACCGCTCAATACGCGGCTGCGCGAGGAAGATGGACGCTGGAAGGTCGATTACGATCAGACCATGGCCGCGATTGCCAGCAGCGGCGAGCTCGCGCGCGCGCTCGGACGCATGCGCGAGCTGAACCGGCAGTTCTCCGCGGAGCTGGACAAATCGATGGCGGAGCTGCAACGCTCACTGCCGGCGATCACCCGCGAGCTCGAGCGCTTCAAGGCACAGATCCAGCAGCAAGTCCCGGCCATCCGCCAGGAGATCGAAGACCTGGCCCGCCGGCTCGAGGACGCACTGAAGGAAGCACGGGATCCGCCCGCGGCTGATCCCCGCCCCATCTGAAGCGTCGTGCGGGCCGCCCGTAACGCGGCGGTTCCCGGCAATACGCGACGGGCATCCGCGGGCCCCTGCCGACTCTGAGTGACCGCGACGCAGCCTGCCCTGGTGCGTCGCGGCACAACCCTGCCTGGCCTGGCCGGGGACGCGCCGGTCGGTCCCCGCGCGTCGCGCGGCGGACCATCCCGTCGTTGCCGCGGGCGGCACTCCACGGGTGCTCACCGGCGGATCGCTGCGGGACGTTCCGCGGGCGACGGACCGGGATCCGGGCACGCACACGGAAACGCACCACCGTCAGTCCCAGGGGCTCGATGCGGCAGAAATGCACGGCAAGCGTGCCGGCCGCCGGGAATGAGCAAGTCGCGACCGGGCTCGGCTGGCGTTGAACCAGGCAGGCGCGCGGGGAAGTTCGCCGCGTACATGACCGCCCGCGCCCCTGCACGACGCAGGGGCGCGGGCACGGACTTCAGAACTTGAAGCGCAGTTGGCCGCCGACCCAGCGGGGCGGCGCGAATGCCTGCTCGACCAGCCCGTTGCCGGGGTAGGTGATGTCGAAAGCGTAGATGAGCCGCTCCTCGTCCAGCATGTTGCGGGCGAACACCGAAAGCTCCCAGTGCTCATCCGCGGACAGGAAGGCAAGGCGTCCGTTCAGCAGCCAGTTGCTGTCGACACGCGTCACCGGGGCGTTGGTCAGCTGCGAGAAGTAGCCACCCGTATAGGCGCCGTCCAGCCCCACCCGCACGATGCCGGCGGCGATGGGGAAGTCCTTGGACGCGGCATAGTTGAAGGTGAGGTCCGGCGATTGCGGTGCCTCGCGCTCCAGCAGCTGGCCGGCGATCGGGATGTCGTCCACCTGGGTGTCGAGCAGCGCCAGTCCGAACAGGAAGTTGAGCCCGTAACCCGGGCTCACGCGCAGCTCGGCGTCAGCCCCGTAGATGGTCGCCTCCGTGTTCGTGAGGATGAACTGGGTGCCGCGCTGGTCGAAGGCCTGGTAGTCCTCGTAAATGTAATAAAACACGCTGGCGTTGAATCGGGCGAGACCGCCCCAGAAATCCGTCTTGGTGCCGATCTCGAAGGCATTGAGCGTCTCGCCATCGAAACGTACACCGGCGACGGTCGCGGCGCCCGCGAAGCCGGCGTTGTAGTTGAAGGCCTTATAGCCGCGGTTGTAGCTGGCGAACACCAGCAGATCCTCGTTGACCCGGTAGTCGAACTGCACGCGCGCCGAAACGCCACCTTCGTCGTGATTGTCGGTCACGAGGCCGGCGCTGGCCAGCGTCGGCTCCGGCGGCGGCGGCGCCAGGCAGGCCGGGATCGGTCCCAGCTCCTGGCAGACGTTCAGATAGGAATAATCCTTCTCGTCGCGCGTGTAGCGCAGACCGGCGGTGACCGTGAGCGCGGCCGTGAGGTCGTACTCCCCCTGCCCGAACACCGACCACGAGCTGGTTTCGAGGGAGTAATCGGCGAACTGGTTCAAACCCAGGGGAATGAAGAACGGCGGCGCGCCGGGCGCGATTTGACTCACGCCGCCGCCGGCGAGGTTGTTGATCTGGTAGTTCTGAAAGTAATCGCCGTCGATGTTGAGATAGTACAGACCGCCCGTCAGCCGCATCCGATCGTAATCGGCATTGACCCGCAGCTCCTGGGAAAAGCTCTCCTGGGTCGTGTTTTGGCGAAAGATGGCGATGTCGAACGGCGTGAGATCGTTGTCTTCGTCGTAGAGGGCCTCATGATCGGTGTAGGCGGTCAGCGAAGTAAACACCAGATTGCCGTAGGTGTACTCGATGTCGCCGAACAAGGTCAGCTCCTCGCGCTCGTACTGGCCCGGGTAATCGAACGCGCCCGTGAAGGGGCTGCCGTCCGCGTCGACATAACCCGCGTCGGTCGGGGCGGGTGGCGGCCTGAACTGACCGAGCGTGTCCGCACCGACGAAGCCGCCGGTCGCAAAGCCGCCGCCGGCATCGACGGGATCGGTGTCGTGCCACTCCGCCTGCAGCTTGATCCGCAGTTGCTCGTTCGGCTCGAACACCAGCTTGCCGCGCACCGCGTTGGTGTCGTCGGCGACGCTGTCCGGGCCGGCCGAGTTTTCGATCCAGCCGTCGTGCTCGGAATGCATGAAGGCGACACGCGCGGTCACGCCCGAGGCCAGGCTGCCGCTCACCGCACCCTCGACGACCACCTCGTCGTACTCGCCGACGGTGGTGTCGATGTAGCCTTCGAAGGCCTCGGTCGGCTCACGGGTGATGATGTGAATGAGACCACCGGTCGCATTGCGCCCGAACAGCGTGCCTTGCGGCCCCTTGAGGACCTCCACGCGCTCGGTATCGAAGAAGTTCTGCAGGTTGCTGCCAATCGACGGGCGATAGACGTCGTCGATGTACAGCACGTTGGCGGCTTCCAGGTGCGCGGCGAAGTCGTTTTGCGCCACGCCACGGATGGAAACCAGCCCTACCAGCGGCGCGCCGCCCGCCATCGTGAAGCGCAGGCCCGGGGTCTGGGTCGCGATGTCGTCCGTGCGCACGACGTTGAGCTGGCGCAGTTCGTCGGCCGAGAACGCGGTGACTGAAATGCCGATGTCCTGCAGGCTCGCCTCGCGGCGGGTCGCCGTAACCACGACCTCCTCGAGCGCCGCGCCGAACGCAGCTTCCATGCTGCCGCCCAGTAATGCCGCCGACAGCGCGCCGACAGCCACGAGGCGGGTGCGCACCCGCAAGGACCTGGACGTGTCGCTTCGCATGTTCGATCTCCCCATCAGCTGACCATTGCCCGGCGCACCGGCCGACACCGGCGACGCGCAGGCTCGATTCGTGGAATTTTCGGATACCGCCCTGCCTGCCCTGGCGGGACCTCTCACCGGGGCGACTGCGTAAACCCATACGTAGCGTTCACGCAACATTTCCGATCGAGGCTATGCTAGCAGGCCCCTGTTATCTCGCTAGTACGAAACTCATATGTCGTGACTACAGGACGGGTAGTTGCATAAAGTAACTTTTCCGCCACAACGTGTACGGGTCTGTCCACGGCCCGGGGCCAGGCCGCCGACCGCCGCCGGTGTGCCACCGGTACCCGCCGGCGGCGCAGTTCCGCGGTGCCGGACATGCCGGACAGGCCGCCGCGCGCGGGCCGCCATCAGCTCGTGCGCGCCGCAGCCGCCGGACAGGGCCATCGGCACCGTCTCTCCGGACAGCGCCGCCGCCGCGTATCAATCCCCGACCTCGAGACCATGCACCGCGGCATGAGCGACGGTCACGACCGCCGTTCCGAGCGCCTCAGCGACCGTGCCCCGGGATGCCGATGCGGTACAGCAGGTCGCCGAAGGCCGCCTCATCCCGATACGCGCGGTACTCGCGGGCCACCGCAAGCCAGGCCAGGGAACGGGCGCGCTTGTCGAAAGCGCGCTCGAGCTGCGCGTACATGGCCTCGCGCCGACCGAGGCCGGCGAGGACGGTGGCAATCCGGTACGGGGATACGTAACCCGGCAGCGCCTGGAGCTCAGTGATGATTGCCTCGGCCGCCGTACGCTCGCCGGCCACGGCGAGCGTGTGGCCGAGCCCCTCGAGCGGGAGCGTATTGCCGCCGGGCAGCTCGAGCGCGCGGCGCATGCACTCGACGGCACGCTCGTGCTCACCCGCTTCGCGGTGCACGTGGCCCAGCGCCCACCAGGCACCCCAGAAACCGGCTTCGATCGCGGTCAATTGCGTCAGCGTGCTGCGGGCGAGCGCTTGCTCGCCGGCCTGGTGGTATTGCCAGCCGAGATTGAGGTTGACTGGCCGGGAAAGCGGGTCGACGCGCTGTGCGTGCACGGCGAGATCAATTGCCCGCGCGTGGTCGCCAAGGGTCTCGAAGTACATGCTGTACTGCATGAGCGCGCGCGCATCGTTCGGCGACAGCGCCAGCGCACGCTCGAACTGGGCGCGGGCGCCATCCCAGTCCCATGCATACTTGAGCAGCATGATGCCCAGGTAAGCGCGACCCTCGACGAAGCGCTCGTCGAGCTCGATGGCGCGGCGCGCGAGGGCCATGCCCTGCGGCAACACGTCGTGCGGCGCGCGCAGCTCCACCCCGAGTGTGCCGAGCGAGCAGTAGCAGCCGGCCAGTCCGGCGTAGGCTTCCGCGTAGTCGGGCTCGAGCTCCAGCGCGCGGCGAAAGCAGGCGATACCTTTTTCCAGCGCCTCGGCCGTGAGCTGCGTCCGGTAGTGGCGGCCGAGCAGGTTGGCCTCGTAGGCCTCGATCCCGACCTGCCGGCGACCGTGTTCGGCGCCGAGCAGCCCGACGCCCAGCGCAAGACTGACCGCACTGGCGAGGTCTTCCTGTACCGCCAGCACGTCGGTCAGATCACGTTCGAAACTCTCCGCCCACAGGTGATGGTCGGTGGCCGCGTCGATGAGCTGCGCCGTGACGCGCACACGCCGGCCCGCCCGCAGCACGGTGCCCTCGACGACGCGGTCGACGCCGAGCGCATCGGCGATGTCGGCGAGCGATCGGGCGGCGCGTTTGAAACGCATCGCCGAGGTGAACGACGTGACGCTGAGAGCACGGTTGCGCGCAAGATGGTTGATCAGCGCGTCGGTGAGGCCATCGGCGAAATAGGCGTCCTCGCTCGCATCCGACAGGTTGACGAAGGGCAGCACGGCGACGGTGCGGGTACCGGCGGGCACATTGCCGTCATGATGGGTTTCGGGCGGGCTGATGCGTGCCGCATAGCCACCCTTGGGCAGCTCGATGCGGATGCTGTCGCCGCGTCCCTCTGTTTCGTAGTACTCGCGCAGCTTGGCGCGCAGCCGTCCCGCCTCGACCCGGACGATCGAATCGGTGGACGGATCGAAACCGGCGTCCCGATCGAACACCTCGACACCGATCGTATAGCCCTTGAGCCGGTCATCGCGCCCCGCCAGTGTTTCCTCGACGACAAAGCGCAGAAACCGGCTCTGGCGCGACGCGTGGGCGAACACGGAGCTGGCGAGCACACGCTCGAGCTGCTGGCGAATGCTGGCGGTCCGGTCGTGGTCGGTGTTGCCCATGTCCCCGTTCGCGCGGCGGCGGCCCGGTGATGCGCGGTGCGGCAGGGCAATTATAGGCCTTTGCCGGCACGATGCCCGCCCGCCGCGAAAGTTCCGTCGCACCGCCGGCCGGCCCGTTACTCACGGTAAGACACTGCCGCGGCCGGGACGGCGCGAGCACACTGCGCATCGCCCTAACCAAACTCCGCAGGAGAATCACCATGAAACAAGCAATCATCGCCCTGACACTGAGCCTGACCTGCCTCGGCGCCGGCGCCGAGGGCTTCATGCCCTGGACCGACATCATGAAAGGCGCCGACATGGACGCCGACGGCATGGTGTCCATGGACGAGGTCAAGGACTACCAGCTCGGCTCCCGCTTCCAGGGCTTCCAGCCCTGGATGTCGGACCACTTCGCGGCGCTCGACACCGACGGCGACGGCCAGGTCAGCATGAAGGAGATCGAGGACGGCATGCACGGCATGGGCATGGACGGCAACGCCCTGTCGGCCGAATGGACCAAAGGCCTCGGCTTCATGCCGCGCGAAGGCCAGTAGACCGACCCACGATCCTGCCCGGCTGTAGGGCAGCGGGCGGTCCGGCCACGTGCGCCGCGAGGCGGCTGGCCGGTTCCGCCCGTCTTTTTTTCCGCCCGCACGGCGATCCCGGGCCCGCTATACTATCGGGTCCGCAGTCCGGCTGCCGGCAGCGACCGCCCATGACCGAGCCATCCGTGAACAACGGCGTCCTCATGCGCCGTGCGACCTACGCGTCGGTCGCGACCGCGGCGACACTGGTCATCGCCAAGCTCGTTGCCTGGGCAATGACCGGATCCGTGGCGCTGCTGTCGAGCCTGGTCGACTCGCTCCTCGATGCCCTCGCCTCGATCATCAACCTGGTTGCGGTGCGCCACGCACTCACACCGGCCGACCGGGAGCACCGTTTCGGGCACGGCAAAGCCGAGCCGCTGGCCGGGCTCGCGCAGGCGGCGTTCATCGCCGGCTCGGCCGTGTTTCTCGTCGTGGAGGCCTGCGCCCGCCTGGTCCACCCCAAGGCGATCGAGTTCGCGGTACTGGGTATCGGTGTGATGGTGTTTTCCATCGTGCTGACCATCATACTGGTGCGCTACCAGCGCTACGTAGTCAAGGCGACCGCCTCGGTTGCCATCGGCGCCGATCTGCTGCATTACGTCGGTGACGTGCTGGTCAACGGCGGAGTCATTCTCGCGCTGGTGTTGAGCACGCAGTTCGGCTGGATCCAGGCCGACCCGATCATCGCCCTTGCTATCGCCGCCTACATCCTCAAGAGCGTGTGGGCCATCGTGGTCCAGTCGCTGCGCCAGCTCATGGACGAGGAGTTGCCCGAAGCGCAGCGCCAGCGCATCGCCGTCATCGCCAGGAATCATGCCGAGGTCACCGATCTGCACGACCTGCGTACCCGCGTTGCCGGCCAGACGACTTTCATCCAGCTGCACCTGGAAATGGACGGGCGCATCAGCCTGGCGCGTGCTCACGCCATCGCCGACGAGGTCCATGACGAGGTGCTCCGGGAGTTCCCGCACGCGGAGATCCTCATTCACCAGGACCCGGCCGGGCTGCCGGAACGCGATCGCGATCCGATCCACGATGGCGGGATCGCGAGGCAGGCGCAGAGCGGGGGATGAATCGCGTGCCCGCG
Organism: Gammaproteobacteria bacterium; assembly: GCA_020850735.1. GTDB lineage: Bacteria > Pseudomonadota > Gammaproteobacteria > JADZEE01 > JADZEE01 > JADZEE01. Next base: position 144,901 of record JADZEE010000001.1, on the reverse strand, counting down.
GACATATTCCGCCACGTCACCACCGCGGTACGTGCCGGTGCGCTCGTGCTGCTGCTCGGGGGCTGTGCGGACGGCTCAGCGCCGGCCGCGCCTGCGGCCGCGCCGGCCACGCGAACGGCCGCGAGCGCGGCGGTGGCGACGACGGGAACGCAGGCCCGGCAGCCGGCCATGCGGGCGCGCTACGCCGAGCTCGACCGCCTGCAGACCGGGGCCCGCAAGCGTTTCAACGACCTCGCCTGGCGCGCCGGAAAGATGCCGCTCGATGCCGCCCGCGCGAAAACCGCGGCAGCGTTGTTCGACAAGGCCGGTTACCGGCTGCGCCTGCCCAAAGGCCCGGGTGCGTTTGACGACGTCGCCGGCATCGAGCGCGAGATCGCCTCCATCGGCGAGGTCGAACGCTTGCTCGACCAGGTCGCCGAACTGCTCGACGCGGTTCCACCGCCGGCAGGCCCGTGAGCAGTACCCCGCCGCGTTACTCGCTGCGCGCCTTTCCACCCTACGCTTACGTTCCCGGTCGCGATCCACATCCCGTACGCGACCCCGCCGGGCACAGCTACGGACGCTTCGAACGTGAGCCCTGCAGCTTCGCACCGGCACGCTGGCACGAGTGCGACGATTACCTGTACGGCGTCGACCTGTTCAACCACGGCTATTACTGGGAAGCGCACGAGGCCATCGAGGGCGCCTGGATCGCGGCCGGCCGCGACAGTGCCGACGGCCGTTTCCTGCAAGGACTCATCCAGCTCGCCGTCGCCCTGCTCAAACACGTCCAGGGCCATGCGCAGGCCGCCGCAAGCCTGTGCCGCGACGGCGGCGGGCGGCTCGATCGCCACCCGCGTCTCGGTATCGACGCCGAGACTCTGCGCCGGCAGGTCGAGGACCATCTGGCGGGCCGGCGCGCGGCCCCGCCACGCATCGTCCTCGGCCCGCCGGTGACCCCGCGCGCCTGAGCGTCTGTGAAACAATCACCGCGCCCGCCGCGGCGGACGCCGCCCTTGAAATCCGCACGGGCACCCTCATCTAACTGAGCATACGGGCGTACCGCCCAGCATCACATTGCACAGGAGATATGCCGTCATGAACCTGCAGACCTATGATCCGTTGCGCGATCTGCGCAACCTGCGCGAGGAAGTGAACCGGGTGTTCGGGCGCACGGTTTCCGGCTGGCCGGAGGACAATTCGAGCGTCGCCACCAGCGTGTGGTCGCCGGCGGTGGACCTGAAGGAAGAGAAGGACAGCTTCGTACTCAAGGCGGACCTGCCGGGCGTCAATCCGAAAGACATCGAAGTGACCATGGAAAACGGTGTGCTCACGATTCGCGGCGAGCGGCACTTCGAAAGCGAGCAGGACCGCAGCGGCTACCGGCGTGTCGAGCGCACCTACGGCAGCTTCTACCGCCGTTTCGCGCTGCCCGACTCCGTCGACGCGGAGCGCATCGAGGCGCACACCGACAACGGCGTCCTGCACGTAACCATCCCCAAGGCGGAGCGCGCCAAGCCGCGGCAGATCGCGGTCAAGGCGACGAGCTGATCGCCGTAGCCCGGCGGCACGGCCCGGACGGCGTGCGCCGTCCGGGCCGCGACCGGCACCCGCGCCTGCATCGGGCGCGGGAGCGGGTATGATCCCGGCGGTGGTGTCAGCCCGCTACCTCAGCGCATGCAGCTGCGCCCTGGCGCTCGCCGGTGCGACCTGCGCGCCGGCGCTGCGGGCGGACGTGCCGCCGGCACCGGACTACCAGCAGAGCTTCCGGCACGACGGCGAACGCGTGGAAGTCACCGCCAACGCCGACGGCGAGTACGAGATCCGCGTCTACCGCGGTGACGACCTGGCGGCGCGCCTGGCCGGCACGCCCAAAGGCATACTCGCCGCCGCGACGCTTACCGACCTGGACGCCGACGGCCAGTTCGAAGTCACGCTGCTGTTCCAGGACCCGCAACAGTCCGCCCAGCTTCTGCGAGTGTACGAGTGGAACGAGCGCTACCTGGCCCTGGTGGAAATCCCGGAGCCGGGCCCCGAAACGGGTTACCGCGGCGGTGGCCGCTACCGCATCGACGGCGATCGTTTATTGCTGGAGTTTTCCGCCTACCGTGACGGCGACGCAGACCCGGACGGGAAACGGGTGCGGCTGCGTTTCGACTTCGCCGCCAACCGCTGGGAGTCGCGCTCGCGACGCTGGCTGGACAAACTGCCCTTCGTCGGCGACGACTGACGCGCGGACCGGCTCAGCGCACGGCCACGCGGCCGGCGCCGAGTTCCTGCGCGTCGCGCAGCGCATCTTCCACCCGGCGCACCAGCGGTTCCAGCCCGCGCTTGGGATCCGAACACACCGTCAGGCCGACACAGATGCTGAACTCGAGCACCTCGTCGCCGACGATTACCGGCGTGCGGGCGACGATGTCACGCAGGCGGCTGGCGAGCGATTGCGCCTGATCGGTGTCAGCCTGGGGCTGCAGCACCATGAGTTCGGCGCCACCGAAGCGGGCGAGGACATCGATGGGCCGGATGTGATGGCGCACCGTCGCGGCGAGAGTCTGCAGCACTTTGTCACCTGCGAGCCGACCCGAACGTTCGTTCAATCCCTGAAAATCGTCCACCGCGAGCGCGATCAGCGCAAAGCTGCCGCCGAAACGTTTACCGCGCTCGATCTCGTTCTGGACCATCGACAGCAGGTGGCGCCGGTTGAACACCTCGGTGAGATCGTCGAGCGTGGCCAGCGCCTGCAGCCTCGCTTCGGCGAGGTCGAGGCGCGCACTGAGCTTGGTGACCACCCATCCGAACACGACCCCGAAGGTGAGCGGTGCGACGGCTGCGGCCGCCGCCGCGGGCGCCGCAATCGAGCCCACCACGGGCAGCAAGGCAAGCGTCGCGACGACGAACATCGCCAGCGTCGCCAGCACCGCGAGCACCAGCCCGCCCCGGCGCCCCCCGAAGCGGCGCGTCAGCGCACGTACGGCGAGAAAAATCGGATCGTCGGTGAGGCTCATGCGCGCACCCGCCTGCGCACCGGGCCGTGCACGGCACGCCTGCAACGCACCGGATTCACTGCCCGAGCGGACCGAGTGTGGCCAGTTCGGCCTGCGCCTCGGCGTAGCCCTGCGCCGCGGCGAGCCGGTACCAGCGGGCGGCTTCGGCCAGGTCGCGCTCGACGCCTTTGCCGGAGCGGTACATGTAGCCGAGGTTGTACTGCGCGGGCGCATAGCCCAGCGTCGCCGCCCGGCGGTACCAGGCGGCGGCCTCGGCGTCGTCCTGGGCGATCCCCTTGCCGGCGCGGTACATGAAAGCGAGATTGGACTGTGCGGCGGCATAGTCCTTCTCCGCGGCCTGCCGGTACCATTTCACGGCCTCCGTGTCGCTCTGCGCCACGCCTTCGCCGAGCGCGTAGGAAATGCCCAGACTGTACTGCGCCGCCGCGTGCCCCCGCTCTGCGGCACGCTGGTACCAGCGCGCGGCCGCCGTATCGTCCTGGGCGACACCGTCGCCGAAGGCATAGGCGACGGCGAGATTGTACTGGGCGTCGGCGTTGCCCTGGTCCGCCGCCAGACGGTACCAGTATGTCGCTTCGGTCGCGTCGCGGCGCACACCCTCACCGGCGTAGAACATGTAACCGATGTGGGCCTGGGCCTCGGCGTTGCCGGCCTCCGCCAGGGTGAGAAAACCGGCTGCGGCGGATTTGACGTCACCGGCACGCAGTGCCGCCTTGGCCATCGCGAGCGCCTGGGCCGGATCGGCCGGCGCGGCGGCCTCCGGCGCCGCAGCCATGGCGAGCGTCTCGGGATCGGCCGCCGGTGCAGGGATTGCCGCAGCGGCAGCGGCGGCGCCGGCGTCCGTGGTCAATGCATTCGCAGCGGCGGTCGCGGCTTGCGCGTCCGCCGGCGTGGTCACGGCGGCCGCCGACACGCCCGCGGCCGCTGGCTGCGGCGCCGGTTCGGTCGTCGCGGCGGTCGTCCCGGACCCGCCGCCGAAAACGCGCCCGAACAAGCCGCGCAGACCCGTGCGCGCCGGTTCGGTCACCGTAGCGGCGGCAGGCGTTGCGGGCGCAGTGGTGGCAGCCACCGCGTCCGCCGTTCCAGCGTCGTTCGCCGGTCCGGTATCGAATTTGGCGGCGGTGTCGGTGTCGGCGGCGGTGACAGCCCCGACGGTCGCGGCGGCGATCGGTGCCGACACCGTCACACCCGGCGTGCCTTCCGCGTCGGCGGCCGCCGGCCCGACGGCTGATACCGCCTGTGCTTCGGCGGCCGATCGATCCGGCGCCAGGGATCCGGTGGCGTCCTCGGTCGCGTACCCGGCGGGTGCCGGCATCGTCGTCAGGGCGGCCTGGTCAGCCGCAGCCCGGTCGGTGCCGACGGGACTGCCAGCATCTTCGGCACGGACGTCGGGTGCGCCGTCGGTATCCGGCGGCCCGCTGTCCGCGGGGCCCGACGCCACCGGCATCACCGCGGCCGGCGAGTCCTCGGCCGCCGCGACCGGCTCTTGCTGCGGCGCAGCTGCGACCGCCGCGACGACCGGCGGCGGGCTGATCCCGGCGGCGCCGTAGATCGCGTCCAGCCGCTCCCGGGCGCCGGCGTCCCCGTGCGCCGCGGCGCGGCGATACCAGGTGACCGCCCAGCTCTCGTCGGCCTTCACACCGCGACCCTGTTCGTAGATTTCGCCGAGCCGGCGCTGCGCGAGGGCGTCATCGTGCTCGGCCAGCGCCGTATAGGCTGCGATCGCCGTGGCGAAATCGCCGCCGGCATAGGCCTGTTCCGCGCGCTCAAGCGCGTCATCGGGTCGCGCGACAGGCGCACTTTCGGCAGCGTCGCCGGCCGCCGGCGGCGCGGCGCCGGGCTCGGTATCCGCGACGATCGGCGCCACCGGCGTCGCGTCGACCGCGGCGGCGATCGGGACTGCGGCGGCGCCGGCGAGGCCGTCGTCCGTGGTTACCGCCGCGGGCGCCGGTTCCGCCAGCGCCCGCTCGAGACTGGCCAGATTCTGGCCGGCGGCCACATGTCCCTGAGCGGCCGCCCGCCGGTACCAGTCCAGTGCCTCGCCATCGTCCTGGTTCACGCCTTCGCCGAGCAGATACATGTTGGCGAGGTTGTACTGCGCCGTCGCCGCACCCTGGTCGGCGGCCCGTCGATACCACATCGCCGCGGCTTCCAGGTCTTGGTCGACGGAATCGCCGGCCTGATACAAAGCGCCGAGCACGGTCTGCGCATCGGCGTCGCCGCGCTGGGCACGCGCAAGCAGCGCGGCGTTGCCACTGTCGCCCGGTAGCGTCGGCTCGGTTGCGATGGTAGCGGTGGTTACGGTGGCCGCTGCCGCGGGCGGCTGCCCGACAGTCGCGGATGGCGGGAGTGCCGCGGCCGGGGCCGCCGCCGCGCCTGCCCGATCCGCTTCGGCGGCGGGCTCCGTAGCGCTGCCGAACATGCGCCCGAGCAGTCCGCGCAGCCCCGCGGGCCGCGCGGGCACCGCCGCCGGCTTTTCCGCCGCCGCCGGGGCAGCAACGGTCACATCCGGCACCGTCTCCCCGTCCCCGTCCCCGACGGCTGCAGCCCGCTCGTGCGCGGCCGCGGCGCGCGCGTAGACCTCCTCGCCGCTCAGCACTTCGTGTTCGGCGGTGGACGCCACCGGCACCGGCGCCGGTGCCGCGGCCTGAGGCTCGTAGCTGATTTCGATGCCGTGCTCGCGAGCGGCCGCCATGGCTATTTGCTGATCCTCGGCGGACGGGCCCGCCGCGGTCTCGTCCATGGCCGTCGCCGCAGCGGTCGTACCGGCTTCGCCGGCTGCCGCTGCCGCGGTGCCCACCGCCGGCGCATCGGTAAGCGCCGGCGAGGCACCCGTCTCCGGCTCCAGGCTTTGCCACTCGGCGGGCACGTCGGCCCCGGCCAGCGCCGGGCGCCGCGGGGTCAACGCGGACCAATCGGGGGGCTCCAGGCCGGATTCGCGGTACAGACGGTCGAGATCCGTGCGCGCCTGCGCGTGTCCCTGCTGCGCCGCCTTGCGGAACCAGGTGATCGCCCAGACGTCGTCCTTGAACACGCCTTCGCCCGTCAGGTGCATCTGGCCCAGGGCGTACTGAGCGTCGGCGTCCCCCCGCTCGGCTGCGAGCCGGAACCACTCCAGCGCGACCTTGGGCGCCGCGTCGACACCTTCGCCGGTGCGGTAGAGCACACCCAGCTGGTACTGCGCCCGGGGATCACCGGCTTCGGCCAGCGGTTGCAGCAGCGCCGCCGCGGCGCTGTAGTCGCCGGCTGCGAGCGCCTTGCGCGCGGCATCGCCGTCCGCAGCGACGGGCAGTGTGGTGATGGCCCACACGATGACCAGCCACACCCCGCTGCGCCGCCGCGGCGCCATTGCGCGCAGGTACAGCTTCACTCTTTCCACCACGCTATATAGTGTGGTCCGTCCGGTCGGATAGCACAAGATTTCGCGCTGCTGCGTATCGGCCCGGTCCCGTTGCGCGCGGCTTCGATCAACGCGCCAGCGCAGCATGCAGCTCGGCGAGCTTGGGCAGATCCGCGAGCAACCACAGGTGGCGCAGCGCGGGTAGCGGCCGCGCGGCGAACGCTTCCTGCAGCAGGGTCACGAAACGCGCCGGCGCCAAACGACCGTGGACCGCGCCGAGCGGCGGCATGACCAGGGAACGCAGCCCGCGCGCCCGCGCGATGCGCAGGATCTCGTCGAGCGCCGCGCGGATCCAGATCTCGCGCCAGCTCGGATCGGTTTCGAGATCATGTACCACCGCGTACAGCCGCAGGCCACCGCGCCCGCGCACGATCACGTCCCCAGGCTCGGCCGGACGCTGGGCGAGCATTGCCGCCACCAGGCGCTGATAGCTGGCGCGCGTATCACGCACGCCGCCGTGCTGCGCGAGCACGCCGCAGGTGTCCTGTTCGTAAACGAGCGCGCCGGCGTCCTCGGGCGCCGCGGCCGGCACGGTCAGGTGCAGGCGCAGGCCACCGCCGCGCAACAGCGCCGCTCCGCCATCGTAAACGGGCGGGTTCAGGCCGCCCGAGCGCCGTGGCAGATCGCGCAGTCCACTCACGGGCCGTATCCCGTCCGCGGCCACTCAGCGCCGACCGTGCCGCGCTGGCGGGCGGGGCATGGCGCGACAGGCCGGCGGCCGGCACGCTGCTGGTGATTCGGCAAAATCCCACTCCTCGTAATGCGCCGCGTTATCATCGTCCCGCCCCGACGACATGGTCAACCGCTGCGGCCTCCGCGCGCGGCCGGCAGCCGGGGCCGATACGACCCGTACAGCCGCACCCCGGAAACGCTCTTGGAAATCACTCGCCGGCGCTTCATCGTCACCACGGCTCTCGCCGGCGGCGGTCTGCTCGCCGGCTACACCCTGCTGCGCGAGCCCGACCGCCTCGCCACCCCGCCGGCCTGGTCGGCGGCAGGCGCCGGGATCGCGCTCAATGCCTGGCTGCGCATCGCCGCTGACGATACCGTCACGGTGGCCATCCCGCGCGCCGAGATGGGCCAGGGCGTGCAGACCGGCCTCGCGGCGCTCGTCGCCGAGGAGCTCGACGTCGACTGGGCGCAGATCCGCGTCGAACCGGCGCCGCTCGAACCGGTTTACGCGAATATCGCCATCGTACTCGAAGGTCTGCCGTTCGCCGACGACGACGAACGCACGCGGGCGCGTATCGCGCGTGTGCTCGCCCGGCGCACCGGCGCGTGGCTGGCGATCCAGGTCACGGGCGGCAGCACGAGCATGCGTGACGCCTGGCATCCGCTGCGTGCAGCCGGCGCGAGCGCGCGCGCGCTGCTCGTCGCCGCGGCCGCGCGGCGCTGGGACATCGCCGCGGCCGCGTGCACGACCCGAAGCGGCAGCGTGCGCGAACGCGACGGCGGGCGCGCTGCCCGCTATGGCGTGCTGGTGGAGGCGGCGGCACGGCTGACGCCGCCAGCGTCAATCGTGCTCAAACCCCGCGCGCAGCACCACCTGATCGGTACCCGCCTTCCACGCCTGGACACGGCTGCCAAGGTCACGGGCGCCGCGGTGTTCGGCGTCGACGTTCGCCTGCCGGGGCTGCTACACGCCGCGCTGCGCCTCGCCCCGACGTTCGGCGGCAGCGTGCGTGCATTCGCGGCCGCGGCAGTGCTCACCGAACCCGGTGTGCACGCCGTCGTCGGGATCCCCGGTGGCGTCGCGGTCGTCGCCGACCACTGGTGGCAGGCACGGCGCGCCGCCGACCGCCTCGAAATCGATTTCGACGCCGGCCCGCACACCGGTCTCGACACCGCGGCGCTCACAGCACGGATCGACACCGCGATCGACCGCGGTCCGGCCGACGTCTACGAGGATCTCGGCGACGCCGCGGCCGTGCTCGACGCTGCGTCCGGGCGCATCGGCGCGCGCTACGCCGTGCCCCTGCTCGCGCACGCGTGCATGGAACCGATGAACGCCACGGCGCGTATCGCCGATGGGCGCTGCGAGATCTGGGTGCCGAGCCAGGCGCCGAGCCTGGTACGCCGCGTCGCCGCGCAGGCCGCCGGGATCGACGAGGAAGCGGTCACCGTGCACACGCCGTTTCTCGGCGGAGGTTTCGGCCGGCGCGCGGAGACCGACACCGTCGCCCAGGTGGTCGCCATCGCCCGCGCCACCGGTGGGCGGCCGGTGCAGATGCTCTGGTCGCGCGAGCAGGATCTGCGTCACGACGTTTACCGGCCCGCCGCTGCCTGCCGTTTCGAGGCGACGCTCGACGCCGCGGGCCGGCCGCAAGCCTGGTGGCACCGGATCGCCTGCCCGTCGGTTACGCAGTCGTTCATGCAGCGGCTGTGGCCGATCGGCGCCAGCGCGCGCAAAGCCAACCCGAACGTCGAAGGCGCGGTGCAATTGCCGTACGCGATCCCGAACCGGCGCGTCGAACACGTCAACGTCACCAGCCCGGTGCCGGTGGGTTTCTGGCGCAGTGTAGGCCACTCGTTCAACGCATTCTTCACGGAGTGCTTCATCGACGAGCTCGCCCATGCCGCCGGCGCGGACCCGTACAGCTACCGCCGCGCCCTGCTAGGGAACCGCCCACGCCATCGCCGGGTCATCGACCTGCTGGCCGACAGGAGCGACTGGTCGCGGCCGCCGCCCGCGGGCCGCGGCCGCGGCATGGCGCTGCACGAGTCGTTCGGATCGATCGTCGGTCAGGTCGCCGAGGTGAGCGTCGACGCCGGCCGCGTGCGCGTACACCGTGTCGTGTGCGTGATCGACTGCGGCGTCGTCGTCACCCCCGACATCGTCGTCGCGCAGATGCAAAGCGGCATCGTGTTCGGCCTCGCCGCGGCCCTGGACGGGGTCATCACGTTGCGCGCCGGTGCGGTGGAGCAGGGCAACTTCGACGACTATCCCGTGCTCGCGCCCGCCGACTGTCCGCGCGTGGAGACCTACGTCATTGCCGGCGGCGACGAACCCGGCGGCGTCGGCGAGCCGGGCACGCCGCCGATTGCGCCGGCAGTGGCGAACGCGCTGTTCGCGCTCACCGGTACGCGCATCCGCACCCTGCCGATCCGACTCTGAGCATCCGCGCCGGCGCTTTCGCACGACTCGTCGGCGCGCCGATCCGCGCGCGGGCTGGTGTCGATTCACCGCTCGGCCGCGACACCGGCAGCACGGTGGCCGCGACGTGCGTCAATCCTGCCGTCGGCACCGTGTTCGTTGCGTGGCTGCCGCGCCCGTGATCAGCCGACGGATGACGGCGCCGGGGACGCCGGGCCCCGTCGGCGCAGCCGCAACTGTCGAACACCCGGCCACGATCTGGCGCGGCGCGGGAGTCGCGCTTATCGTGTACGGCATACTGCCCGTGCGGAGCGTCCGGGCGCAGGCACTCGATAGCCGCAACCGGAGGACCCAACGTGAAGATAAGCGCGCGCAATACCCTCAAAGGCAAAATCGTCGCGATCACCACCGGCGCGGTCAACGCCGAGGTGACACTCGAGCTGCCGGGCGGCGATCGCGTGGTCGCCATCATCTCCCGGGAGTCGGCCGAGCGCCTGAAGTTGCGCAAGGGGCGCAGGGCTTACGCCGTGATCAAGGCATCGAACATCATGGTCGCGGTGGACTGAGAGCTCGTGAAATCACCGCGCCTGCTGCGACGGCGGGCGAATGTTTCACAAGCTCTGAGATCCCCGTGCGCATCCAAGATCGGGTCGCGGCGCGGCTGCCCGCGTTCCCGGTCGCGAGCGGCCGGCGCGACGCCGGCTGACGTTGCCGCGTGTGCCCGCGCTTGCCGGGCGTACCGGATTCAGCGCAGCCCGGAAGGGCGTTTTTGCAGCTTGCGCTGCAGCGTGCGGCGGTGCAGACCGAGCCGCGCGGCCGCACGCGAGACGTTGCCGTCACAGGCGCTGAGCACCTGCTGGATGTGCTCCCATTCGAGCCGTTCGAGCGGCGTCGTGTGTGCCACCGGGGCGACATCGGGATCACCGGCACCGCGATCGAAGGCGGCGACGATCGCGTCGGCGTCGGTCGGCTTGGTCAGGTAATGGATGGCGCCGAGCTTGATCGCCTCGACCGCGGTGGCGATGCTCGCGTAACCTGTGAGGACGACGATGCGCGCCTGCGGGTACTGTTCGTGCAGCCAGGCGACGACGTGCAGACCGGATTCCGCGCCGAGCCGCAGATCGATCAGGGCATGCGACGGTGGCGCGCGCTCGGCTGCCGCTAGCGCGCCGGCCGCGTCCAACGCCACGCTGACCTCGAATCCGCGCCGGCCGAGCGCGGCCGCGACCACTTCCGCGAACACGGCGTCGTCGTCGACCACCAGGCAGTGCTGGCCGCGGCGCCGCACCGCTGCGACCGCGTTCATGCTGCCAGCAGTACCCGCGTAGGGATCTCGATCCGCGCACAGGTCCCGCCGTGTTCACCGCGCGCGAAGTCTATACGTCCGCCGAGGCGGGCGAGCGTGCTGTGCGCGAGCAACAGGCCGATCCCCAGACCATCTCCGGGCGGCTTGTCTGAATAGGGTGCGCGCCCCGCATGGGCCTGCGCTTCACCGGACAGGCCCGGACCGTCGTCGCGCACCGCGAGCGTGAGTGTCTCGGCACTCCAGTGACCTTCGATTTCGACACTGGCGACGGAAGCGTCGGCGGCGTTGTTGAGCACGTTGACGATGGCCTGGCGCAGTGTACGGTCGACCACCACCCGCGGCGCCGGTAGCGGGCCGTTGCGCGCGTAACGCACATCGACGTCCGGACGCAGCGCCTGCCAGTCTGCGACGACGGCGTCGAAGAATTCCTCGATGCCGAGCGCGGCACCGCAGTCGGCGCGCAGCTCACCTGCGTCGAACGCGAGCCGCGCCAGCGCATCGCGGCAACGATCGACCTGATCGCGCAGCGTACGCAGGCTGCGACCGAGATTGGGATCATCGCGATGCTCGGCTTCGAGCTCGCCGGCGATGACCGCGATGGTCGCAAGCGGCGTACCGAGCTCGTGGGCGGTACCGGCGGCGAGCGTGCCGAGCTCGACGAGGCGCTCGGCGCGGATGGCGTGTTCGCGTGCCGCCGCCAGGGCGCGGTCCCTTGACCGCAGCGTTCGCGCGATGCGTGACACGAAATACGCCACCAGAATCGCGCTTAGTACAAACCCGTACCACATGCCCCACAGATGCAGCTGTACGTCGCCGTGCAGCGCGTGTTCGCCCGGCAGCGATCTGTGGAAGAACATCAGGCCCGTGTAAGCCCCGACCGCCACCAGCGTCACCAGCGTGGTCGGCCACGGACGCATGCTCGCGGCCGCGAACACGATCGGCAGTATAAACAGCGACACGAACGGATTGATCGATCCGCCGGTCACGTACACCAGCGCCGCCAGCGCGGCGACGTCGGCGAACAGTTGCACGATGAACACGCGTTCCTGTGCACGCTTGGTATGCGCGTGGCGACGCCAGCTCACCAGCGTCAGGCCGCTCAGCACGAGCAGGATCACGGCCACCTCGCCGAGCGGCAGCGACACACCGAACCACCCGTGCATACACGCCAGCGCGAGTGCCTGTCCGGCGATCGCAAAAGTGCGGATGAGCAGCAGGTAGCGCAGGTTCTGGTCCATGACCGGATCCCTCAAAACCGGGGTCAGAGTCGAATTTCCCCGGGACCGTCTCGTCAGAGCGTTCGGCCACGCGCTGGAAATTCGACTCTGACCCCGGTTTTGTCGGACGCAGATTATAGCTGCCGGGGCAGCCGACCCGGCAGGTGCGACAATTTGTCGCATGGGCAGGGTGCCGGCGCTTCGGTAGTCTGCGCAATCCGTCGGTGACCCTGTACCGCCGGCATCGGCTGGGGTAACCGCGGGGGCGCAGCGATATGCAAACTATGGCGGTCAGGGCCGGCGCGCTGCTGATTACGCTCGCCGCGAGCGCTGGCGCATGGCCCTGTGACTACTGTCTCATCGTTCAGGGTATCAGTCCGCTGGAGACCCTGAACGGGCATGGGCTGCGCCTGACGCAGCGCTACACACTGCTCGACAGCCTCTATACCGGCGCCGACGAGCGGCCCAATCCCGGTGTGCGCGAGGAGTTCTGGACGACGGAGCTCACCGCTTTCGCCAGCCCGCTGCCGCGCCTCACCGTGATGGGCGTGCTGCCGCTGCGGGTTACGGCGGGCGACGGCCACCTGCACGAGCACTTGCCGGGCGAGGTCGAGGCTCACACCGACGACCGCGGCGGCACGGAAGGTGTCGGTGATATCACGCTGCTCGCACGCTACGGGATCCGCACCCGCCACACCCTGACCAGCACCACCGCGGTCGCGGTGAGCGCCGGCGTCAAACTGCCGACCGGTGGTACCGGCGCCCGTAATGACGCCGGCGAATTCCTCGATGCGCATGTGCAGCTCGGCAGCGGCTCGACCGACGTCCTGCTCGGCGTTGGTCTGAACCACGCCGTCGGCCGGCTGGCGGTGTCGGCGAACGCGCTCGGTCGTCTCGCCGGCGAAGGCGAAGCGGGCGCCGCGGACTTCGAGTACGGCAACTCGCTCAATTACGACCTCACGGCCCGCTATCGGGTACGGCCCGCAGTCATCGGCGCCGGCGGTCGCCAGGTGTTCGCTGCCTTCGGCATCGTCGGCGAGCTGCGCGGTCAGGAAGATGACGACGGACTCGAGGTGCAGGCGAGCGGCGGGCATACGCTGTACATATCGCCCGGCATTCAGTGCGTGCTGTCCCGGCACTGGCAGATCGAGGCCGCCTGGCAGCAGGCGGTGTACCACCGGCTCAACGGCACCCAGCTCGGGGAAAACTACAAGGTGTACGGCAGCCTCACCTACCTGTTTTGACACCGATGATCCTGCCCGCACATCTGCTCATTGCGGCGTTGCTCGTGCTCGGTGTCCAAGGCCACGCCGCCGCAGCGCACGGTGTGCCGGGGATGGAGCGTCTTGACGGTGTCGCGCCTGCCTTCGTGCTCGAGACAGACAGTCCGGCGCCGCTGTCCCTGGAGACGCTGCGCGGCAGGGCGGTGTTGCTGCACTTTTTCGCCACCTGGTGCCTGCCGTGCCGCGACGAGCTGCCGAAACTGGCCGGACTCCAGGCGCGGCTGCCCGCCGATCGCATCGCAGTCATCGCCATCGCTATCGACGAGGACGCGGGCGCCATCGCCGCGTTTGCCGCGCAGTACGGCAGGGGCCTGCCGGTGCACGTCGCGCGCGCAGGTGAGGTACCCCCGGCCTACTGGACCTGGGGCGTTCCGGTCACCTATCTCCTCGACGCCGCGGGCCGCTTCGTCGCCCGCGCGCTCGGTCCGCGCGACTGGTCTGGCGTCACGACCGATATGCTGATCGAGGCCGCCGCCGCGTCGGGTGCGCGGTAATCGGGGTTAGCGTCACGTAACCGCTGGGGGCGTCCCGGCCTGATCTGCACGTGACCCGGGAAATGCGAGTCTGACCCCGGTTTCAGTCGGGTTTGATGAAGCGCAGGGTCATGCGGTCGCTCTCGCCGATGGCGAAGTATTTGTCCCGGTCCTGGTCGCCCAGGCGCAACGTCGGCGGCAGCGTCCATACGCCGGCCGGATGCGTGTGGGTGTCGGCGGGGTTGGCGTTGAGCTCCGAACGACCGTCGAGGCGGAAACCCGCCTGTTCGGCGACCCGCACGACTTCGGCCTCGGTGACATAACCGGTCTCGGCCATGCGCGCGACCGAGGTGCCCGCCGGGGCCCGGTGCTCGACCACGCCGAAGACGCCGCCCGGTTTCAGGGCCCGATAGGCGTTCGCGAAAACCGCATCGACGGTGCCGGCCTTGATCCAGTTGTGGACATTGCGAAAGGTCAGCACCAGATCCGCGCTGCCCGCCGGCGCCAGCTCGGCGTCGGGTCTGAGCTCGGCGATCGTGACCTCGCCGAAAGTGCCGGCATCGGCGAAGCGGGCGGCGAATTCCTTGTGCATGGCGAGCATCCAGTCCGGCATACCCGGCAGCGAAACCGGAAAATGGGCGGCGTACAGCCGCCCCTGCCCGCGCAGCACGGGGGCGATGATCTCGGTGTACCAGCCGGCACCGGGGGACAGCTCGACCACGGTCATGTCCGCGCGCAGGCCGAAGAAGCTCAGGGTCTGGAGCGGATGCCGGTAACGATCCCGCAGGCGATTGCTTTCACTGCGTTGCGGGCCGGCGACGGCCGCTGCGATGGCGCTGTCGTTCACTGCCAGCGCGGGCGCCGTCGCACCCGTGCCGATGACCAGTGCGAGCACGCCCGCACCCAGGGCCCGGTTCATTGTCATGTGCGTTCCTCTCCAGGTCAGCGGGCTACGGTATAGCCCGGCGGTGCCCACAGATCTGCCGTCACCGGCCGCCCTGTGCGCCCCTCGATGATGCGGATGATGAAATCATCCTCGCTCAGACCCGTGCGCTGCACGACCTGCGCGATCCCCTGCTCGGCGAGCGGCATCATCGAGCTCAGGTTGAGCTTCCAGTCGCCGTGCTCGCGCACGAATGTCCACACCAGCGGTGTCGGTTCACCCCGGATCTCGTACTGCGCCCGCGCGACGTCGTCGCTCACGGTCACCGCGCCGAGGCGCGCGCCGCGCTGGCCGCCCGGTCCGGTGGACCAGCCTTCCGAGACGAGGTACGCGAGTACCGCGGCGCCGTCCATCTTCTGCAGCGACTCGTAATCGAGCAGGTGGCGCAGGGTGAGCACCTGCATGCGCTGGGTCAGCGGCAGCGCATGCACACGATCCGGCGGTGCGGTGACCGCCATCCTGCGCGCCTCGTCGTAATAAGCCAGCGTCGTAGAGTCCACGGCTGTCGCCGCGGCCTTGCCGTCACGCCGCGCGAGCGCCGCGTGATAGTTCTCGAAGGCCGCGCGCACCGCGTCGACGTCGCGGTCCTCGCCGAACTGCATACAACCGCCGGCGAACAGGAACAGCCCCAGGCACAGGATGTGCGTCCAGGAGACGGGGCGTGCACGAGACGGCGCGACGGCATGCATTACCCGGCAGTGTACCGCCTCCGGCGCCGACGTGGATGACGGCAGCGTGCGGGACCTCACGGAGACAGGGCCTCGAGCGGTTCGAGCAAGGGCGCGACGACGTTGAAAAACGTGAACGGATCGTCGTAATGCAGTCCGGTGACCAGCAGCAGCACGACGACGCGCCCGCGGCGGGCGACGAGCAGATTGCCGACCGCGTGGCCATCGCCCTCGATGAATCCGTAGCGCGACGCGTCGCCCCAGGCGAACAGGTCGTCGCGACGACGCACCTCGAAGTCGATCGTGCTGGCGAAATCGAGCCCGTAGGCGGTGCCGTACCAGAGCATGAGCGAGGTCGCGATCGCCTGGAAGACGGTCGGCTCGACGGTGACGCGGTACTCGACGTAGGGGGCGCCGCGCGTTCCGGCGTCGGTGTAAACGAAGCTGAGATCGTAGGACCCGTCGGCGAACACGGTCTTGCTCGTACGGCCACGCGACTGCTCGGGCGTATGACCGGCCATCTGTGCCGAGAAAGCGTCGATGGCCGGCAGCAGCGCGCGCTCTCGGGCGCTCAGCGCGGTCGGTGTCCCGCTCACCTCGATGAGCGCACCGGCGAAAAAGACCAGCGCCACCACGCCGATCACGAGTGCGACGACGAGCCCGATCCGCCGCCAGGGCGATCGTGACCCGACCGGCGTCTCGTTCAACCCCGGCACGTCCCGTCCGTCGCCGGCGTCGCGCCGCAGACGAACCGGGCTGCACGGCCGAAATCGAGCTCGACTTCCGGATCGACCACGCGCCGCACGAGTTGCGGCAATACCCGCAGCGACGCGCGCGGCGCCGGCCGGCGCACCGTCACCCCCGCCTCGACGAGCCCCGCGTGCGTGCTGCCCACGGTGAAAGAGAAAACATAATTCGGCCACACCCCCAGACGGATGTCGGTGAGCACCACCGCACCGTCGAGATCCTCGACCGCGTAGAAACCGCGCGTGAACCAGCGCAACCGCTCGACGTCGGTCTCGCCCGCCAATGCCACGATGAGGTCGTCACGGCTCGGATGCCAGTGCAGGACGAGCGTCTCGGCCGGGTCGAACAGGGAACGAAACCCCTCGTAATAGCCCGCATCGGTCCGCGCGACCACGCGCCACAACAGGGTCGTGAACGGCGCCGCCTGAACCAACAGTTTGTACGGACCGGTCTCGCGGGCGGCCAGCGTGGCGCTGGCGTCGTCGCGCACCCGCTGTTGCAGCAACGGACCCGCGAACAGGTAGATGGTGCTCGCCGCGAGCGCGAGCGCAGTCGCTGCGCATGCGCGCCGATCGCGAGCGCCGCGCAACGCGACCAGCGCGACGGCGCCGAGCAGCGGCAGCGTGTAGACGGGATCGATGATGAAGATCGAGCCGAGGGCGTACGGATGGTCGCTGAACGGCAACAGGAGCTGTGTCCCGTACTGGGTGAAGGCGTCGAGCAACGGGTGCGTGATCAGACACAACCACGCGAGCGCCAGCCAGTCGCGATAACGCGCGCCGCCGCCGCGGTGCAGGCGCCACGCCAGTGCCGCCAGCAGCGGCGCGGCGAGGGTCAGGCAGAGGAGTGAATGACTGTAGCCCCGGTGCCAGGTGAAAGACGCGACCGGACCCGCGAACGGGTACAGCGAATCGAGATCCGGGAGTGTACCGAGCAGCGCACCCCAGACGATCGCGCGCCGGCCGACCCGCTGTCCGAGCGCCGCCTGCCCGACCGCGGCACCGAGGACGGCTTGCGTCAGCGAGTCCATGCTTCGCTCGTCGCGCCGGTTACCGTTGCCGGCTCGCGCCCGGGTATGCGACCGGGACCGGGCGCCGCGGTCACGTCCGCGCCCGGGCTCAAGCCGCCGCCAGGCGCCGATCGATCGCGGTGAGCTGAGTACACACCGCGACGATCTCCATGGCCGTGCGCACATCCGCGACCGCCGGGAAGGACGGCGCGATGCGGATGTTGGTGTCGCGCGGATCCTTGCCGCAGGGCCAGGTCGCCCCCGCGGGCGTGAGCTTGACGCCGGCGTCGGCGGCGAGCTGCACGACTTCCCTGGCACAACCCTCGGGCACGTCCAGGCTGACGAAATACCCGCCCCGCGGGCGGGTCCAGGTAGCAATGCCGCGGCCGTCCAGCTCGCGCGCCAGCACATCCTGCACGGCTTCGAACTTCGGCCGCAGGATCGCGGCGTGCTTGCGCATGTGCGCCTCGATACCGGCCATGTCACGGAAGAAACGCACGTGGCGGAGCTGGTTGATCTTGTCGCCACCGATAGTGGAGGTGTTGCGTCGCCGGCTGGCCTCGGCGATGTTCGCCGGGCTTGCCGCCATCGCCGCGACCCCGCCCCCGGCGAAGCTGACTTTGGACGTCGAGCCGAACACGTACGCGCGATCCGGGTGGCCGCCACGCGCGCAGGCATCGAGGATGTTCGCGAGTCGGTCGGGCCTGTCGTGGAGCCCGTGCACGGCGTAGGCGTCGTCCCACAGGATGCGAAAGTCCGGCGCCCTGGTGCGCATCGCCGCCAGGCGTTCGACCACTTCGTCCGAGTACACGCAACCGGTCGGATTGCTGTACTTGGGCACGCACCACATGCCCTTGACGGTCTCGTCGCCGGCAACGATGTGCTCGACCTCGTCCATGCACGGGCCGTGCTCGTCCATGGCCACCGGCACCATCTCGATGCCGAAGTACTCGCAGATGAAAAAGTGGCGATCGTAACCGGGGCTGGGGCACAGGAAGCGTATCCGCCCGAGGCGCCCCCAGGGCGCGACCGCGCCGGGCACGCCGTGCACGATGGCGTCACGAACGATGCCGTGCATGAGCTCCAGGCTCGCATTGCCGCCGACTACGACCTGTGCCTGCGGCGCCCCGAGGTACTCGCCGAACAGCCGCCGGGCCTCGGGAATACCGTCCAGGCCGCCGTAATTGCGCTCGTCGTCACCCTCGCCGTGCCATTCACCCGAGCGGACGCAATCGAGCAGGCCGAGCGCGAGGTCGAGCTGCTCCGGACACGGCTTGCCGCGCGTCATGTCGAGCTTGAGCCCCCTGCTCCTGAAGGCATCGTAGCGGGCGGCGAGCTGCGCGCGTTGTTCGTGCAGGACATTGGCGTCGGCTTTGCTAAGATCACGCATACATGTTTCCTCGAAAAAAGTGCCGCCCGCCTTCGCGACGCGAACCGGTTCCCCGCGGGCGCCGGCTCGCGCGGGCGCTACGGCCATGGCGACGACCGTGAATATCACCAGCGCACAACGCAAGTTCCTGCGCGGCCGCGCGCACGCCCTGCAGCCGGTCGTGCTCGTCGGTCAGGCGGGGCTCACGGCGGCGGTCGTGGCCGAAGTCGAACGTGCGCTGTTCGACCACGAGCTCATCAAGATCAGGTTCCGGCCAGGCACGCACGAGGCCCGCGATCAGGCCATCGAATCATTGTGCACCGAGCTCGGCGCCGCGTGCGCGGGACGGATCGGCAACGTCGCGGTTCTGTACCGGCGCAACCCCGAGCGCGCAAGAATCACGTTGCCCGGGTAAACGCCGGCGGATCTTACACGATCACCGCGCGCCATCCGCCAGCGCCGTACGCAGCACGGCCACCAGATCCGTGAACGCCGAGTTCGGCTGCCAGCGGCGCCCGGCGCCGACGCGATCGAACAGACGCCTGCGCAAGCCCACGGGGAGCTCGAACTGCACGCCGCGACCGCTGCGACCGCGGTTGCAGATGTTGCTGCGACCCCGTCCCTGGCGGGTCGGGCTCGGATCGGGCGCGGCTGCGAATCCGGCCCGACGCAGCGCGTCGAGCAGCTGGGCGCGCAACTCCAGGTCCAGGCCCCCGGCGTACACGATCGGCTCGTCGCCGCGCGCGCCGTGCACACTGATGACACTGCGCACGCGCGTCACCGCGGCGAGCGCGCGCGGTTCGTCGAACCTGTCACTGGTCACGTGCAGGCGCGCGTTGCCTTGCGGGCGCAGGCCTTCGAAGGCGTAGAAGGTGTGCTCGACACCGGCGATGGCATCGGCGATCGACGAGGTACCACGCTCGATACGACCCCCGTGCGGGGCGACCAGCGCGAAGTCGCTGCGCCCCGCGCGCACGCGCACGCGGAAGTCCCGGCCTTCGACTTCGTGGCAGGCCAGTTCGGCGAAGCTCCCGTACCTGTCCATCGCCGCGATTCTAGCCAGCGGGCGACGTCGCCGCGACTCTGCCGGTCCGGAACCCGCGCATGCCGTGGGGGCGTGGCGTGCCGCGGGGACCCGGACGGCGACGCTGCAGCATGGTCGCGGCTGGGGATGCGGCCATGCGGGCTCGGGATCGGACGATGGCACGGTAGTCCCGAACGCCGGCGCCGGGGCATGGGCGCGCGCGCCGATCCGCAAGCTGCGACTCCCGGCGGGCTCGACCCAGTACAGCCCGCCGAACCGGTTCGTCGCTGCCGCAACCACCCGGCGCCGTACGCGCCAGGTTGCAGTTTATAATATTATTAATAATAATCGCCGCTGACAGATTGCCCGTAGTGCCGCCGGCGTGCGGCGCGCGTACCCGCGGTCCCGGCACAACCGCCAGACGGCGAGGAGCAGAGTCGATGTCCCGGAAAACAGAAGTCTGGCAGGCCCCGGCCCGCGCGCTGGAAAACATGCCCGAAACCTCCGGCAATACGGTCAACGGACTGGGTGAGCAACGGCCCAGACCCCCCTCCCCGTTCTTCTGGCACGAACCCAGGCACCACGATTTCGGCGCCATGCAGGGTTATACCATCGGCGTCATGTACGGCCTCGAAGACGCCGAGCCGATTCGCAAGGCATTTTCCATCAATGAGAACTTTCGACCCGGCACCGAATCCGGCAAGGCCTCCAATGAGCAATTCATTCATCGTGGACCGGATCCCATCGAAGTGGCGTCAACGCGGGTGCGACGATCCGCATCCGCATGGTCCCGCGCGGTCAAGGAATTCGCCCTGGCCCATCACGCGGATGTCGTCGGCATCGCGGCCATGCGTCCCGAGTGGATTTACGAAGGATTCGAAGTCAGGGAAAAATACGTCATCGTCGTCGGTGTGGCGCACGACTATACGGAAATTGCACAGGCTCCTTCGGTGCCCGGGAACAACCGCGCCATCGTTGAAGTCGGACGCCAGTACACGCGCGCGGCCAGGTCCGCGGCGGAGCTGAGCAATTACATCCGCGGGCAAGGTTACGGCACGACGAGCTTTCCCGGTCCGACCGCGCAGGACCTGTTGATGATCCCCGCCGCAATCGAGGCCGGTCTCGGCGAACTGGGAAAACATGGATCCCTGATCAATCGAAAGTTCGGTGCTTCGTTCCGTCTCGCGGCGGTCACGACCGACATGCCGTTGGATACGGATCGGCCGGATGTGTTCGGCGGCGACGAATTCTGTCTCCGCTGTCAGGTGTGTACCGATGCCTGTCCGCCGGATGCCATATATCGGGACAAGCAATGGGTACGGGGCGACCTGAAATGGTACGTCGATTTCGACAAGTGCATTCCGTACTTCGCCGAGACCAGGGGCTGCGCCATCTGCATCGCCGTGTGTCCCTGGAGTCGCCCGGGCGTGGCTGACAAGCTCGTGGTCAAGATGGCGAAACTGCGCGCAAGCAAGCACTCGTCCGGGCACGACCCCGTGCTGCCCCCTCCCGCACGTCCGTAGCCACGATCGAGTCGGCGCCGGGGACCGGTGCGTGCCACGGATCCGGCGCTGCGGTAGCGCACCGCAGGCGCGCGCAACTTGCGGGAACCGCGATCACGTTCGGGTCGCGGCCGCGCATCATGACGATGAGACCCGGATCGGGAGGCGAGTCGTTATCCATCCCGTACCCGCGGCGCGCGCAGCAGGACACGGTCCAGCGCGAGTGCCCACATCCAGCACAGCCAGGCGCTCCACAGATCGTGCGACGGGAAATGCGCACCGCGCATCCATTGTGCGAGCGCGAAAACGCTGCCCAGCGTCAATGCGCCGGCGAGCGCCGCCCTTGCTGCGCTTGGATGGCTGTGCCGCCACAGGAAATAAAAAGCGAACAGGGCGAAGCCGCCCGAGGAATGGCGGCCAGGGAAGCAGTGCCCGGCGTGCACCCGCGGCCGGCGCGGCTCGAGCAGGCGCACGTAGGGTCGATCGCCACCGAACATGGCCAGCTTCCACGGACACTGCACGTTGGTGAGCTGCTGGCCGGCGAAAGTCGCCATGTTGACCACCGCGTACACGGCGAGCACGTAGGTTGCCGGCCGGCGCAACGGCGCGAGCGCCGGGCTCAGCCTGGACGCCAGCCAGGCGATCGCTGCCGCGATGATCACGCCGATGATCAGCGCGCGCCCGTATTCGTGCACCAGCTCCTTCGCCCACCAGCCCTCGCGTGCGGGAAAGTCCCGGATCGCCGGATCGTAGAATGATCCCGTTACCGCGACGTCGAAGCGCGAATGCTCGAGGCCGGCGAAAGCGGCGACGAACGCCAAGGTCGGCAACCACAGGTGCGACACGCGAAAGCGCGCGCCGTTTGCGCGCGTCGCACTGCTCATCGGTAGCGGTGCGACTTGAACAGGGCGGCGGCGATCTGGTAGTAAGCCACGGCGAGATCGGTCAGATCATTATCGGGATCGCGCGCGGCATAGGACTCGCTGGCCCGGTCGTAGCGGTACCGGGCGGCCGCGCGATGCAGTCCGAGCACGACGATGTCGTCGCCGCGCATGAGCGCGACATCATGGTTGTGGTTGAACAGCAGCGGCCGGTCCGCGTCGCCGGCCAGAACATCGCGACCGAAAAACGGGGCTTCGTATGCGAGACCGAGAAGACCGAGCACGGTCGGCCCGACGTCGATCTGGCTGGTCGGAACCGTGACCTTCGCCGGCGCCAGATGACCGGGCGCGAGCACCAGCAGCGGGATCTCGTAGCTCTTGAGCGGGATGTCGGCGCTACCGTACACGCGTGCGCCGTGGTCGGCGACCACGACGAACAGCGTGTCACCGTACCACGCGTGCGCGCGCGCTCCGCGCAGGAATTCGCCGAGCGCGTGGTCGGCATAGCGCACACCCGCTGCGCGACCGCCGCCCTGCTCGGGAACTCCGGGCACGCCGGCCGGGAAGGTACACGGCCGGTGGTTCGATGTCGTCATGATGACCGCGAAGAAAGGTCGCCCTCGGGCGGCCATGCCATCGAAATATTCGAGGGTATGTGCGAATAGATCCCCGTCGGACACGCCCCAGATGTTGCTGAAGCGAGGGTCGTCGATGTCAGTCCGGTCGCTCAGCTCGAATCCATTGGCGGCGAAAAAGGCGTTCATGTTGTCGAAATAACCGTAGCCGCCGTACAGGAACGCCGTGTCGTAGCCCTGCCGGCGCATCACCTCGCCCCAGTTGGCGACGTGCTCGTAACCCGGCCGCTTGAGGATCGACTCGCTCGGTATGGGCGGGAACGAGCAGACGATGGCCTCGAGGCCGCGCACGGTGCGCGTGCCGGTCGCGTAGGCGCGCGTAAACAACATGCCCTCGTGCGCGAGGCGATCGAACTCGGGGGTCAGGCTCGGGTTTGCACCGTAGCTGCCGATGAACTCGGCGCCGAAGGATTCCTCGACTACGACCACGACGTTCAACCGTCCGGGCGCCCCGGGTCTGGCGGCGAAAGCGCGCGTCGGCACCTCGCTGCCGGGCGCGGTCAGGCGCCCGCCGGCGGCACCGAGATCACGCGCGAGCAGCGCGGCGAGACGATCCGGATCGCCGGTCAGGTAATTGTCGGCATAGTCGAGCTGGTTGGTGCGAAAAGCACGGAAGAAGCTCGCCAGGCCGTTGCTCGCCAGTTCGTTGGCGACGCGGTTGTCGCTGCGCGCGAGGCTGTCGGCGGATATCCCCGCGAGCACGGCCAGGAACATCGCGACCTGGGCGGCGAACACCGCGGCCCGCGCGCGCACCGGCGTAACGTCCGCCGGCGCCGGCTGTAAATGACGCCACAGCAGCGCGAGCAACGCGGCACTCGCCAGCGCACACACGATCATCGTGCGCATCACGGGGTAGGACTCCCAGATATTCCCCAACACCTCGTGCGGGTAGATGAGATAGTCGACGGCTACCAGATTGAAGCGCGCGTCGAACTCTTCGAAGAAGAAGAACTCGACCGCCGCCAGATACAGCATTGCGAAGATCGTGACGTAGCTGCCGAGCGCGAGCGCTGCCAAACGCAGGGGCCTGGCGAACCAGCGCGCCGGCATGAGCAGGAGGTAGGGCGCCAGTGGCAGGAGCAGATACACGAGCTGGACGAGATCGTCGACCAGACCGGTGGCCAGCACCGAGGCGAGCGCCGCCGCGCCGACGCCTTCCGCGAGGCCGAAGTGCCACCACAGGGTCAGCCGCAAGCCACAGCCCACCAGCACGTACAGCAGGCTCAGGACGAGGGCTGCCCGGTAGCGTGAGCTGCTGAACAGAAACCGCACGATGGCTATCCTCGTCGCCCCTATACGGCGAAAGGGCTCGAAGCGTAGCCCGCGTGCCTTAAATCACGCTTAACACCCGGGCGTCACACCCCGACCCCCAGACGCGGCCGCCAGCGGTGCGACGCTGTTCAGCGCACGACACACACCGGGCAGGGCGCGTGGTGCAGGACCTGCGAACTGACGCTGCCGAGCAGCAGCTCGCCGAACGCGGACCGCCCGCGCGAGCCGATGACGATCAGATCGGCGCCGTCGTCCCGCGCCTGGCGGCAGATCTCGTCGGCCGCCTGGCCCCATAACTCCAGCGTTTGGACGCTCACGCCGGTGCCGATGGCAGCTCGCGTCTTCTCGAAGGCCGGCTCGGCGATATTGCGACGAACCATCGTGTCCACCTCCTGCTTCGACAGCGCGCCGTAATCCGTGCCGCCGAGCCAGGTGAGTTGGCCGGTGGCGTTCAGCGAGTAGATGTCGAGGCTGTGGACCATGACGACCGTGACGCCCGCCCCCGCGGCGCGTGCCAGGGCGCCCGCGAAAGCTGCGGCGGCGAGCGCGCCGGCCGAGCCGTCGGTCGGCACGAGAATGTCATCAATGCCGGTAGCCATACGCTGTCCCCCTGGAGCACTCGACCATTCGACGAACTCTCAGCATAGGCACAGGCACGAGGCGTGCCAAGCCTGCTGCGAGCGCCGCCTGACCTGTGTCAGCCCGATACCATCCGGCGCACACTCATCCGGATCGACACAGATCGAGGCGGGCGCCGGATTGAGCGACGTGAACCGTCCCAGCGCCATCGCCACGCAGTGCTTCGCCGAGGCTGTCGAGCGCCTGCTGCTCGCCGTGCACGAGCACGACCGGCGGGCGCCCCTGAAAAGCCCCGTACCAGGCGCGCAGGCCGTCACGATCCGCGTGCGCCGACAGGCCGCCGACGGTGTGGATCCGTGCCGCCACACGCACGCTCTCACCCCACAGCTGCACGAATTCGACGCCGTCGACCAGACGCCGGCCGAGGGTTCCCTGCGGCTGGAAACCGGAGATCACGACGTGACAGTTCTCGCGCCAGAGGTTGTGCTTGAAATGGTGGCGGATGCGCCCGCCGGTGCACATGCCGCTGCCGGCGATGATGATCGCCCCGGATCTGATGCGGTTGAGATCCATCGACTGCTTGGCGGTGCGTGACAGGTGCAGGTTGGGCAACAGCCGCTGGGCACGCCGGTCCCGCCACAGCCGGCGCGCTTCCTCGTCATACAGGCCGCTGTGACGCATGTACACCTCGGTCGCCTCGATGGCCATCGGGCTGTCGAGAAATATCTGCCAGCGATCCAGGCCCCACTCGTCGTAGTGACGTCCGAACAGGTACAGCAGCTCCTGGCTGCGCCCGACGGCGAAGGCAGGAATGAGGATGTTGGCGTGGTCGCGCGCGGCGTCGCGCACGATACCGGCGAGCTCGGTCAGGGTCTGGTCGCGCGAGCGGTGCAGGCGATTGCCGTAGGTGCTCTCCATGAGCACGAGATCGGCATCGGCGATCGGTGTCACGTCGCGCAGGATGGGTGCGCCATCATGGCCGAGATCTCCCGAGTACACGAGCTTGCAACGGCGGCCGTTCTCGTTCACCCACAGCTCGACGATGGCCGAGCCGAGGATGTGACCGGCGTCGCGCAGGCAGAATTCGATTCCGGTCGCAAGCCGGTGGCGGCAGTCGTAGTCGATCGCGCTGAACCGCGTCATCGCGGTGCGCGCTTCGGCCACCGTGTACAGCGGCTCGAGCGGCGGCAGGCCCTTGCGCTCGCGCTTGCGGTTCTCCCACTCGGCGTCGCGCTCGTTCAGGAACGCGGCATCCTTGAGCATGATCCGGCACAGATCGCGGCAGGCACGCTGGGTATGGATCCGGCCGCGAAAACCGTCCTTGACCAGCAGCGGCAGGCGGCCGGAATGGTCGAGGTGCGCATGACTGAGGATCACCGCATCGATCGTGGCCGGATCGAACGGGAAGGGATCACGGTTGCGCCGTTCCTGCTCGTAGTGTCCCTGAAACAGGCCACAGTCGAGCAGGATCCGCCGCCCCGCCACCTCGAGCAGGTGGCACGATCCCGTGACCTCACCCGCCGCGCCGTGGAACTCGACGTGCACTCAGCCTCCCGGGGAAACCGGGGTCGGAGTCGAAAGTTTCATCGGTCCAGAAACACGACGACGGCGATGGAATTTCCGGGAACAGGGCGATGAGACCGGACATGAACCGGGACAGCCGCACACCCAACCGAGTGACATTGGACCCCATCCGTCTGCTGGTGTTTGAATCGCCGCACGAGCGCGAGTCGCCGGCGGCGTTATCGCCGGGGTGGCGTCACGTCAAACGCACGGGTGCTGCACTACGCCCATTGCGCGTCGGCGAGACCTCGCGCGGGAGGACCGGGCAACGACTCCAACTCATCCAGTGCATGCCGGCACTCGCACGGTCATTCTTTCCGGCCTCACCTTCGCCTGCCCCGATTTTCGCAGTCTACACCCTGCGCCCGCAGATAAACCGGGGTCAGAGTCGCAATGACGTACCCGGCTGGAATGTCGCCCCGGAAATCCGACTCTGACCCCGGTTTGGGCGGGCGCTGGTCTATACTCGAGCGCATGGACCCGATTGCGGAAAACTCCGATGCCGGCGCAATGCAGCCGCTGCTCAGGAGCATCGTGCTCGCATTTCATTCGGAACCGCTGTACCGTGAAGTCGCGCGCCGGTGGCAGGGCCGCGCATTCGTGTACCTGCTGGTGCTGATCGCCATCGCCTGGACACTGCTGTTCGTCCGTTTCGTCCCGGTGCAGAAGGACGAGCTGACGATCCTGGCCGAGAAGTACATTACCCAGGTACCGGCCGTGCACATCGCCGACGGGGTGGCCACGGTCGACGCGCTGCAACCGTACGAGATCCGGGACCCGGACAGCGGGCGGGTGGTCGCCATCCTCGATACCACCGGCGAGGTGACGACGCTGGAGGGGACGGACGCCGGAATGCTGCTGACCCGCAACCAGGTGATCTCCCGCGAGAACCAGACCGAGACCCGCGCGTTCGATCTCGGCCATATTGAAGCGCTTACCGTCGACCAGGATCTGCTGCGCGCCATCGTCGCCGGGGTGCTGCGCTGGGGGCCGGTCGTCGCCTGGCCGCTGGCGATCCTCACCAGCTTCATCTTCCGCATCCTCCAGGCGATCGTGTACGCGGCGATCGGGCTGATGCTGCAGTCGATGCTGCACGTGTCGCTCGGTTTCAATGTCCTGCTGACGCTCGCCATGGTGGCGATCACGCCGGCCATCGTCGTCGGTACCGTCCTCGAGCTGGCGACGTTGCCGCTGCCGTTCCAGGGCCTGCTCCTGTTCCTGCTCGCGATGGCGTACCTCGCCTTCGCCATCCGCGCGAACCGCGGTGCGACGGCCGCGCCCGCAACGCCGCCACCACCCTGAGGTCCGCGAGCCAGTTGGCGTATCGCGCCCGG
Organism: Gammaproteobacteria bacterium; assembly: GCA_020850735.1. GTDB lineage: Bacteria > Pseudomonadota > Gammaproteobacteria > JADZEE01 > JADZEE01 > JADZEE01. Next base: position 117,618 of record JADZEE010000001.1, on the reverse strand, counting down.
ACCGCCCGGTATCGTCCCGCCTCACCCCGACCGCGCTCGCCGCCGCCGCAACCATTTCTCGCCTTCGACCGCCCAAAACACCAGCGTCGACAGCGCGACGCATAAGCCGAGCTCGCTCGCCGACAGCGGTTCGGTCTTCATCACCTCGTTCAGCCAGGGCACATAGATCGTGGCGCCCTGCAGTGCCAGCGTGAGCAGGATTGCGCCCATCAGCGGGCGGTTGGATCCGAGCCCGAGCGCGAACAGCGACGCGCGGTCGGCGCGGACCGCGAGCACGTGCCCGAGCTGCGACAGCGTGAGCACGGTGAAGGTCATGGTCTGCCAGTGCGCGTGGCCGCCGTGATAGGCCCATGCCTGTGTGAGCAGGGTCACTGCGCCCATGAGCAGGCCCACCCAGAGCATGTGCTGCCACATACCGTGCGCGAAGATGCTTTCCCGGGGCGGGCGGGGCGGGCGGCGCATGACGTCGGCCTCGGCCGGCTCGGCGGCGAGGGCAAGGCCGGGGAGACCGTCGGTGACGAGGTTGATCCACAGGATGTGGATGGGTAGCAGCGGGATCGGCAGGCCGAGAAACGGCGCGAGGAATATCGTCCAGATCTCGCCCGAGTTGCTGGTCATGGTGTACTTGATGAACTTGCGGATGTTGTCGAATATGCGCCGGCCCTCACGCACGGCCTGGACGATGGTGGCGAAATTGTCGTCGAGCAGCACCATGTGCGCCGCTTCGCGGGCGACGTCGGTTCCGCCGCGGCCCATGGCCACGCCGATATCGGCACGTTTGAGCGCGGGCGCATCGTTGACGCCGTCGCCGGTCATCGCGGCGAACTCGCCGGCCGCCTGCAGCGCCTCGACGATGCGGATCTTCTGCTCAGGATCGACACGCGCGTAGACGCGTACGTCGCGCACCCGGGCGCCGAGCTCCTGCGCCGACATTGCCGCCAGCTCGGCGCCCGTAACCACCGCCCGGCCGCCGTCGGCGAGGATGCCGAGCCGGGCCGCTATCGTGACCGCGGTTGCTGGATGATCGCCGGTGATCATCACCGGTGTGATGCCGGCGGCCCGGCACTCGGCGACCGCCTGCGCGGCCGTGGCCCGCGGCGGATCCATCAGCCCCACCAGGCCGAGAAACACGAGCTCCTCTTCGATCGACGCCAGCGTCGCGGGCCGGGCGGGCAGGCGCCGCCAGGCGAGTGCGATGACGCGCAGGCCGTCGGCGGCCATCGCCTCGGCCTCCTCGAGCACGGCCGCCGCGTCGAACGGCACGGGCCCGTGCGCTGACTCGCGCCACGGCGACAATGGCAATACGACTTCCGGTGCGCCCTTCACACAGATGATGCAAGCATCGTCGTCGGCGTGCAGCGTCACCATGCGTTTGCGCTCGGAGTCGAACGGCAGCTCGCCGATCCGTGGCAGCGTCGCAGCAAGCTCGACGGCATCGGCGCCAAGCGCACGAGCGCCCTCCAGCAGCGCGATCTCGGTCGGATCGCCGATGGCATGCCCCGCTGCGTCGTGTACGGTATCGTTGCACAAGGCCATCACGTACAGGCTGGCCCGCTGCGCAACGGCGGTCGAGCCGGCCGCGAGCGGTTCGCCATCGACGCTGCTGCGCTCGACGCGCATGCGGTTCTCGGTCAGGGTGCCGGTCTTGTCGGTGCAGATATAGGTGATCGAGCCCAGTGTCTCGACCGCGGGCAAGCGGCGGATGAGCGCGTGCTGGCGCACCATCCGCGCGGCGCCGAGCGCGAGCGCGATCGTCACCACCGCGGGCAGCGCCTCCGGGATGGCGGCCACCGCGAGGCTGACGGCGGTCAGAAACATGAGGACCGCCGGCTCCCCGCGCAACATCCCGGCGGCGAACACGACGGCGCAGATGACCAGCACTGCCCACGCTAGCCGCGTCCCGAACACCGCCAGGCGCTTCTGCAGCGGCGTGCGCACCTCCTGCGCGCCGGCGAGCAGCCCGGCAATACGGCCGAGCTCGGTGGCGCCACCGGTCGCGACGACGACGCCCTCGCCCCGTCCGCGGGTCACCACCGTACCCTTGAAAGCCATGTTGCGGCGGTCGCCGATCTGCGCCGCGTGCCCGCCGAGCGGCGCAGTCGTCTTCACGACCGGCTCGGACTCGCCGGTCAGAGCCGCCTCGGCAATCGCGAGCTCGGCGCTTTCGAGCACTCGCAGATCGGCCGGGACGACGTTCCCGGTCTCGAGCAGCACGATGTCGCCGGGCACCAGCACCGCGGCCGCGACGACGCCTATCGAACCGTCGCGGCGCACGCGGGCAGTGGGCGCGGTCATGCGCTTGAGCGCTGCCATGGCGCGCTCGGCGCGCAGCTCCTGCACCAGGCCGAGCGCCGCGTTCAGCACCACGATGACGACGATCGCGACGGTATCTTCCGGCTCGCCGATGAGACCGGAGATCACCGCCGCGGCGATCAGCACCAGCACCATGAAGTCGCTGAACTGATCGACGACCATGCGCACGACGCTGCGCCGCGGTGCTTCGGCGAAGGCGTTGGGACCGTAACGCGCCAGACGCGCAGCCACCTCCGCAGCGGCCAGACCCCGCTCGGCGCCGGTTTCGAGCCTCGCGAGCACGGCAGCCGCCGGCTCGTGGTGCCAGGCGACGGCTTGCGACGGCGCCGGCGGGCCGGGGGTTTCAGTCACCGTGCTCATAGAGTGCGCTCATGATACCCGACCGCGATCGGGCAGTGCCGGGACTGAGCCACGGGCGCCGGCGTGCGTCGATCGGCACGAGCCGCGCCGCGGATCCGACCTCGGCACCCCTGGCGGCGCGGGTTCGGTTAAGCTTCGCACCACGGCGCGTTCGCGCAGCTGACTACCGTCACGACAACCGGACCAGTTTCGCCCATGAACACCCGCAACACCGGCGCCGATCCCGGTACCCTCAACGCAGGCACCACCATGCTGCGGCTGCGCCGCGTCGGCATCGACACCTACCGCGAAAATGTCGCCTACCTGCACCGGGACTGCGAGGTCTATCGGGCCGAGGGGTTTCAGGCACTGGCCAAGGTCGAGGTGAGCGCGAACGGCCGTCGCGTGCTCGCCGTATTGAACGTCGTCGACGATAGCCGCGTGGTGTCACCCGAGCAGCTCGGCCTGTCCGAGCAGGCCTTTGCCCAGATCGCTTGCGCGGAAGGTGAACGCGTGGGCATCAACCACGCCGAGCCACCCGCGTCGATGGAGCTCGTTCGCCGCAAGATTTTCGGCGAGCGCCTGACGCAGGATGACTACGACGCCATCGCCGGCGACATCGTCGAGAACCGCTACTCCAAGCTCGAGCTCGCCGCATTCCTGGTCGCGGGCGGCCAGATGGGCCTGGATCGGGACGAGATCCTGTACCTCACCCGCGCAATGGTCGCCACCGGCGAACGTCTCGACTGGGACGAGAGCGTCGTGGTCGACAAGCACTGCATCGGCGGCGTGCCAGGCAACCGCACCTCGATGCTGGTCGTGCCGATTGTGGCGGCACACGGCATGCTCATTCCCAAGACCTCGAGCCGCGCGATCACCTCGCCGGCCGGTACCGCAGATACCATGGAGGTACTGGCCCAGGTCGATCTCGAACCCGAGACCCTCAAGCACATCGTCCGCCACCAGCGCGGCTGTCTCGCCTGGGGCGGCACCGCGCGCCTGGCCCCCGTCGACGACATTCTCATCTCGGTCGAGCGGCCGTTGCGCATGGACTCGCGCGGACAGATGGTCGCTTCGATCCTGTCCAAGAAGCTGGCGGCAGGCTCCACGCATCTGTTGATCGACATTCCGGTCGGCCCGACCGCCAAGGTGCGTCACATGGAGCACGCCCTCAGCCTGCGCAAGCTGTTCGAGTACGTCGGCGACCGGCTGGGCATACACCTCGAGGTGATCATCACCGATGGCCGCCAGCCGGTCGGCCGGGGCATCGGCCCGGTGCTCGAGGCGCGCGACGTGATGCAGGTCCTGGAGAACGACCCGACCGCGCCGCAGGATCTGCGCCAGCGCGCGCTGCGGCTCGCCGGCCGCATCATCGAGTTCGATCCGGACGTTCGCGGCGGCTTCGGTTATGCCATCGCCCGCGACATCCTCGATTCGGGCCGCGCCGGCGCCAAGATGCACGCCATCATCGAGGCCCAGGGCCGGCGTTCACCGCGCCCCGAACCGGGCGCGCTCGTATTCGACGTGCACGCGACCACCAGCGGCGTGGTCACGGCCATCGACAACCTGTTGCTGGCGCGGCTCGCGCGGCTCGCCGGCGCACCCATGGACAAGGGTGCCGGTGTAGACGTGCACAGGAAGATCGGCGACGCGGTGGAAACCGGTGACCTGCTGTACCGGATCCACGCCCAGTTTCCGGCCGACTTCCAGTTCGCCTGCAAGGCGGCAGCCGGGGGCAGCGGCGTCAGCATCGGCTCGCCGGACGAGATCGAACGGATCGAGTTCGCCGATTGAACGACGTGGACGGCGATCACGTGACGAACGCGGCGCGCGCGACCCTGGTACTGGGCTTCGCCGAGTCGGCCGGCCGCGCGCAGGCGCTCGCAACCGCGCTCGGCTGCGCGTATGCGCCGGTGGCAGTGCATCATTTCCCGGACGGCGAATCCAGGGTCACCGTCCCGGCCGTACCGCCCGGGCACGTCGTGCTCCACCGCAGTCTCGACGCACCCAACGCCAAGCTCGTCGAGCTGATGCTGGCCGCGCGGACCTTGCGCGAACTCGGCGCGACCACGCTGACGCTGATCGCCCCGTACCTGTGTTACATGCGCCAGGATGTGGCTTTCGTCCCGGGCGAAGCGGTGAGCCAGCGCATCATCGGCGGCTTTCTCGCCGATCTGTTCGACACCATCGTGACCGTCGATCCGCACCTGCACCGCGTCGCCTCGCTCGCCGCGGCAGTACCCGCGCAGCGGGCACTGTGCCTGTCAGCCGCTCCCCTGCTCGGCGAGATGATCGCCGGGTGCGTGGCGCACCCGCTGCTGCTCGGGCCGGACCGGGAATCGGCGCAATGGGTGGCGCAGGTCGCTGCCGCGCATGCCATCGACTTCGCCGTCGCGACCAAGGACCGTCACGGCGACCGCGACGTCGGTGTGCTGCTGCCGGTCGACGCCGCGGTCGCGGGCCGGGACGTCGTGCTGGTCGACGACATGGTGAGCACCGGCCACACCCTGGCCGAGGCCGCACGCGCCGCCCTGGCCGCTGGCGCCGCATCCGTGTCGGCCGCCGTGACACACGCGCTCTACGGTGCCGACGTGGCCACGCTGCTCGCCGACGCCGGGATCACGAGGGTATGGAGCAGCGACAGTGTCGAGCACTCCAGCAACGCGGTCTTTCTCGCGCCTTTGCTCGCTGCCGCCCTCGCGCCGCACCTGCAGCCACAGCGCGTGCACCGCGGCCGTTAGCCCGCATGACACGCGCGATCGGGACGACCACACACTGCCATCAACCGCCCGCGGCCGGGCATCGGCCGGGCGGCCGCGCCGCGTCCGTGCTCTCGTCCGCACGTCCCGCACAGCGCAGGTAGAATTCCTCGGCGATCCGGGCCTGCTGCTCGTAACGAAACGACTCGAAGTCACCCCCGGCCGGCACACGGTCGTACCGGTAGACAGCATCGCCATAGCGCAGATGCTCGAGCACCGCGAGCAACGAGGTGTACAGGCCGCGGCGCTGGTTGGCGCGCACGTGCGCGGCCTCGTGCACGAGCTGGGCCATGCGGTAGTCGTCGGCGCTGAAGTCGTCGAGATAGTAGCCGCGCCGGAAGATCACGTGGTTGCCGATCACGAAGCCGGTCAGGGCCGGCGGCAGCGGCGCGCGGGCGATGCGCACGGGCGCAAGGTCCACGGTCCCGCCGTAGACGGCGGCGAGCACGTCGCGCTCGCCCGCTGTCATCGGCCGGCCGGCGGTGAGCAGCAGCGCCGCGATGAACACCGCCGCCGCGAGCCCGAACACGAGCACCGCAAACGGGTGAGCAGCGCGAGCGACCGCCGAGATCCGGGCCGGCACTTTGCCGATGGCATCGCGGCCGCATGCCGGCACTCGCGCCGCCCGCATCACGAATCGCGGCTGGCGACGGTCGTCGCTTCGAAGCCGTTGACGATATCGAGCAATTCAGCGGTGATCGCCTCCTGGCGCTGGTGCTGGTACGCGGCGCGGAGCTCGGTCAGGTGTTCGTCGATGTTGCGCGCTGCGCCGTGCATGGTCGAAAGGCGCGCGCCGTGCTCGGCCGCGGCCGATTCGGCCAGGGCGCGGAACACGCTGACGAAGAAGTACTGCCGCAGCAGGGCCGCGAACAGCGTCTCGTGCGCCAATGTATACAAGGGCACGCAGCGCGTCGGCCAGGGCTGTTCCCGCAGGGTTTCGAAGCGGTCCGGCTCGACCGGCAACAGGTGAAATGTGTGGGGCTGGTGGCCCGCATCGCGGTGCACACGGTTGTAGCACAACAGGACTTCGTCGACGCCGTGAACCGATCGCCAGTCGTCGATGGTGAGCAGCACGTTCTCGGCCACGTCGGTGAGCGAGTTCACCGACGCCGGCGCCTGCAGCACGTTGCGCACACGCACGCCCGCGTCCTCGAGTCCCGCCTGGGCGCGCGCTCCCACCGCGAGCACGTGTCGATCCGCGATTTCCGCGCCCGATGCGCGCAAGGCGAGCAATGCATGCTGCACGACATCGTCGTTGAAACGCCCGCACAGGCCCTGATCGGATCCGAACGCGGCTATGCCGACGACCCGCGCCAGCCTGCCGCGCCGGTGACCACCGCGCACGGCGTCACGCAGCATCCGTTGCAAGCCGAGCTCGACGGTGTGGTAGTAATCGTTGACGGCACCGACCGCCTGTTCGAAATGGCGGATGTTCGCCATCGACAAGGCTTTCATGGTCCGCACCACCGACTCGAGATCTTCGGAAACGTCGATGCGCCGGCTGATGGCCTCAAGCGTTTCCATTGCCGTTCCCGCCGGACAGCGGCGCAACGGACCGGCGCGCAGTGGCGACGATCGCGTCGCGCTCGGCGTCGGTCAGTGCCTGCCCGCCGTCGACGCCGTGGCCGATGGCCGGCAGCTCGGCGACGACTGCCGTACGCACCCGTGCCGCCGCGTCACTGACCCGATCCACCGGGACGGCGTCGTACACGCCCGCCACCGCCGCGAGCAGCTCGGCGATCTGCTCGAACGGTGTACGCGCCGAACGTTCGCCCTGTTTGAGCACCTCGCGCACGCGATGCCCGTGGTCGATGGTGCGCCGGGTTTCGGGATCGAGCCGGGTGCCGAAACGGGCAAAGATTTCCAGCTCCTCGAACTGCGAGTAGGACAGGCGCAGCGGTCCGGTGATGGCGCGATAGGCGGGCAGCTGTGTCTTACCGCCGACGCGCGACACCGAGCGGCTGACGTCGATCGCCGGCAGCTGCGCCTTCTGAAACAAATCGGGAGAAAGATAGATCTGACCGTCGGTAATCGAGATGAGGTTGGTCGGAATGTAGGCGGTCAGGTTCTGTGCTTCCGTCTCGAGGATCGGCAATGCCGTGAGCGAACCGCCGCCGTGCTCGGGCGCGAGATGGGTGGATCGTTCCAGAAGGCGCGAATGCACGTAGAAGATGTCGCCGGGGTAGGCCTCGCGTCCGGGTGGCCGCCGCAACAACAGCGCCAGCTCGCGGTAGGCGCGCGCGTGGCGGGTGAGATCATCGTATACCACCAGCACGTCGCGGCCGTGCTCCATGAAATACTCGCCGATCGAGGTGGCGGCGTACGGGGTGATGTACTGCAGCGCCGGCGGATCCTCGCCGCCGGCGACGACCACGACCGTGTGCGCCAGCGCTCCGCTAGACTCGAGCTGCGAGATCACCTGCGCGACCGACGAGTCACGCTGGCCGATGGCGCAGTACACGCACAGCACGCCATGCCGGCCCTGGTTGACGATGGTGTCGATGGCGATCGCGGTCTTGCCGGTCTGGCGATCGCCGAGGATCAACTCACGCTGGCCGCGGCCTATCGGGATGAGAGCGTCGATGACCTTGATGCCGGTTGCAAGCGGGACCGTCACCGGCGCTCGCCTGATGATAGGCGGCGCGTCCCGCTCCACCGGCCAGCGGGCCGCGGCCGCGACCGGGCCGCGGCGATCGAGCGGTCTGCCGGTGGCGTCGATCACCCGCCCGAGCAGCGCCTCACCGACCGGCACGTCGACCGCGCGGCCCATGCGCCGCACCTCGTCACCGGCACGGATCCGGTACGTGCTGTGCAGCAGGATGACGCCGACGTCATCGGGATCGAGATTGAAGGCGATACCGACCTCGCCGCCGGCAAACTGCACCAGTTCGTCGATCGCCACGCCCGGCAGACCGCTGACCCGCGCGACTGCCGGGCCCACCGCGATCACCGTGCCAGTCTCGCGCACCTGCGGCGCGAGTCGCTGCGCACCCACGCGCACACGCAGATCCGCGAGGGTGGCCTCGACCGTGTCCCGCAGCTTCGGCGCGGTCATTCCGGTTACGCAGCCTGCGCGCCGCCCTCGGCGGCGATCCCGACGCTCGCCGCGAGGCGCGTGCAGTAATCGTCCACGCTCCACTCGATCGCCGCGGCGCCGGTCGACAGATCGACGCCGCAGACGAGATCCTTGCGCAGCTCGAATTGCACACCCACGCGGCGTCCGAGCGTCGCGTGCACCGCCTTGCGCAGCGCTTCGCGTGCCGGATCGTCGATCTCGAAGGCGCTGGTCACGACGACGTCGACGTGGCCGTGCGGCGGCAGCGACGCTCGCAGCCGCTCGCGCTCGTCCGCGTCGAGACCCTGCAGGTGCGCTATGAAGGTGGCAATGATCCGCTGCTCCAGGGGCTCGCCTGCGAGGGCGTCGAGAACCTCCCGGGTGGTATGACAGACACCCTCGGCCAGGTGGCGCTTGAGCGCGGCCGTGTACTCGGCCCGCTCGGCGCCGAGCGCCTCCTGCCACGCGCTGCGCGAGGTCTCGACCTCCTCGCGGGCACGTTGGAGCAACGCGTTGCGTTCGCGCTCGACCTCGGCCTCGATCGCCCGCTGCCGTTCCTCGCGCTCCGCCGCCAGGCGCGCGACACGGGCCTCGTAGTCCGCACGGGTCGCCTCCGCCAGGCGCTCACGTTCCTCGGCGGCAGCCGTCCTATCGGCGATCCGACGCTCGCGGGCGTCCATGGCGCCGAGGATCGGCCGGTACAAGAAGTGCTTCAGCAGCAGTACGAGGATGAGAAAGTTCGCAGCCTGCGCACCGAGGGTAAACCAGTCGACAGTCATGGCTCAGCCTCCGGCACGCTCGATGAAGTGATCCCAGTAGGGGTTGGCGAACAGGATGATCATCGTCACCACGAAGGCGTAGATGGCGGTCGACTCGATCATCGCCAGACCCACGAACAACGTGCGGGTGATGGTCGCGGTCTCATCGGGCTGCTGGGCTATGGCCGCGAGCGCCTGGGCGACTGCTCGGCCCTCGCCGAGGGCAGGTCCTATGGCCCCGAGGCCGATGCACAGCGCAGCGCTGAATATCGACACCGCGGCAACGATGGCGGTTGAGTCCATGCTTAGTCTCCGGATGTCTTGGGTGGCGGCGGCGCTGAGGCGCGCGTCTGGTGAGCCGCCGTGGCCGACGCCATGTACACGAGCGCCAGCACGGCGAAGATGTAGGCCTGGATCACGCCGGTCAGCAGGCCCAGCGCGTGCATGATGATCGGAAAGAACAGCGGCGCGAGCGCCAGCAGGATGGCGGCGATGACGGTACCGCTCATCATGTTGCCGTACAGGCGCACCGCCAGTGCGAGCGTGCGCGAGAATTCCCCGAGCACGTTGAACGGCAACATCAGCCACGTCGGTTCGACGTACTGGCGCAGGTAGGCGCCGAGACCCTGGGATTGAATGCCGTACAGCGGCACGGCCAGGAACACGAGCGATGCGAGCGACGCGGTCGTTGACAGCGAACCGGTCGGCGGGTGAAATCCGGGAACGACGGCGAGCACGTTGGAGACCAGGATGAACAGGAACAGTGTGCCGACGAATGCCACGTGCGCGTCCGGCCCCGTGTGGGTGACTTCGCGGATCTGCTCGCGGATCGCACCCACGATCACCTCCAGCGCGTTCTGCAGCCGGCCGATACGGCCATCGATGCTGAGCTTTCGGGTCACGAACCAGGACACGCCGGTCACGAAAGCCATCACGCCCCAGGTGTAGACGATGGTGGCGCTCAGGCGGATCACGCCCCATTCCCAGTACACGATCTGGTCCGGGCTGATCTTCACGTCGTCCCGCCTCCGGTATCGGTATGGAACCAGCGACTCAGGGCGACCCGCGCGACGATGAAACCGCCGACGGTGGCCGCGAACGGCGCGACACCGAGTTGCAGCAGCAGGTACAGGCTCGGCAGCAGCAGCGCGAGGCGCAGCAGCACGCTCGCCGCGATCCACAGGCCAGGCCGCCTGCTCGCGGGCAGCCGGCGCACCGTCCACCACAGCCCGCCGAAATAGGCGAAACCGAGGACGATACCGGCGATCGCCCCGGCGCCAATCAGCAGGTTCGCGTGTGCGGTCACCGGCGCGGGGCCTCGACTCCATCACCGTCGTGCGGCGCGCGGCCCTCGCGCTGCATCCAGTGCCAGGCGTTCCAGCAGCCGAGCGTCATGCCGGCGAACAGCAGCATGAGCGTCCAGGAATAGCGGCTCGGCCATTCGGCGTCGATCCACACGCCGAGGGCGATACCGGCCACGGTGGGCACGGCGACGGCCCAGCCGATCAGGCCGAACATGCCCAGGCCGAAGTAGACGCCCGGCCGGCCGCGCCGGCGCGCACGCAGCTTCCGATCGACGCGTCCGGTGATGCCGGTCAGCCGATCCTCGGGCCGCACTTCGCGCGTGTCACCGGTGCCGCTCATCGCAGCCCGATAAAGCAGCGCACGACGCTCGCCTCGAGGCGCGCCAGGGCGCTGCGGGCGATGCGGTCGTGCTCGTCGTGATGGCGGAACTCGCTGACCACCGTATCGCGCAACGTTTCGAGATCCTCGCCTTCCACTGCGCGACGGGTGGACACGCGAACCTGCTCGCCCGCCTTCACGAGCACGCCCTCGTCGACCGCGATGAGCTTCATGGCACCCTGCGGCGTGAGGTACTCGAGCACACCCGGCACCAGCGCGGTGACGAAGTCGACATGGCGCGGCAGCAGGCAGAACGCGCCATTGGCCGCTTCGCCGAAAACGCGCGTCGCCTCTGCGACCACGACGACGCGCGTGGGCTCGAATACCTCAAGCCGCATCGGTCGACACCCTCCGTGCCTCCTCGAGTGCGCCAATCATGTACAGGCGACCCTCCGGCGCGTCAAGGAACTCGCCGTTGAGCAACCGTTCACAGCCGGCGAGCGTGTCGTCGAGCGACACGAGGCGACCTTGCGTACCGGTGAAATGCTCGGTGGTGAAGAACGGCTGCGTCAGGAAACGTTCGAGGCGGCGCGCGATTGCGACCGTGCGTCGGTCCGCGGCCGACAACTCCTCCAGGCCGAGCATGGCGATGATGTCCTTGAGCTCCTCGTACTCGGCTATCGTCCGGCGTACGCTCTGCGCGACGCGGTAGTGCCGCTCGCCGACGATCCCCGGCATCAGCATCTTGGAGTTCGAGCGCAACGGATCCACTGGCGGGTAGAAGCCCTCCGCGGCACGCTTGCGCGCCAGCACGATACTCGCGGACAAGTGCCCGAAAGTATGGCTCGCGGCCGGATCGGTGAAATCGTCTGCCGGCACGTAGACGGCCTGTACCGAGGTGATCGCGCCGCCGCGGGTGTTGCAGATCCGCTCCTCGAGCTGGGCCAGCTCGGTCGCGAGCGTCGGCTGGTAGCCCACGCGGGATGGGATCCGTCCGAGCAGGCCCGACACTTCCGCGCCTGCCTGAATGAACCGGAAAATGTTGTCGATGAGCAGCAACACGTCGCGATGCTCGTCGTCGCGAAAATACTCGGCTATCGTCATGGCCGCATTACCGACCCGGAAACGCGCTCCCGGGGGCTCGTTCATCTGCCCGAATACCAGCACGGCTCCGTCGAGCACACCGCTGTCCTTCATCTCGCGGTACAGCTCCTCGGCCTCGCGCGAGCGCTCGCCGATGCCGCAGAACAGGCTGACGCCCTCGTAGTGCTCGACGACGTTGTGGATGAGCTCGGTGATGAGCACCGTCTTGCCTACACCTGCGCCACCGAACAGGCCCGCTTTGCCGCCGCGCTCGATCGGCACGAGCAGATCGATAGCCTTGATGCCGGTTGCCAGGATCTGAGAGTTCGTCGCCCGATCGGCGAGCGCGATCGGCGAGCTGTGGATCGATCGCCGGCCGACACCGGTGAATCCCGGGCCGCCGTCGATGGGCTGGCCGAACACGTCGACCATGCGTCCGAGCAACTCGCGCCCGACCGGCACGCTCGGCGGGCCGCCGGTATCCACGACCGCCATGCCACGGGCGAGACCGCTGGTGGGCGTCAGCGCGATGGCCTGCACGCGGCCGCCCTCGAGATGAGCGACGATCTCCATCCGTACCTGCCCGTCGAGCGCCAGCAGCAGGTTCTGCAGCGGCGGCGGCTCGCCGGCGAAGGCTGCGGTAACGACACTGCCGCGCACCGCGATCACCGTGCCGTGGAATTCGACCGGTCGCCGGGGGGTGCTGGTGTCGCGCTGAGTCATGGCTGGTGATGGCATCATGGCGTGTGAGCGCTGTTCACCGCCGTCACTGCTAAACTCGCTGTCGTGCTGCAGGCATGAGAACCTCGGTCGCGGATCCGGGACGGCGCTACGCGGCGGATGGCCGGCGACCCCCCCGGGGGAGGCGACGCAGGCCCGGATGTTGCCCTGCGCCGGGCGATCGGGTGGTGATCGCGATCAGGCCTGCGCCGGCGCCTCTGATCCCGGTCAGCCCGGGCTCCCGCCGTTAGATCCATCATACCCGCGTCCGGTACTCCAACACGACGGGCGCCGCCCGCAGCCACTGAACGGAGGACAACCATGTCGCATTCATCGAAGCGTTTTTCCGCTGCGCTCGCCGCCGCCACCGTTCTGTGCGTCGGTGCTGCGCAGGCTGCCGCCCCGCAACCACAAGACACCGTCGGTGCGGGCAAGATCCAGTACCGTTCGAACTGCGCCGTCTGCCACGGCCCGGAAGCGCGCGGCGACGGACCTCTCTCGACGTTCCTGACCAAGAAGCCGACCAATCTGCGTGGTCTGACCCAGGCCCACGGTGGAACGTTCCCGTTCGGCCAGATTTACGACGTCATCGACGGCCGCGGCAAGGTCGGCGCGCACGGCACCCGCGAGATGCCCGTTTGGGGCGCAAACTGGAAGGCTGATGCCGCCGAGGGCTTCGGCGAAACCTACGTGCGCGGCAAGATCCTGGAGATGATCATCTACCTGCGCTCGATCCAGGACTGACCGCCCTGGCCGCGGCGATTGTCGGCACGGACAACGCCGTCCCCGACCCCGCGGCCGGCCGCACGGCCGGCCGCGCATGAGGAAAGCAGCAGCATCGCCGCTACCGCGGCGCAGGTGCGGTGGAGGTGCGGCTTCAGCCGTATGCGACCGCCGCGATTCCTCGTCGTTCACACGGGCGTCGGGTTGCGCCGGTCGACCTCGTCGGCGAGGGCGCGAAGCGCGGCGCTGACCTGCACGGCATAGACCGGCGCCGGTTCGAGCGTACGCAATGCCGCGGGCAGCTGGCGCAGACCGTCCGCGACCCGTGTCCGGATCCGCGCCAGCGGTTCGGGTACATCGAGCCGGCGACCCGCGCGCATCGCCGGCTGCAGCAGCGGCGTCGCGCCCGCGACCGGCGCACCGACGACCGTGAGCACATCGCCGCACATCACCCCGTCGCGGTCGTGGCGGCGGAATATCTGCTTGCGTCCCGGCCAGGTCGCCTTGCCCTCGGAGCGCTTGCGGCGCGCAACCCCGGCGTACTCCTGCAGCTTGTAGACGCAGTCGAGATAAGGACGATCGGCCGACGTGTCGACCGCGGTGCCGACACCGAAACCATCGATCGGCGCCCCGGCACCGAGCAGGTGCGCGATCCCGGCCTCATCCAGACCGGAGCTGGCGAAGATCGTGACCTCACGGCAGCCACCCGCGTCGAGGATCGTGCGCACCTGGCGCGCGTGCGCGGCGAGATCGCCCGAGTCCAGGCGTACACCCTTGATGCGGATCCCGCGCGCGGCGAGTCGCGGTGCGAGCTCCACCACGCGGCGCGCCCCGGCCTCGGTATCGTAGGTGTCGATCAGAAACACCACGTTGTCCGGCTGCGCGCCGGCGAAGTGCTCGAACGCGAGACTCTCATCGTCGTGGGCCTGGATGAACGAGTGCGCCATGGTGCCGAACACCGGCATCCCGTAGCGCATGCCGGCGAGCACGGTCGCCGTACCGTCGAATCCGGCCAGGTAAGTGGCGCGCGCCGCGTACAGGGCCGCCTCCGCTCCGTGCGCCCGGCGCATGCCGAAGTCGACCAGCAATTGCGCCGGCGCCGCGAGCCGGCAGCGCACTGCCTTCGACGCGATCAGCGTCTGGAAATGCACGATGTTGATGAGTCGCGACTCGACGAGCTGGGCCTGGGGCATGGGTGCGACCACGCGCAGGATCGGCTCGTCGGGGAAGAACATCGTGCCCTCGGGCATGGCGTCGACGTCACCGGAGAAACGCAGCCGGGCGAGCCAGTCGAGAAAATCCGCCCCGAAGCGCCCGGTGGCGCGCAGCCACTGGATTTCGTCGGCGGTGAAACGCAGTGCTTCCAGGTAGGCGAGCGCCTGCTCGAGGCCCGCCGCTACGAGGAAATTGCGACCCGGCGGCAGCGCGCGCACGTAGAGCTCGAACACCGCCGGCGCGTGCATGCGCTGCGCGAAATATCCGGCGAGCATGGTGAGCTGGTAGAGATCGGTGAGCAGCGCGTCGGCAGCTTTGTGCATGGGTGCGATGACAAATGCTTACAACTGCGTACATTCCCCGGACAGTCAACCGCGAACCAAAGTCGGCCCAACTCTTCCAAGCAAGCGATCCCTGCGATCGATCGCGGCTCCGGGGAGGAGCCGCCTCAATCAGACGTACCTGGTGTCTGCGAGGGCGACAGTCATGGTAACACCACGTTCGCTGACCGGGATTGCCGGGATCCTGCTCGGCTCGCCGCTCGTCATCGCAACGCCGCCGGACAGCGATGGTTTCGTGCTCGAGCTCGATTACGTCCCGTTCGACAAGGTGCAGTCGTACCTGGCGCCGAACCTGAACTGCAGACTCGGCCTGCAGTACATCGACTACGAAAAGTTCAATGGCGCGAGCCACAACTACGACGGCGCCGGCCGCGATGCCAGCGACAACAACACCCTGATGCTCAACGCCTGGTTGCTGTACAGATCCCGGTCTGAAGGCGACGCAATCCCGCGCCGCCACGGAGGCCACGTCCGCGGTTGCAATCGATCTGCGCGGGCGTGGCCTCCATCTCCGTCCGCGCCCCCGAAAGCTCAGGCGAGCAGGACGGCGATGATCCCGGTGATGAAGATGCCATCGAAGGTACCAGCCCCGCCGATGGCGGCGAACGGCACGCCCAGACGGCGTACGTCCGGCAGCCGCAGCAGATCGGCACCGACGAGCACGCCGCAGGTGCCGGCGACGTAGGCCAGCGCCGCCCGGTGCTCGGCGCCGAAGCCCACTCCGACGAGCGCCGCGACGATCGGTGCCACCAGCAGCGGCATCGCGATGCCGAGCCCCCGGATCGGCCGGCTCAGGACGTAGGCAACCATTGCGACGAGGCTGATCCCCGCGAGCGCGGTGACCACGTCGATCTGACCGCGCCCGAGCAGATAGATCGAAAACAGGATCGGCACGAGTCCGCCGCCGACGTTCAGACACACCAGCGTGCGGTCACCTGAGTACAGGTGGCCGATGCGCAGCAGCGACGCGTGCTCCGGCGCGTTGTCCAGCCAGTCGACGTCGTTCGCCACCGTAAACAGCGGCAGGTTGAACAGGCTCCCGGCCAGGCTCGCCGCGAGCAGCAGATAAGCCGCGCCCGGAGCCAGGCCGAGGCGCTCGAAGGCGACCCGCGCGAGCTCGAATTGCAGCACCAGCACCAGCCCGGCGAGCAGGGCGACGAAAAAGATCAGGCGCAGGGGATCGAAGGCGAAGCGCATGACGGGATTCTGCCCGAAATCACCGCGCAGATGAATGCACGCAAGCCGGCCGGCCACGAGTCCGGCCCGCAGCCGGCCCCGCGGCGGAGCACAAAAGCCGGGTCGCGGCGGAATCGGCCGCGAACCACCCGGCACCGCTACGAACGCCCGAACGATTCACCGTCGCGCCGACGCGACTCCTATAATGATCGTCACCGGGGACACCTCTGCGCGCGACATGACCGATTCACCCACTTCCGCGGACTACCGCAGCGCCCTCGATCGCCTGGTCGCGGGCGCCATGGCCGGCCCGTTGCCGCTGCTCGTCATGGTTCTCGCCTTCGCCGTCGGCGCGGTCGCGCTGCTGATCACCCCGCGCGAGGAGGAGCCGCAGATCGTCGTCCCGCTCGCGGACGTGTTCGTGAGCGCGCCCGGGCTGAGCGCCGCGCAGATCGAACGCCAGGTGGCCACCCCGCTCGAGAAGCTGCTCTACCAGATCGACGGTGTCGAACACGTCTACTCCATGTCGCGCCCGGACAGCGCGGTGGTCACGGTGCGCTTTTTCGTCGGCGAGGATCGCGAGGACTCGCTGATCAAGGTCTACAACAAGATCTATTCGCACACCGATCTGGTCCCGCCCGAGGTCGCGTCCTGGGTGGTGAAGCCCGTGGAGGTGGACGACGTACCGATCGTCATCGCCACCCTGTGGAGCAAGAACCCGGGGCGGACCACCGACCACGAACTGCGCCGGCTCGCCGAAGAGGTGGCCAACCGCCTGCAGGCCATCGACGACACCAACACGATCACCGTTGCCGGCGGCCGGCCGCGACAGATCCGCGTCGAGCTCGATCCGCAAGCCCTCGCCGCCCGGCGCACGGCCCCCCTCGAGGTCGCCTGGGCGCTCGGCATTTCCAACCAGCGCCTGCCCGCCGGTCGCATCGAGCGCGCCGATGAGGCGATCATCGTCGAGGCCGGGACCTTCTTCCACGATGCCGGCGAGCTGCGCCGCGCGCTCGTCAACGTGGTCGACGGCGTGCCGGTATATCTCGCGGATGTCGCCACCATCAGTGACGGCCCGGCGGAGCCGGCCGATTACACCTGGATCGCCTTCGGCCCCGCGCAGGCCGGCGCCGCCGGGTTGCCCGGCAGCTACCCGGCCGTCAGCATCGCGGTAGCGAAGAAGAAGGGCAGCAACGCCGTATGGGTGGCGCGCGACGTCAAGCGCTATCTCGACGAGCTCAAAGAGGGGATTTTCCCCGAGGACGTCGAGTACGAGATCATTCGCGACTACGGTCAGACCGCGAACGAGAAAATCAACGACCTCGTCTCGAGCCTGTTCGTCGCCGTACTGACCGTGGTGATCTTCATCGGCATCTTCCTCGGCTGGCGCGCGGCGCTGGTGGTGGGTCTCGCCGTGCCGGTGTGCTACGGCATCACCCTCGGTCTGGACTATCTGGCCGGATACACCATCAACCGCGTCACCCTGTTCGCGCTGATCCTGGCGCTCGGCCTGCTGGTCGACGACCCGATCACGGGCGTGGACAACATCGAGCGTCACTTCCGCCTGGCGCTCGAATCGCGCCGGCGCGCCGTGGTCAGCGCCATCGGCGAGGTACGTATCGCCCTCATCATGTCCACGGTTGCCATCATGCTCGCCTTCGCGCCGCTCGCTTTCATCACCGGCATGATGGGCCCGTACATGGCGCCAATGGCCTTCAACGTGCCAGTCGCGGTGATCATGAGCACCGTGGTCGCATTCCTGGTCACGCCCTGGCTCGCCCATACGCTCCTGAAAACCATGCCGTACGTGGCGGACTACGACGTCAAGCGCACCCTGCGTTACCGCCTTTACCGGCGCGTAGCAGGCCCGCTCATCGCCGGAAAGCGCAACGCCGCGGGGTTCCTGGCCGTAATGGGCCTGCTGTTGGTCGTCACCGCGGCACTGCCGATGTTCCGCCTGGTACCGCTCAAACTCCTGCCCTACGACAACAAGAACGAATTTCAGCTCGTCATCGACATGCCCGAAGGCACGACGCTGGAACGTTCCAACGCCGTCGCCCTGGAGCTCGCGCAGTACCTGCGCACGGTTCCCGAGGTGCGCGCGATCGCCGGTTTC
The DNA here is from genome assembly GCA_020850735.1 of Gammaproteobacteria bacterium. GTDB lineage: Bacteria > Pseudomonadota > Gammaproteobacteria > JADZEE01 > JADZEE01 > JADZEE01. Next base: position 99,397 of record JADZEE010000001.1, on the reverse strand, counting down.
GCCGGCACCGCCTCGGCGATGGACTTCAACGGCATGGTGCGCCATTACTACCTGCGCGCCGAGCCGCACATGGCGGAGCTCCGGGTTATGCTCGCGCCGCGGCTGAACCGCAGCCAGCAGTCGCACGCCATGCTGCTGCGCATCCGCAAGGACGTCGAGGCCATCGGCGCGCGCACCGGCGCGAACGTCAAGCTCGTCGAGGTGCCGCCCGGGCCGCCCGTGCTCAGCACCGTCGTCACTGAGATCTACGGCAGCGAGTGGACGCCGTACGCGGAGCTTCGATCCGCCGCGAGGATCGTCGCCGAGCGCCTGCGGGCCGAGCCGCTGGTGGTCGACATCGACACTTCCGACGAAGCCGATCAGACCGAGACGGAGTTCATCACAGACAAGGAGAAAGCCGCACTGTCGGGAGTGAGCACGAGCGACGTCGCCAGAACCCTGGCCCTCGCCACCGGGGGTATGACGGCCGGCCATTTGCAGATCCCGACCGAGGTCAACCCGCTGCCGATCGTCGTGCGCCTGCCCTACGACCGGCGCGGCGCGGGCCGCGACCTGACCACCATCGACGTCAAGGGCATGGCCGGGATCACCAAGGTACGGGACAAGAACGGCGTACGCGACGCGCCACAACCACTGGTCCCGCTCGGTGAGCTCGGCGCGTTCCGCGACGGCACACGCGACAAGACCATCTACCACAAGGACATGGTGCCGGTCGCCTATGTGTTCGCCGAAGTCGCCGGCCGGCCACCGGCGGAGATCGTGCTCGACATGATCGCCGACGAGGGCGCGCGCGAAAACCTGCATCGTTCCCTCGCGGATCGCAGCTACCTCGTGCGCGGCGGCGGCGAGCCCTGGCAGATCGCCGCCGGGCTGCGTGCCGTGTGGGACGGCGAAGGAGAGTGGGACATCACCATCCGCGTGTTCCGCGACATGGGCATCGCCTTCGCGGTCGCACTGGCCGGCATCTTCCTGGTACTGCGGATCCAGACCGGCCTTGCCGCGATTACCGGGATCATCATGCTCGCCATTCCGCTGACGGTCATCGGCATCATGCCGGGCTTCTGGCTGCTCAACCAGATCGGCACACGAACGGTCGCAGGCTATCCCGACCCGGTGCTGTTCACCGCCACCGCCATGATCGGCATGATCGCGCTCGCCGGCATCGTCGTGCGTAATTCGCTCATTCTGATCGAGTTCGTACACCAGGCGCTGCGCGCGGGCATGCCTCTGGACGAAGCGCTGATCCAGGCCGGCGCCATCCGCATGCGGCCGGTCTTCCTCACCGCCGGCACGACCCTGCTCGGCAACCTGGTCATCACCCTGGACCCGATCTTCAGCGGCCTCGCCTGGGCGATCATCTTCGGTATTGCCGCCTCGACGGTGTTCACGCTCGTCGTCGTCCCGGCGGTGTACTTCCTCGTCTACGCGAACAAACCCGGGCATGGTCTGCCCGTTCCGGCCACGGAGACCGACTCATGAACGCGACCCTGCGCTTCGCCGGCGTCGCCGCCGCGCTGCTGCTCCTCGGCGGCGTGATGGCCTACTTCGCCGGTGCCTTCCATGACAAGATCGATACCACTGCCATTGCGATCGCCGCGAAGGTGCCCGGTGCCGACCAAATCTTCACCGTGCGGGCCATCGAGGAGCCGGTGATCGAGCAGGCGTCCGCCACGGTGCGCGCCAAGGACGAGACCGTGATCTCCTCGCGCATCACCGCGGCCATCGCGAAGGTCAACGTGCGCGCCGGCGACGAGGTGCAGGCGGACGACGTTCTCATCGAGCTGGACAGCCGCGATCTCGAATCCCGCGTCGCCCAGCAGGAGCAGGCCGCGCGCGCTGCCGAGGCCCGCCTCGCCGAGGCCCGCCCCGGCTACGAACGCATGCAGGAACTGGTCGGCAGGAATCTCGTCTCGCGCGCCGACTACGACCGCGCGCTGGCGGCACTGCGCGCCGCCGAGGCCGATCTCGCGCGCGCCCGCCAGGCCGCGACCGAGGCACGCACGGGACTTTCCTACGGCACCATCCGCGCGCCATTCGCCGGCCGGATCATCGATCGCTACGCCGATCCCGGCGACACCGCCGTGCCTGCCCGGCCGCTCATCCGCCTCTACGATCCGGGTCTGTTGCGGGTCGAGGCCAATCTCCCCGAGTCGCTCGCCGCCGCCGTCAGCGTCGGCGAGCGGCTCACCACCCGCATCGACGCCGTCGATCGCGAGCTCGAGGCCCGCGTCGAGGAAATCGTCCCCTCCGCCGATCCCGGCTCACGCTCGGTGCTGGTCAAGGCCGTACTCCCCACGGCTGCCGGGATCTACCCCGGTATGTTCGGGCGCCTGTACATCCCGCGCGGCACGGTCAGGACCGCATACGTGCCACCCGCAGCGATCCGCCGCGTCGGCCAGCTCGAGATCGTCAGCGTCGTCACCGAACACGGCATCGTGCGCCGGCAGATCCGCACGGGGAGCCTGCGACACGAAGGCCTGGTGGAGGTGCGCAGCGGGCTGGCCGATGGCGAGGTGATCCTCCGGGATGCCGGGTGAGCGGCGCGAGCACCCCGGCGAGCGGTCGTGCGCGGACATCGCGTCCGGCTGCGCCGGCAGTCGCCATGCAGCAGGGCCGATCGGTCGGCTGACGAGGTTCTCGCCGACGGCGGCGCGCTAGCCGGCCCGGAACGCGTCGGCATTGTCCACGAGCCACTGGCGCAGGGTCCGGGGCGGCCTGCCGAGCAGCCGCTCGACCGCATCCGTGAGCGGAAACCGGTCCGCGTAGGGGTGCTCCCAGCGCAGGAAATCGAGCAGCACGCGAGCCCGGGGACCGAAGCGCCGGCGCAGTGGCTCGGGATCGTCGGCATACTCCACCGCGAAGCCGAGCACCTCGGAGAATACCCTGGCGACTTCGCTGAAGCTCAGGCGCTCGGCACCGGTCAGATCCAGGCACTCACCGACTTGCGCCGGTGCATCGGTCGCGAGGATCCTGGCGGCGACCTCGGCGACGTCCTGCGGATCGATGTACGGTACCGAGCGCTCCCCCGGAATGGCGATCCGGTGCGTGTCCCGGATCATGGCACCGGTCATCCAGATGAAGTTGCGCATCGACCACGACAGCACGTTCAGATAGGTGACGGGCAGGCCGCTCGCGTCGAGCACCGCTCGGGCGTCCATATGCTGGGCCTGTGGCATGTGCATCGCACGCAGATCCGGCGGGATGTCCGCGTACGCCACGCCGGGCAGCACGAACAGCAGTCGCAGCAGATGGCGCACCGTGCCCGCGTCGCGCGCCGCCGCGACCAGGTTGCCCATCGCGGTTTCCTCGTCCATGAAGTCGGGCGTGACGACGAAGACCTTGTGCACACCGGCCACGGCTCGCCGCAGCGAGGACGGATCCAGCAGATCGGCGTGCACGACCTCGGCGTCGGGGTGGTGCGCACGCAGCTGCGCGACGCCCTCGGAACTGCTGCTCGCCAGCCGCAGCCGCAGATCGGCGCCCACCGCCCGCAGATGACGCGGTACGTCGCGACCGAAGTTTCCCGTCGCGCCGAACGACAGCACGGTGGTCACGGCGACGGTCCTCCCGGAACGCGGCCGCGCGGTGGCGACGGCCGGGCCGGGACCACGACGCGGCGAAACGGCAGGCTCAGCAGGAACAACAGTGTGCGCAGCCCGAGAGCGCGCAGGGCCGCGCGCGCTTCGTCCGGGCGCAGGACCGCGCGCATCGGCATCGCGCCCATGATCTTGCCGCTGATCCACAGCTCGTTGCCGCGCCGCTCGAAGCTGGTCACGTCGAGCAGTACGCTGTTGTCCGGGGAATGCAGTTTCATGCCGTTCTCCTCATCGCTTCCTCGACGCCGTGCGGCGCCCGCAGGCGCGCATAGCCGACCCATGATCGACACTGGGGCCCGGCGTAGCACGCGGACAAGCACCCGACCGGGTGGACCGTCCACCCGCGATGGTTCAGGCGATCACCTTCTCGAAGTCCATGCCCAGATCGTCGAGCATCCTGATGGCGGTCGCCCGCCCACCGCCGAACACACCGCCGCCCGGGTGCATGCAGCAGCCGCTCAGGTACAGACCCTCGACGCCCGGCACGGCGTACTGGGCGAGCTCGGGCGTGGGCCGATGGCCGCCGAACTGGTACAGGTACGGCCCGATGCCGTGCACGTCGCCGCGTTGGAAGCTCGGTGAGCTGCGCTGCACGTCCAGCGGCGTATCACAACGCCGGCCGATGATGCAGGCATCGTCGACATTGGTGACGAAATGCCGGTAGTGGCCGAGCAGCCAGTCGCCGAGCTCTTCCTTGCGCGCGTCCCAGGCTTCGGCGCCGCCGTCCGCGAGCGCGAAGGGCATGAAACCCCACAGGCACAGGGTCGCCTTGCCGGGCGGCGCGCGACCCGGATCGTGGCGGGAGTTGACCAGCGCGGTCATCATCGCGTGACGCGGCAACTGCCCGTAGCGGAAGCTGTCGAACACGCGCCGGAACGGCTCCAGCCGGCTCGGCGCCATGCCGGTGAGAAAGGCCCGGCCCGCCTCCTCGCCGGCGCGATACTCTGGCGTAGCGTGCAGGGCGAAATGCACCGCCGCCGGGGCGTAACTCGAAACCTGCACTGCGCGGGCATTGGCGGCAACTGCGGGATCCAAACCGTCGACGTAGCGATCGAGCAGCCACGGGTGCAGCGATCCGACCACGGCCGTGCGCACGCGGAAGGTCTCGCCGCCGGCGGTCCGCACGCCGACGGCGCGCCCGTTCTCGACGAGCACCTTGTCGACCTCGGTGTTCGCGCGGACCTCGCCGCCGTGGTCTTCGAGACAGCGCACCAGCGCATCGACCAGCGCCCCGCTGCCGCCTTCGGGCATGCCGGAAGGATAAGTGTGCACGAAACCGGGCATGGTGTAGAGCGTGATCCCCGTACCCTTCTCCTCGGGCCCGACCAGCGCTTCGGAAGTGAACTTGAGCAGGTGCACGATCACCTTTTCGTGGTCGAACCAGCTGCGCACCAGGTCCAATACGCTCTTTTGCATGGCGTGCATCAGATCGCGACCCTCGGCGCTCTGATCGAGCAGCGCCCAGAACGGTCCCTGCGGCACGGGCGGCACGTACAGCGCCGCGGTCAGCATCGGCAGCAAGCGCTTGCTCAGGGCCACGAAGCGCCGGTAGGCGTCGGCGTCGCGCGGGGAGATGGCGGCGATCGACTCGCAGGTGCGATCCAGATCGGCGTAGGTGACGATGGCGCTGTGGTCATCGAAAATGGTCGAGAAGATGGCGTCCGGGTAGATGTATTTCAGGCCGTAGCGAGCCAGCAGCCCCAGCTCGTCCTGCAGCAGGAGCGGATTGGCCTGGATGTAGACGTGCGCCGAAGCGTGCACGTCGTGCCGGAAACCCGGCGCGACGATCTCGCGCGTGGTCACGCCCCCGCCCAGCCAGGGATTGCGCTCGAGCGCGAGCACGCTCAGACCGGCACGGGCCAGATAGCAGGCGGTGATGAGCGCGTTGTGACCCGCGCCGATGACGACGACGTCGTACTGCTTATCCATTCGGTCTCATCCTTCCTGTCACGATATGTCCGGCGGCACTGTACATGACCCCGTCAACGGCAACTCATCCCGGCGCCGCGAACCGTTCGCGCAGCGCGCTGGCGTCGGCATGCCAGAGCGGATCGATCGCGAGATCCGAGAGCATCCCCCGGCGCAGAGCGTCGCGCCAGGGGACGGGGCTCGGCAGCAGACACACGGTCAGAACGTAGCGCGGACCGCGAGTCGGGGTGATGCCCGAGTGCAGGACGCGCGCAGGCTGGAACAGTACGGCTGCGCCGGCGCGCGGCCGGCATTCGCGGGCGCTGAGCGCGTGCCCCGCCAGGCGCGAAAGCTCGCCGGGATCCGTCGTGCGGTCGTGCCCGCGGGCGAACAGGTAGCCGCTCCTGGCGACGGCCGCGGTATCGGCGAGGTTCATGAACGCGGTGCCACCACCATGCTCGGTCGGGTCGTTGAGGTAAAGAAGCAGCTTCAGGTGTTCACGCGGACCCTTGTCGCAGTGCCAGCGGAACGACACCGGCGCCCGTGCCGCGGCCGGGTCCGTGCGCGACAGGGTAAACCAGTGTACGAAGTATTCGCTGCGGAAAAAGCGCGTGGCGAGGGCATCGACCGGAGCGCACAACGCGGCCGACAGCACTGCTTCGCGAAGTTGCGGATCGTCGATCCGATAACCCTCGAGCCGGTCGGAGTCGTACTTGAGCTTGGCGATGGCGCTCCCGGCGCGCACGCGCGCGAGCAGAGTCCCGGCGGCGTCGGGCGACATCACCTCGATGGTCTGAAAACCCTGGTCGAGCAGCGCGCAGGCGGCGGGCTCGGGCGCCGGCCGCGTGCAGCGTGAGCGGCAGTACACGTGATGAGCCGCGTAGCCGCGCTGCTGATCGTACTGTGCGAAGGTGCGCTGCACGCGTGCCGGATCGAGCGCCGGCTCGAAGAGCTTGCGCAACTTGGCGATCAGCACGGCCGGCGTGTGGCGCAGGAGCATCGGCACGGGTGGCGGTAAGGGTTCGTGCGGCGGACGGGGCTCGCCCGTGCGGCCATGCTAGCAGCGCAGCGTCGGGGCGTCAGCAGGGGGCACTCGAGTGACGCACACGCGCAGCGTGGGGACCGAGCGTCGACCGCGAATCGAACGCCCGCACCGGCCGGGACAGGCGGGCGTGGGGTCGGAGCGCGCGCGGGGACCAGGGCGCAGTTGACGACCGGGCGCTCGTTCCGGACACTCGGCGGCGACGGTCCGCGAAACGGCCGCAGCCCACCGAAGGAGAGCACGCGTATGTCCGCATTCGAGAACGCCACGAAATTCTTCCACGCCTGCGAGTCTCTCGAGGGCTGGGCGGGTTGCAAGGAGTACGTCGCGCCCGGCGCCGCGTTCACCGCCCAGTGCGATCCGCTGGCCGGCGTGACGACAGTCGAGGCTTACACGCAGTGGATGGAGGGAGTCGGCAAGGGACCACTCGCGGGTTGCCGCTACGAGCTGCACAGCGCTGCCTGGGACGAAGCCGAACGCACGGCATTGTTCTTCGCCACCTTCATCGGCCGGCACGACGGCGACGGCGGCCCGGTACCGCCCACGCACAATCAGACCCGCTCGCATTACGTCTACGTGCTGACGATGGACGCCGGCGGCAAGGTCGAGAAAATGTGCAAGATCTGGAACTCGCACTGGGCGCTGAAAGAGCTCGGGTGGGGCTGAGGCAGCGAAGACTCAAAACCGGCGCTGCGGTGTCGTTGCGCCCGGCGATCGCGGCCTGAACGGATTTTCAGGCGCTGCCCTGATCGCGCAGGGCGCTGAAGCCGGCCGAAGCCCGCGATCGGGAAGCAGTCGCGTCCCGGGCAGTGGCTCGTGAATGGCACGGCGCCGGCGCAGGGCGCATCATCGATGCACTCGATCAATGGTGCCATGAGATTGCGACCACACCAATCATGCACATCCCGACCGACTTCGAGGAATCGCGCCTGCCCGTCCTGCGCGCGCTGATCGACGCGCAGCCGCTCGGGGCGCTCGTGAGCTCGGGGCCAAACGGGCTCGAGGCCAATCACGTGCCGTTTCTGGTCGATCCGGATCCGGTACCGTTCGGGACGCTGTACGGGCACGTCGCGCGTGCCAATCCAATCGGCCGACCGGGCGCGGTCTCGGGCGAGGTGCTGGTGATCTTTCAGGGCCCGGAGCACTATGTCTCGCCGGGCTGGTACCCGAGCAAGAGGGAGACGGGCCGCGTCGTGCCAACGTGGAACTATGCCGTGGTGCATGCGCGCGGTGTCCTGCGCCTGATCGAGGACGCGGGCTGGCTGCGCCATTGCGTCACGCGCCTGACCGATCGGCACGAATCCGGCCGCGCGCAACCATGGCAGGTGACGGACGCGCCGGCGGAGTTCGTCGAGCGCATGCTCGCGGCGATCGTCGGCATCGAGATCGCGATCACCGCGCTCAGCGGCAAGTGGAAAATGAGCCAGAACCGCCCTCGTGCCGATCGCGTCGGCGTCGCCGCCGGTCTGCGTGCCGAGGCCACGGCGCGTGCCAACGCAGTCGCCGCGCTGATCGGTGACGACGACGCAGCCCGGTAGTGGTCCGGGCCCGAACCGCGACCCGCATGCATCGACGTTCACAGCCGCGGGCGGGGCAGGTTCCATCGGCCCCTGCCCGCTGCGACCGTCGATCCGGGGCAGCCCGGGAGCGCGACCGGTTGCCATTCGACTCTGACCCCGGTTTTGACGGAGGGTGGTGATGATGCACTTGGCAGGGGCGCTGGTGGGCATGCTGCTGGTCGCCGCAGGGGCCGGCCCGGCGTCGGCGGCGGTACTGGAAGGCGTGGTGAGCGACGCTCACGGTGCGCCGGTGTCCGGGGCGCTGGTGACGCTGTCCGGCGCCGACGGCCTGTACGGCGAAACCGTGTACAGCGGCCGGGACGGCAGCTTCCGGCTCGACTCCGGCCAGGACGGCGCCCTCGGCCTGCGCGCGCGCGCGCCCGGCTTTGCCGACGCGACGCAGAAGGTCCGGCTGAACGCCGCGCGCGCGACCCGTGCCGAGCTGCGGCTCGAACGGCTCGAGACGGCGGCGGAGATCTCGGCGCAGCTGACTGCGGCCGCGCAATTCACCCGGGTGCGGCTGGCGGATCCCGGGGCGCAGAAGATGTTCCAGAACGACTGCCTGAGCTGCCATCAGCTCGGCAACGCTTTCACGCGCACGCCGCGGACCCAGGAGCAGTGGGCGGCGATCGTGCGGCGGATGTTCGGCTACTGGGTGATGGGCTATCGCGACGTCCGCCAACCGGTGGACGAATCGCTGATCGACGAATACGCCGGGTTGCTGTCGCGCGCGTTCGACGGCTCGCTCGTCACGATCCGGGAAGGCGACGACTACGATGCCCGGCGGGTCGGCGCGCGCATCCAGGAATGGAAGCTGCCCGGGGCGCTGGTCGCGCACGATGCCACGGTCCGGCGCAACGACCGTCACTTCTACACCGTCGATCAGGGTACCGATCAGATCTACATCACCGACCCGGAGTCGAACCGCACCGAGATCTTCGATCTGCCGGCCGCGGGCCTGCCGCCCGGCGGCCGGGTCGCGGCGGCGCTCGGCATCTCCCTCGGTGGATCGGCCGCGCGGCGCGCGCCGCACAGCCTGCAGGAGGGGCCGGACGGCCGCCTGTACACGACCGATTCGTTCGCCAATCAGATCGGCGTGTTCGACCCCCGCACCCGCAGCTACACGGCCCACGACATCGGCGCCGGTGCGATGTACCCGCACACCCTGCGCTTCGACGGCCGCGGCCGCGTGTGGTTCACGATCCTGATGTCCAACCAGCTCGGGCGCTTCGATCCGGCGAGCGGCGAGATGGTGGTGATCGATCTGCCGCGCACGTCCCGGCGCCCGGACATGCCCGCGCTGGCGCCGTATGGCATCGACGTGAGCCCGACCGACGGCAGCATCTGGTACAGCCGGCTGGGCGCGCACAGGATCGGTCGCATCGATCCCGAGACTCTGGCGGTGCAGGAGTTCGATCCGCCGCTGGTCGGCCCACGCCGGCTGCGGTTCTCGGCCGACGGCATGCTGTGGATCCCGGCCTTCGGCGATGGCGCGATCGTGCGCCTCGATCCCCGCACCATGGCGTACCGGACCTACCTCCTGCCGCGGCTGGCGCCCGGCGAGGTCGAGGCACCGTACGCCCTCGCCGTACAGCCGCAGACGCAGGAGATCTGGGTGACCGCGAACATGTCGGACCGCATGTTCCGTTTCCTGCCCGGCGAGGAACGTTTCATCGTCTATCCCCTGCCCACCCGCGGCACCTACCTGCGTGACATCTTCTTCACCGACGACGGCCGCGCCTGCGGTCCCAGCAGCCCGGTGCCGGTGCCGGCTGCCGTCGAACAGGGGCTGCAGGCGATCGTGTGCATCGATCCCGGTGACGACGCTGCGGATCGCGGCCCTTGAGCCCGGCCGCGCGTTCGTGATCCGCACGGCGACCCGCGCGCGCCGGGGGCGTACCGGCACTGCGCGGTGAGCGAGGATCAGGGATCGGTGGCGTCGGCGACGATGCGCGCGTCGACGACGTGCAGATCCGTACCCGTCCCCATCATCGGGTTCAGGTCGATCGCGGCGATCCGCGGGAAGTCGGTCACGAGCCGCGAGAGCCGGCACAGATGCTGTGCGAGCACCTCCGGCGCGACCGGTTCGCCGCCGCGATAGCCTTCCAGCAGGGCGAAGCCACGGATCCCGCGCACGAGGCCCAGCGCCTCGTCGTGACCGAGCGGCGCGAGGGCAAAGCGCACGTCGGCGAGCACCTCGGTGTGGATCCCGCCGAGTCCGAACATGAGCAGGTGACCGAAGCCGGGTTCACGGACCGCGCCCAGGATGAGCTCGGGCCCGTGCGCGAGCGCCTGCACCAGCACGCCGCGCACGCCGGCGCCGCCGGTCATGGCGCTCCAGGCGGCGGCGGCCTGCGCGTCGTCGCGGATCCCCACGCGCACGCCGCCGACCTCGGTCTTGTGCACCGGGCCGATGGCCTTGATGGCAAGCGGATAGCCGATCCGCGCGCAGGCCGCGGCCAGATCCTCGCGCGCGCGGACCTCGCTCTGGGCGATGACCGGGATGCCGGCCGCGCGCAGCACCGCGCTCGCGCAATCCGGTTCGAGGACACCGTGCGCCTGCGCCAGCGCCCCGGCAACGGCGGCGCGGTCGTAACCGCCGACGGGGGCGGGCTCTGCCGCGGGCAGCGGCCGGCTGGCGATCCGCCCCAGCGCCTCGCCGAGCGCTACCTCGTCGGTAAAGTAGATCCCGCCTGCCGCGGTGTAGCGCGCGAGATCGGCCGCGCAGGTGGTCGCCGAGCTCAACACCGCCAGGATCGGTATCGGACTGCGGTGCACGGCGCGTCTGATGGCCTCGTAGATGGGCGCATTGGGCGTGAGTCCGGAGTTGCCCATCACCACGACGATGGCGTCGATGCTTTCGCGTTCCTCCTCGACGAGGATATCGAGGACGCGCGCGATCGCGTCGGCGTCGCGGCTCGGCAGGCAGTCGACCGGGTTGACGAGTGACGCCTCGGCCGGCAGCACACCGGCCAGGCGCTCGCGGGCCGCGGATCCCAGCACCGGCACTTCGATGCCGTGGCGGGCGAGAACGTCGGTCAGCAGGACACCCGGTCCGCCCGCGTCGGTGACGATGCACACGCGCCGGCACCGCCCCGCGCCGCGCAGCGCGATCGAGGCCGCCGCGACCTCGATCAGCTCGGCCTTGCTCGCGACCCGCAGGATGCCGGCCTTGTCGAACAGCGCCTGGACGGCGGCGTCGCGGGTGGCGAGCGCGCCCGTGTGGCAGGCGGCCGCACGCTCGCCCGCCGCGCTGACACCGGACTTGATGGCGACGATGCGGCAGCCTTTACGCGCCAGACTGCGTGCGTGCTGCAACAGCAGCTGCGGGTCCCTGAGCGTTTCCATGTACAGCAGCAGCACGCCGGCACTGCCGATGGCATGGTTGGCGTCCAGCATGGCGACCACGTCCTCGACCGTGGTCTGGGCGCAATTGCCCAGATTGGCCACCTTATCGAAGCGCAGGCCGCGCGGCGTCGCCTGCTCGAGCAGGTAGTCCACTGTGGCGCCGGAGCTGGTGACGACGTCGATGCTGCCCGCTGCGAGCGCGGGAATGATGCCGGCGAACTTGCCGGCATAGGTGGGCGTGAGGATCCCGGAGCAGTTCGGGCCGACCAGCGTCATGCCGGCGCGCTCGGCAATCGCGCGCAGGGACCGCTCGGCCACGATACCGCTCGCACCGGTCTCGCCGAAACCCGAGCTGAGCACGATTGCGGCGGCGGTGCCCTTGCGGCCGAGCGCTTCCAGCGCCGGCGCGACCGCAGCCGCGGGGACGGCGATGATCGCGAGATCGGGCGCCGCGGGCAGATCGCCGATGCCTGGGCAGGCCGTGACACCCTGTACCCGGGCAGCGCGCGGATGCACGGTCCACAGCGTGCCGGCATAGCCACCGCGAAGGATGTTTGCCAGCACCCTGCCGCCGGGCTTGCGCACGTCGTCGCTGGCACCGACCACGACGATGCTCGCCGGGTGAAACAGCCGGGCGTACGCGTCCGCGCGCGGCCCCGCCGTGACGGACCCGGCGCTCACGCGCCGGCCGGCAGACCGAGCCGTGGACGGATCTCCCGCGGATCGCCGAAATGGATGCAGTGGCCGATGCACACGCCGTCCGCGCAGGCCGGCAGCAAGCCCTGATCCACCCGGTGGTGGCACAGGTTGCACTTCTGCGTCACGTTGCGATCGTGGTCGTAGGTGATGGCACCGAAGGGGCAGGCGTCGGTACACAGATCACAGCCCATGCAGCGTTCGTAGTCCATCACCACGATGCTGTCGGCGCGTTTGACGATCGCATCGACCGCGCAGACCGAAGCGCACGGGTAGTCCTCGCACTGGGTGCAGTAGTTCACCTCGAAGGAGAATCGCAGCGTGCCGTCGACGAGCTCGGGACCTCGCTCACGGACCTCGATGAGCTTGACGCCGGCGCTGGCGCCGTTCTCCTGCTTGCAGGCGACTTCGCATGCCAGGCAGCCCCAGCACGCCTGATGGTCGATGATCAGCGCGAGTTGCCGGGTCACGGGGGAGCGCGCCTCACTGCCGCTCGGGGTGGATGTTGCACAGCAGGGTGCGGACGCTGTTTGCACCCATCGCGGGATCGCAGGACTCGTAGGAATCGTCGGTCAGCACGTTGACGTTGGACCGGTTCCAGCCATGGTCCGAGTCCTTGAGCTCCGGATGCCACCAGGCGTGCTGCGCACCCACCACGCGCGGGTCGATGCCGGCGAACAGCTTCGCCCGCATGCGGATCCGGCCGCGGGCGGATTCGACCACGACCCAGTCGCCGTCGCGGATGCCGAGCGCGGCCGCGGTCTGCGGGTGGATCTCGATGGTCGGATCCGGGTGCAGCTCCCGCATCCACGGCAGCTGCCGGTTCTCGGTGTGGAAGAATCCCGGCGAGCGCGCGCCGGTCACGAGTATGTAGGGATAGCGCTCGTGCAGATCAGGGCGGCTGACCGGACTCTCCGACGGTTCGCGGTAACCCGGCAAGGGGTCGTAGCCCCATTCCTGCATTTTCGTCGACCACAGCTCGAACTTGCCGGTGGGCGTGGAGAAGCCTTTCTCTTTGTACTTTTCGTATTTCACCTCTCCTCGCACGTAGTCCATCTTCTCGAAGTCCTTCCAGGTGATGCCCATCGGTTCGAGGATCCAGTCCAGGCCGCTCTCGAAGTCGTCCCACCAGTGCTCGCCCTGGCCGATGCGGTGGGCGAGATCGTTCAGCATCTCGTGATCCGACCGGCATTCGCCGATCTGCACTACCTTGCGTCGTGGCAGGATGTAGCCGTGACGCTTCCAGAAATCCCCGATGTAGTCCATCTCCAGCCACGTCGCCGCCGGCAGGACGATGTCGGCGAGCTCGGCCGTGGGCGTGATGAAGAAATCGGCTACCGCCATGAACTCCACTTCGTTGAGCGCGCGATGGACCTCGGTGGCGTTGGCGCGCGTCATGAGCGGATTGGAGCTGATGAAGAACAGCATCTTCACCGGGTACGGCTCTGCGGTCAGGATCGCGTCCCACACGCACTTGGGATTGATGATCGCGAAGTTGCCGGCGAGCCGGAACCGGTCGCCACCGAGACGCTTGTCCGCCTGGGTCCGGGGCAGGAGCTTGTGCGCGCCGAACTCCCCGACGTTGCGGATCTTCGGAGTGCGGAACAGCACCTGGCCGCCGCGTCGATCGATGTTGCCCGTGATACCCATCAGTGCCATGAGCAGGCGGTTGTTGTCCTGACAGGTGATCTGCTGTTCTATGGCTACGCCCCACTGGATCGCGGCGGGCGCGGTGGTCGCGAACAGGCGCGCCGCCGCGCGGATCTGCTCCTGCGGTACCCAGGTGATGGCCGCGACCCGCTCCAGCGGGTACTCGCGCACGCGGGCGACGAACGGTTCCCAGCCGTGCACGTGGCGCTCGACGAACTCCCGGTCGTACAGCCCCTCTTCGATGATGACGTTGAGCATGCCGAGGGCGAGCGCGGCATCGGTACCCGGCCGCAGTTGCAACCAGACGTCGGCGCGCGCCGCGAGCCGCGTCATGCGCGGGTCGACGCAGATGAGCTTTGCGCCACGCTCGATGCAGGTGGCGAGTGATTCGCCCTTGTACTCGTCCGAATTCGCAATGACGAGGTTGTTGCCCCAGACCATGATGCAGCGTGGATCGTTCTCGTAATCGACGATCGGATTCGAACCACAGGTGATGATGCCGGTGGAGATCCGCGGGCCGTAACACAGATGCCCGGCGGTGAGCACGTTCGGCGAGCCGAACAGATTGGCGAGCCGGTAGATGGCGGCCTCGTTCTCGCGCCCGGTACCGTAACCGAGGACCACGGACTCGGCGCCGAAGCTCGCCTTGTAATCGAGCATCCGCGCCGCGATGGTATCGAGCGCCTCGTCCCAGCTGATGCGTTCCCAGCGCCCGCTGCCCTTGGGCCCGATCCGACGGACGGGATGGGTCAGGCGGTCCGGGTGATAGGCGAGCTGCGCGGAGCCGATGCCTTTGGGGCACAGGGTACCGTGGTTGATCGGGCAGTCGGGATCACCTGCGATCCTGGCGACCTTGCCCGCGCGGGTATAGACCAGAACGCCGCAGCCGCCGTGACACATGCGACAGTGGCTCTTGACGACCGCGTCGTAGCCGTAGGTCTTTATCTCGCGCTCGACGTTGGCGCGGGCGAACTCGGCCATGCTGCCTGCTCCCGGTCCGTAGCGATGACGGTCACAGCCTAAGGCGGATCCCCGTGCGCCTTGAATGGAAAAAACCGCGGGTGGCCGGTAGATTTCTACAGCCCGGCGCGATAGCGGCGGGGCGAGGTGCGGGCGAGGCGCTTGAAGGTCTTGCTGAAATGGGCTGGATCGTCGAAGCCCAGCGCGTAGGCGATTTCCTTGACGGAACGGTCCGTGAAGCGCAGGTCGCGCTTGGCCTCCAGGATCAGACGTTCCTCGATGACCTGCTTGGCGGGCTTGCCCAGGTGCCGCTTGGTCGCCTCGGACAATTGCCGCGGCGACACGCTCAGGGACGCGGCGTATTCGGTGACCGCGTGAACGGTGCGGAAGCGTTGCTCGAGCAGGGTGATGAATGCGCGAAAGACGCTGGCGCGCGACGCTTCCGGCACGGTGTCACCGCCGCGGCGGGTCAGGGTGCGCAGCAGCCGGATGAGCAGGATCTGCACGAGGTGGCCGAGGGCTTCTTCGTTGCCGAAACCATGCGGCGCATCGAACTCCTGCCGGATCTGCCCGACCAGCGCTTCGATGTCAGCCGCATCGGCGCCGCGCAGGGGGATCGCCCGCACCGCCGTCAGGTTGTTGAACAGCGCGAGCATGAGCAGTCGGCTGCCGCTCGTGCGGGTGTCGGGCAGGAAATCGTCGGTGAAACCGATGACACAGCCGTCGACACCGTCGGCGCGCAGGAATTGATGCACCTGCCCGCGGGCGACGAAGTAGCAGGTGTGCGGGGCGAGCTCCAGGATCTGGTCGTCGATCGCGTGCCGCCCGCGGCCCCGGCCGATCCAGATGAGCTCCTGAAAATTGTGCCGGTGCGGGGGTTCCGGACGGCTCGTCGGGAAGTTCAGGTGCTCGAGCGGGCGCACCTGAATCGAGCGCTGATCCTGCGCACTGAGCTCGACGCAACGGATGTCCTGCTCGGCCTGCACGGGTCCGCGACTCTCAGCGCACGACTGTGCCCGGGATCGCGCCGGCGGGACCGGTCGCGAGGATGGCGGATACCGCTCGGACGCCCTGTGCCATGGGATTCCCGGTCGGCGGTGGCAGGAGCGTGGATTATGGCGCCGCCATGCGGCGATGAACATGGCACGGCGCGGATCCGCGCGAAGCTCGCGGATCCGCGCCGGCCCGGGCGTCAGAAGCGGTAGAACGCCGTCAGGCCCCATTCACGCGGCCGGCCGAAGGTGCCGGACGAAAAGCCCAGGCCCGCGGTCGGATCGATGCCGAACATCAGGTACTCGGCATCGGTGAGATTGGTGCCGAACAGGCGCAGCCCCATGTGCTCGTCGGCGGTCTGCCAGGTGATGGAGGCGTTGAGTAGCCCGTAGCCGGATTCCCGGGTCCGTTCGGAGTTCTGCGCGTCGTTGTAGTATTCCGACCGGTGGGCGTAGTCAGCACGCACGATGAGCTGACCGTAGGCCGCGAGCGAGCGGGCGTACTGCAGGCTCACGTTCGCGGTCCATTTCGGCGTCTGGATGAACTCGCTGTCCTCGGTGAACTCACCGCCCGTCTGAACCTCGGTGAACTCGGCATCCGTGTAACCCACGCCTCCCGCCAGGTCCAGGCCCTCGGCCACACGTGCCGTGAGCTCGAGCTCGAAACCCTTGATCTCGGCTTCGCCGGCATTCTCCACGCGGCTGAACACCTGCCCGGTGGTCGGGTCGGCCTGCACGACGATGACCTGGATGTCGGTGTAGTCGTTGTAGAACACCGCCGCGTTGGCCCGCAGGCGGTTGTCGAACCACTGCGATTTCAGGCCGAGCTCGTAGGTCAGCACCTCTTCGGGATCGAATGGTTCGAGCTCCGTGCCGTTGCGCGCCCGGGCATTGAAACCACCGGCCTTGAATCCCTTGGTCACTGTGAAATAGGTGAGCAGATCCTCGCGCCAGTGCACGTCGATACCGCCCTTAGGCGAGAAATTCGTCCAGCTCTCCTCGACCTTCGTATACGGCAGCAGGGTCACGCCCGACTGTGTGCGGGTCGAATCGAGGGTGAACTCCTTGTCTTCGATGGTATAACGCCCGCCGAGCGTGAGGCTCAGCAGCTCGCTGAGATCGTAGGTCGCCTCACCGAACAAGGCGTAGCTGCGCGTGTCCTGGTTGATGATGTCGGTGCGATCGTTGTCCAGCGCAATGTTGATCGGGTTTCCGGCTCCGCCCGCACAGGGAAATCCCGGCGGCGTCGTGCCGGCTGCGCAGGAGGTTCCCGGCGGCGGCGGGCCGAGTGGAATGAACGGCCCGGGCAGGGCTTCGAGGAATGGGTAGATCCCCGAGCCGATCATGGAATCGCTCACCCCGCCCGAGTTCTCGTTGAAGTAGAAGAACCCGGCGATCCAGTCGAGCCGGTCGCGCGACTGCGACAACTGCAATTCCTGCGAAAGCTGCTGCTGCGCGTCGTCGTTGATGACGTCGAGCAATGGCAGCGGGTAGCCGTCGGTTTCGCGCGAATAACGCGCATCCAGTTCGCGGTAAGCGGTGATCGAGCGCAAATCCAGCCCGGCGAGCGCTGCGTCCACGGTCATCGACAGGCCCCAGATGGTCTGGTCGTTGACGTTCGGGCCGCCCGTGTAACTGTCGTAACGATCGCCGGTGATGAGCGCCGGGGTGAACGGAATACCCGCGGCGGCGCCGACGGTCGCGCTGTACAGCGCCGCGAGCCCGACCGGCGGACTCTCGACCGTGAGCAGCGTCGCCGGATAAGTCCCCTCGTCCTTGCGCATGTAGTCGGCGGCGAAGTTGACCTCCAAGGCATCGCTCAGCGCCCAGCGCAGCTGTGCCCGGCCCGCATCGGTGTCGATGTCGCCGACGTCTTCCCCATCGGTGAGCCGCTCGCCGATACCGTCGCGGCCGCGGTGCGCAGCGGTGAGGCGCAGGGACAGCGTGTCGCTCAAGGGCACGTTGATCATGCCCTTGCCGTCGAGGCGATCGAAACGGCCGACGGTAACCTCGCCTCCGGCGGCGAAAGTATCGCCCGGTTTGACGGTGGTAATATTGAGCGCACCGCCGACGGCGTTGCGGCCGAACAGCGTCCCTTGCGGGCCGCGCAGCACCTCGATGCGCTCGAAGTCGACGATGTCGAGCAGCGCACCGACGGTGCGGCTCAGGTACACGCCGTCGACGTAGGTGGCCACGCCGGGTTCCTGGCCGATGGCGAAATCCACCTGGCCGATGCCGCGAATGAAGATCTGGGATGCGCTGCCGCCGTTGGCGCCGCCGATGGTGTAGCTGACGTTGGGCGCGAAGTTGACCAGCTCGCCGATGTTGCTCTCCGGCCGCAGCTCGAGATCCCGGGCGGTGAATGCGGTGATGGAAATCGGCGTGTCCTGCAACCGCTCCTCACGCTTGCGGGCGGTGACGACGATCTCCTCGATGGTCCCCGTGTCGGCGGTGGCCGCGGGGAGCGACAGCACCATGACCAGCCCGGCGCAGGTGGCGGTGATCACGCGCCGGGCACTGCCGGCAACCACGTTCAGTCGCTTCATGATGCTCCCCCGAAGTTGTAGTCCGAACCCGGCCCGGGCCGGTCGACGAGTTGCAAGGCACCGTGTTTTTAGTAACGATAGTGACTATTATCTAGCACAGTGCCGGTACCCTCGCAAGCGTCTTGCGGCGCGCCGCCCTGGTGCGATGCGGCATGCCGCTTGTGCGGGCAGGTGCCGCTGCGCTATAACCCGCGCGCTTCCCACAACTCATGCACATGCACGGTGCCGCCATGGACAGTGAGGTTTACAGCGTCGACAACCCGCTGTCGCTCGAGGACACCATCGTCTACCGCATCGCGGTCGCCACCAACGTCAATACCAGCCTTTGGCAACGGCGTTACGGCAAGCGTTTCGACCTGACGATCACCGACTGGCGGGTGCTGATGCTGCTCGCATCCCACCCGGGAATGTCGGCCGTAGAAGTGTCCGAGACGCTGGCGGTCGACAAAATGACCATCACCCGGTCGGTCAAGCGCCTGCTCGCCCGCAAGTGCATACGAGCCCGCACCAATCCCGGCGACCGCCGGCGGCTCGCTCTGACCATCGCGCCCGCAGGCGCGGCCATCTACAACGAAGTGGCGCCGGAGGCGCTCAGCTACCAGGAGCATCTGCTGCAGGATCTCAGTGCGGCGGAACGGCTCATGCTGCGCGATCTGCTCGGCAAGCTGCTGGTCGCCGGCCGGCGCATGGCGAATGCGGACAGCGCGTCTTGACAGGGTACCGGTCGCCTCCAATACTGGTCACATTCGTTACGATATGACCGGGCGCTGGACGCCCGATCCGGAACCGACAGCCGCGGCGATCGAGCGCATGGACACCAAGGGCAGCAGCACCGGCGCCGGCTGGCCGCGCCCCATCTACGCCTGGTACGTCGTCGTCCTGCTCACGCTCGCTTACGTCGTGTCGATGATCGACCGGCAGATCCTCAGCTTGCTGATCGAGCCGGTGAAACGCGACTTGGCTATCAACGATACCGCCTTCGGCCTGCTGCACGGCTTCGCCTTCGGCCTGTTCTACACCCTGGTCGGCGTGCCCATCGCCTGGCTCGCGGATCGGGCGAGCCGGCGCAACATCATCGTCGTCGGCGTCCTGCTGTGGAGCCTGATGACCGCGGCCTGCGGACTGGCGCGCGACTTCGGCACGCTGTTTCTCGCCCGCATGGGCGTGGGCGTGGGCGAGGCGGCGCTGTCGCCGTCGGTGCTGTCGATGCTCGCGGATATCTTTCCGCGCGAGCGCCTCAGCACGGCGGTCAGCCTGTACACGAACGGCGCCTACTGGGGCACGGGGCTTGCGCTCATCCTCGGTGGCGCGGTCGTCGAACTGGTCGCCGGTCACCCGCTGACGACGCTGCCGCTGGTCGGGGACGTACGCAGCTGGCAGCTCACTTTCTTCATCGTCGCGCTGCCCGGCCTGTTGCTGCTGCCATTGCTGCTGACCATCCGTGAACCGCTGCGGCGGGGCACGCGCGCCGCCGGCACGATCCGGGCCGAAGGGCTGGCGGCGTTCCTGCGCGCGCACGGCAGCACCATCGTCGGGCTGTACCTGGGCTTCGCGCTGCTGGTGCTGGTCACTGTCACCGTGTTCGCCTGGACGCCGGCCCTGTTCATCCGCCGCTTCGGCTGGGCCGCCGGTGAGATCGGCTATGCCTTCGGCCTGGTGGTGCTCATCGCCGGCACCGCGGGCATCAATCTGGGTGGGCTGCTGACCGACCGGCTGGTGCGCCGGGGTATCACCGATGCGCCGCTGCGCGTGGGCGCCGCCGGCGCGGCCGCGGTCACGGTGCTGGTGGCGATGATGGCCAATGCGCCCGACGCACGGTTCGCAATCGCAGCGTCGGCTTTACTCGTTTTCACGCTCGCCTTTCCCGCTGGCGCGGGCATGGCGGCGATTCAGATGGTGGTTCCCAACCGCCTGCGGGCGCGCATGTCGGCGCTGTTCGTACTCGTGTCGAACCTGATCGCCATGCTGCTCGGGCCACCGCTGGTCGGCGTGTGTACGGATTACGTGTTCCGCGATCCCGCCGCCATCGGCGCGGCGATGACGCTCGTGTGCGGTGTCGCGGGCGCAGCATCGGCCGCGGTGATGACCTGGGGCGCCGGCCACTACCGGCGCTCGAACGTGAGTCTCGCGACGGCGGCGCGCGCCGCGGCGCTGAGCGCGGAGAGCGCGGCATGACGGCAGCGGCGATCGTCGGCGTCGGGCAAAGCGACTATTCGTGGGAGTCGGGACGCCCCGAGAGCGTGCTCGCGATCGAGGCGATTCGACGCGCGCTGGACGACGCGGGGCTGGAGATGAGCGACGTCGACGGTGTGGTGCGATCCTCGCTCGAGTCGACCACGCCGATCGAGCTGGTGTCGCTGACGGGCATGCGGCCGCTCGCCTTCGCGGCGGACGACGGCACCTGGGGCGGCTTCGCCGGCGGCCTGCTCGGGCTCGCGCAAGCTGCCATCGCCACCGGGCGTGCGCGCGTCGTGGTGGCCTTTCGCGCCTTCAACGGCCGCTCGATGATGCGCCTGGGCCGGCCGCAGCCGGGCTCGATCGCCGAGCGCGGCGCGACGCCGAGGGCGCAGGGCAACATGCCGGTCGGCGGCGAGTTCACCGCCCCCTACGGGCTGGTATCACCGGCACAGGTGTTTGCGTTGTGGACACGCGTGTACATGGACCGCCACGGCATCGACGCCGGGCGCATGAGCCGCGCGCTCGGCGCGGTGGCGACCTGCGCACGGCGCGCCGCCGCCACCAACCCGGCCGCACTGTTGCACGACAAGCCGCTCACAGCCTCGGACTATGCCGCGAGCCCCGTCATCGCCGAACCGCTGCGCAAGGCGGATATCTGCCTGGAGAGCGACGGCGCGTGCGCGGTGGTCGTCGCGGCGGCGGACATCGCGCGCAACTGCCGCCACGAGCCCGTGCGCGTGCTCGAGGCCTACCAGTACATCGTGCCCGGCTACCAGCACATGTGGCTGATGGAACCGGAGCTGCCGCCGGCGATCCCGCGCGAGGTGATCCCGGCGCTGCTCGCCCGGCACGGGCTCGCGCCTACCGATCTCGACGTTCTCGGCCTGTACGACGCGACCTCGTTCGCCGTGATCTGCGACGTCGAGACCATCGGCCTGTGTGCACCGGGCGAGGGCGTCGACTGGGTGCTCGATCCCACGGTGCCGTACAACACCGGCGGCGGCCAGCTCGCCGAGGTCTACCTGCAGGGCATGGCCCAGATCGTGGACGTGGTGCGCCAGCTTCGTGGCGAATCGACGAATCAGGTGCCCGGCGCCGAACGCGCATTCGTGGGCGCGGCCGCGCTGATGTCGGGCGCCCTGCTCGCGCGGGGTTTGTCGTGATCCTGCCGCAGCCGACTGCGACCACGCAGCCGTTCTGGGACGCCGCTGCCCGCCACCGCCTGCTGCTGCGCCGCTGCCCGGGCTGCGCGCGCTGGCTGCATCCGCAGCTCACTTTCTGCGGCTGCGGCCACACGGCACTGGAATGGCAGGAAGCCAGCGGCGATGCGGTGCTGGTCAGCTACGCGGTCGCGCGCCGCGCACCCGTGCCCGCCCT
This sequence comes from Gammaproteobacteria bacterium, assembly GCA_020850735.1. Lineage (GTDB taxonomy): Bacteria > Pseudomonadota > Gammaproteobacteria > JADZEE01 > JADZEE01 > JADZEE01. The sequence continues at coordinate 77,545 of JADZEE010000001.1, read as the reverse complement.
GCAGGCCGACCTGCCGTTCACACTGCTGCTCGTGCGCACGCGCGAGGGTCCGCAGCTCGTCAGCGCGCTGCCGGGCGACGGCCACACCCTGCACTGCGGCATGCCGATGCGGGTCTCGTTCCCGGAACCGGCGGAAGGGATCACGCGCGTGTACTTCGCGCCGTGTGCCCGGGCCTGACCCGATATCCATTGAGCACACTGGCGGGGTGGAAACATGAACGAGGGATTCGACCAGTTCGGCGAGTACGACACCACGCTCAGCGTCATCGCCAAGCGTGCGCAATGGACGCCCGACCGGGTTTATTTCGAGGAGATCGGTCGCGACGTGCTCACGTTCGCGCAGTTTCACGCGCTGATCCTGACCTGGGCCGGCGCGCTGCGCCGCGCCGGCGTCGGCGCCGGCGACCGCATCGCGGTGCTGCTGCCGCCATCGCGGGAAGCGGCGCTCGGCTGGCTCGGAGCCGCCTCGCTGCGCGCCATGGAAGTGCCGATCAACACCGACTACCGCGGCGACATCCTGTACTACATGCTCACGGACGCCGCACCGAAGCTGCTCATCGTCGCCGAGCAGTATCTCGATCGCCTCGACGCGCTGCCCGAACGCGCGCCCGAGCTGCGCACGGTGGTGGTGATCGATGCGAGCGCGCCCGTGCCCGAGCTCGGCGTACGCGTGCTGACGGGAGAGGAATTCCTCGCCGGCGTCGAACCCGCCGACGACCTGGAACCGCCCAAGCCCTGGGACGTGATGGGCATCATGTACACCGGCGGCACGACCGGACCATCGAAGGGCGTCGTGCTGCCCTGGGGCACGCAACGCAAGGCGGCCGAGACGATGCGACACCTGGGTCCGCAGGACGCTTTTTACGCGCCGTTCGCCTTCTTCCACGGTACCGCGCGGGTGCCGCTGTCAATGATGGCCTTCGCCGGCGGGCGCGACGTGGTGCGCGAACGCTTCGATACGAAGGCATTCTGGCGCGAGATCGACGAGCACCACTGTACGGTCACGACCCTGATGCCGGCCATGGGGCGCTGGCTGCTGAACGCCGAACCCGCCGCGGACGACCGCAGCCACTGTCTGCGCGAGGCGGTCATGCTCACCGATCTCGCCGAGTTCAAGCAGCGTTTCGGTATCAAACTGCACTGCTTCTACGGCCAGACCGAGTCCGGCAACCCCATCGTCCGCCACGACGTGCAGGACAACTTCCGCAGCTGCGGCCGTGTGCGCCCCGGTTTCGCGGTTCGCATCGTCGATGAGCACGATTACGACGTGGCGGTCGGCGAAGTCGGCGAGCTGCTGGTGCGCACCGCGGAGCCCTGGATCATGAATCTCGGCTACTTTGGCAAGCCGGCGCAGACCGTGGCGGCCTGGCGCAACGGCTGGATCCACACCGGGGACGCGATGCGTCAGGATGCCGACGGGAATTTCTATTTCGTCGATCGCGTGCGTGACTACATCCGGCGCCGGGGCGAGAACATCTCCTCCTTCGAGGTCGAGGCGCTGGTCGCGCAGCATCCGCAGGTCGCCGAAGCGGCGGCGATCGCGGTACCCTCTGAGCACGGCGAAGACGAGGTCAAGATCGTGGTGGTGAGAAAGACGGATTCCGGGCTGGGTGCCGAAGAGCTGGTCCGTTTCCTGATCCCGCGGATGCCGAGGTTCATGGTGCCGCGTTATGTCGAGTTCGTCGACGCTCTGCCGCGCACCGTGGCCTCGCGCCAGATCCGCAAAGTCGAGCTGCGCGCCGATCCCGTCAATGCCAACACCTGGGACCGCGAGGCCGCCGGTGTCGTCGTGCCACGCTGAGCAGCCCGCCATGCACGACAGCATCGACGAACGCCCGCTGCCGACACAGCCACCGCCGCTGCCCGTCGTACTGGCCGAACAGGCGCGCCGGCAAGGCCAGCGGCCGCTGGCCGAGTTCGACGATCGGACGCTGAGCTGCGCCGCGCTGCTCGACGAATCACGCCGGATCGCCGCCGGCCTGCAACGCCGGGGCGTGGTCCGCGGTGATCCGGTTGCGCTGGTGCTCGGCAACCGCCCCGAGATCCTCACCTGCCTGTTCGCCGTGGCCCATCTGGGCGCCGTCGCGGTCCCGGTCAACGTCGCGCTCAAGGGCGACAGTCTCGCGCACGTGTTCCGGGTCATGCAGCCGCGGATCGCCATCGTCGAGCAGGCGTTCGTCGAGCGGGTCGGCGAGGCGCTCGGCGCGAGCGCGGCGGACATGCAGATTTTCGTGGTCGGCGGCGCGCCGGGCGGGCACGGGCAGGGATTCGACGCCCTGCTTGCGGGGGACGACGAACTCGTGCCGGCCACCGTCGGGCCGGGTGATCCGTGGACCGTACTGTTCACCTCGGGCACCACCGGCGTGGCCAAGGGTGTGGTACTGCCACACCAGCAGGTAGCTTCGGCCGCGTGGGATGCCGCGCACGATCTCGGCATGGATGCGGATTCGGTGTTCTACACCTTCAATCCCCTGTTCCACCTGAACGGGTTGATCTTCGGCCCGCTCGCGGCGCTGCTGGCGGGCTCGCGGACCGTGGTGCGCTATGCCTTCGCGCGCGAGCAGACCCTGGACGATCTGCGCGCGACGGGCGCCACCCACTGGGCACCGGTGCCCTACCTGCTGCGCGGGCTGCTGGCCGCCCCGCCGCGGGCTGACGACGCCGACAACGCCCTGCGCGTAGTCATGACTTTCGGCCTCACGGCAGCCGAGATCGATGCGTTTCAAACGCGCTTCGGCTGCCGGCTCGCAACCGGTTACGGTTGCACCGAAGCCGGCATGATGTGCCGGATCCAGACCGCGCGGCCGACGAGCTCGGGCCGCGTGAGCGACCGTTGCCAGATGCGCATCGTCGACGAGCACTGCCGGGACGTCGACCCCGGCGAGGTCGGCGAGATCCTGGTGCGCGCACGGTTGCCGTACGACCGCATGCTGGGCTACTACGGCATGCCCGAGGCGACGGCAGCGGCATTCGCGGGCGAGTGGTTCCGCACCGGCGATCTCGCTCGCCTGGACGAGGACGGTTACCTGCACTTTGCCGATCGCGCCAAGGACTCGCTCAAGCGTCGCGGCGAAAACATCTCGACCTTCGAGGTCGAGCGGGCGCTGATGAGCTTTCCGGGCGTCAGCGCCGCGGCCGTCGTCGGTTACCGGCCCGGCGCGGGCGCCGAACAGGAGGTGCGCGCATTCATCGAAATCGAGCCGTCGATCGTCGCGCAGGAGTTCGACTTCGTCGCACTCATCGAACACTGCGGCAAACACCTCGCCTACTTCATGGTGCCGCGCTTCGTCGAGCTGGCCCGCGGTCTGCCGCGCACGGCGCTCGGCAAGATCCAGAAGCAGGCGCTCAAGGACGCCCCCCTGAACGCGTCGACTTTCGACGCGAAAGCCGCGGGGGTGGACGTGCAGCGCTAGCGGGGCGGTGCACCGTCCGGGCAATCGCGTGGAAGGAACGAGCTCGGTGCTGATCGCGCCTGCCGGCGGCGAGGCTGCCCTGGGCTACGCCGCGCGTGCCCGAATCGCTGCCCTCGACGACGATCCCGGCCTGGTGTATGCCGATCTCCACGCGACCAAACACGCCGGCAAGCTCGTCCTGATCGAGATGTACCGCGACGTCGGCGCACACCAGGCGGCAGCCGCTCACGGACGGGGCTGGGCGGCCTGGTGCCGCGAGCACCTGGCGCCTGACAGCGTCACCGAGCGTATCCGGCCGTTGCTTTCCGACCCACCGGCCAGGGCGAGACCGGTCGCAGACGGCAGCGCCGTGCCGGCGGCACCACTGCGATGCCTGGTCGGCGCCGACTGCCGGCCCTTCGGTGCCTTCGTGCGCGTGTACCCGAAACCGGAATGCGAACCGGAGTTCATTCCCATCCTGCGCCGCCAGGGCGAGCTCATGACCGCCGGCGAACCGGGCTACGTATACGCCGATTTCTACCGTTTCGACGCGCCCGGCGACTGGCTGGTCGTGGAGTACTACGACGACCGCCGCTCGCTGTCGCACCATCACACCCTGGCGCATACGCTGGCGTTCGCCGAACGCAAGGCGCGCGCCGGCTACGAACGGCGCAAGCACGAGGCATTCACATTGCGCCCGATCGCTTCGGTCGGCCCCTGGGCGCGCCGCTTCGTCACCGCCGTGTGTTGATCCAGCCGGTACGGGCGAGCACCGCGTAGCCGGGCGTGAGCCGGGCGAGCAGCAGCTCCGCTACGGCGGTGCGCGCACTGCGGCGCAGCGTTTCGAACCGTGTGACGTCCGGATCGAGGCGTCGCGCGCGCATCGCTGCCCCACACCCGAAATCGCCCGCGGCCGCCCTGCGGGCCGTTCCGGGGATCGATCGCGGAGTTGCGACCCGCACTGCGGGTTGAACGCCGGCCGGCAGCCCGGCGCAGCTGCCCGGCAGGATCAGTCGTGCGGTGAGGGTCGGGCCGGCCGCGGCCGGCGCGGGACCGGACTGAGAATTCGCCCATTTGGCACGGCCCGCGAGCAGACGATGGTCGCCGCAGGCGGCGCGCGGACGGCCGTGGCAGCGCTCGGGCCGGGCGCATCCGCGCCGCCCCGACAGCTTTTCCGGAGGGTCGCGGCGGGGTCGTGGTAAGCTTTGTCACAAGACGTCGGCAGACGGAGGTGTAACCGGCGTGATCTGCACGCAATTTTTTCGTCTGCCGGCATGCCGCTATCGATGACGCCGTGGTGAATCTTCCGATAGTGCCTCTCGCTCACCACGATTCAAGAAGGTATCCCGATGAATATCTATATTGGAAATCTGGCCTGGTCCGTCACCGAAGACGAAGTCCGTGCATTGTTCGGCGAGCACGGCCCGGTCACAACCGTCAACCTGATCAAGGACCGCCTCACCGGTGAGTCCCGTGGCTTCGGCTTCGTCGAAATGGAACGCCAGGCGGACGCGGAAGCGGCCATCAAGAGCCTGAACGGTCGCGCCGTGAGCGGCCGGGCGATCACCGTGAACATCGCCAAAGCGCGCGAGGAGCGAGGCTCCTCACGACCGAAGCGTTGGTGATCCGCGCCGGCGCGGCGCCTGCGGCCCGCCGGTACGAAACGCTTCATTGAACGCGGCCGGTCCTGCTGAATCAGCGGCGGCCGGCCGCGTGTCCTGTGCGCGGCGCCGGCCGCTGCCATGCCGGATACATGAGTTTCGAATTCCAAGAACTCGATTACTGCGCCACGCCCATCGGTGAGCTGGTTCTGCGACGCCGCCGCGAACCGCGTCTCCAGGGCCGCGAGATCCTCGAGGTCAAACTCGGCGACGACTTTCTCATGTCGAGCCTGTTCACGGCCGGCGAGCAGGCACTTGCGGATCTCGCGCTGCGCCGCTCGAGCGCCGGTCTGCTCGACGTCGTCGTCGGCGGACTCGGGCTCGGCTACACGGCCGGCACCGCACTGGATTATCCCCAGGTCCGCAGCCTGCTCGTCGTCGAGGCGCTGGCACCGGTCATCGACTGGCACCGGCGCGGCCTGATTCCGCTCGGCAGGCAACGCGGCGACGATCCCCGTTGTCGCTTCGTACACGGGGATTTCTTCGCTCTGGCCGCCGACGCCGATCGCGGCTTCGATCCGAACGCCCCCGGGAGGCGATTTCACGCCGTCCTGCTCGACGTCGACCACTCGCCATGCCGGTTCCTCGACGCGGCTCACAAGAGTTTCTACGCGGCTCCCGGGTTGCGCCGTCTGGGTGCCCGACTGCACCCGGGCGGGGTGTTCGGGTTGTGGTCCAACGATCCCCCGGACGCGGATTTTCTCGCGGTGCTGGGCGCGGTATTCGTCGACGCGAGCGCCTGCGTGGTCAGATTCCCCAACCCCTACACGGGCGCCGACGCCACCAACACCGTCTACCTGGGCGTCGACCCACGCAACGCGGCGGCAGCGCGCTGACCATGCCTGCACTACTGTTTCTCGCCGTGTTCGTCACCGCGCCGCTCGCCGAGCTGTACGTGATGATCAATGTCGGACGTGAGATCGGTGCCCTGGCGACGGTGGGACTGTGCCTGTTCACCGCGGCACTGGGCGGCCTGCTCGTCAGGTTGCAGGGGATCACGGTGCTGCTGCGCGTACGCGGGATGCTCGCCCGCGGCGAGGTACCCGCGATCGAGATGCTCGAGGGCCTCATGCTGCTCGTTGCCGGGATCCTGCTGCTGCTGCCCGGCTTCATCACCGACTCGCTCGGCTTTCTGATGCTCGTGCCGAGGCTGCGCCGGACGTTGCTACTGTGGTTCCTGCGCCGTCGCGGCGTCATGCATCCGGGCTTGCACATCAATGTCGGTGTCGGTGTCGGCGCCGATCCGAAGCGCCCGCGTATCATCGACGCCGACTACCGCCGCGAAGACTGACAGCGAACAGCCGGGTGTCGGCGACGGCCCGCGCGCACTGACATCGTCGCCGGATGGCGACGCCGCAGCGCGGGCAGCGCGCGCCGGCGCAAGGATCCGGGGCCGTTTTGCGAACGGCGTCACTTCACCATCGGTCACGATCGACCGACGGCCTGCGCCAGAACGATGACTATCCCCGCGTGAACTTGATGGCCGTCACGTCGTGATGCTGGCGGACTGTTAATTAGCATTGCGACCGCACGCAGCACCGCTTCCCGTTCGTTCGCTGGCCTGCCTCTTGCACCCTACCCGGAAGAAACCGCCGACCGGCGGATTGCGAACAGACCACGAAAGAACCGAACCGTGAACACTCTCCGCAACAGCGCACGACGCGTCGGCGCCGTACTGGCCGCCGCGCTGCTGTGCGTGACCGCCTGCCCGGCGTTCGCCGCCACGACGACCGCGCGTTTCAGCAACGACTACACCAGCGACGCCATCTATCTGTGGTCGGCCGATCCCGCCACGCTGCTCGATAGCGTCAGCTTCGGCGGTGCAGCCAGCGCCTGGACGGCGTCGACGCTGACTCCGACGCACCTGGCAATGACCGGGCCGCTGCTCGCGCCGGCCGCCGGCCGATTCGACGTGACCTTCAGCTACACGCCGCCCGCGAGCTCCGGCGCCGCGAGCGTCAGCTTTGAATGGGCGGAAGTACTGTGGGCCGGCGGCGTTCCGACCATCCAGGGCGCGGGTACGCTGGCGTTGTACGGGCGCAGCACCTGGCGCGCCAGCGGCAGTTTCTCGCACACCGCCGACATCGCCGCCCTGGCCACACCGCTGCCGCCGAGCGTGGTGCTGTTCGCCGGTGCGATCGCGGGCATGATCGTGGTCCGCCGGCGCCCGGCCAAGGCGTACTGATCCGCGACGGCCTGTGTCCGCCGATCGGCACCACGAGGATTGCCGGCACAGGGTCCGGCGCGCGTGCAGGAACTAGTTGCGGATACCCATGGTTGCGACGACCCCGGATCCGCCGTTGCGTTCGCCGGGCACCGCGCCCGACAGCGCGAACGTGAGCACGCGCAGGCTATGGCACAGCGGATTGACCGACGGGTCGCCGGCAGCGGACCCGGGCGTACCGACTCGGGCCCAGGCGGTCGATGCGACGAGCGCCAGCATGCAGGTCACCGCCACCAGCCATCGGCGCGACCGGCGCGGCGTCACCGGGCTGGGGAGACAAATCCGCATGCGTCGTGAATACGGCATCGACGTTTACCTCTGGCGCGACACCGGGTGGCACCGCGCTTACCACTTGCTACATTTCTGTGCAAACGTCGCGCCATAATTATAACTTATTGATTTATAGATAAAAACACTCAGACCTGCGTGGGCTGCGGGCCGAAGTGTAAAATCTTGGAAACTGTATCGGCGCGGTTCGCGGTCTCTGTAATCCCCCGACAAGCATTGAAGTCGTTTTACAACAAATACTTATATGAATTCCTCGCGGCTGGCGCCGGTGTAGTGCGTGTAAAGCTGTACGAGGTTTTGTGACCGTAGTCGCACGACGGCCCGGCCAGGGCACTGCCCGTCAGGGACCGGCGGCGGAGCCGCGCGCACCGGCAGCCGCCGCCGCAAAGCCGGCGCAGGCGTACAATCCCGGCCGATCCCGCCGGCCTGGAGCCCGACACCGATGTCCGCAGCAGACGACGCAGATTTGAACGTGCTCGGGGCGCCGCTCGAGCCCTGCAGTCTCAACCCGAAAACGGGTTTTTTCCGCGACGGCTGCTGTCGCACGAACGACGAGGATCTGGGCCGGCACGTCGTGTGCGTGCAATTGACCGCGGAGTTTCTCGCCTTTTCATCGAGCCGCGGCAACGACCTGACGACGCCCATGCCACAGCACGGTTTTCCCGGCCTCGAACCCGGCGACCGCTGGTGCCTGTGCGCGGCGCGCTGGCAGGAAGCGCTGGCGGCCGGCAAGGCACCGCTGGTCGTGCTTGCCGCCACCCACGCCGCCGCGCTCGAAATCGTCGCGGCGGACGATCTGAAGCGACACGCGCTCGACCTGAACTGAGAGCTCCTGAAGCCATCACCGCGCCCGATTCGGCGCGGTTCCCCCGCGCTGCGAAGCCGAACCGCCAGGACTACTCGCTCCGGTGCCCCGCCCGCATGCTCGAACGACTCGCCATCCGCACCGCCCTGCCACGCACCGTCGTGGTCCTGGCCATGGTTTCGCTGCTCAACGACGCCGCCAGCGAAATGATCACGCCCTTGCTGCCGGTGTTCCTGACCATCACCCTCGGTGCCGGTCCGGCCATCGTCGGTCTGGTGGAAGGGCTCGCGGAATCGACCTCGAGCCTGCTCAAACTGCTCTCGGGCTGGCTTGCCGATCGCGGCTGGAACGCCAAGGGCCTGGTCGTCGGCGGCTACACGGTATCGAACGCGGCGCGACCGCTCATCGGCCTCGCCCTGTCGTGGCCGGCGGTCATGTCGTTGCGCTTCCTCGACCGGCTCGGCAAGGGCCTGAGAACCGCGCCGCGCGACGCGATGATCGCCGCATCCGTGCCCGAACGTGCCCGCGGCCGCGCATTCGGTTTCCATCGCGGCATGGACCATGCCGGGGCGATGGTCGGGCCGCTGCTCGCGTTCGTGCTGCTCGGCCTGGGCCTGGACATGCAACAGGTATTCCTGGCTTCGCTGCTGCCGGGCGCCGCCGTCCTGCTGCTGCTCGTGTTCGGCCTGGATCACGCGCACGTCGCGCCGGCGCCGCTGCCGCGACCGCGGTTGCGCTGGCGCGCGCTGGACATCCGACTGCGCGCGCTGGTGCTCGCCTCGGGCGGGCTCGCAGTGGCCAACGTGCCCGAAGCCTTCCTGGTCGTCTGGGCGACCGGCCGCGGCCTGGACCCGTTGTGGGTGCCACTGCTGTGGTCGGTCGCGCACGTGGTCAAGAGCGCCGTGGTCATGCCCATGAGCGCGTTGTCGGACCGCATCGGCCGCCTGCCGGTGGTGCTCACGGGCTGGAGCGGCCGCGTCGCCGTGCTGCTTGCCATCGCCTCGAGCGGTGACGGTCTGGTGACGGTCTGGCTCCTGTTCCTCGCGCATGCGGCCGCTCTCGCCTGCACCGAGGGTGCCGAGCGTGCACTCATCGGCGATTACGCGCCGGCCCACCTGAAAGGAACCGCTTTCGGCATTTATCACCTCGTCGGCGGCCTCGTGGCGCTGCCGGGCGCATTCCTGTTCGGGATCATCTGGCAACAACTGTCGATGCCGGCGGCCTTCGTCACGGCGGCGCTGGTCACTGCCGGGTCGGCCGTCGCCCTGGCGCTGCTCACGCGCGTGTCGCCAGCGACCGGCACCTGACCGGCGTGCACGGCCGGCGGATCGCAAACCCGAAGGAGCGGGCGGGCTGCACGCGCCCCGCTGCGCCGGTACCGGCGTCAGCGGCGGTCGGGGCGAGCCGGCTGGGGCTCACCGTCGGCGCGGGCGCGATCGCGGGGCCCGGACCCTTCACGCGGTGAACACGCCGCGCTCACAGGTGGCGTTCGACCCAGGCGCGGATGCCGGCACTGTCCATGGCTCCGCTGTGACGGGCGATCTCGCGACCGCCGCGCAGCAGCACCAGCGTCGGGATGCTGCGTATGCCGTATTCGGCGGCCAGCGCCGGCGCAGCTTCGGTGTCGACCTTGGCCAGGCGAACGCGCGGTTCGAGTTCGGTCGCAACCCGCTCGAAATGCGGCGCCATCGTTCTGCAAGGGCCGCACCAGGCGGCCCAGAAGTCGACCACGAGCGGCAGATCGCCGCCGGCGTGAGCCCGCAGGCGCACCGCGTCGACGGCGATCGGCGCCCCGGCAAACAAAGCACGAGCGCACTTCCCGCACTTGCCCCGCGCGCCCGGCACGAGCTTGGCAGCCGGCGCGCGATTCACCGCGTCACAGTGCGGGCAGACAACGTGGACGGTGTCCCGGGCAGCCATGCGGGAAAAGTTTGGGGTGGTCAGCCCGCTTTCCAAGGGCCGCGGCGCCGACGCCGCGGTGATTGACTCCGATCATGACTTCGCAAACCGGATTTCGCTACAAAGACGCATGGCTCCGAAGCAGGGACAGTTTCGCTACATCCGTCGATTCCGTGAGATTGGTATTGGTGACGTGGCCGTCGTCGGCGGCAAGAACGCCTCGCTCGGGGAGATGTACCGCGAGCTGACCGACCGCGGTGTGCGGGTCCCGAACGGTTTCGCCACCACCGCCGAGGCGTTTCGCTACCATCTCGCCGACAGCGCCCTCACCGACCGGATTGCCGCTGCGCTGGCGGATCTGGACGTGGCCGACGTGGATGCGCTGGCCGCGACCGGCGCCCACATCCGCGAGCTCATCGGGAACGCCGAACTCCCCGACGACCTGCTCGACGAGATCGCCACCGCCTACGAGGAACTCGGCGAGGAATGCGGCGACGATCCGGACGTCGCCGTGCGCAGCTCCGCCACGGCCGAGGATCTGCCCGACGCCTCCTTTGCCGGGCAGCAGGAAACCTATTTGCACATCCGCGGTATCCGGCCGCTGCTCGACGCCTGCCGCAAGGTCTACGCGTCGTTGTACACCGACCGGGCCATCGCCTACCGCGTACACAAGGGTTTCGAGCACACGGCCGTCGCCCTGTCGATCGGCGTGCAGCGCATGGTGCGTTCGGATCTGGGAGCCTCGGGCGTGATGTTCACGCTCGACACAGAGAGCGGTTTTCGCGACGTCGTGCTCATCACTGCGGCCTGGGGGCTCGGCGAGTACGTCGTTCAGGGTACCGTGACGCCGGACGAGTACTACGTGTTCAAACCGACCCTGGCCAGCGGCCGGCGGCCGATCGTCAGGCGCCAGCTCGGCGAGAAAGCGCACAAGCTCGTGTACGCCGGCAGTGAGATGGCGGGCGGCGCGACGACGGTCGACGTCGAGGTAGCGGCGGAGGATCGCAACCGCTACACGCTCAGCGACGATCAGGTGCTCGAGCTCGCGCGCTACGCGGTGGCGATCGAGGCGCACTATTCCGCGCGCAACGACAGGCCGATGCCCATGGACGTCGAGTGGGCCAGTGACGGCCCGAGCGGCGATCTGTTCATCATCCAGGCTCGACCGGAGACGGTCCACGCCGGGCGGCCCGCCCATGAGCTCGAGACCTACCGGCTCGAGCGCCGCGGCGAGGTGCTGGTCCGTGGCAAGAGCGTCGGGCACCGCATCGGCCAGGGACGCGCCCGGGTCATCGCCAGCCCGCGCGACATGAACACGGTCGAGGCCGGCGAGGTGCTGGTGACCGACATCACCGATCCCGACTGGGAGCCGGTGATGAAGCGTTCCGCGGCCATCGTGACCAACCGCGGCGGGCGCACCTGCCACGCCGCCATCGTCGCCCGCGAGCTCGGCATTCCGGCAGTGGTCGGCACGGGCGACGGCACCGCGCGCATCGCCACCGGCGCCGAGCTGACCGTGTCGTGCGCCGAGGGCGATACCGGTTACGTGTACGCGGGCGCGCTGCCCTTCCGTACGCAGGTGCACAAACTGGCCACGGGTGCACGACCGCGAACGCACGTAATGATGAACGTCGGCGATCCCGACCACGCCTTTCACCTCGCCCGGATCCCCAACGACGGCGTCGGCCTGGCACGGATGGAATTCATCATCTCCAACCTGATCCGCATCCATCCGGCCGCCGCGCTCGGGTACGCGGATCTGTCCGCGGACGCCCGCCGGCTCGTCGGCACGATCAGCGCCGGCTACGCCACGCCACGGGAGTTCTACGTCGAGAAGCTCGCCGAGGGCATCGGCACGATTGCGGCGGCCTTTCATCCCAAGCCGGTCATCGTCCGTCTGTCCGATTTCAAATCCAACGAATACGCCGCCCTGATCGGCGGCGACGCCTGCGAGCCCAGGGAAGAAAACCCGATGATCGGCTTTCGCGGCGCGTCGCGATACCCGGCGCGGCAGTTCGCGCAGTGCTTCGCGCTCGAGTGCGAGGCACTGCGCCGCGTGCGCGTGGACAAGGGCCTGGAAAATGTCATCGTGATGGTGCCGTTCGTTCGCACACCCGCCGAGGGGCAGCGCGTGCTCGAGCTCATGGCCACGCACGGCCTCGAGCGGGGACGCGACGGTCTGAAGGTGTACTTCATGTGCGAGATCCCGACCAACTGCCTGCGCGCCGACGCCTTTCTCGATCTGTGCGACGGCTACTCCATCGGCTCCAACGATCTGACCCAGCTCACGCTCGGGCTGGATCGGGATTCCGCGCTCGTCACCGGTATCGACGAACGCGATCCGGCCGTGCACATGCTCATGGAGATGGCCATCGCCGCCTGCCGCCGCCGCGGCAAGTACATCGGCATCTGCGGCCAAGCGCCGTCGGACTACCCGGAGATCACGCGCTGGCTGGTGCAGCAAGGCATCGAGTCCATCTCCCTCAACCCGGACAGCGTGGTCTCGATGACCGAGCTCGTGCTCGCCACGGAACGTGCGCGAGACGCGGGCACGAGCGATTGAAACGGGATCCGCGCCGCGGCGTCGTTGGCGCGGCGCGACGCGCTGGTGTTCAATGCGCCGCGCGCCTGGCGCCATCGTCCGGACACCTCCTGCCATGACCGTATCCGACCCGCGACCGGCCCAATTGAGCAACGGGTGGCTGCGTCGCGGGCTCGTCGAGGTGCTAGGCCGCATCGCGGCGCAGGCGCCGGTCGGCGAGGTTCTCGAGGCGCTGTTGCGCATCATCGAAGCCCAGGCGCCGGGCATGTACGCGGCAGTGATCCTGCGCGATCCGCAGACCGCGAGCCTGCAGGTCGTCGCCGCGCCTTCTCTGCCCGCGCCCCTGCGTACGTGCATCGGCGGCACGGGGATGACGCCCGCGGAGGTCTGCTGCATCGAGACCGCGCTGACCGGCCGGCGGGTGCTGATCGCCGATCTGGCCGCGCACGAGGACTCGTGTGAGCATCGTCGCGTCGCGATGGAATGCGACATGCGTGCCTGCTGGGCGGAGCCGATCGTCAGCGCTGCGGGCGCGGTGCTGTGGGCGTTCACGATCTATTCCCGCACGGCACACGCGCCGGACGAGGCGGATCTCACGCTGCTCGGTGACTGTGCCGAGATCGCCAAAGTGGCACTGGAGCAGGCCGACCTCGCGCAGCAGTTGCGCCGCGAGCACGACCTCGTCGAGAGCCTGTTCGAGACGGCGCATGGTATCGTCCTGCTGCTGGAGCCCGGGGGCACCATCGTGCGCTACAACCAGCTCACCGAATCGCTGCTCGGCCGCCCGCTCGCCGAGGCCATCGGCCGGAACTGGTTCGACGAAGCGGTCGCGCCGCAGGACCGCGAGCGCAGCCGGCGGGAATTCGAAACGGCGCTGCGCGGCGAGTCGCCGTCGCGGCCGGTCAACGCCGTGGTGCGGATCGACGGCCGGCGCCGGATCATCGAATGGTTCCACTCACTGCTGCGCGACGAGACCGGCGCGGTCTCGGCACTGCTCGCCATCGGCTACGACATCACCGCGCGCCGGCTCACGGAGGACGCCCTGCGCCTGCGCGACCGCTCGCTGGCGGCGACGCACAATGGCGTCATCATCGCCGATGCGCGCGCGCCCGCTTGTCCGATCATCTACGCCAATGCCGCCGTGACCACGATCACGGGCTGGACGCAGGAGCAGGTCATCGGCCGCAGCTGCGAGGTTCTCCTGCGTCCGCGCGATGACGATCGCAGCGGCGCCACCATCCAGGAGGCCCTGTCCCGGCGATTGCCCCTGCGGCTGGCCTTCGAGACGCGGCGTGCCGACGGTGCGGTGTTGTGGCTGGACCTGCAGGTGACGCCGGTGCAGGACGACGCCGGGGCGGTATCGCACTTCATCGCCGTGCTGAACGACGTCAGCGCTCGCGAACAGACGATGCTCGAGCTGCATACCCGCAACCTGGAACTCGAGGCGCTGGCCGATCTCGGCCAGGCCTTCATCTCCGGCGGCACGCCCGCGGCCCTGCGCCCGCGCATCGTCGCGCTCGCGCACGAGTTCCTCGGCGCCGACCGGGTACTGCTGCTGGAGCCCGATGACAACGGCGCACTGGCGGCGACGGCGGGTCAGGGCTGGCCCGCCGGGGTCGTCGGCGCGCTGCGCTTCATGCCCGGGCCGGGCTCCCTGCTCAGTCGCACGCTCCTCGCCCGGCATCCGGTTACGATCCGCGACCTGCGTACGGCCGAGGACGTCGCGCCCAGCGAGCTGCCGGGACTGACCGAGCTGCGCAGCGCGGTCGCGATCTGCGTCGCCGGTCGCGGCTCGCCGCACGGCGTGCTCGCGGTCTTCAGCGCCACCGACCGCGGGTTCGGCGCCGAGGAACTGGCCTTCCTGCAGAGCCTGGCGAACATGCTCGCGCTGGGGATCGAACGCCAGCGCGACGACAACCGCATGCGCCGGCTGCAGCGCGACCTCATGCACGCCGCCGGCAGGTCCGCCCTGGCCGATTTCGGCACCACGGTGGCGCACGAGCTGAACCAGCCGGTGTCGTCGGTGATGAACTACGTGCAGGCGGCGCTGCGTCTGCTCGAGTCGAGCGCGATACCGGCACAGGCGCGCGCGCACCTCGACCGTGCCGTCGACGAGGCCGAACGGGCCGGCGAGATCATGCGCCGCCTGCGCCGGCTGGTGGACACCGGGCTGCCCGAGGTGGTGCGCGCGGACATCAACGAGATCGTGCGTGACGGCGCCGGAGTGGCCCTGCTGGAGGCCTACGACTGCGGCATCGACGTGCGCTATCACCTGGGCGCGGATCTGCCGCCGGTGCTGGTCGATCCGGTGCAGATCCAGCAAGTGGTGTTCAACCTGGTACGCAACGCGGTCGAAGCGCTGCGCCGCCGGCCCGATCCGCTGCTGCGGCTGGTCACCGGGCGGCGCTCGGCGGAGCTGGTCGAAGTGCGCGTGGAGGACAACGGGCCGGGCTTGCCGGGCGGCGTCTTCGACGATGCCGACCGTCGCCTCGGCGCCGAGCACAGAACCGGTTCGGGCATGGGCATCGGCCTGTCCATCTGCCGCTCGATCGTGGCGACGCACGGCGGGCGGCTCTGGACGACTCCCGCGCCCGGCGGCGGCGCGGCGCTGCATTTCACCGTCCCCGTCGCGCCGCGCAGTTGAGCACCGGCAAGCCCGAGGCCGCGACCGTGCACGTCGTCGACGACGATGCGGGCGCACGCGAGTCGCTCGCGGCGCTGCTCGCGAGCGCCGGACTGCACGTGTGCACCCATGCGTCCGCGAGCGCGTTGCTCGACGCCAACGTCACGGCGCCGTGCACCTGCCTGATCGTCGACGTCCGCATGCCGGGCATGAACGGCATCGAGCTGCTCAAATACCTGCGCGACCGCGGCCAGCCGGTGCCGGTGATCATCATCACCGGGCACGCGGACGTAGCCATGGCTGTGCACGCCATGAAGGCAGGCGCCTGCGATTTCATCGAAAAACCGTTTCGCGCCGACGCCATCATCAGCGCCGTGCGCAGTGCGCTCGCGCGCGCCGGCGCGCCGCCTCAACCCGCCGCGATACCGGCCACGCTCGCGCTCGTCGACACCTTGACCGCGCGTGAACGCGAAGTGCTGGTGCTGCTCGCACAGGGTTGCACGAACAAAGCGGTCGCGCGCGCGCTCGCGATCAGTCCCCGGACCGCGGAAACGCACCGCGCCCGCATCATGGTCAAGCTCAAGGCACGCAGCCTGTCGCAGCTCGTGCGTATCGCGCTGGAAACACACCTCCTGGACGACTGACGGTCGCGCCGCCGCGGCCCGGTTGGTCACCCCGGTGCCACGGGCGCCGGGGCCGCTAAGGGAATCCCTGAGTCCGCCGGTCCTCTGTCAGTAGATTTACGGATTTTTGGCCATCCCCGCCGCCCTAACATGGAATCGTGAAGGGCACGGTTGCAACAGAACATCACCAACGCACCGCAGGGGAGTCACGCCGATGAACGCCGAGCACAACGTCGTCGCGCTGGAGCGCGCCACCGTCACCTGTCCCGATTGCCGCTTGCGGGATCTGTGCATACCACGTGGCTTACCGGCAGCTGAAGTCGGCGAGTTCGCCAGCATGGTCCGGCACGGCCGCCTGATGCCGCGCGGCCATTATCTCTACCGCCAGGGCGATCCCCTGAGCAGCGTATTTCTGATCAAGACCGGATCGGTGAAATCTTACTTCGCCGCCGAGGACGGTGCCGAGCAGATCGTCGGTTTCCACCTGGCCGGCGATCTGATCGGTCTGGACGCGGTCGAGCGTGGCGTGCACGGCTGTTCCATCGTCACACTGGAGCACACCAGCGTGTGCGAGCTGCCATACCCGCGCATGGAGCAACTGTGCCAGCGCGTTCCCGATCTGCTGCACGAGATCCTGCTCAAGGTCGGTACCGAAATGAGCCGCGGGCACCAGCTGCGCCTGCTCATCAGCCAGCGCGGCGCCGAGGAACGGCTGGCCATCTTTCTGCTCGATCTGTCCGCACGTCTGGGCGAAAGGGGTTACTCGCCGACGGACCTGATGCTGCCGATGTCGCGTTACGACATCGCCAACTATCTCGGTGTGGCCGCCGAGACGGTGAGCCGGACCTTCACGCGCTTCGAGCAGCAGGGCCTGCTCGCGGTCGACCGCCGCCAGGTGCGGATCCGCGACGCGGCCGGCCTGCGCACGCTGACCGCACACCCGCAAGCCGCCATGGCACGCTCAGGCACGCGCTGACGCCGTGCGCACGCCGTGCCCGCCGGGCAGCGTGTGGTAGAGATCCAGGTACGCCCGGGCGCTGTTTTCCCAGCCGAAGTCCTGCGCCATGCCGGTACGCATCAGGGCCTGCCAGCGACCGTCGCCGGCGCCGTGGAGCGCGAGCGCCCGGTCCATGGCCCCGGTCAGTGCGGCCACGGTCGCCTGCTCGAACCAGAAGCCTGTCGCCAGCCCCGCGCCGAGCGCGGCCGGCGTCGCGTCGACGACCGTGTCCCGCAGACCGCCGGTGGCGTGCACCACCGGTACCGTGCCGTAGCGCAGACTGTAGAGCTGGCTCAGGCCACAGGGTTCGAACCGCGACGGCATCACGAAGGCATCCGCGCCGGCGATGACCTGGTGGGCGAGCGTCTCGTCATAACCGATTTCGACCGCAACCCGTCCGGGCCAGGCCCGCGCGAGTCCGGCCAGCGCGGTCTCCAGCGCGGCTTCACCGCTGCCGACCAGCACGCACTGCAGCTCGCGGTGGCGCGCAAGCAGCGCCGGCAGCGCGGCCAGCAGCAGATCCGTACCCTTCTGCCCGGACAGCCTGCTGACGTGCCCGAACAAGCACACCGCAGGCGTCCGAGCGAGGCCGACCCGCTCCCGCAGTAGATCGCGGTTGGCGCGCTTGCCGGCCGGATCATCCGAGCAGTAGGCATGGGCGATGTGAACGTCGTGGCGGGGATCCCAGACGCGGTAGTCGACGCCATTGACGATGCCGCTGAGCACGTCGCGACGGTGGCGCAGCAGGCCGTCCAGCCCGCAGCCGAATTCGGGCGTGAGGATCTCGCGCGCATACCGCGGGCTGACGGTCACGATCCGATCCGCGTACACCAGGCCCCCCTTCATGAAGGACATGCGGCCATGGAACTCCAGGCCATCGAGAGACCACCAATGTGCAGGCAGGCCGAGCGCGGCGAGCTCGGCATGGGGATACAGACCCTGGAAGGCGAGATTGTGAATGGCAAACAAGACGCCCGGGCGCCCGCCCGCGCCGGCGAGCAGCGCCGGGGCGAGCCCGGTGTGCCAGTCGTTGGCATGCAGGACGTCCGGGCGCCAGGCGACACCCGGGATACCCGCAGCCAGCGCGGCCACGGCCCGGCAGAACGCGGCGTAGCGGCGCGCGTTGTCCGGCCATTCATGCCCGTCCGGCGCGAGGTAGGGGTTGCCGTCGCGATCGAAACAGCCCGGCACGTCGACCAGATAGATCGGAACGCCGCCGTCCATGCGCTCGGTGAGCAGGCGCGCGGGCGCGCGGTGACCGGGCAGATCGAGCCTGGCGAGCGTGCGCCGGCGCCGCCCCGCCGTCGCGAGCACGGAGCCGTAGGCCGGCATGATGATGCGCGCGTCCACACCCTGTTCACGCAGCGCCAGCGGCAGGTAGTACGCGACGTCGCCGAGACCGCCCGTTTTCACGAGCGGAAACACCTCCGCGGCGGCGAACAGCACGCGCAGCCGCCGCGACGACCGCCCGCGCCGAACCGCGGGCGCAGGCACCCGGGGGAACGGCTGATCCATGTCAGCGCTGCTGGGGGGGACGGTCACTACCTTGTATGCTGGGCGCGGGGTGGCTCATTAGACCCCAGACGCCGGAGCGGAAGAAACGGGCAGGGGACAGCGGGTGGCTAGGAAGGAAGAACGTTCCATCAACCGGCTCATTCGCGACACGCTCGGCGTCGTGATGGCCGGCGGCCGGGGTGCCCGCCTGCAACAGCTCACCGCCAGGCGCGGCAAGCCGGTGGTGCCGTTCGGCGGCAAGTTCCGCATCATCGACTTCACCCTGTCCAACTGTATCAACTCCGGCATCCGCCGCGTGTGCGTGCTCACCCAGTACAACTCCTATACCCTGATGCGGCACATCGAACGCGCGTGGTCCTTTCTGCGCGCGGAGTTCGGCGAGTTCGTCGAGGTCTTGCCGGCGCAGGAACGCTTCGAGTCCTCGTCCTGGTACCAGGGTACCGCCGACGCCGTGTACCAGAACCTGGATATCATTCTCGGGCACCGGCCGAGCTACGTGCTCGTGCTCGCCGGCGACCACGTCTACAAGATGGACTACGGATCGATGATCGCCTCCCACCTCGACAGCGGCGCGGACGCCACGGTCGGCTGCGTCGAGATCGCCCTTGCCCAGGCGCGCGACTTCGGCCTGATGGTCGTCGATGAAGCGCAGCGGGTGGTCGGCTTCCAGGAAAAACCCGCCGTTCCTCAACCCATGCCGGGGCGCAGCGACGCCGCGCTCGCGTCGATGGGGATCTACCTGTTCCGCACCGATTTCCTGGTCGAGATCCTCACCGCCGACGCCCGCGACGAGACCTCGAGCCACGATTTCGGCCGCGACGTGCTGCCGCGCATCTACCGCCAGCACAAGCTCATGGCTTTCCCTTTCAGCGACATGCTCTCGGGTGGCCAGGGTTACTGGCGCGACGTCGGCACCGTGGACGCCTACTGGGAGGCGAACCTGGAGCTCGTCGGGGTCACCCCGCCGCTGAACCTGTACGATCGCGACTGGCCGATCTGGACCTACCAGGAGCAACTGCCGCCGGCCAAGTTCGTGTTCGACGACGACGACCGCCGCGGGATGGCGGTCGACTCCATGGTATCGGCGGGCTGCGTCGTGTCCGGTGCGATGGTGCGGGGCTCGCTGTTGTCGAACCACGTGCGGATCAACTCGTACACGAAGATTGAAGACTCGGTCCTGCTGCCCGACGTCGTCGTCGGTCGCCGCTGCCGGATCCGGCGCGCCGTCGTCGACAGCGGTTGCCGCATTCCCGAGGGCACGATCATCGGCGAGGACGCACGCGCCGATGCCGAGCGCTTTTACATTTCGCCCGCCGGCATCGTGCTCGTGTGCCCGGAGATGCTCGGCCAGCGCTCCGGTCATGCGGACTGAATCGAAGCGACGCCCGGCCGGGGCATGAGCCTGGCGCACCTCGGCCGTCTGGCCGGCGTTCTGCTCCACCCGAGCTCGCTCCCTGGCGGCATCGACGGCACGGGGCTCGGCGACGACGCACGCCGGTTCGTCGATCTGCTCGCCGCCAGCGGCATCGGCCTGTGGCAGATGCTGCCGGTCAATCCGGTCAATCAGCACGGCTCGCCCTATCAGAGCTGCAGCGTGTTCGCGGCCGATGCGCGCCTGATCACCGGCATCGGGTCGCCGCGTGAGCGGGTACAGACGGCCCGGGCGCAGTCCGGCGGCAACGGCGATGGCTACGCACGCTTTCGCGTCGCCCAGTCCGCGTGGCTCGACGACTACGCCGTGTATCGTGCCGTCAAGGATGACTGTGACGGCGCCCCGTGGTGGTCCTGGCCACCCGCGCTGCGCGATCGCGACACCGGCCGGCTCGACGCTTTCGTCGCGGCGCACCGGCACGGCGTCGATCACTACCGCTACGAGCAGTTCCTGTTCCATCAACAATGGCGACAACTGCGGTCCTACGCGTCCGCGCGGCGGGTACGCCTGCTCGGCGACGTGCCGATCTTTCCGGCCCTGGACAGCGCCGACGTGTGGGCGCACCGAACCCTGTTCCGGCTCGCGCCGGACGGGCGGCCGACCGTCATCGCCGGCGTGCCGCCGGATTATTTCTCCGCCACCGGCCAGCGCTGGGGCAACCCGGTGTACGACTGGGACGCGATCGCGGCCACGGATTTTCGCTGGTGGTCCGATCGGATCCGCACCCAGCTCGAGCGCTTCGATCTGCTGCGCCTGGATCACTTCCGCGGCTTCGATGCGACCTGGGAGATCCCGGCCGAGGCACGGACGGCGGTCGAGGGCGCCTGGCGCCCGGTGCCGGGCCGCGCACTGTTCGCGGCCCTCGCGCGCGAGTGCGGCGCGCTGCCGTTCGTCGCCGAGGACCTGGGTGTCATCACACCCTCGGTCGAAGCGCTGCGCCGCGAGCTGGGGCTGCCGGGCATGCGCGTGCTGCAGTTCGCGTTCGACGGTGACATTCGCAACCCGTATCTGCCGCACAACCACGAGCCCGACGCGCTGGTGTGCACCGGCACGCACGACAATGACACGACTCTCGGCTGGTTCCAGGCGCTCGACGATCCGACCCGCGCGCGCGTCCTCGACTACCTGGGCCGACCGGCCGAACCGATGCCCTGGCCGCTCGTGCGTGCCGCGTTTGCTTCCGTCGCCCGCCTCGCCGTGATACCGATGCAGGATCTGCTCGGCCTGGGCAGCGAGGCCCGCATGAACACACCCGGCACGCGTGCGGGCAACTGGAGCTGGCGGCTGGGCTGGCACGCGATCCCCGCGGATTTCGCCCCGCAGGTGCGGGCGCTCAGCGCCGGCAGCGATCGCCTGCCGGCCGCGCCGGCATAGGCGCCGCCCGACGGCCCCGCGGCGGTTGCGCCGAACGGGCCGGCGTGGCACCCGTGTGCACGGCTGCGGCGGCGATCACAGCCTTCAGTTCCCGCGCGGGCCCTGCTCCCAGCGCGGCGCTCGCTTGGCCAGGAAGGCGTCGATGCCCTCGGCGGCATCACGATCCATCATGTTGCAGGCCATGGCCTCGGCCGCGCCGGCGTAGGCGTCGCTCACGCCGAGCTCTAGCTGGCGATAGAACGCGGCCTTGCCGAGCGCGATCGCATGACCGCTCTTGCCGGCGATTCGGGCGGCCAGCGCCCGCACGGCGGCGTCGAGCTCCGCGCCGGGCACCACGACATTGACCAGTCCGAGCTCGCGCGCCCTCGCGGCATCGATGAAGTCCCCGGTGTACAGCAGCTCCAGCGCCTGTTTGCGCGGCACGTTGCGGGCGAGTGCGACCGCCGGCGTGCTGCAGAACAGCCCGACGTTGATCCCCGAGGTGGCGAAGCGCGCGTCATCCGCGGCCACGGCGAGATCACAGGTGGCGACGAGTTGGCAACCGGCCGCGGTGGCGAGCCCGTGCACGCGCGCGATGACTGGCTGACGCAGCCGCATGATGGTGAGCATCATGCGACTGCAGGCGGCGAACAGCTGCTGCTGGAATTCCAGCGTGTAGTACGCGCGCATCTCTTTGAGATCGTGACCGGCGCAGAAAGCGCGCCCGCTGCCCGCGAGCACGACCACGCGTACCGCCGGATCGGCGTTCACGGCGTCGAGAGCCGCCTGCGCCGCCTCGATCATGTCCTGCGACAGCGCGTTGAGCGCCTCGGGGCGGTTCAGGGACAGCGTCGCGACGGCGCCGTCGTCGCTGCGCAGGACCAGGGGCGAATCCGATTGCAATGATGCGCTGGTGACCATGTGGGTGACTCCATCGTTGCTCGGCTACCGTCAGACCGTCTTTTCGGAGACGTGCGAAAGGTACAGGGCAAGCCCGACCAGGGCGATACCGCAAGCCAGGTAAAGCGCCTCGAGCGGCGTGCGCAATTCGAGGTTCAACACGTGCTCGAAGAACTTGACCATGAGGATGATCAATATGACCTTGGCCAGCCGGACCTTGAGATCGTCGAGGCTCTCGATGAGCAGGACATTGGTCGACTGCGCCGAGTCCTTGGCCGCATCGATGTGGCTGATGAACAGCTCGTACAGCCCGAGCGCGAAGATGAGCAGCACCGCGCCGAGCAGGTAACCGTCGACGATCTCGATCACGTGCGCGACGGTGACGGAGCGCAGATCGCTGCGCGCCTGGGCATCGAGCTCGGGTGAGGCGTAGCCGGCAAGATGCACGAGCGTGCAGCAGGCGCCAACGGTCACAATGTAGAACACGCCAACCGATACGAGCAGGCTGGCGATCACGGCCGCGAGCACGATCAGGCGGCTCTGCCACAGAAACTTCTCGAAAATCTGTTCGAGCATGCTCACGACGGTCCGGGATCCGGTGCCATTGTAACGCAGCACGTCGCGCACACGGCGCGCGTGAGCCATCGACGTCCTCCCGGAGACGGGCGCGGTCGTACCCGGGGCGACGTCGAGCCCGCGTGTGAGAACGGTCGCTCATACGAGGTGAAAACCGGGACGGCCGCACGGCCCGAGCGCCCTGCTCCGCGGCCCGAGTCAGGCGGGTACTGGATCCTGCATCGCGCCGGCTTCGCGTGCACGCCGCTGGAGCATCTTGTCGCTCAGACCCGGCGCAACGCCCGGCTGGCTCCACGGGCAGGTGGCCAGGCACCGTGCGCAGCCGTAGTTCTCGTTGAAATACGGCACGTTTCGCGGCGCGCCGCAGGCGAGGGATCACTCGGCGAGAGCCGGTCCCGCCGGTGGTTTAGGTGCGCTGAGATCGACGTACTCGACGACCGGCTGGGCCGCGAGATCGACCACGAGCCGCACGACGTCGGGCCGCGCGTAATGACCGATGGAGTCACACGCGTACTTCATCATGATCCGTTCTTCGAGATCGATGTCCGCGTAGACGATGCCTTCACCGTCCGTGAGCGGTCCGCCGATGATGCGACCATCGGGCGCGATGATCGCCGTCCAGCCGCCGCCAGGACGGATCAGCTCGTCCTGCCCGGCAAGACCGAACCTGTCGATCGTCTCCTGGTCGATGGGTGACTGGACGTTGATGACGAAGACCTGCCCGGCAAGCGCGTGATGGCGCGCGGCCGACTCGGTAATGTCGTTGAATATGCACGCATGCGGGTTGTGTGTGACGGCGGATATGCCCGGCCAGGCGGCGACGTGGACCTCCTCGCCCAGCGCAATCAGCGCGTAACGCACGAGATCCATGGTGTGCTCCCAGCAGATGAGGCCACCGACGGCGCCGACGTCGGTGCGAAACACTTGCAGATCGGAACCGTCGCCGCGACCCCAGATGGTGCGCTCCACGTGTGTGGGCTGGAGCTTGCGGTGACGCCCGAGGATCTCGCCGTCGCGGGCGATGAAAAGCAGCGTGTTGTACAACGTGCCGGCGGCACGTTCGTTGATACCGATGACGACGTTGGCGTTCGCCGCGCGCGCCGCCTGGCACAGCGTGTCGGTGGTCGCACTCGGGATCTCCACCGCGTTCTTGTACAGCTCGGCGAAAAATGGCGCCCCCCAGGTGGGTGTCCCGAGCCAGATCCAGTACGGATAGCCGGGTACGAAAGCCTCGGGGAAGGCGACCAGTCCGGCGCCCTGACCGGCCGCTTCGGCAATCAGCCGGGCCGCCTTGGCCGTGGTCGCTTCGCGGTCCAGAAACACCGGTGACGCCGCCACCGCAGCCGCCCTGAATTTCGGATATTGGTCACCCATTGCACCTTCCTCGCTCGTTTCAGGGTCAATTTTCGTGAATTCCTTCCCGATCGGGCGCCACGCCACGAACTTCAGCGCGGCGCCGAGCCGCCGCTAACTATACTCGTGAGGTCCGGCGGGGTCCGCTTGCGCGGGACCGGTCAACAGTAGCAGGAGAGGTCGGTACCATGAAACGTCCCTTTGCCCTGATTGCAATCCTGGCCGCCCTGCTGGCCGCGGCGCCCGTCCAGGCGCTGCAACTCGGCGGCCTGCGGGTCGAATCGCATCTCGGCGAGCCCCTGCGCGCCAGCATCGATGTTCTGGTCGGCAGCCGCGACGCACTCGCCGGCGCCGAGGTCACGGTGCTGCCCGACATCACCGACCGCCGGTCCGCGCCACTCGCCGCCACCATCGGCGCGCGCGTGGTGCCCGTCGCGGACGGCAGCGCCTATATCGTGCTCAATAGCAGCGCGCCGATCGTCGAGCCCGCTTTCTCCGTACGCGTACGCCTCGCTCACGATGGTATGGCGCAAAGCCGCAGCTACGCCGTCCTGGTCGATCCGCTGCCTGCCCGCCGGTCCAGCCGGGCACGCACCGCAACGACCGCCGTACCGGACACACGCGCCACGACGACCAGCGCCGAACACTACGGACCGGTGCGTCCGAACGAAACACTGTGGTCGATCGCGCGCCGCGTACGCGGCGAGCCCACACTGTCGCTCGGGCGTGTGGTCGAAGCACTGCACGGCGCGAATCCACAGGCCTTCATCGACGGGGACGCGGATCGCCTCAAGGTCGGCGTGACGTTGGCAGTGCCGGCGTTCGTGGCCGGCACCGCGCACGCCACCTCGACGCGAGAGAGCGCGACCACACGGTCGATCGCCGTGGTCGAGACCCGACAGTCAGGAGTGCGGCCCGCCGCAGACGTCGCGCCCGCACAGGCGGTGCAACCGCTGGCAGCACAACCCGACGCGGCTCCTGCGCCTGCGGCCGACGTGATGCCCGCCCAGACCGTGATGCCCGCGCAGGCCGTGATGAGCGCTCCGGCGACGGCACCCAGCCCGGTACACGTGGCCGAAATCGCCGCCATCGACGCGCGCCTGGCCGAGCTGCGCACCTTCGTCGCCGCCCGTTCGGATCGGTCCGTGGCCACCATCCCCGTGCCGGACGCGGCGCGCGCAGTGCCACCGCGGAAGGCGCCGGGCACGGCCATGGCGCCGACCGCGGTCACGAGCGTACCGGCGGCGTCGCCCCGGATCGTCGCCGGGCGGGACCTGACGATCCCCTGGCTGCTGCTCGCGATCGCCGTGCCGCTGACCCTGCTGCTCGGCTACGCCGCGCGCCACTATCGGCGCGGCCGCACCGTCGTCGTCGAGGAACGGACCCGTCGCAGCGACGATCAGGAGCGGGTCGCGGCGCTGGCGGAGAAGGTCGCTTCGCGCCAGGCAGTGTTCGACCGCAATGCGAACGTCCTGCCGATGAAACGCAGGTCCTCTGCGGCGCGGATCGAACACCGCGCGGAACCCCCGCTGAGGCCGCACAATCCGTTCGCGGAAATCGACCTGAACCTGGCCTACGGTCAGTACCTGCAGGCCGAGCAGGCGCTCCGGCGCGTGATTGCCGCGAGCGGCCACAATCACCAGGCCAAGCTCAAGCTGGCCGAGGTCTACTACGTGAGCGGTCAGCGTGATCACTTCGTGGAGGTAGCCGAAGATCTGCAACGGCGTCACCGTGACATACTCGACGACGAGGACTGGGAACGCCTGCGCGAAATGGGTCGCGCGATCGCACCCATGCACCCCCTGTTCGGCGGGCCGACGCTGGTCGACCGCGGCGATCGGACGGGCGCCTGAACGCACGCTGATCCAGGTCAATACCCGCGCCCGTATCCGGCCTATATGGTCGCAGCGGGCGCCGCACTTCGCGCGCGACCCGAGCGTGGGGAGGTGCAAACGCCGTGTTGACTTATCAGGACTGCCTCGATCTGTGCGGTTTCACCGACGAGGAGATACTCGCGATCGGCGAGCATGAGCATATCCCGGACATGCTCGCGCTGGAGTTCGCCCAGTACGTCGTGAGGCTGCCGGACGGCAGCCTGCAGATCCGCCGCATCATTCTCGATGACATTCAGAGCGAGCGGGCGAGCGGGCACGCGGAGCGTGCCGATCGGCTCGAGCTCGTGCTGAGGCACTTCATCGCCACACACCCCGAACGCTCGAATCGCTGACGCGCGGGGGCCGGCCGGGCCCGCACCACGCGTACCGATCAGTCGCTGACGTCCGGTTCGACGAAGCACCAGCCGATTTCCGGAAATCGGCTGCGCAGCGCGCGCTCCAGGCTGTTGATGCGTTCGCATCCCTCGTCGATCGACGAGCCCGCGCGCAGCCGGATCTTGGCCGCGAGTACGACTTGCGGACCCATCTGCAGGGTGATGATGTTGAACACTTCGACGATGCCGTCGTCACCGGCGATGTGCTCGCGGACGGCTTCGACGACGTCCGGATCGGCGGAACGGCCGATGAGCAGGACCTTGACGCGAACCGCGACGAAGCCGGCGACGACGACGAGCAGCACACCGATGACGATCGACCCGAGCGCGTCCCACATCGGATTACCGGTCACCGCCGCGACCGCCACGAACGCGAACGCGAAGCTGAGTCCGAGCAGCGCGGCGAAATCCTCGCCGAACACCACGACCAGTTCCGAATTGCGCGATTCGTGCAGCCATCGCCACAGCGAACGCCGGCCACGCAGCTTGTTCACCTCCACGAGACAGCCGTACATGCTGGCTGCTTCGAGCGCCATCGACACGCCGAGCACCAGCAGCGCCACCCAGGCGGCGCTGAGCTCGGCCGGCGCGTGCAGCTTGTGCCAGCCCTCGTAGAGGGAGAACAGCCCGCCGACCGAAAACAGCAGCACGGCGACGATGAAGCTCCAGAAGTAGGTGATCTTGCCGTAACCGAGCGGGTGCTCGGCATCGGCCGCGCGTGCCGCACGGCGCAACCCGAGCAGCAGCAGCAACTGGTTGCCGGTGTCGGCAAAGGAATGGATCGCCTCCGCGAGCATGCTGGAGGAGCCCGTGTACAGCGCAGCCGCCGACTTGGCCAGCGCGATGCCGAGATTGGCGAAAAACGCGTACAGGATCGCCTTGACGGGCGAACCGTGTGACGTAGCCATGGGGTCCTGTGCCGGGTGGTCCGGAGCCTGGTCGTACGCGGGATCAGTGCAGGCTCACAGGCCGTGGCGCGCCTGCCAGCCGGTGTCGTGACCTGGGAACCATTCGTAGCCTCTGAGCATGTAATGCCAGTACATGATCGGCAGGCCGGTCGTCTTGCACCACCAGTACGTGCCGCGCTCCTTGCGCGGATCGAGCGGAAACGTCGGGGTCACCTTGCCGCCGTAGCAGAACTCTGCCATCAGCACCTTGCCGTAGGCGGTCGTGAGCGGGCAGGACGCGTAGCCGTCGTAGCCCTCTTCCAGGGATCCGCCGCGCATGCTGTGCAGCAGGTTGCGCACGACGACCGGCGCCTGCTTGCGCACCGCCGCGGCGGTCTTGGAATTGGGCGTCGAGGTCGCGTCACCGCAGCCGAATACGTTCGGGTAGCGCACGTGCTGAAGTGAATGCTGGTGGACCTCGATCCAGCCGGCGGCGTTCGCGAGCGGGCTCGCGCGCACGACATCAGGCGCGCTCTGGGGCGGTGTCGCGTGCAGCATGTCGAACGCCAGCGTCACCCGTTCGCCCTGGCGGTCGCCGCCGGCGATCTCGAAGGTGGCCGCACGCGCGGCGCCATCCACTGCGACGAGGTTGTGCTGGAAACGCTTGTCGATGCCGTAACCGTCGGCGATTTTTGCGAGTTCAGCGGCGAACAACGGCACGCCGAACATGCTCGGCGCGTGCGTGCAGAAGTGCAGGCTGCAGCGCTCGAGCAGACCGCGGCGACGCAGGTGATCGGCAGTCAGATAGGCGATTTTCTGCGGCGCGCCGGGGCACTTGAACGGCAGCGGCGCCTGGGTGAACACCGCCCTTTGGCCGGCCTCGAGGCCACGCACGCATTCCCAGGTGTACTCCACGTAAGCCGGCGAATAGTTGCTGCACACGCCGTTGCTTCCGAGCGCCTCCTTGAGCCCGGGCACCTGCTCCCAGTTGAGCTGCAGGCCGGGGCACGCAACCAGGTAGTCGTAGCTGAGCACGCCGCCCGACGCCAGCGACACCCGGTTCGCCTGCGGCTCGAATCCGCTCGCCGCATCCCTGATCCACGTGACGCCCGGTGGGATCAGCCGGCTCTGGTCGCGGCGCGTGGACTGCAGCCCGCACACGCCGCCGCCGACGAGTGTGAACGCCGGCTGATAGTAATGCACCGGCGACGGCTCGACGATGCCGATATCAACTCCCGGACCGCCGTGCCGGCGCAGACTCGCGGCGACCGTGCTGCCGGCGGTCCCGCCGCCGACGATGAGAACCCGGTAATGAGACTTGTCAGCCATGATGCCCCCTTTGCCGATCACGTGCGCGGTAACCCGACATCGCTTTCCCTGATTCTAGGCAGTCGACCGCGTTCGGGCGAGCCGACCGCCGGGCGCACGCCCCGGATCGCGGCCCGCGTGGGCCGCGACGGTCGTTAAGCCGCCGCGTTGCTTGCGCTAGAATCGCGGTTTCCGCGCGCCGACCCGATCCCATGCACCTGCCCCGTTTCGCCCGCCCATTATGCGCTGCCGCCTGCATTGGCGTGCTGATCGGCACAGGCGTTCCCGCGCTCGCAGGCGACGAGGTGGTGCGTACCGCGACCCTGGCCGAGATCGGTTACCGTCCGCAACGCCTGGCGCCGGCAACGGTCGTCAGCCTGAACGAGACGACGGTCAGCGCACAGATTGCCGCGCGTGTCGAAACCATAGACGTGCGCGTCGGTGACGTCGTCGCGGCGGGCGATGTTATTGCCCGGCTCGACTGCCGCGACGCGCGGCTCGCCAGCGGCGAGGCCGAGGCGCACATCGGTGCGCTCGACGCCCGCATCGAGCTCGCCCGCCGGCAACTCGACCGTGCCGAGCGCCTGACCCGCTCGCAGACCGTCGCCGAGGAGATCCTCGACACCCGCGCCGCCGAGCTCGACGCGCTGCGCGCCGACCGGCGGGCCGCGGTCGCCACGCTCGACATCCGCCGCCTGGCCACGAGCCGCTGCGAGGTCCGCAGCCCGTTCCGGGCCCTCGTGCTCGAGCGGGTCGCCGCCGTCGGCCAGTACGCCACGGTCGGCACCGGGCTCGTCCGGGCACTGGATCTCGACACCATCGAAATCTCGGCCCAGGTCCCCGTCGACGACACTCGTTCGCTAGCCGCGTCCACCGCGCCGGCGTTCGAGTTCGATTCGCGCCGGTTCCCGCTGCGCCTGCGCACCGTGCTGCCGGCCGTGCTGACCGCGACACGTACCCAGGAAGTACGCCTGGAGCTCAGTGCCGACGAGGCCCTGCCCGGAGCCGCAGGTAAACTCGTGTGGACGGACGCGCGGCTGCACGTGCCCGCGGACGTCGTCGTGCGCCGCGGCGCTCGCCTGGGGGTATTCGTCGTCGACGCCGGCCGGGCACGCTTCGTCGCAGTCACCGGTGCCGAGGCCGGCCGGCCGACGGCGCTCGACCTGCCCGCCGACACCGTGCTCGTGGTCGAAGGTCAACACGCGATGGAGGACGGCGCCGCGCTCGCTGGCGGCGGTGACTGATCCATGTGGCTGCGTCGCTTTCTCGACAATCACGTTCTCGCCAATCTCGTGTTCATCCTCGTGCTCACGCTCGGTACGCTCGCCTACCTGCAGATGCCGCGTGCGAAGGACCCGGAAATCAATTTCAACTGGATCACGATCCTGACCTTTCTGCCGGGCGCCTCGGCCCGCGACGTCGAGAAGCGGCTGACCGATCCGCTCGAGCGGGCACTGCAGCGCTCGGTGCAGGACATGCGCTTCGTCACCTCGACCAGCCGCGAGGGGATCTCCAATATCCTCGTGCGTTTCAATGAAATCGACGCCCGCATCTTCGACAAGCGCCTCACGGACCTGCGACGCGAGGTGCAGAACACCTGGACCGACGAGCTGCCCGAAGAAGCCGAGGCGCCGATGGTCTACGAGATCACGTCTTCGAACGGCCTGCCCGCGGCCACCATCGTCGTGAGCAGCCCGGGGGACGACGAGAATCTGCGCGTACAGGCGCGCAACGTGAAAAAAGACGTCGAGCGCATGAAGGGCGTCGATCGCATCAACGACATCGGCCTGCTCGAACCCGAGCTGCACGTCGCTTTCCTGCCCGAGCGTCTCGAAGGGCTGGGCATCACGCCCGCCGACCTGGCCGACACCGTGCGCGCCTACTTTCGCGACGTTTCCGCCGGCGACATGAACACCAACACCGGTGCGTGGCTCGTGCGCCTGGTCGGTACCGACGCCGATCCGGGACGCCTGGCGCAACTGCCGGTGGTCACCGCCCGGGGTGTCGTCGAACTCGGGACGCTGGCACGCGTGTATCGCGCCACCGAGGAACCGACCGAGATCGTGCGCTACGGCGCGCGGCCTGCAATCCTGCTGCCGATCACCAAGACCGCCGACGCGAACGTCCTCGAGCTGGTCGATCGCCTGCGCCGGTACATCGACGAGCGCAACGCGCTCACAGGGCACACGGGCGCCCGGGTGGAACTCGTGGACGACCAGACCGTGAGCACACGCCGGGCGATCGGCCTGATGCAGAGCAACGCGCTGATCGGCCTTGCGCTGGTGCTGCTGGTCGCCTGGGTGTTCCTCGGCACCCGCATCTCGATTCTGATCGGTATCGGCATTCCCTTCACGCTTGCGGGCACGTTCCTGGCCCTGCAACTGGGCGGCATGTCGGTCAACAACACGGTGCTGCTCGGCGTGGTGATCGCCCTCGGCATGCTGGTGGACGACGCGGTCGTGGTGGTCGAAACCATGTACCAGCGCCTGCAGCAGGGCGCACGCGGTCTGGACGCCGCCATCGGCGCATTGCGCGAGGTGTTCGCGCCGGTGACGACGTCCGTGATGACGACCATCGCCGCGTTCCTGCCGTTGATGCTCATGCCGGGGATCCTGGGCGATTACATGCGCGTCATCCCGCTGGTGGTGTCGATTGCGCTGACGGTCAGCCTGCTGGAGGCCTACTGGATGCTTCCGGCGCACGTGATATCGGCCCGGATCCACTTCGATCGCTACTCGCGGATACAGCGGCTGCGCTGGTGGTTCACCCACCTCGTGCGCCTGCGCTACACGCGAGCGCTGCTCACGGCATTGCGCTATCCGCTGCTGTCCGTGGCGGTCGTTCTGTGCCTGTTCGCCGGTGCGACCGCCGCGGTCGCCACCGGACTCGTGCGCTTCAGCTACTTCGAATTCGATCCGTCGCGGTTGTTCTACGTCAACGTCGAGATGCCGCCCGGCGCGACGCTGGCCGAGACCAGTCGCATGCTCGAGGAGATCGAACGGCGCACGCGGACCTGCATCGAACCGCGCGAGCTGCGGGCGATGGTTCACTACGCGGGGCAGATGTTCACCCAGACCGAGCCGCTGTTCGGCGACACGGTCGGTCAGCTCATGGTGAGCCTCAACCCCGCCACCGCCGGCGACCGCACCGTGAACCAGATCGGTGACAGCGTCCGCCGGGCGGTCGCCGGTCTCCAAGGACCACGCAACGTCTGGGTGTTCGAGCAGAAGGACGGGCCGCCGACCGCCAGGCCGATCAACATCAAGATCCGCGGCGACGAGTTCGAGGACATCCGTGCGGCGGCGGACCGGCTGGTCGCGTTCCTGAAATCGACGCCGGGATTCCTCGACGTCACGCTCGACTACCGGCCGGGCGGACCGGAGCTGCTGCTGCGCCTGGACGCCGACGCAATCAAGCGCGTGGGCATCGACCCGCTCGCGGTGAGCCGCTCGGTCGGAATGTTCGTCGACGGCGAGCAGGTCACGCAGTTCCAGGACCAGGGCGAGGAGATCACGGTACGGGTGCTCGCCGAGCGGCAACCGGGCAGCGACATCGGCTCACTGCTGCGCCAGACACTGGCACTGCGCGATGGCAGGTCCGTACCGCTCGGCGAGCTCGTCGACGCCGAGTGGGGCGTCAGCCAGTACAACATCCGTCACTACGGCTTTCGCCGAACGGTGACTCTGGAAGCGGACCTCGACAAGAAGCTGCTCGACACCGTCAGCGCCAACCGGATCGCCCGCGAGACCTGGGCCGAACGCCTGCAGCGTGAATTCCCGGACGTGTCGCTCGAGTTCTCGGGCGAGCTGGACGACATCGAGGAAAGCCTCGACGCGCTGCCGATGCTGGGCCTGCTCGGCCTGGGGCTGATCTACGCGATCCTCGGCACCCAGTTCCGCAGCTACTTCCAGCCACTGATGATTCTGGTCACCGTGCCGCTCGCGTTCACGGGCGTGGTGCTCGGCCTCATCGTGACGGGCAATCCCCTGAGCCTGTACACGATGTACGGCGTGGTCGCGCTCGGTGGCATCGCCGTGAACGCTGCCATCGTGCTGATTTCGGCGGCCAACGACCGGCTCGAGGCGGGCATGGGGTTGCTGCACGCGACGGTGTACGCCGCGCGCCGGCGCGTGATTCCGATTCTCATCACCTCGCTCACGACCATCGCCGGGCTGTTGTCCCTGGCCACCGGACTGGCGGGCAAGTCGCTCGTCTGGGGGCCGGTCGCCACCGCCATCGTCTGGGGTCTCGCGTTCTCCACCGGTCTGACGCTGTTCGTGATCCCGCTCCTGTACCGCAGCTTCATGGGCAGGCGCAAGCAGCACCGGCGGCCGGCGACGGGGTCCTGAACGCACAGGATGCCCGGCGTATGATGGCGGTTCGATGGCGACGAGCACACCCGGCCGCAAGCAGTACCGCTCCTCCGGCATCGCCCTGGTCTGGGCCGCGCTGCTGCCCTGGGCGCTGCTTCTCGCCGGCCCCTGGGGCACACGCATGGGACTGTGGGATTTCGGCGCAGGGCTGGTGGTGGTGCTCGGCGGCGGCGCGACGGGGCTGTTCATCGCCCTGGCCGGTGCCTGGACGCTGCCGGCCTCGTGGCGCAGTCGCAATGCGGGCGCGCTGGTGCGGGCGGGGATCGGCCTGTTCGTCGCCATCGTCCCCGCGCTGCTCGTCGGCGTGCAGCTGTACCGGGGCCAGACGCTGCCGGCCATCCACGACATCAGCACCGACCTCGACGATCCACCGGCGTTCGAATCCGTCGAGCTGCTCGGCGCGCCGCGCGAGAACCTGCTGGACTACCAGGGCGGGGAGGTGGCCCGGCAGCAGCGGGCGGCTTACCGGAACCTCGATCCGCTGCTCACGCTGGAGCCGCCCGAAGCGGCGTTCGCCAGGGCGCACGCGGTGGCGACCGAGCTCGGCTGGGACATCGTCGAGGCGGCCCCCCAGGAGGGGCGCATCGAAGCGGTGGCGACCACGCGCTGGTTCCGCTTCAAGGACGACGTGATCATCCGCATCCGCCGCACCGACGACGGCAGTCGTATCGATTTGCGCTCCGTGTCCCGGGTCGGTCGCAGCGATCTGGGCGCGAATGCCGACCGCATCCGCGCTTTCCTGCGCGCCTACGTGGCGCGCTGATCAGAACTCGAACCGGTCCGCGGTCAGCACACTCGACGGCAACCAGGTTTCGTGCGCGTGCAGCCAGGCGAATCGCCGTGGTGCATGCGTCGCCCCGACCAGCACCGCCGTCGTCAGGCGGGCATTGTCGGCGGGCGAGGAGTTGCGGGCGTTACGTTGCCATTCCTCGTACGTCGCGACGACCAGGCCGGCGCCCGCCTCGCGTACGCGGACATCGCGTATGCAGATCCGGAAATCGGCGTTGCTGCCGTGCCCGGCGCGCAGCACGGGCAGGAAATCCACGCCCGCGTGCAGCGTGCCAGCGGGCAGAACGATGGCGAAATCCGGGCTGAAACGGCAGCTGAAAAACCGCTCGAACGTCGCATCGTCGGCGTCACAGCGCCCTGCGTACCAGGTCACGAAATGCTCGTGCAGCTCGACGATCTCCGCCCGTACGCGCTGCGCGACGGCGGCGGCTTGCGCTCGTCCCGCGTGCGGCTCCCGGCACTCGCGCAGCAGAAACTCCTCGTCGGCGGGTGAGAGATCGAAGCGCCGGCACGCCTCCTCGATGGCGGTGGCGTCGTGGCGGCCGTGATCGGAGAGCCAGGCGACCGCGCGGCGCAGTGCCTCGCTCCCGGGCGTGGATCCTTTTCGGTTCATCGTCGACCTCGCTGCGTGCGTGAACACCCCGGCCCGTCCGCGCCGCGGGCGCTGCGACAAACGCCGGCGGCACGCAGCGAAGCCGGCGTTCAGGATGCCGAGGGCTCCTCCTTCACCGCGGCGAAGCGGGGTCGCAGCGACAGCTTCCAGCTCATGGCCACGCCGAGACCCAGCCAGATCAGCTGGCGGAAGCGGCGCACCACGCCAACGGCCACCCCGAGCGCCGGCGAGCCGGTCATGGCGCCGAGCACGAGCAGGAAAGTGCCCTCCTGAGTGCCGATCCCGGCGGGGATGAAGAACGTGGCCGCGCGCACGAGTTGTGCCAGCGCCTCGATGACCCAGGCCTCGGCGAACGACACCGGGTGACCGAGCCCGTACATGATGATCTGGATCTCGACGATGCCGAGCATCCAGCTCGCGAACGCGAACGCGAGCGAGCCCGCGAGCTGGTAGCGATGGTCCACGTAGAAGGCGACGATCTGATCGTCGAACTCGTGAATGACGTGCAGCACCCGCTCCACGCCCTTGTACAGGCCGGTACGGTGCAGCCAGCGTGCGGTCACCGACGTCAGGCGGAAACGCTGGACGATGAAAAACCCGTAGGTGCAGGCGGTCAGACCGGTCAGGCCGATCGCGGCGAATACCTTGTACGCGGCCGGCAGCGCCGGGGTCGTCAGCGACAGCGCCAGACCGATGCTCAGGAACACGACCAGCGACAGGGTAATGAGCGTCTTGGCGAGCACCAGCGACGCACCGGAATGACGATAACCGATGCCGTAGTGCGTCTTGAGCAATATGGATTTGACCGGCTCCCCGCCGAGCGAGGCGAACGGCGTGATGTCGTTGAAGGCCTCGCCGATGGTGCGCACGACGAACAGGCGCTGCAACCAGCGCGCCGTGCCGGGAATACCGGGCAGGGTCAGCTGCCAGGCGGCGGCATCGGCGAGATAGGCCAGCAGGAACAGCGCGGTGATCAGCGCAGTACCCCACGGCCCGAACTCGCGAACGTAATGCCAGACCGCGCCGAGATCCGCCTCGTAAAGGGTGACGCCGAGCAGGACGAGGCCGGCGACGAGGTAGGCGAGGCGCAGATAATGCATGCCGGCGGACTATACGGGATCGCATGCGCCAGCGTCGACCGTGCGAACCCCGCTCAAACGCCCTGCAGTTCCTGCACCGTGACCACGGTGCCGCTGGCGTCCGGATCGTAACCGCCGAGGCGGCGCACACCGTCTCGAAACGCCTGTGTGCGCAAGGCGGCAAGGACCGTGCGCACGGACGCGCCGTCGAGCGCGTTGCCCGCCACCGCCAGGTAATAGCGCTCGGTGACGACGGGGACGAAGTCGAGCTCGAAGCGCCGGGCGGCGGCACACAGGCCGAACCCCACGTCGGCCGCACGACCGGCGACGATGGCGGCGACCGCCAGGTGCGTGAATTCCTCGTTATCGTAGCCATCGATGGCGTGCGGCTCGACGCCCGCGTCGGCGAGCAGCGCGTCGAGGATCAGGCGGCTGCCGGAGCCCGGCTGGCGGTTGACGAAGCGCAGGCCCGGCCGCGCCAGATCCGCGGCACCCGTGAAGGCCTGCCCGGGACGAGTGATGAAGCCCTGCTCCCGGTTGGCCACGACGATCAGGCGATCGTGGACGGGATCCAGCAGGCGGGCGAACAGCGGCGCCAGGCGCGCGCGCAGCGGGCCGAGCGGCACGTGGAAACCCGCAGCGTCGCATTGCCCGGCACGAAAGCGCTGCAGACTGGCGACGCTGCCGAAGTAGTGCAGATCGATCCCGAGGCCGTGCGCGCGCACGAGCTGATCGCGCAGCAGCGCGATCGCCAGACCGTGGCTGGCGGCGATCCGCAACGCCGAGTCGCGGCGCGGCGCGAACAGTGCGGCGAGCTCGCGCGCAGCTTCGCCGGCAGCGCTGTCGAGCTGCGGCCGCAGGCGTGCCTCGGCGGTGTGCCAGGCCCAGCGCAGGCGCTCGCCGGGGGCGGTGAGCACCGCGCCGCGGCCGCGCGTGAGACCGACGAGCGGCTGGCCGAGCGTGTCCTCCCAGCGGTGCAACAAACCCCAGGCATGGCGGTAGGACAGGCGCAGGTGCTCGGCGGCGTGGCGCAGGCTGCCGCCGTCGGCGATGGCATCGAGCACGGCGATCAGCACCGGATCGATTTCAGTCGGCACGTCGGCACCGGTGAACCAGCGGAGATCGAAGCGGACATCCATGAATGTTTATGTCCCAACCGACTTATATGACCGATGAGAACTGGGATTCTAAGCCTGTTTCCCGGGCGGATAAATGTTATTCATTGCATATTTTCTTGAGTTTAGGGCCGTCCCGCGCCGCGCCGCATTGCACATTGGCGGCCAGCTAATTAGGCTGCCAGCCACACGAACTGCGCGAGTTGCGTGCATGCGCCTGCTGGTCGGCATCGACGACACCGACAACCTCGAGACCCGCGGGACCGGCTACCGCGCCCGCGAGCTCGGCCGCCGGCTCGCCGCGGCCGGGCTGGCGCAGGTCACCGGCATCACCCGCCACCAGTTGCTGGTGGACGATGCCATCCCCTACACCTCGCACAACAGCGCCGCTTGTCTCGCGCTGACGGCGGTGAGCGGCGATCGGCCGGCGATCGCCTCGCTGTGCCGCGAGTACCTGCTCGAATCGGCCGCCGCGGGCGCCGATGCCGGCCTGTGCGTGGCGGACGCCGTCCAGGCCGGGCAGGCCAGCGAGTTCGGCCGGGCCGCGCAGCGCCGGGTGCTGCGCCAGGACGACGCCACGACCCATGCGCACGAGCACGCCGTGCTCCTGGAGGGTCTGACCGGGACGCGCCAGGGTGTGATCGGCGCGCTGGCCGCCGTCGGCCTGCACGAGGCCGGCGATGACGGGCGCTACATCTGGGTCCGTGGCCTGCGCGAACTCGCCCATACCCGCCTGCGCGTCGCCGAAGTGCTCGCCTGCACGGGCGTCGAGCGGCTGGCGACGCCCGCCGGCGAGACGCCGGCGGGCGGAGACGAGCAAGTGGATCTCGGCCCGTGGCCACGACCGGTGCGCATAGGCGGTCGCGCGGTGCTGCTGATCGAAAGAAGCGCGAACGACGACGCCGTCTGGCAGGTGCTCGCCAAGGAGCACATCAAGGCGTTTCGACCCTGATCGCCGCGTGCGGCCCCCCGTGAGCGCAGGCGCGAACATCAGTCTGCAGCCGGCGGGCCCGGCGCCGGACAGCGACATCATCTGCGTCATCGAGATCGTCGATCGGCGCCTGCTGGCGCACGACGCCACGCTGGCGATCGGCGTGCGCGCCCGGGTCAAGGACAAGCGCGCGGTCAACGCGGACAAGATCCTGTTTCGCCGGCAGTTGCGTGTGGACGGCACGAGTGTCGAGGTGCGCATCCCGCGCACCAGCGTGCGCTGCTACAGCTACCGCGGCCGGATGCTGGACCTGGAATTGTTCACCCGCCTGGTGATCGACGACGGCGTGCTCGTCGACACGACCGTCAGCACCGAACAGCAGCTCGAGCTCGGCCTCAAGCCGGCGGTGAGCACCGACGCGAGCGCGGTGGTCGAGCCCCGCGATCTGTTCGACTTCTTCGCCAACCTGCGTGCCATCCCGGTCAGAAACCAGGTGATCACGCTGCTGCTCGCGGGTCTCGGCGGGCTGATCATGCTCGTGAATGCCGCAGTCGGTGTCCATGATCAGTTCGTGCCGGAGCCACAGACCTGGGTGTACTCGCACACCGACAGCGACGGCGATTCGCAGTCACCGCTGTTCGGCTCGCTCGCGCTCAGCGGCACGCTCGGCGCGGCCGTGTGGTTCGCGATGCGCGCGCAGCTGCGGACCTACATGCGGTTTCATCTCGCCAACCCGCGCCTGCTGATCCGCCGCGGCGACACACTGCGGGCCGGCGAGCTGTTCAGCGGCCAGGCGCGCGTCGAGCTGGCGAACGTACGCCTGCGCATCGTCGCGGCCAACATGGAGTGCGGCCGGTACAAACGGGGCTCGGGCACGCAGGAACGCACGGTGTCGTTCGAGGAACCGGTACGCGGCCTGATCCTGTACGACAAGCTCGTGGATCGCATCCCCGCGAACGTGCCGATCAACACCTGGTTCAGCGAGCCGGTCGATTTCACGCCGATGTTCCGCACCCTGTATCCGCCGGTGCAGGTGTCCCCGAATCACGGGCTGAAAGTGCACTGGGAGATACAGCTCCTGCATCCGCAGTTCGTCGACCAGGAACTGGCCGGTCCGGCCGCGGATCTGCAGTACGAGGATTTCCTCAATGCTTGAGGGCAACGCCCGGACGGGCTGGTTCGACGATCACCTGGCCTTGCTCGGGCGGACGCTCGCAGGCTTGCGCCTGCTGGTGTTGTGCGGCGTGAGCGGCAGCGGCAAGTCGACCGCTCTGCGCTACCTGCTCGCCCACCACCCCGATTTCGCCGGCCGCCCGGCGAGTGCGTTCGCCGGTCCTGCGCTCGACTGGCGCCGCGCCCGCTTCGAAACCGAAGTGGTGATGGTCGACGAGGTGCGCCGCCCCCAGGAGCTGGCCCGGCTGCGCCGCCTGCTCGCGCGCGGTCACACGCTGCTGGTCGCCAGCCATCTGCCGGCGCCGCTGCACCGGATCGCGGGCGCGGGCCTGCCGCGGCTGGTGCTGCGCACGGATGCCGATCCCGGCAAGCTCGGCCGGCACCTGCACCAGCGTGGCTGCCGGGTGTCGCCGGGGGTGCTGGCCGAGTTCTGCGCCCGCTACGGCGCCAGCTACACGGACGCGGACATCGTGCTCGAACGCAGTCCCGGCAGCGCCGACTTCGATCAGGCCTGGCGCCGCTTCCGCCGTTTTGCGCGTCTCGAAGTGGAGTCGTGCGGCAGGTGAGCGACGCCTTGCAGTCGCGTGCCGCCCGATCCCTGCGGCAGGCGCGCGGCGATGCTGCGGATCCAGCATTGCCACGCCACCCGGCCGTCGCGGTGCCGATCACGGACAGCGACGGCACGAGGTAGTCGATCCCGCGGTGCGGTGCGATACGTCGCGGCACTGCAAAATGTAACCCCTGCGGCGGGCGCCCGTAGCGGTGCTCTGCTATATCTTACACAGGTCGCGGAGAACGGCCCTCCCGCACCAAGCCGGTGAGGACGGGAGCGGTACGCGACCGGAGACAGTGACGCGTCACTCGACAACGTTGCGTTCTCCAGCTCTGGAAGGACCTCGCTAGGCGAGGCCAAATCATCGGCGCAAACCCCGCCTTAGCGCGGGGTTTTTCTTGCCCCCTGCGGTGCTTGCCCCCGCGTCGATACCACCGCCACGCGTGGGCGCACCCGGTCGCAAACGGTTAGAATCCCGCCTCGCCCTGCCCGGCAGCCCCGGCAGCGGGCATCACGCCGCGCACCACGGCTGCGCCGGCGGGCCGTGACGAGGAACGATTGATGAGCACACTGACCCACCTCCAGCGCCTGGAGGCGGAGAGCATCGACATCATGCGCGAGGCCGTCGCCGAGAGCGAGCGGCCGGTGATGCTGTATTCGATCGGCAAGGACAGCTCGGTGATGCTGCGTCTGGCGATGAAGGCCTTCCATCCTTCCAAACCGCCGTTTCCGCTGCTGCACGTGGACACGACGTGGAAGTTCAAAGCCATGTACGAATTCCGCGATCGCACCGCACGCGAGCTCGGCCTGGATCTCATCGTGCACGTGAATCCCGAGGCGCAGCGGCTCGGCATCAATCCGTTCACCCACGGATCCGCACTACACACGGACGTGTGGAAAACCCAGGGCCTGCAGCAGGCGCTCACCCGGTACGGCTTCGACGTCGCCTTCGGCGGCGCGCGCCGGGACGAGGAGAAATCGCGCGCCAAGGAACGCATCTTCTCGTTCCGTACGGCCCAGCATCGCTGGGATCCGAAGATGCAGCGCCCGGAGCTGTGGCGCTTGTACAACGCGCGCAAGAACAAGAGCGAAAGTATCCGCGTGTTCCCGCTGTCGAACTGGACCGAGCTCGACATCTGGCAGTACATCTACCTTCAGGACATCCCCATCGTCCCCTTGTACTACTCCGCCGCGCGGCCGGTGGTCGAGCGCGACGGCACGCTCATCATGGTCGACGACGAGCGCATGCCGCTCGCTGACGGCGAGCAGCCGACGACCATGAGCGTGCGCTTCCGCACACTTGGCTGCTACCCGCTCACCGGCGCCATCGCGAGCACGGCCGACACCCTGCCGGCGATCATCCGGGAAATGCTGCTCACGAAAACCTCCGAACGCCAGGGCCGGGTCATCGACCACGACTCCTCCGGTTCGATGGAAAAGAAAAAGCGCGAGGGCTACTTCTGATGGCGCACGTGTCCAGCCTCATTGCCGAGGACATCGAACAGTACCTGCACGCGCACGAGCGCAAGAGTCTGCTGCGCTTCATTACCTGCGGCAGCGTCGACGACGGCAAGAGCACGCTCATCGGCCGCATGCTGTACGAGTCCAAGATGTTGTTCGAGGACCAGCTCGCCGCGCTGGAAGCCGACTCGCGCAAGGTCGGCACGCAGGGCGGCGAGCTCGACTTTGCGCTGCTCGTCGACGGTCTCACCGCCGAGCGCGAGCAGGGCATCACGATCGACGTCGCTTACCGTTTCTTCTCCACTGACACGCGCAAGTTCATCGTCGCAGACACGCCCGGGCACGAGCAGTACACCCGCAATATGGTCACGGGCGCGTCCACTGCCGAGGTCGCGGTGATCCTCATCGACGCGCGCCGCGGCATGCTCACACAGACGCGCCGCCACAGCTATCTGGTCTCGCTGCTCGGCATCCGCAAGGTGGTGCTCGCCATCAACAAACTCGATCTGATGGACTATTCGCACGACGTGTTTGCGGGTATCGAGGCCGATTACCGCCGCTTCGCCGGCCAGATCGGCATCAACGACATCGTCTGCATCCCCATGTCGGCGCTCAGGGGCGACAACATCACCGAGCGCAGCGCCAACACGCCCTGGTACGAGGGCCCCACGCTCATGGGCTACCTCGAGACGGTCGAGATCGACGCCGACGCGCACAGCGGTCCGATGCGCATGCCGGTGCAATGGGTCAATCGGCCGAATCTGGATTTCCGCGGATTCTCCGGGCGTATCGTCGGCGGCACGGTACGGCCGGGCGACCGCGTACGCGTGCTGCCGGCCGGTACCGAGAGCACCGTCGCCCGCATTGCCACCTACGACGGTGACCTCGCCGAGGCGATCGCCGGCCAGTCGGTCACGCTGACACTCACCGGCGAGGTCGACGCCAGCCGCGGCGACGTTCTGGTCACCGCCGGCGAGCCGCCGGGCGTCGCGGACCAGTTCGAGGCGACGGTGATCTGGATGAGCGAGGAGCCGATGCTGCCCGGGCGTCCCTACCTGCTGAAAATCGGCGCCAGGACCGTCGGCGCGACGCTCGCCGCACCGAAATACCAGGTCGACGTCAACACGATGGAGCACGAACCGGCCCGGCAGCTGCATCTCAATGAGATCGGCGTGTGCAACCTGAATCTCGACCAGACGGTCGTATTCGAGCCCTACTCGCAGAATCGGGAGCTCGGTGGCTTTATTCTCATCGACCGCATCAGCAACAACACCATCGCCGCGGGTCTGCTGCACTTCGCGCTGCGCCGATCGCAGAACATCCACTGGCAGGCGACCGAAGTCGACAAACTGGCCCGCGCGCGCCTCAAGGGCCACCGGCCGGCGGTGGTGTGGTTCACCGGGCTGTCGGGATCGGGCAAATCGACCATCGCCAACCTGGTCGAAAAGAAGCTGCACGCGCTCGGCCGCCACACCTACATGCTCGACGGCGACAACGTCCGCCACGGCCTGAACAAGGACCTCGGCTTCACCGAAGCGGACCGCGTGGAGAACATCCGCCGGGTGGCCGAGGTGGCACACCTGATGGCCGATGCCGGTCTCATCACCCTGGTCTCGTTCATCTCGCCGTTTCGCGCCGAGCGACGCATGGCGCGTGAGCTCGTCGGCGCCGGCGAATTC
This sequence comes from Gammaproteobacteria bacterium, assembly GCA_020850735.1. Lineage (GTDB taxonomy): Bacteria > Pseudomonadota > Gammaproteobacteria > JADZEE01 > JADZEE01 > JADZEE01. The sequence goes on along the minus strand of JADZEE010000001.1, from coordinate 35,132 downwards.
TGCGAGGTATTCGTCGACACGCCGCTCAGCGTGGCCGAGCAGCGGGATCCCAAGGGCCTGTACCGCAAGGCACGCGCCGGCGAGCTGAAGAATTTCACCGGCATCGACTCGCCCTATGAGCCCCCGGAGCATGCCGAGATCCGCATCGACACCGCCAGGCTGCGGGCCGACGAGGCCGCCGAGACGGTCGTCACGCAGCTGCGCGTCATGGGTATTCTGGACAGCCCCTGACGGGCCGCGGGCGGGGGTACCGCGCGCACTACGGGCGCCGCGGGGCGCAGACCGAATCCCCGGCACCGGCGCTTCTGCTAGAATGTCGCCCCGCCACGAACACCGCCGGCGGCGCCACACTTGCCCGCCATAGCCGCCCACGGTCTTTCGACGAGACCCTTCATGCCGCCGACACCCGTATTCATCATGCTGCTGGCCGCCGCCCTGGCGCTGGCGGGCTGCGGCAGCCCGCCAGCGCCCGCGGGGGGGGGCGGCGACATGCCCGTGCAGGCGGTGGTCGCACTGGTACGCACGCAGGCGCTCGAGGAAAAGCTGTCACTGATCGGCAATCTCCTGCCCAAGGAAGCCGTCGAGATCCGCAGCGAACTCGAAGCCCGCATCACGGGCATCGATTTCGAGGAAGGACAGCGGGTCGCTGCCGGCGCCACGCTGCTCCAGCTCGACGCGAGCAAGCTCGACGCAGAAGTCGCCGAGGCGCGCGCCCGTTACCAGCTGGCGAACCAGGATTTCGAGCGCGGCCGGATGCTGCTCGAGCGCGGCACCATCTCGGTCCAGCAGTTCGACCAGCTGCGCACCACCCTGGACGCCAACCGGGCATCGCTGCGGCTCGCCGAGGAACGCCGCGCAGACGCCTCCATCGTCGCCGCCTTCGACGGTCAGATGGGCGAGCGGATCGTGTCCCTCGGGCAGTACGTGAGCAAGGGTGAGCTGCTCACCACGCTGGTGCAGACCGATCCGCTCGAGGTCGAGTTCAACGTGCCCGAACGCTACGTCGGCCAGGTCGCGCTCGGTCAGCACATCGAGATCGCTACCGCCGCTTACCCGGATGAGCGCTTCCCCGGACGCGTCTATTTCATCGCGCCGCGGCTCGACGAGCGCAGCCGTACCCTGCGCATGAAAGCCTACGTCGACAACGCCGACGGCCGCCTCAAACCGGGCATGTTCGCCAACCTCGAGCTCGTCTTCCGCGCGCGTGAGCTGGCGCTGGTGGTGCCCGAGGCCGCGATCAGCCAGCACAGCGACAACACGATGGTGACGGTCATGAACGCCGAAGGTCGCGCCGAGCTGCGCCCGGTCGAGATCGGCCTGCGCCTGGCCGGGCTCGCGGAGATCACTCGCGGCCTGAACGCGGGCGAGCGCATCGTGGTCGAGGGTTACCAGAAAATGGCGCCTGGCACACGCATCCTCGTGGCGCCGGAGTCCGAACGCTACGGCGTCACAGTGGAACCCGCGGCAGACGCCGGCTGACGGCGCCGATGAGCGATTCGAGCACCGGTTTCTTCGAGATCTGCATCCACCGGCCGGTACTCACCGCCATGATGAGCATCGCCCTCATCGTGTTCGGCGTGCTGGGCCTCGCACGGCTGCCCGTGCGCGAGCTGCCGGACATCGATCCGTCGATCGTCAACGTCACCACCGTCTACCCGGGCGCGAGCGCCGAGGTCGTCGAGACGGAAGTCACCGAGCGGCTCGAGGAAGCCATCGCCAGCGCCGACGCAATCAAGCTGATGTCGAGCGAGAGTCGCGAGCAGGCGTCGTCCATCACCGTCGAGTTCGTCCAGGGCCGCGACGTCGACATCGCGGCACAGGACGTGCGCGACCGCGTCGCACGGGTCCGCGGCGAGCTGCCGGAGGACATCGACGAGCCCATCATCAGCAAGCAGGACGCCAGCGCGAGCCCGATCATGTGGATCGCGTTCTTCAGCGATCGCTACACGACCGAGGCACTGACGCGCTACGCCGACGACAACATCAAGGATCGCCTGCAGACCATTCCGGGGGTGAGCTCGGTCATCTTCGGCGGCGAAAAGAAATTCGCCATTCGCATACGTCTGGACACCGCCCGTATGGCCGCGCACGAGGTAACGGTCGGTGATATCGACCAGGCCCTGCGCGAACAGAACATCGACCTGCCGAGCGGACGCATCGAGAACCTGGATCGCGAGCTCACCATCCAGGTGCGCGGACAGTTGAATACGCCGGAGCAGTTCGACCGGCTGATCATCCGCCAGACCGGCACCACAGTCGTGCGCCTGGCGGACGTCGGCCGGGCCGAAGCCGGCGTGGAAGACGAACGCTCGATCGGTCGCTTCAATGGCAAGCCCGCGACGGGCCTCGGTATTGTGCGCCAGTCGCGTGCCAACACCGTACAGGTCGCGCGCGAGGTCAAGCGCGTCATGGCCGAGATTCAGCCGCAAATGCCAGCGGGAATGCAGTGGGCAATCGCCTACGACTCCTCCATCTACATCGAACGCGCGGTCCTCGAAGTGTTCCAGACCCTGGGCATCGCCTTCGCCCTGGTGGTGGTGACCATCTTCCTGTTCCTGCGCGACCTGCGAGCTACCGTGTTGCCGGCGATGTCGGTGCCGGTGTCCATCCTGGCCACCTTCGGTGTGCTTTACGTGCTCGGCTACTCGGTGAACATCTTCACGCTGCTCGCGCTGGTGCTCGCCATCGGCATCGTAGTGGACGATTCCATCGTCGTGCTCGAGAACATGCACCGCCACATCGAGGGCGGACTCTCGCCGATGCAGGCCGCACTGCGCACCATGCGCGAGATCGCCTTCGCCATCGTGACGATCACCCTGTCGCTGGTCGCCGTGTTCCTGCCGCTCGCGTTCCTGACGGGGATCACCGGCCGGCTCATGCTCGAGTTTGCGGCGGCGCTGGTCGTGGCTGTGGTCGTATCCGCATTCGTCGCGCTCACCCTCGCACCCACCTTGGGCGCACGCGTGCTGCGTGCCCGCGGCGCGGACGAGCACGGCCGCGTGTATGCGGCATTCGAACGTGGCTTCAAGGGGCTCAGCAGCGGCTACGCGCGCCTGCTCGACTGGTCGTTGCGACACCGGCTCGCGGTGCTCGCCGCGGTCGGCATATCGCTGTGGGCGTCCTGGTACTGCTATTCCGTGCTGCCGGAGGAGTTTCTGCCGGAGGAAGACAAGGGATCATTCCTCAGCATGGTGCTGGCGCCGCAGGGCTCGACGCCGGAGTACACCGACCGCATGATGCGCAAGGTGGAACGGATCCTGCTGGACACGCCCGAGGTCGCCGGCACGTTCTCGGCGGTGGCGCTGCCCTACAACGGCCCGGGCGATGCGACTCTCGGTTTCGCCTTCACCCGCCTGCACGAGGGCAAGCGCCGTCACATGCGCGACGTATTTCAGGGGCCTGACGGACTCGGTGCGCGTTACTTTCGCGAAGTAGAGGGTGCGTTCGCATTCCCGATCATGCCCAAGGCCGTGGATGTGAGCTTCAGCCAGCCGTTTCAGCTCATCGTCAGCACGCCGGACCTGCGGGCGCTCGCGAAGTACACCGACGAGTTGCTCGGGCGACTGCGGGCGGCCGGTTTTCTCGCCAACGTGCGTTCCACCTTCGAGCTGACCAAGCCGGAGGCGCGGGTGCGCGTGAACCGTGATCGCGCCGGCACGCTGGGCGTGTCGATCGAAGAGATTTCCCGCACCTTACAGGTCATGTTCGGCGGCCAGGACCTGTCCGACTTGAAGATCGACGGCAAGCAGTACGAGGTAATCGTACAGCTCGCGCGCGGTGAGCGATTGACCCCGACGGCGCTGGAGCAGGTTTATGTTCGGGGCGCCAACGACGAGTTCGTGCAGCTTTCCAATGTAGTCACGCTCGACACGGGCGCGGGCCCGAACCGGATCGAGCGCTTCCAGCGGCAGCGATCCACCACCATCGAGGGTACGCCGATCGGCATTCCGCTCGGCACCGCGGTGGAACGCGCCGAGGCCATACTCGCCGACATGCACCGGCCCGGATTCAGTCACGACTGGAAAAGCGAGGCGCGTGATCTGCGCGAATCGAGTCGCGACATCTTTTTCCTCCTCGCGCTCGCAATCGTGGTCGTGTACATGGTGCTCGCAGCCCAGTTCGAGAGCCTGGTACACCCGTTCACCGTCATGCTGGCCCTGCCACTGGCGTTCTTCGGCGCCTTCGGTGCGCTCTACCTGCTGTCGTGGGTCGATCACTTCGGCAACATGTTTTATGCCTGGGTGCACTGGGCGCCTTCGCACCCGCCATGGGCGGAAACAGTCGCCAGGTTCCTGCCACGGCTGCCATCGATGAACCTGAACATCTTCAGCGAGGTGGGGCTGGTGATCCTGGTCGGGCTGGTGACCAAGAATTCGATCCTGCTGGTGGAATTCGCCAACCAGCGCCGCGCCGAAGGCATGAGCGCAATCGATGCCATGCGCCAGGCCGGCAGCATCCGCCTGCGCCCGATCCTCATGACCAGCATGGCCACCATCGCCGGCATCGCGCCCATCGCCATCGGCTTCGGCGAAGCCGCCGACAGCCGCCGGCCGCTCGGGGTGGTGGCCGTCGGCGGCATGCTGACCAGTACCTTCCTGACACTGTTCGTGATCCCGGTGTTCTATACGTTGTTCGCCGATGTGGCCGACCGGTTGCGCGGCAGGGCCCGCACGACCGGCGCCGTAGTCGCGCAGGACTGACGGGCCGCGCTCGCAGAGCTTGTGAAACATTCGCGCGCCGTCGCGAGACGGTTTCCGGGCGTTCCTGCCCAGGCGCGCGGGTGCACAAAATCGCGCGCACAGCGGGGCCTGCGGAAACGATTTTTGGGGTCCCCGCAACGCGCGGCCAGGGGCGTCCAGGGGCCATCGCAGCGGGCGCGGTGATGGTTTCACGAGCTCTTGGATCAGGGGTCACCGCCCCCTTGTGCGGGCGTACTCGTCATCGGCCCGCGCGTTTCGGATCGGCCGCTGTACGGGCGCGCCGCGCGCGCGTCAGCGCGCGCGGCGTTCGACCAGCCGCCGGATCACGCTGTAGAACACGGGTGTGAACAGCAGGCCGAAAACCGTCACGCCCGCCATCCCGGAGATCACCGCGATACCGATGGCGTAGCGGCTTTCGGCCCCGGCGCCCGTCGAGGTCACCAGCGGCAGGACGCCGAAGATGAAAGCGAACGAGGTCATGAGGATCGGCCGCAGGCGCAGGCGCGCCGCCTCGACGACCGCCTCCCTGCGGGCAATACCTTCTTCCTGCTTCATCTTCGCGAACTGAACGATGAGAATCGCGTTCTTGCAGGCCAGCCCGATGAGGACGATGAAGCCGACCTGGGTGAGAACGTTGTTTTCCAGGCCCGCGAGCCGCAGCCCGGTGATCGCCGACAACAGGCACATGGGCACGATGAGGATCACCGACAGCGGCAGCGACCAGCTCTCGTACTGCGCGGCGAGCGCGAGAAACACGAACAGCACGCACAACGGGAACACGAACAGCGAGGTATCGCCGGCCTGGATCTGCTGGTAGGAAAGCTCGGTCCATTCGAAGCCGAAGCCCGGCGGCAGCGCTTCCCGCGCCAGCGCCGCGACCGCGGCGAGCGCGTCACCGGTGCTCACGCCCGCGGCGGGACTGCCGTTGACCTCGGCAGCCGGGAACAAGTTGTAGCGCACGACCCGATCGGGGCCCGTGATCTCGCGCACGTCCACGACCGATCCGATCGGCACCATCTCCCCATCGGCGTTGCGAGTCTTCAGCTGGCCGATGGCGTCAGCGTGGGCGCGAAAATCCGCATCTGCCTGTGCCGTGACGCGGTAGGTGCGGCCGAAGCGATTGAAGTCGTTGACGTACAGCGAGCCGAGATAGACCGACAGGGTCTCGAACAGGCCGCCGAGGGGCACGCCCATCTGCCGCGACTGCTGGCGGTCGATGTCCAGGTAGATCTGCGGCACGTTGCCACGAAAGGTCGTGAACATGTCCGTGAGCCGCGGATCGCGATTGCCGCGATCGATCAACTCCTGGGTCGCCGCCTGCAGCGCCTGCAAGCCACGATCGCGCCGGTCCTGGACCTCGAGCTTGAAGCCGCCGACGTTACCCAGACCGCGCACCGGCGGCGGCTCGAACACGGCGACGAAAGCGTCCTGGATGGCTGCGACCTTAGCCTGGATCTCCGCCGAGATGGCATGCGACGTACGCGCGGGGTCGGTACGCTCGTCGAATGGGTCCAGAGTCGCGAACACCGTACCGACGTTGGACTGGCTGCTGCGGGTGACGAGCGACCAGCCGGCGATCTCCACGGTCGCGCGCACGCCGGGCATCGCGCGCGTCATCTCCCCTACCCGCCGAACCACCGCGTCGGTACGCTCGAGCGCCGCGGCGTCGGGACGCTGGATGAAAGCGAACACGAATCCCTGATCCTCGTTCGGCAGAAAACCGCTTGGCACGGCGCGAAATCCCTGCCCGGTGAGGACCAGCAGCACGCCATAGACCAGCAGCACGACCACGCTGATACGAACCAGACGTGCCACGGCGCCCGTGTAGCCGCGCCGCAGTGCGCCGAAGCACGCGTCGAAACCGCGGAAAAACCAGCCGAGCACCAGATTGACGAACCGCTGAAAGGCGTCCCGCGGTTCGTCGGGCGCCTGCAACAGCAGCGCCGCCAGCGCCGGGGACAGAGTGAGCGAGTTCAGCGCCGAGAGGACCGTAGACGCCGCGATGGTGACGGCGAACTGGCGGTAGAACTCGCCGGTGATACCGGCGAGAAAGGCGGTCGGCACGAACACGGCGGTAAGCACGATCGCCGTGGTGATGACCGGGCTCGCAACCTCGCGCATGGCCAGGCGGGTCGCCTCTCGCCGCGCCAGTCCGGCGGCGAGATTGCGCTCGACGTTCTCGACCACGACGATGGCGTCGTCGACGACGATACCGATGGCCAGCACCATCGCCATGAGGGAGATGGTATTGAGCGAGAATCCGAGCAGAGCGAGGACGGCAAATGTGCCGATGAGTGATACCGGCACGGCCAGCATCGGGATCAGCGTCGCGCGCCAGTTCTGCAGGAACGCGAGCACGACCAACAGCACGATACCCGTCGCCTCGATGAGGACCTTGGCCACGGATCGCACCGATTCCTCGACGAACACGGTGGTATCGTAGTGAATGTGATACTCGAGTCCGGGCGGGAAGTCCCTGGCGAGCTCGGCCATGGCCGCGTACACGGCGTACTTGGTCGCGAGTGAATTGGTGCCCGGGCGCTGGAAGAACGCCAGACCCACCGTCGGCGCGCCGCTCAGGTAGACGTTGCTCAGATAGTTCGCCGAGGCCAGTTCGATGCGGGCGACGTCGCGCACGCGGGTGAGCTGGCCGGTCTCGCCGCGGCGCACGATGATGTCGCCGAACTCCTCGGCTTCGAGCAGGCGGCCCTGGGTCCGCACGGTGAGCTGCAGGTCGACGTCGGCGGTCGTCGGCGGCTGGCCGAGCACACCCGCCGCCACCTGTACGTTCTGCTCACGTATGGCCGCGACCACGTCACCCGGCGTCAGCGCGCGCGCGGCGAGCAGCTCGGGATCCAGCCAGATCCGCATCGAGTAATCGCGTGCTCCGAAAACGAACAGATCGCCGACGCCTTCCAGGCGCGTGAGCCGGTCGCGCAGGTTGATCAGCGCGTAGTTGCTCATGTAGACGCTGTCATAGCGGCCGTCGGGAGAGACCAGATTGACGATGATGCTGAGATCGGGCGAGCTCTTGCGTACCGTGATGCCCTGGCGGCGCACTTCTTCGGGCAGGTTCGGCTCCGCGAGGGCGACACGGTTCTGCACCAGCACCTGTGCCGTGTCGAGATCCGTTTCGAGCGCGAACGTGATGGTGAGCTGCATGCCGCCGTCGTTACTCGACTGCGAGGACATGTACAGCATGTTTTCGACGCCGTTGACCTGCTGCTCGATCGGGGTGGCAACCGTCTCGGAAACGGTTCTGGCATCGGCACCGGGGTAGCTGGTCGCAACGATGATGGTCGGCGGCACGATCGGCGGGTGCCGCTCGATGGCGAGCGTGAACGCGGCGAGCGCGCCGATCAGCACCGTGACGATCGACAGCACCGCCGCGAAGATGGGGCGGTCGATGAAAAAATCCGTGAATTTCACTCGGGCTGCGCCGCGCGGCTCCCGGTCACCACCGCCGGTGTTCGTGCCGGCCGGGACGCGCCCGGCATATCGACGAGCTCGGGCGCGACCGTGGCGCCGGGGCGTGCCCGCTGCATACCGTTGACGATGATGCGCTCGCCCGGCGACAGTCCGCTGCGCACGACCCGCAGACCGTCGACGAGCGGACCGAGCTCGACGTTGCGTGCCGCGGCAACGTTGCCGGCGTCGACGACGTAGACGAACTTCAGCCCCTGGTCGAACTGCACGGCGCGGTCGCTGACGAGCAGTGCCTGGTACGGTTGGCTCGCGGGCGTCTGTACGCGGGCGAAGAATCCGGGGGAAAGCTGGTCGTCCGTGTTCGGGATCACGGCACGGGCGCTCACGGTGCCCGACGTCGGATTGATGTAAGGGTCGGCGTAGTCGATCTCGCCTTCGTAGGGGAAGTCGCGGTCCGTGGCGAGGCCGACGCGGGCCGGCACGCGCACGTAGCGCGCGCTCGCCACCTTGCCCTCGCGCGCAAGGCGGCGATGGCGCAACACGGAACGCTCATCGACGTCGAAGTACACGAACAGCGGATCGATCGACACCAGCGTCGCCAGCAGGGTCGCGTTGGCCGAGCCGCCCTCGATGAGGTTACCCGGCGTCACGTAGGTACGGCTGATGCGGCCGCGGATCGGGGCATGGATCTCGGTGAAAGACATGTCCAGCCGGGCCTTGTCCAGTCCGGCACGGGCGGCAAAGACATCCGCGGCGCCGACGCGGGTCTCGGCCTGGCGGCGTTCGAGCTCCTCCTCGGCGATGTTGCGGCTCTTGGCCAGGCGCAGCGCGCGCTTTTCCTCGCTGCGGGCGAGCGCGAGGCGGGCTTCGGTACGGGCGAGCTCGGCTTCGGCGCTCGCCACGGCCGCCTGATAGGGTCGCCGGTCGATGACGTACAGCAGCGTTCCGGCCTCGACGATCGAGCCTTCGTTGAACAGCACCTGGTCGAGATAGCCACTCACGCGCGCGCGCAGATCAACCGTTTCCTTGGCTTCGGTGCGGCCGGCGTAGACGTCGTACTCGACGATCTCGCGCACGACCACCTCGGCGACGGACACGGGCGCGGGGGGAAGTTGTGATGGTTCTGCCGGCTGCGGCGCGCGCTCACAGCCCGCGACGGCAGCGAGCAACACGGCCGCGAAGGCGGCGGACAGGGGGACGGACCGGGATACCTGGGTCATGGCGCTCGGAGATCAGTCGGTAATGAACGGCTGCGGCGGACGTCGTGTGCAATGCAGCATAGTGGTGGTCACGCCGGCAACGCAACCTTCCGAGCGGGCTCAGCCGGCTGGTGGCGGGCGCCGGGGGCGACCGATCCAACCCTTGCGGCGAAAGTACCACAACATCACCACCGCCACGGCGAGCATCAACCCCAGCGCGAAGGGATAGCCCAGGTACCAGTGCAGCTCGGGCTGATTCCAGGGCGATATGCCGGTGTCGAAATTCATGCCGTAGATACCGGTGATGACCGATAGCGGTATGAAAATCGTCGCGATGACCGTGAGCACCTTCATGGTCTCGTTCATGCGGTTGCTCACGCTCGCCAGGTGCAGCTCCATCAGGCCCGAGGCGACGTCCCGATAGGTCTCGATGGTATCCATGAGCTGAACGCAGTGATCGTAGCAGTCGCGCAGGTACACGCGCACCGGCTCGCCGATGTACTCGAAACGGTCGCGGATCAGGGCGTTCAGCATCTCCCGCTGCGGCCACACGGCCCGGCGCAACAGCAGCAGCTCGTGCTTGATCGAATGCACGCGGCCGACGATCTGCGGGTCGTCGTCGGCGACGGCGTGCTCCTCCAGGGCCTCGATGGATTCGCCGAGCGCTTCGAGCAGCGGGAAATAGCCGTCGACGACCGTATCGAGCACGGCATAGGCGAGATGATCGGGGCCCGCCCGCCGGATCACGGATTGGCTGCGGGCCAGTCGTTCGCGCACGCGGTCGAGGTTCCAGCCACCGGTCTCGTGGAAGGTGAGTACGAAGTCGCGCCCCAGGAACAGGGTGACCTGCTCGGTGGCCGCGAGCTCACCGTTGCCGATGGCGCGGGTGACCAGGAACAGGTGATCGACGTAGTCCTCGACCTTGGCGCGCTGGTGGGTGTTGATGACGTCCTCGAGGGCGAGATCGTGGAGTTGGAACAGGCGCGCGATGGCCTGAATGAGATCGACGTCGGCAAGCCCCTCGACATCGACCCACAGCACCGGCCAGGCGCCGATCCAGTCGTCGAGCTGCGCGGCCCGCACGATATCGGCGGACTCGATCCGGTCCGGTCCGTAGCCGACGACGCGCACCCGGGAAGGGCCCGCCTGGGGATCCGCAATCAGGGTGCCCGGGGGCGCACCGGGCGGCGACCGTCGCCGGACGCGCCGCAACTTGAGCCGGCGGCGACTCATACGCCCGCCCCGTGCCCGCGCGTCACGCTGAGGATCGCCTCGCGCGCAATGGCAGCGCCCGGGCCCGGCGCCGGCGCAGTGGCCGTCGAGCCGCGCAGCGCCTGCGCACGTCCGATCGCGCAGCAGCGCAGCGCTCTCACCATCAGCGATTCCCTTGCTCCTGACACGGGAATCAAGACTACTGCAGGCGGACGCCCCGAACCAGCGACCCGCCGGCGCAGCACGCTCGCCATCAGGGATTCCCTTACTGCGGATACCGGAGTCAGGACTGTCGCCGCTGAATCCTGCGAAGCCGCGCCGCCCGGGCAGCGGAATTGCTGACGGCGATCAACGCGAACGACCGGCGGGCGCAGTGAGTCGTGCTATGATTTTTCAGGTTCCATCAGGTCAACCCGACGACGAATGCCGGACAAGCCACGCCAGGGACTGCGCTTCATCGTCGTCGCCGACATCGTCGGCAGTACGCGGCTTTACGAATCGCTCGGTGACGTGCCGGCCAAACAGATCATCACCGAGTGTCTCGACGGACTCACGAGCGTCGTCAACGAACATCACGGCGCGGTCGTCGCCAGCGTCGGCGACGAGCTGGTGTGCTGCTTCGAAGACATCGCCGAAGCCGCCGCGAGTGCCTGCGAGATGCAGATCGGGGTTCGTCAGGATCCCGATGGAACCTTGCCCGGCAAGCGTTCGGTCCAGCTGCGCGTGGGCATCCACGGCGGCGACATCATTTTCGAGCCTTTCGATTTCGTCAGCGAAGTGACCGCGATTGCCCGGCGCGTCACGGCCCTGGCGAAAGCGGACCAGACACTGCTGACCCGCACCGTCGTCGATTCCCTGCCGGGCGTGTATCGCGCCATGACCCGTTACGTCGATCGCGAGCCCTGGCGCGGCGTGACGACGCATCACCTGGATCTTTACGAGCTGGTCTGGGCCGTCGACGGCGTGACCGCGATGGCCACGCTGTCGCCTGCGCACGCCGCGCGCGGTTTCGCCAGAATACGACTGCAACACCCCGGCGGCGAACTGGTGGTGGACGAGAACCGTCCGGTCATCACCGTGGGCCGTGCATCGATCAACGACATCGTCGTCGACTTCGACATGGTGTCGCGCGAGCACTTCAAGCTGACGCTGCGCAACGGTCGCGGCCTGCTCACGGATTCGAGCACCAACGGCACCGTCATCGTCGGCATCGACGGCACCTCGAGCGGCGTGCTGCGCGAAACCGAACCGCTGCCGGCGCAGGGAACGCTGTTTTTCGGGACACCGTCGCGCGAGAACGAAAGCTACAGCATTCGATTCACGTGTGAATGAGCTCCCCGCATGAGCCCGCAGCGCCGACGCAGGGCCAGCGCAGCAGTCTCGCCGGCCAGTTCGCCGGGGTGTTCGCGTACACCCGCCGCGCCATCGGCCTGGTCTGGAGCACCAGCCGCCCGCTTACGCTCGGCCTCGCCGTACTGACGCTGGTCGCCGGCGTCCTGCCGGCGGCGATGGCCTGGGTCGGCCAGCTCATCGTCGACGCCGTGGTGGCTGCGATCGACGCCGGCCGCCGCGGCGTCACGCCCGACACCGGCGTCGTGCTCGCCTGGGTCGCGCTCGAGGCGCTCGCCGCCGCGGTGCTCACGGGCGCGCAACGGGGTATCGCGCTGTCGCAATCGCTGCTGCGCGTGCTGCTCGGGCAGCGCATCAACGTGCTCATCCTCGAGAAGGCGCTGACGCTGCAACTCGGTCACTTCGAGGATTCGGAGCTCTACGACAAGCTCACGCGCGCACGGCGGGAAGCCTCGATGCGCCCGCTGTCGCTGGTCAACCGTTCCATCGGTCTGGTCCAGAACTCCATATCGCTGGTTTCCTACGCGATCCTGCTGGTGCATTTTTCGCCGGTCGCGCTCGCCGTGCTGGTGATCGCGGGTCTGCCGGCCTTCGTCGCCGAAGCGAAGTTCTCCGGCGACGCCTTCCGTCTGTTCCGCTGGCGCGCGCCGGAGTCACGCATGCAGGCCTACCTCGAGACCGTGCTGGCGCGCGAGGACAGCGCCAAGGAAGTACAGCTCTACCAGCTCGGACCCAAGCTGCTCGAGCGCTACCGCGGCATCTTCGACAAGCTTTACGGCGAGGACCGGCGGCTCACCGTGCGCCGGGATACCTGGGGCTACCTGCTCGGGCTGATAGGCACCGCGGCGTTTTACGGCGCCTACGCGTGGGTCGTGCTCGTCACCATCGCCGGTCACATCACGCTCGGGCAGATGACCATGTACATCCTGCTGTTCAAGCAGGGTCAGGCGGCGGTGGCCGCCTGCCTGTCGGCCGTGAGCGGCATGTATGAGGACAATCTGTATCTGTCCAACCTGTACGAGTATCTGGAGCTCGACGTGCCGCAGCCGGCCGGCCAGGCCCGCCAGGGTCCGCGCCCAGGTGACGGGATCCGTTTCGAAAACGTGTCGTTCGCCTATCCGGGGACCGCTGTCAGCGCCTTGGCGGACGTCAGCCTGCACGTGCCGGCCGGCAGCAGCCTCGCCCTGGTCGGCGAAAACGGCTCCGGCAAGACCACGCTCATCAAATTGCTCACGCGCCTGTATACGCCGACCCGCGGCCGTATCCTGCTCGACGGCCTCGACCTCGAAGCCTGGGACACGGACACGCTGCGCCGGCGCATCGGCGTGATCTTTCAGGACTTCATCCGTTATCAGCTCATCGTCGGTGAGAACATCGGCGCCGGCGACGTCACCCGTTTCGACGACGAGTCGCGCTGGCGGGAGGCGGCCGATCGGGGTATGGCCGCGCCGTTCGTGGAACAGCTGCCACGCGGTTACCGCACGCAGCTCGGCCGCTGGTTCCTCGGCGGCCTGGAGCTGTCCGGAGGACAGTGGCAGAAAATCGCCCTTGCCCGCGCTTTCATGCGCTCGAGCGCCGACATCCTGGTGCTCGACGAGCCGACCGCCGCCATGGACGCCGAGGCCGAGGCCGGCATCTTCGAGCACTTCCGGCAGCTCACGCGCGACCGCATCGCCATTCTCATCTCGCATCGCTTTTCGACGGTGCGCATGGCCGGTCACATCGTCGTGCTGCATCACGGCCGCATCGTCGAGCAGGGCTCGCACGCCTCGCTCATGCGGGCGGACGGCCGCTATGCGCACCTGTTCCGCCTGCAGGCCGCCGGCTATCAGTAATGGTTGACCGGCGGGCTCACCCCGTTACCATGCAGGCCATGCGTTTTGCCTGCGTCATCGTGCTGCTGCTCGCGGGTCTGCACGGTGGCGCGCAGGCAGCCGATGCGGTCGAGCTGCGCCGTTACCCCCTCGCCGGCCGCGGCGTGCTGTTCCTGGAGGTACCGCCGGGCTGGCACGACAGCGTCCAGGACAGCGGCACCGACCCGCTGCCGGTGCTGGTGTTCTGGGTCCGGCACGGCGACCCCTTCCTGGCCAGCCTCAAGCCCCTGCTGCTCGAACGCACGGCGGATTCCGAGACCGCCGCAATGCTGCGTGCGCGTATCGGGCAGACACTCGATTCGGTCCGCCCGCAGGCCGAGGAGACCGACATCGACATCGTCGCATTCACCGGCCGTTCGGGACCGGGCTTTCATTTCTCCGCCACCGACATCGCCCCGCGCCCGGACAGCTTCAAACACATGACGCGCGGTGTCGTGCAGGTCGGCGCGCTGACGCTGGAATTCACGATCCTGACCAACACCGGCCGCGACGCCATCTTCGATGCGGTACTGGCGATGCTGCGCAGCGCCGTGTTCGCCAGCCCGCGGGACCTCCCCTGAGACGCCGCCCACCGATCACCGTGCCGGCCGCGACTGCTCCGGCAGGCGGGCGACCGCGACCGCGACGGGCGTCGCGGTTGGCGGGAATCTTCCTGGCGTCCGGGCGGTCTCAGGAAGACAATCGCGGGCATCGATGCGACCCCTGGCCGTGCGAGGACGTGACCATGAACAGACACAGCGCCGCTCCTGCCACGGCAATGCTGGCAGCCGTCCTGCTGCTGGCGGCGGTAGCCCCGGCCCGGGCCGGCACCACGTTCAGCTTCGGCATCAGCAACTGGTGGTACGACGACAACGCCGCCTATGGCCTGCACCTGGGACACACCACCGGACCGGGCTACTACCGCCCGTGGCACCCCGGCTACGCCTGGCGCAGCGCCTGGTACGACCCCTGGTATGACCCCTACTGGGACGACTGGTACGGCCCGCGTCGCGTGACGCGCGAGGTAAGACCCGGTGCGACCTGGCGCGCGGATGTCGCGATCGACGCCTGGTCGCTGCTCGGCGCCCTGCGCTACGAGGACGCCGCGGCGGCATTTGCACACCAGTCCAATGCCTATCCCGAGGCCGGCGCGCCGCGTGCCGGGTTCGCGCTGGCGAACGCCGCCCTCGGCGACTACCGCACCGGCATCGATGCCATGCGCGACGCGCTCAACGTCGATCCGGACGCCTTGCGCTCGGTACGCATCGATCCGCAGTTCCGGCCCAGGGTGGAGCAGCTGGCGCAGGACTACGAGCTGCTCCAGGGCCGCTACTCCGATGCGCCGGTGATGACCGCGGCGCTGGCCTACCTGCTCGGCGACACCGAGCGCGCTGCCCGCGCCCTGACGCTGGTCCCCCTGGCCGACGCGGGCGGTGATCCGGCTGCCCGCAACCTGCGCGCCCTGCTGATCCGCGCGCCGTAGGAGTCATGGGGGCGCTCAACCGCGAAAACTCCGCCATGAGCCCGGGATAGCAGCCGTCATCAGACGACCCGGGCCGTCCCGGCCAAGGTTTCACACCGTGGGCCGGCGCTCGCGATCTCGAGATGAGCACGCCGCCGAGTTGAGTAGACTGTCCCCCGAATTTTTATCGCTCGCTCAGGAGATGAAACCGGCGCTGCATGGCCTCGAGTTGCCCGGAAGACTGCAAGTGTTCGAGCACCCGGTTCACCGCTTCGAGCAGCTCCGGCTTGCCGGTGCTCACGGCGATCGCGAAGTCGTCGTGGGTCAGCAGGGGCGAGCGGCGCAGATCCGGGTTGCCTTGCGCAATGCAGGCATCCAGATTCGCCCGTTCGGCTACCAGCCCCGCCACGTCTCCGGCCCGCAGCAGGTCGATACCGGTCTCGAACCGGTCGACGTGGCGGATCCCGACCTCGATACCCTGCGCCCGCGCCAGCCGCTCGAGAACACCGCCGGGATCGTGACTTCTGTCGCTCATGGCGGCGATGCTCAGGCCGTTCAGATCGACGAGTTCTTTCAGATCGCGATTCGCGGCATGCAGAATCGCGAGACCGCCCTCGAAGTAAGGAATGGAGAATTGGATCCCGGGATGCCGGTCCCCTGATACGGAAAACATGGATACGCCCAGATCCGCGTCGCCATCGACCACGGCGGGCAGGCGCAGCGGCCGCTTCCTTTCCAGCAACCTGACTCTGGACGCATCACCGAGCAGGGATTCGGCGATAGCGCCGACCAGGGCCAGCTCGAAATCACGTTTGAAAAAATGAGCCGGATCGTTGTGCCGGGCGATATCACGGGGGCCCTCTTTCTTGACGCTGACGACGAGAAAGCCGCGTGCCCTTATTCGCTCGACGGCGGCATCGGCCTGCGCGAGGCCCCAGCTGGCTGCGAGCAGCAAAGCGAAACCCATTCGATGCAAAAAAGTCTCTCCTGTTTCGATCGTTACTTGACATAGCGCGGCGTGACCGGCGCGCCCGTCGCCGGAACGGACCGGGTGGATTGTCCCATCGCCCGGTGAACATAGCCGCGGCAGTGATGACTGTGAGCGTGGATTCTATACAGCCGTCGATGATTCAATCATCTCGGGCGACAGTGCATCGACGGCGCGGATCAACCGAAAGCTGTCGTGGTAGCCGAGTGCGCGATCAATACGCTTCTACGCTACGGACAGCACCGATCTGATCCAACGCAGGTTCATCTGTCCGCCGTGCCGGCGTCTAACGATGCGTCGGAGCGCCCGCTGGTACGCCCCCGGCCCAATTTCAAGGAATATGTTTGGAGCATCTGAATAGGCATGAGATCACGAATTCGTGCGCCAATGCAGCCGTCAAGAGGTGAATATTGACTGATAGTCAAATTAATTGACATCACGCGCCATTTGTGGTTTATTGTGCGCCGGCTGGGCGAACCGCCCAGGTGCTCTTTAGCAAAATCTTACTTTCCGAATGTTGCCACGGTGTGGGCGCGCAGGTACGGCTTTGCCGTGTGGTCAATGAAGGCAGGGCCGCTCGGGGTACCGATAGTGGTGCACCCGGGCAAGCCAAGGCACTGAAGAGCTGCAGCCGTAGCGCTGCGGCTCAGGCTACTCGACTGTCGCGGCGACAGCGATCCCCGCTGCAGTCAGTGGACAGCCTTGTTGGTGCGCCGGTTACATGGTGACCGGCTCGTTCTGGTTGATGGTTCGCGGGGCTCGCTCGTTCCGTTCGGTCCACATTGCGGTGGTGACCGGGCAATGTCGCCCGATACGGAAAGGAGCTCTTGATGAAAAAGCAGGCGCTAAAGGAGTGCCTCGACATCCTGCGCCGGATTCAGGCACTGAAGCACGATGAGTTGAGCCCTAGTGTTGCAGCGGAGTTGGCGAATGTAACCGCGAGGTTGCAGCTCCTTCTGGATACTGACGATGACGACGTAAAACTCGATCGACGCACCGTTATGAAGACCTTGAAAATCATCGGCAAGGTAGCCGTAGGCCTCGATTGGGTTCGACGAATCGCCCATTGGTTTCCGGAGTAACACAGCGAACCATTAATCATTGAGATCTCTCATACCAGACGCTATGAATCTCGGGAAAGCTATCAAGTTCTGTCGAACGCAACGGGAGATGACGCAAGCCCAGCTCGCGGAGCGTACGAACGTGTCGGTCTCGTACATTTCCCTCATCGAACAGAACAAGCGCGACCCGGTTTTCAGTACGGTCGAGAAAATCGCCGAGGAATTGGCGGTACCGACGAGCATACTTCTTTTCCTCGCTGCAGATACCGGCGACTTGTCTCCCTTCGATCGAGAACTCGCAGAAAAGTTGTCATTTGCCGCATTGAATTTCATAAGAGAGAGTAAGCGTGAACCGTCTTTGTTATGAGGGCAGACCGATCGGATCCGTCGACGCGCTAGGTAGAGTCCTCGGATTCGAGCCTCGCGCGCTGCTACGATTGGAGCGCGAGAGCGGACGCCTGTACCGCCCGGGGCCAAAGCGAATCAAGGGGGACGGCACGGTCCGCGAAACACTCGATCCCGCACCCTTTCTCAAGGACGTGCAGAGACGAATCAACGCGCGGATATTCAACCGCGTGACATTTCCGCGCTTTCTGCAAGGTGGCATCAAGGACCGTCAATCGCCGCGCGATTACGTCCGCAATGCTGGCCTGCACAGCGGCGCCAAGATTTTGATCAACGAAGACATTACCCGTTTCTATCCATCAATCTCGGCGAGGCGGGTTCGCCGGATCTGGTTGGATTTTTTTAGATTCCCCCGCGAAATAGCCGACCTACTGACGTTATTGACGACTCACGACGGCGTTCTACCGCAGGGGGCGCCAACGAGCACCTACTTAGCAAATCTAGTGTTCTGGGATACGGAACCGGAATTCGCGGCATCGATGGCACGTGCCGGTCTGCGCTACTCGCGCTATGTCGACGACATCTCAGTTTCGTCGGCCCGTGCGTTGACGAGACGCGAGATCCAGGACGTCATAGGTGGGATCCGCAGTCAGTGCACAAAGCTAGGTTTCAGGTTAAAGAAGAGTAAGCATGCGATTTTCTCGGCAGCGAGACCGATGCTCGTCAACGGACTCGTCGTAAATGAGAAGGTGTCGTTGCAGCGCTCGGAGCGGAGCAAGTTGAGGGCGGCGAGGCGAGCGCTCGCCGTGCTCGCGACGACCGAGCGAGCAACCTCGGAGTACGCGAGAATGTTTCGCAGTGTGCGGGGGCGACACGGCCCGCTCGGTAGGATGCACCCAAATCTCGTCGCCCGAATCAAGCAGGCTCTGGACGAGATTGCGCCACTGCCTAAGGATGAAGCCGACGGATGCAGCACATGAGCAGGGAGCCGACCACCAGCAAAAATGGGAGATTCTGAGTGATGCGCAAGGATGAGCGACAACTGAAATTGGGCCTGACGGCGGCCGGACCGAAGGGGAGTACGGGGGAGGCGCAGCGCGGCAGGCTTCTGCGAACGGTCGGCTTGTTTGCGGGGATAGGAGGACTGGAGCGGGGCCTCGGTCTCAGCGGACACGAGACGACCCTTCTGTGCGAGAACGACCCAGCCGCCAACCGAGTCCTCGATACACACTTCACGGACATTCGCCGCCACGGCGATATCCGATCCCTCGATGGGCTGCCGACAGGTACCGAACTGCTCGTCGGCGGTTTCCCGTGCCAAGATTTGAGCCAAGCGGGGCCGACGAACGGGATCTTCGGCGCGCGTTCGGGGCTCGTCAGCGAAGTGTTCCGGCTCCTCGAGCGAACACCAGTGCCTTGGGTTCTGCTCGAAAACGTCCCGTTCATGCTTCAGCTCGGTCGCGGCCGGGCAATGGAAGTAATCATCGATGCACTCGAACGGCTCGGCTACCGTTGGGCGTACAGAACCGTCGACACCCGCAGTTTCGGTTTGCCACAACGTCGGCGCCGCGTCTTCCTACTCGCGACCCTCGAAACTGACCCGCGTGGCGTACTGATGGCGGACGCGACTGACCCACCGGCGGAACCCGACGACTATCGCTCGGTCGCGTGTGGGTTTTACTGGACTGAAGGTATCAGAGGCCTAGGGTGGGCGGTCAATGCGATCCCGACCCTCAAGAACGGATCGACCATCGGCATTCCGTCGCCACCGGCCATCATTCTGCCGTCTGGGAGCATCGTGAAGCCGGACATTCGGGATGCCGAGCGGCTCCAGGGTTTCCCCGCCGATTGGACCGCGCCAGCCGAATCGATAGTTCCCAAGAGCGCGCGTTGGCGTCTCGTCGGGAACGCCGTGAGTGTGCCCGTGGCGACTTGGCTCGGGCGTCGGCTTGCGTCTGCCGGCACGCCTCTGGAAGCGGAGGAATATCCGGCGATAGGCGGGCGATCGTGGCCCGCGGCTGCTTACAATGTCGACAAAAACCGGGTCGCCGTCGCGATGTCTGAGTATCCGCTCGCTGTGCCGTGCCCATCGCTCCGAGACTTCCTGGAATTTGAGCCGACCCCGCTCACGTTGCGAGCCGCCGCCGGATTTCTCGAACGCGCGAAAACGGGGTCACTCCGGTTTCCACCGGGTTTCCTCGATGCCGTTGCAAGACACGTAACAAACATGGCGAACAAAGACAATTCGGCGTCACGCGGCCGAGCCATGGTGAATGCGCCGGCGGTCCGATGCGCGTGACCACGCCTGCGGCGCGCGACGCGGATCCGGTCGGCTGAACGTGCGCGGCTCATCAATATTAGTCCGATCGTTGTCTCACCCCGCCGTCAGAGACGACTACGGTAACGTCTGGCAATACCACTCTCGGAGTGATCGTCATTCCAAGATTGCGTGCTGGGGCGTGCTCTTTGACCTCCTCATCACCTGCCCTCTACTCAAGGAGCACGCAGCTACTGGCAAGATCGGCTTCGGCATCAACCACGAAATGCGCGATTTCACCACTGGCCGAAAAAAAGATTTGGACCTCGTCATCTGCACGCCCGGTACAGAAGATCCCGGACACTCTCGGCGTTCTACGTTCGCCGGAATGGCCGTGGCTTACGATCTCGATTTACTCCCCGAGGATCGACAAACTCTGGAGGCGCTACCGATATTACGTCGCGTCCCAGTCGGTTCGGTGCACGTCGCGCTCGAAGCAAAGGCGTGCATGACCGCACACGTGAAAGCACTCCCACGACTCTACGACGAGCTGAATTCGAGCCATCTCGTGATCCATGGCGCTTCGAACTTTTCGATTGCGGCCGGATATACTATCGTGAATGCAGCTAACCGATTTCTCAGCTCTGATCGCAATAGGTTTTCCCTCGCCGACCATGAGCCGTGTGAAAACACGCATAGGCAACCGTCAGATTGCGTACGAGTGATCGAGAAAATTAAGGAGATTCCTCGGCGAGCGCACTCGGGAAGTCAGGGATTCGATGCTCTCGGCATCGTGGTGATTGACTTCGATAACGACGGAACGCCGATACGCCTCGTTCAAGACCATCCGTCCCCCGCAGTGACCGACTTTTATCACTACGACCAGATGATCAGGCGACTCGCCCACCTTTATGAGAGCCGCTTCCCACACAAATAGATCGGCCATGGCGCCATCACCAACGATACGTCGCTTCAAGCACGTCGAGCGGCAGCTGAATATGGCTGCGCGCGATCTATGCACGACTATAGAAACGTCCGTGCGAATGAGTCGAGTTCGCCAGCGAGCTACGGGACCGGAATGCGTCGTCCGCCGTATCCTGTCAGAATTGGGGCACCATTACCGTACGTGCAACAGGGACCTGCCCGGCTCGCCCGACTTGGCGAATAGACGCCGGCGGTGGGCAATATTTGTTCACGGATGTTTCTGGCACGCGCACCCAGAATGCAATAGAGCCACCGTTCCAAAGAGCAACCGCTCCTTTTGGCTCGCAAAATTCAAAAGGAACCGAGAACGCGACCGTTCTGCTGCGCGTGAGCTCAGACGATCAGGTTATCGAGTCATCACAATCTGGGAGTGCCAGACGACTAACGACGTTCGATTGCAGTCGAGGTTACGACTCGTGTTGGGTGGTTAGTCCGGAAATCTCGATTCGACTTCTTGGAGCGGCGCGCGCGACGGCAACATCTTCCGGTAATTGTACGGAATGAAGCGAGAGCGGCACTTACTCTGCAGTGACCAACACAGGTGAAAAAAAACGAGGGGAGAGAATTACCGAACGAGATCTGACGTGCGCTCGGGTCGTGAGGTTTGTAGCTCGATCTCCTCGCGCCGTGTTTCGTTCGCCCGCAGTGATCAATTATGGCGCCTTCCGTTTTCGAATCCACGGTCGCTCGAATGCGAGTTTGTAGTCCTAATAACCTATTCGCTCTGTCCCGGACTTCGCAGCGCATCCGGGGCGCCCGCCGGGCGCTGCGGAAAATCGACCGTGGCGCGGTAGTTGCCGCCCGCCGGCGCACGCAGCGCCGTGACGCCCTCGTAGCGGTACAGCGACCGGTCGTCGTCGCGGAAGGTGATGTCGATCTGCGGCGCGAGCAGGCGGATGACGAAGCTGCGCGGCTCGAGGCGCACGGTCGTCAGCGCCACGCCGTCCACCCGGGCCGTGCCGAGCCTGCGCACGCGAAAGGGAATGGCCCGCAAATAGCTCGGGACGGCGATGTTCACCTCGATCACGGTATCCGCCCGGATCGCCTCCCAGCGCGCCCGGATGAGCTCCTCGAGACCCGCGTCGACGACCAGAGAGGGCCCCGGGTCCAGCAGCGCCGTGCGCGCGGGTTTCCCGGCCCGGCTGCGCTTGAGGAGCTGCAGCCGGCCGTCGACGTGGTGCGCGGCTTCGATCCGTCCACTGCGGTGGTCGGACAGGGTGAGCTCCGGTGCGTAGCGGCCGGCGCTGAAATCCACTTCCTTTTCCGCGATCAGCGTTCCGTCCGGGGCCTGAAAGGTGACCCGGGAATGCACGCGATCGGCGCCGCTGTAGCGGTCCTCGTGCGTTTCCGTGTACAGCAGGGCGCCGTCGGCGGACGCACGGGCGTAGCCGGTCTGGCGCTCGACGCGCGTGTCCGCGGCCAGCACCGGTCCCGCGGGCAGCAGGCAGATCGCCAGCGCCCGGACCGCCATGGCTGTCGGCCACGGGCACGCGCGCCGATATAATGCGCCCGCTATGAGCGCGAGCGCCGACAAGCCGACCCATTTCATCCGTCAGATCATCGAGGCCGACCGCGCCGCAGGCAAGCACGGTGGTCGCGTCACGACCCGCTTTCCGCCCGAGCCCAACGGCTACCTGCACATCGGCCACGCCAAGTCCATCTGTCTGAACTTCGGCCTGGCCGGTGACTACGGCGGCGAATGCATTCTGCGCTTCGACGATACCAACCCGGTTCGGGAAGAGGACGAGTACGTCCGCGCCATCATCGAGGACGTCGCCTGGCTGGGGTTTCGCTGGACCGGTGACGTGCGCTACGCCTCGGATTACTTCGATCGCATGTACGAGCTGGCCGAGGCCCTGATCGGCAAAGGCCTGGCCTACGTCGACGACCAGAGCGCCGAGGAGATCCGGCGCACGCGCGGCACGCTGACCGAGCCGGGCCGCCCGAGCCCGGTGCGCGATCGGCCGGTGGCCGAGAACCTCGCGCTGTTCCGGCGCATGCGCGCCGGCGAGTTCGCCGACGGCACGCGCGTGCTGCGGGCCCGGATCGACATGGCTTCGCCCAATCTCAATCTGCGCGATCCGGTCATGTACCGCATCCTGCACGCCCGGCACCATCGCACGGCGGACCGCTGGTGCATCTATCCCATGTACGACTGGGCGCATGGCCTGGAGGACTCGATCGAGGGGGTGACGCACTCCATCTGCACCCTGGAGTTCGCCGATCACCGCCCGCTGTACGACTGGTTCCTGGACAGCCTGGGCGTGTTCCACCCGCAGCAGATCGAATTCGCGCGCCTGAACCTCGACTACACGGTGATGAGCAAGCGCAAGCTCCACCAGCTCGTGACCGACGGGCACGTACGCGGCTGGGACGATCCCCGCATGCCGACCATCTCCGGGCTGCGCCGGCGCGGCTGCACGCCGGCGGCCATCCGCGACTTCTGTGAACGCGTGGGCGTCACCCGCAAGGACACGACCATCGAGATGGGGCTGCTCGAGAACTGCATCCGTGAAGACCTCGATCGCAGCGCCGCGCGTGTGCTCGCCGTGCTCCGGCCCCTCAAGGTCGTGATCGAGAACTACCCGCCGGGCGAGGTGGAAGAGCTCGACGCACCCCTGCATCCGAACGATCCGGCGCTGGGATCGCGCCGGCTGCCGTTCGCGCGCGAGATCTACATCGAGCAGGACGATTTCGCCGAGGATCCGCCGCCGAAATTCTTCCGCCTCGCGCCCGGGCGGGAAGTGCGGCTGCGCTACGCCTATTTCATCACCTGCACGGCTGTGATCAGGGATCCGGCGAGCGGCGCCGTGACCGAGCTGCGGTGCCGCTACGATCCGGCCACCCGCGGCGGCAACGCCCCGGACGGGCGCAAGGTCAAAGGTACCCTCCACTGGGTATCGGCGGCGCACGCCGTTACCGCCGAAGTCCGGCTCTACGATCGCCTGTTCACGGTCCCGGATCCGGAGCACGACGACAAGGTGCATTTCCTCGCGCACATCAACCCGGATTCGCTGGCGGTGATCCGTGATGCCCGCGTCGAACCCGGCCTGGCCGACGCCGCGCCCGAAACGCGGCTGCAGTTCGAACGCCTCGGCTATTTCTGCGTCGATCGCCATGACAGCGCCCCGGGCCGGCCGGTGTTCAACCGGACCGTGACGCTGCGCGACACCTGGGCCAGGATCCAGGGCGCCGGCCGTTGAGCCGGAGCGTATGGTTCGCAGCCAGCCGTACGCGGGTCGCGGCGCGGCTTTGCGGCCGGCCCGGACTCGCTCACAATGGCGGCGACAGGATCCGCATCCGGGAGGTCGTATCGTGATCGAGCTCATCGCCGCAGCCGCGTTTTTCGTCGGCACCCACCTGCTGGTCTCGGGCACCGCACTGCGCGCGCTACTCATCGCGCGGATCGGTGAGCGCCCCTACCTCGCGGTCTACTCGGTCGTTGCGGCCGCCGGCATCGTCTGGCTCGCCAGCGCCTACGGCCGGGCACCACCGATCGACCTCTGGGGACAGCGCCAGGCGCTCAAACCGCTGGCGATCGCGCTGGTCGCGCTCGCGTTCCTGTTCGCCGTGATCGGCCTGACCACGCGCAACCCGACCGCCGTCGCGGCGGAAAAGCTGCTCGAGCGCGACGACGCCGTCACCGGGATCCTGCGCGTGAGCCGCCATCCGTTCCTGTGGGGCGTCGCGCTGTGGGCGATCGCACACCTGGCGGTCAACGGCGACGCGGCCTCGCTGGTGCTGTTCGGCGCGCTGCTCGTGCTCGCGCTGGCCGGCACCGCGTCCATCGACGCCAAACGTCGCGCCGCCTTTGGTGAACGCTGGGCGCGCTTCGCGTCGATGACCTCGAACGTACCGTTTGTGGCGATCATCCAGGGCCGCAACAGCCTGCGCATCGGCGAGATCGGCTGGTGGCGCATCGTCGTCGCGCTGCTCGCCTTCGCGGCGATCCTGCACTACCACCGGGCGATGTTCGGTGTTTCGCCCCTGCCCGGCTGACGTCCGGCTCCGACGGGGTATTCCCATGCAATGTCCGAAATGTCAGGCCGCCACGCAAACCGTCGAGTACGCGTCGATCGAGGTGGACCGCTGCACGGGATGCAAAGGCCTGTGGCTCGACAATCTCGAAGCCGAGGAGCTGCGGGCCTTCGGCGGCGGCGCGCTGGTCGACACCGGTGACGCGGGCGTCGGCAGGCAGTACGACCGGATCGACCGGATCGACTGCCCCGTGTGCCACGTGCCGATGATCCGGATGGTGCACGCGCGCCAGTCGCACATTCGCTTCGAGAGCTGTCCGGTCTGCTACGGCGCCTTCTTCGATGCCGGCGAGCTGCGCGATCTGCAGGAAGAAACCGTCGTCGACTGGTTTCGCGATCTGATCGCCGGCGAACGCAAGCTGTAAGCGCGCGCGCAGCCTGGCGCCGCTCACCGGCGCATGCCCATGGCATCGCCGTAGTTGTGCCCGAGCACGGGATGTGGCCGGTAGGGCTCGGCCAGGGCGGCGAGCTCGTCGTCGCCGAGCTCGAGATCCACGGCGGTCACGGCTTCCTCGAGCTGCGCCATCCGGCTCGCGCCGACGATCGGCGCGCTCACCGCCGGCTGGTGCAACAGCCAGGCGAGCGCGATCTGCGCGTGGGAAACGCCGCGCCGAGCCGCGATCTCGCCGACCCGCTCGACCACTGCGAAATCGTCCGCCTGGTAGTAAAGCCGGGCGGCATAGTCGTCGGTACGGGCCCGGTCGGTCTGGCCGGTGGCCTGCCGATCGCGGCTGCGGTTGCCGGCAAGGAATCCGCGCGCGAGCGGGCTCCACGGGATGACACCGATGCCCTCGGCCCGGCACAGGGGCAGCATCTCGCGTTCCTCCTCGCGGTAGACGAGGTTGTAGTGATTCTGCATGGTCGCGAAACGCGCGCATCCCCGCCGTTCAGCCAGGTACAGGTAGCGGGCGAACTCCCAGGCGAACATCGACGAGGCACCGACGTGCAGTGCCTTGCCGGCACGCACCACTTCGGTCAACGCCTCCAGCGTCTCCTCGATCGGCGTTTCGTAGTCGAAGCGGTGGATCTGGTAGAGATCGACGTAGTCGGTGCCCAGGCGGCGCAGACTGGCGTCGATGGCGTGCCGGATGTGCTTGCGCCCGAGCCCGCCTTCGTTGCGCCCGCGGCCCATGGGGAAGTAGACCTTGGTCGCGATCACGACCTCCTCGCGCCGGGCGTTGCAGGTGTTGAGCGCGCGGCCGAGGATCTCCTCGCTGAGCCCGGCGGAGTAGATGTCGGCGGTATCGAAAAAATTGATGCCGAGCTCGAGCGCGCGGCGGATGAACGGCAATGCCGCCGCCTCGTCGAGCACCCACTCGCGCCAGGCGGGCGAACCGTAAGTCATCATGCCCAGGCAGATGCGCGACACCTTCAGGCCGGTGCGGCCGAGATTCACGTACTTCATCGTCGATCCCGTCGTTGCTCAATGGGCCCGGACCGCCAGTATAGAGCCAGGCCGTGCACGCCGCGGAGATCCGCGGGTGCCGGATCAGAACAACGTGATCTCGACACCGCCGTAGACAAAACGCCCGGCCTGCGGCAGCCCGTAGCTCTCCTCGTAGTTGCGGTCGAAGACATTGTCGGCGCCGACGTACAGGCGCACGCGGTCGTCGATCGCCGCCCAGGACAGCTTCAGGTCGGCCAGTGCGTAATCGTCGAGCTGCGCGCGCACCGACGACCCGCCGCGCGCATAGAAGTACTGGTCCGCGATGTAGCTGAGCGACGCGCAGGCCGACACCGCCGCGGTGACGTCCCAGGCGGCCTGTGCGATCAGCTTGTGCTCGGGCACGTACTGGATCTGCTTGCGGGTGGCACCGGGCGATTCGTCGCGCGTGTGCAGGCGCGTGTAGCTGGCGCGCAGCAGCAGGTGGTCGAAATACCGGCTCTCGGCGTTGATCTCCACGCCGTGGAAATGGGATTTTTCGACATTGGCAAACAGGCCCGTGACGGCGTCGCGCTGAATGAAATTGTCGACATCCTGCACGAACCCGGTCAGATCGATGCGGCCGTAGCGGCCGGCATCCTGGCTGACGCCGGCCTCGTAGGCCCAGGCGGTCTCGAACGCCAGCCCCGGGTTGCCGCCCTGCGGGTTGTACAGCTGGCTGATGCTGGGGATGCGCAGCTTGCGCGCCGCGCTCGCGCGCAGGCGGGTCGAAGCCGTGAGATCGTAATAAATGCCGGCATTGATGCCGCTGTCCTCCGTGCTGGTCCCGTCGTCGCGGACGAACCAGTGGTGGCCGGCGCCGAACACGAGCCCGGTGCGGGCGAACGGCGTCATGGTGTACTCCAGCGCGGTCGTGAACACCTCGACGGCGCGCTCCTGGGTCAGGAGCCGCCTGCCGAAGCGCGCGCCGGCCACGCGCTCGACCCGGTTGACCCCGCCGCCGGTACCGGCGCCGCCGCCACCCCCGCCGCTGCAGCTGCGGGCCAGCAGCGCGCCGCCGCCCGTCCCGCCGTCAGCCGGGGTGATCGGTGGCGGCGGCGGTCCCGCGCCGCCGGGGACGATCGCCGCCGGGGCCTGGACGAAGACACGGTTGGTCGGCCCGCCGCCGGTGAAGTCGACCCCCGACACGCCCCAGAAACCGCTGGCGTCGGTGCCGCGGATACGGATGGCCGCGAACATGTCGTCGCCGGCCGGACCGGTGCGCGGGGTCGCGACGCTGAACAGATCGGTGACGTCACCGGTGTCGAAGAACCACTGCCCGGTCTCGCCGGCGAGCAGCGGATCGCCCTGCCCGGGGCGGCGGAAGTTGACGCGGATGGGATAGGCGTAACCGTCCGCGTCGTCGGTATTGCTGAACAGAATGTTGCCGATCTCGCCGTCACTGCCGATCCCCTGCGACCAGCTCCAGGCGCTGGTGTCGACACCGGGACCGGGGCTCAGCAACACGGCCTGCAGGTAGCTGCCCGGTCCGAACTCGTCGATGGCGAGGCTCTCGAGTGTGAAGTCGATGCCGCCACCGGGACGGTTGGTCGCGGTCAGGCGCGCGACCGGATCGTTGCCGCCCGCCGCGGTCGTGAATCCGTGGTCGTTGGTACTGAGGTTGGTGAGCTCCAGTGCGAAGGTGTCCGGCGGTGGTGCCGGCGGCACGGGCGGTGGCGGAACCGCGGATGGCGCGGGCGCGGGCAACGGCACGTCCTGGACGACGCAGTCCTCGTCGAGGCGTTCCTGGCGGCCTTCGATCAGGAAGGTGAGATTGCCGCCGAGGGGATGCTCCCAGGTCGTATGGTTGTGAAAACCGTAGATGCGCGTGCGCGTTTCGTCCGTGAAGCTGTTCTTCACGCTCGCATCGGTGACCGGCACAAAGGTCGCGTCGACATAACGGTTGGTGTCTTCCACCAGATTGCTGTAGTAGACCCAGCTGTCGTTGCGCCACGCGCCGCCGGGCGCCCAGGCGGCGTTGAGCTGCAGGTAGTAGGCGTGCTCGGCGTCGACACGGTCGTAGCGCGGACGGTTGGCGTAGATGTCGCTCGGATCGTCGATGGTCGAGCCGGGAATGCCGTGCTCGCCCTGGACGTAGCTCAGCGTGGCGCCCAGGCTCCAGGCCGCGCCGGGCTCCCAGGTGGCGTTGGCGTAGACGTTCTCGCGGCGGCGATCGCTGTTGTTGCGCCAGCCGCCGTTCTCCTCGGTGGTGGACTCGAAAGCGTCCGCCAGCGGCCAGCCGTCGCGACTCTGGTGGCCGAGGCTTACGAACACGCTGGCATGGTCGGTGGCCGCCGAGTAGGTCCCCACCAGCCGCTGGTGGTCGCCGTCGCCTGCTTCGGCGCGGACGCTCGCCGCCGGCTTACCGGCGCCCTGGCGGGTGACGATGTTGATCGCGCCGGCGATCGCGCCGTCGCCGTAGAGCTGCGAACCGGCGCCGGTGGTGAGTTTGACCTTGCTGATGAATTCCGCGGGGATGAGCGTCGGATCGAACTGGCCGTCCGCGGCGGCGTTGAAGGGGATGCCGTTGACGAGCAGCTTCACCTGCCGCGTGCGCAGGCCGCGGACATCGACGCGCGGCGTGCCATCACCGCCCACCCGCACGTTGACCCCGGGCAGCAGCGCGAGCGCCTCGTCGACGGACCGTATACCGGCGCGCTCGAGATCGCCGGCGTCGAGCTCGCGCACCGTGCCGATGGATTCCACCGCCGGGCGATGGCCGGTGACGACGATCTCGCCCAGCGCGTAGGGCGCATCGCCGGCACGCAGGGGCGAAGCCATGGCGAGCAGCGCCGTGACGAGGGCGCTGGTGAACACCACCTGGCGTGGCGTTTTCATGGGGCTACGACGAGACTCCGCAGGCACCTCGCACCCGCCGTGCCATCGCCGCGGCGCCCGCGGCGGGCGCACGGGTACCCGCGACGGTGCGGATCAGCCGGATGCGCGGGCCGCGCGGTGCACGAGCGCGGCAGCGCTCGCGCCGACCATGCCGCCGGCCAGCCCGAAGGCGAGATGGGTGAACAGCGGGTAGCCGAGGCCGTGCACGATGGAGCCGAACTGGAAATCGAAGGCAGCGGCCAGCAGCCATTTCGAGACCGGCTTGAGCGCGAACGCCAGCGCCGCGCCCACGGCAATCACCGGGACCGCCGGCAGGCGGCGGCCGCACAACGCGAAGGCGAGGTCCAGACCAATGCCGGTCAGCAGGTAATGCCAGCCGGTGAGCGGACCGTGGCCGCCGAAGGCCGGTAGCACCGACGCGGTCAGCGCGCCGAAGGCGGTGATCGTCGCCGCCCAGCGCAGTGGCGAGGTGCCGCGCACGAAGGCGAGCAACGCCATCCAGATCAGGCCCTGGTGCCCGGGGATCCCGAGCGAGAGGTCGAAGGTCTGGTGCGCGGCGGCACCGATGACGCCCGCCCCGAGCAGCAGCAGCACCATGGCGGCGCTGCCGAACCGGATGGTGTAGAAAGTGCCCGCGATCTGGCCGTATTGCATTTTCATGCGCCGTCTCCCTTGCTGATGGGCTTTGCCTGCGCCGGCAAAGGCTGCGGGTTCCCGCCCCGGCGGCGCACGGTCAGGACGCCGAACAGCGGCGCCGCCAGCAGCGCCAGTGCCGGCGGCAGCGGCACGGTCGTGACCGATCCGAGCAGGGTGAAGTTATCGACCCGCCAGGTGGCGTTGGCGGAGTTGTCGGTCGGATTGCCGGGCGTCTGCTCGGCGCCGGTCGCGAAGAGTGCCAGCGTCACCGAGCCGGTGAGTCCGTTCAGGGCCAGGTCCGCGGCGTGATTCACGCCGGGATTGCCGCGCGACGCCGTACCATTGGCGACCGGTGCGGCATTGATCGACAGCATCCAGGACGTCGGACCGAGGCCCTGGGCACCGCTCGAGCCCTGCTCGTCGAAGCGGTAGCCGCTCAGGTCCAGGCGATAGCCGCTGGCGACGTCGAAGGAGAACAGAAAGGAGTTGCCGTCGTGCCAGCTGCGCGCGGCAATCGCGCGACCGGGCAGGGCACCGAGACCGTTCAGGCCGTTGGCGATCAGGGTGGCGTCCGTGTCGCTCCAGGCAGACACGCCGATCAGGTTCGGATCCTGGATCACCAGGCCCGGATTCAGCAGCGTCGCGCCACCGGCGCCGTCATCGAAGCGATACTCGAGCACCGTCGCGGCGCCCGCCCGCAAGGGACTGACCAGGACCAGGCAGGCCACCAGGGAGCACACCGAGCGGAAGCTCGGGCGATATATGCACGGCATGACATATTTCCTTGTTATTCATGATGTTAGGTGATTTTTACGCATGATTGCAGCTTTCCTGTCGGAACGCAACGAGATCCCGGCGACGCGCTGCGGCGCCTGGTGCAGCGCGATGTTTCGCAGCACAATCGGCGCTCGATGGGTATCGACAGGCAGCGGCTGCAGCCGGCACCCGGACGCGGGACCGGATGAGCGGGAAACGAAGGGGACCGACCCGCGCGCTCGCCGCAGGCAGCGCCCTGTTGCTCGTCGCGCTGACGGGTGCTGCCGGCTGGCGGCTGTGGCGTGCACCCGCGGCGCCGGCGCCCTACGCCCTGTGGCGCGACGGGCGCATCGTCGAAGTGCGCGGCTGCGACCGCGACGCGCCGATGCCCGATTCGCAGCGTTGCGGCTGGCTCGCCTGCGCAGCGGCGGTCACGCAGCTCCTGGTCAACCCGATGGAGGGC
Organism: Gammaproteobacteria bacterium; assembly: GCA_020850735.1. GTDB lineage: Bacteria > Pseudomonadota > Gammaproteobacteria > JADZEE01 > JADZEE01 > JADZEE01. The sequence goes on along the minus strand of JADZEE010000001.1, from coordinate 4,142 downwards.
ACTCTGCGCCCCCTGCCGCGATCGATCGTGCCCGCGACCGGCGTGGAGCGCATCCGCGGCAACATCGACTATCGCACTTCCCTGTCCGTACCGCTGATGCGCGCTTTCGAGTGCCACCTGCAGGGCGCGACACTCACGCACGTACGACTGCTGCCCGACCCGGTTCCATGAGCCCGCCCCGCCCGCTAGCGGCTGCCCGCAGGAACTGGCCGCTATAATCTTCGCGTGCGCGCAGCGCGACGTATCGCCACCGGCTTCGTCCTCGCCGCCGTCGTCCTCGGCGCGGGCTGCGCACGTGTGACACCGGCGCCGCCGCCGACTGCGACTACACCGCCGGCGGTACCCGCCCCGGCAACGGTCGAGCTGCCGCCGGGTCCGGATCTGCTCGGTGTGCTCGCCTACTCCTTGAGCCTCCAGGGCAAGCCTTACCACAGCGGCGGCGAGACCCCGGCGCAGGGTTTCGACTGCTCGGGTTTCGTGCGCTACGTGTACCGCCAGCTCGGTGTCGAACTGCCGCGCGACACCGCGACCATGGCCGCCGCGATGCCGCCGCGACCCGTGGACGAACGCCGTCCGGGCGATCTGGTCTTTTTCAACACCACCGGCCGCAGCTACTCGCACGTCGGCATCTACCTCGGCGACGAACGCTTCATCCACGCGCCGAGCCGGCACACCGGCAAAGTCATGGTGTCGAGCTTCGGCTCGCCGTACTGGCAGCAGCGCTTCGACGGGCTGCGCCGTCCCTGAACGCACGCCGGGCGGCGCGTCGCTACGAGCGCCAGAAGGCCGGCGTCAGCAGCACGAACAGGGTGAAGATCTCCAGGCGCCCGAGCAGCATCGCGAACGTGCCGATCCACTGCGCCGCGGGCGATGTCGTCGCGAAGGAGACGGCCACATCGCCCAGACCCGGTCCGAGCAGATTGAGGCAGGCCGAGGTGGCCGAGAACGCCGAGAGGGTGTCCAGACCCGCCCACACGAACAGCAGCGTGAGCACCGCCGTGCTGCCGGCGTACAACGCCGAGAAACCCCAGATCGCGCTCAGCACGGTCTCGCTCACGGCCTTGCCGCCGACCTTCACCGGCAGGACGCCGCGCGGGTGAATGAGCGTGAAGACCTCGCGGTGGATCTGTTTGACGAGCAGCACCACGCGTATCACCTTGATGCCGCCGGCGGTCGAGCCGGCGCTGCCGCCGATGTAGCTGATGTACATCAGCATGATCGGCAGGAACGACGGCCAGTTGGCGAAATCGGCCGTGGTGAAGCCGGTGGTGGTGATCACCGACACGACCTGGAACGCGGCGTAGCGGATTGCCGTGACCAGGTCGCCGTATTCCTGCTCGACCAGCAGCAACGCGGTCATCACCGCCACGGACACGGCGATGATGAGGCAGAACGCCATGGCTTCGGAGTCGCGCGCGTAGACCGCGAGCGTACGCCCGGAGAAGGCTTTGAAATGCAGGCCGAAATTGATGCTGCCCAGAAACATGAACGTGATGGCGATGTAGTCGATCGCCGCGCTGTCGAAGTAGCCCAGACTGGCGTCATGGGTGGAGAAGCCGCCCGTGGCGAGTGTCGAGAAGCTGTGGCCGACGGCGTCGAACAGACTCATGCCCGCGGCCCAGAACGCGAGTGCGCAGGCGATGGTCAGAGCAACGTAGATGATCCACAGGATGCGTGCGGTATCGGCGATCCGCGGCGTGAGCTTCTCGTGCTTCATCGGCCCGGGCGTCTCGGCGCGATAGAGCTGCATGCCGCCGACGCCGAGCATCGGCAGCACGGCAACGGCGAGCACGACGATACCCATGCCACCGAGCCATTGGATCTGCTGGCGGTAGAACAGAATCGACTGCGGCAGACCGTCGATGTGGCTGATGACGGTCGCGCCGGTGGTGGTGAATCCCGACACCGCCTCGAATACCGCTGCGGTGAAGGTGAGGTGCGGACCGAGCACGAAGGGCACGGCCGACAGCAGCGAGAGCACGGTCCAGAACAGGGCGACGACGATGAAGCCGTCCCGCACCCGCAGCTCGGTGCGCACGTTCCTGACCGGCAGCCAGGTCGCCAGGCCCACACACACGGTCAGGATCAGGGAGATGAGAAACACCGTGACCTCGCCGTCGCCGTACCACAGCGACACGCCCAGCGGCGGCACGAGCGTCGAGCTGTAGCCCACCAGCATGGCGCCGAGCAGGCGCTGGGTGGCGCGCCAGCGCATCCGCTGGTGCCGTTGCGGGGGGGGCGGCAGGGAGGTCTGGGAGCCGGCGGCGCGCACGCAGGGACGTAACGAGGTCACCGGCAAGACAAGCGCAGCCCGCGACCGGGCCGGGAACGTCTTGCGCATTGCACCATCCGCGTATCATAGCCCAGGCGCCGGCCGCGCACCGCGACATGGTGGGCCGCCGCGCCCCGCCTCACTCCCGTGGCGGTCCGCAACCCCTTGCCGATGACGAACCCATGACCAGCGACCCGAGTGCGCCCGCCTGCATCCGTATTGCCGGCGCTCGCCAGAACAACCTCAAGAACCTCGATCTGGAGATCCCGACCGGCAGCCTGACGGTGGTCACCGGCGTCAGCGGCTCGGGCAAGTCCTCGTTGGCCTTCGACACGCTCTACGCCGAAGGGCAGCGCCGCTACGTCGAGACCTTCTCGCCCTATGCGCGGCAGTTTCTCGACCGCATGGACCGGCCGCAGGTCGACCGCATCGAGGGGATCCCACCCGCCATCGCCATCGACCAGACCAACCCGGTGCGCACCTCGCGCTCCACGGTCGGGACCATGTCCGAGCTCAACGATCACCTCAAGCTGCTATTCGCGCGCACCGCACAACTGTACTGCAGGCACTGCGGCGAGACCGTCGCGCGCGATACGCCAGCGGACATCGTCACCGCGCTCGAGGCGCGCGCCGCACCGGGACAGCGGCTGGTGGTGAGCTTTCCCGTGGTCGTACCCGACCATCTCGCCGCACAGGAAGCGAAAGCCGTACTCGCGCGCGAGGGTTATACCCGCATCGCCGAGGACGCCGGCCGCCTCGACGTGATTCAGGATCGCCTGCGCCTCGACACCGGTAACCGGGCACGCCTCGCCGAGGCGCTGGAAATCTCGCTGGCGCGCAGCGGCGGCCGCGTCGACGTGCAGGTGCTGGACGGCGACGGCGGACCTGGCGCGCGCTGGCGCTACTCCCGTGATCTGCACTGCGCCGCCTGTGACATTCACTACGACACGCCCGTGCCGAGTCTGTTCTCGTTCAACTCCCCGCTCGGCGCCTGCGAGAGCTGCCGCGGCTTCGGCCGCAGCATGGGCATCGACTATGGCCTGGTCGTGCCGGACGAGTCCAGGTCCCTGGCCGGTGGCGCGGTCAAACCCTGGCAGACCGAAAGCTACCAAGAGTGCCAGCGGGATCTTCTGAAGTTCGCACGCAAGCGCGGTGTGCCGACGGACGTGCCCTGGCGCGAGCTCGGCGCAACCGAGCAACGCTGGGTCATCGAGGGCGAGGGACCGTCAAAGGATGGCCTGTGGTACGGCGCGCGCCGGTTCTTCGACTGGCTCGAGACCAAGAACTACCGCATGCACATCCGCGTGCTGCTGTCGAAATACCGCGCCTATACGCCGTGCACGACCTGTCGTGGTGCCCGGCTCAAGCCCGATGCCCTGTTGTGGCGGCTGGGCACGGCCGCCGAGGCGGACGCTGCGCTGGCCGGTGCGCCACGCTTCCTGCCGGCGGGCGTGGACTTCGACGCGACGCGCCTGGCGACCCTGCCCGGACTCACCCTGCACGACCTGATGCTGTTGCCGCTCGAACGCTGCAAGACGCTGTTCGCCCGCTACACGCCGCCGCCCCCGTTCGATCAGGCGACCGAGCTGCTGCTCGGTGAGATCCGCGCGCGGCTCGCATATCTCGTCGACGTCGGTCTGGGCTATCTCACCCTGGATCGCCAGTCGCGCACCCTCTCGGGCGGCGAAGTTCAGCGCATCAACCTCACGACCGCGCTCGGCACCTCGCTCGTCAACACGCTGTTCGTGCTCGACGAGCCCTCGATCGGGCTGCACCCGCGCGACATGGGGCGCGTGATCGGCGTGCTGCAGCGGCTGCGCGCCGCGGGCAACACGCTGGTGGTCGTCGAGCACGACCCGCAGATCATGCG